>NZ_JBSAXC010000001.1:0-1030613 GCF_053427725.1 Burkholderia sp. PU8-34
GCCCGAACCGCCGATCGCACGGCGGCCGGCACGGCCCTCGCCGGATGCCGTTTTCCCCGCGGCAGTCGCTGTCTCTTCGACCGCCACCACCATTCCCCGGAGTCTGGAATACACCAGACGGTAGGTCTTGTTGTTCATCGTTCTTACCGGCGTTTCTTTCAGAACGACGAACGATAGCAACCACACCGTCAGAAAACCACATGGCAATCGTCAGAAATTGCCAAGCACCAAACTCCTTGCATCTTGCGAAAAGAAGATCTTTAGGACCAGTCCTATTGCACTCCTGAATTCCCGGAAAATCCGCTGCTTCAGGGCGCCAACCAACCTGGATTTATCGTCATTTCATCCCGGTCGCTTTTACTTCAGATGCAAATCGCCCCGATATCGCACCGCATTCCGACTATCAAGAAATAGTCACAAAATGTTGCGGAAGGCTCGCTCAAGCATGAAGTGACAGCAACAACGGAACACACGCTGGCGAAGAGCGCCGCTCAATACACATCCCGCACGTACCTCCGCTCCTTCGCGAGCCGCGCGACATACTCGCCGGCCTTGTCCTCCGACATCCCGCCGTGCACGGCGACCACCGATTTCAGCGCGGCATCGACGTCCTTCGCCATCCTGGACGCATCGCCACACACATAGAAATGCGCGCCCTCCTCCAGCCACGCGAACAGCTCGGCGCCCTGCTCGCGCATCCGGTCCTGCACGTACACCTTCTCCGCCTGATCCCGCGAGAACGCGAGATCGAGCCGCGTCAGAAAGCCGCTGTCGCGCATCGTGGCAAGCTCGTCGCGATAGTAGAAGTCGGTCTGCGCGTGCTGCTCGCCGAAGAACAGCCAGTTGCGGCCACGCGCGCCGCGCGCTTCGCGCTCGTGCAGGAAGCCGCGAAACGGCGCGATACCCGTGCCAGGCCCGACCATCACGATCGGCACATCGCCGCTCGCCGGCGGCCGGAAATGCGCGGACTTCTGCACGAACACCGGCACGCGGCCGTCGTCCGCGCGATCCGCGAGGAACGTCGACGCGACGCCTTTGCGCGCGCGGCGGCCGTTGTGATAGCGCACGGCGGACACCGTCAGGTGGATCTCGCCGCGATGCGCGTTCGGGCTCGATGCGATCGAGTAGAGGCGCGGCTGCATCCGCTTCAGCATGCCGACGAGGTCCGCGCCCGACAGTTCGACCGGGTACTCGTGCAGCACGTCGGCAAGCTGCTGGCCCCACAGCCAGTTCTTCAGGTCGGTCTTGCGCTCGTCGCCGAGCAGCGCCTTCAGCGCGCCGTTCGAACTGCGCGCGGCGATGAACGCGAGCGCGTCCGGATGCGGGCGCGTGATGTCGAGGTGACGTGCGAGGGCATCGCCGAGCCGCACGTCGCCGACGCCCGGCACCGTCACCGGCGTGTCGGCTTTCAGCGCGGTGATGTCGAGCAGCTCGTCGACGAGCGCCGGGCAGTTGGTCGGCCACACGCCGAGCGCGTCGCCGGTCTCGTATTCGAGGTTCGCGCCTTCGGTCGACAGCGACACGTAGCGCGTGTCCTTCGCCGCCCCCGGATGATTGAGCCGCAGGTTCGCGACGAGCCGCGACGGCGCCGGATGCGCCTTCGTCGGCAATGCGCCCGGCGGGATCATCCCGTCCGCCGGCACCGCGTGCAGCGCCGCGTCCTCTTCCTTGATCCGCGCGACGATGCGTTCGAGCCAGCGGTCCGCGTCGGCCTGGAATTCGACGTCGCAATCGACGCGTGGCGACAGCCGCGTCGCGCCGAGTTCGGCGAACCGTGCGTCGAGCTGGCGCCCGTGGCCGCAGAACTGGTCGTAGTTGCGGTCGCCGAACGCGAGCACCGCGAAATGCACGCCGTCGAGGCGCGCCGCGCCTTCGGACTTCAGCGCGTCCCAGAAGTCGCGGCCGTTGTCGGGCGGGTCGCCGTCGCCGAACGTGCTCGTCATCAGCAGCACGTATTGCGCCTTCGCGAGCGACGCGATCGGGTAATCGGACATGCAGGTCGTGCGGATCTCGAAGCCCGCGTTCATCAACTGCGTCGCGTAATCCTCGGTCAGCGATTCGATGTTGCCCGTCTGCGATGCCCACAGCAGCACGACCTTCGGCCGCGTGCGGACGATCCGCACGCCCCCCGGCGCGGCTGCGGCGGCTGCCGCGCCATCAGCTTGCGGCGCGGGCACGGCGGCCGGCACCGCGTGGCCGGCCGTCGCGCGGCTGAACAGCCCCGCGAGCATCCCGTCGAGCCACAGACGCGTCGGCGCGGCAAGCGGCGCGCTCGCGGGCAGCACGGGCACGCCGCCCGCGCGGCGGCCCGCATCGCTGCGCAGCCCGCTGACGAAGCCCGCAACGTAGTGGCGCTCCGCATCGGAAAGCTCGGGCGGCGCCGTCTCGGCGATCCCGAGCGCGGCGGCGAAGATGTCGATGTCAGCCATGTCGAGTTCCTGTGTCGCAGACGCGCCGGATGGGGCGGCCGGCGCGGGCGCGGCCTCGGCGACGTCCGGGTCGCGCTGCGGGGTGTCGTCGGCGGCATGCTCGGGCGGGGCCGCGTCGACCCGGCTCACCGCCACCGCGCAGAATTTCAGTTCCGGCTGCTGGGAAACCGGGTCGATCGCGTCGTTCGTGACCGCGTTGATGCACAGGTCGTCGCCGTACACGTCGTTCCAGTGCATCGGCGCAAAACAGTTGCCGGGTTGCACGCGATCGGTCACGACGGCCGGCAGCACCGCACGCCCGCGCCGCGAGCGGACCTCGACGCTGTCTTTCGCGGCGATGCCGAGCGCGCGCGCATCTTCCGGATGGATTTCGACGAACGGGCGCGGATTCAGCTTGTTCAGCATCGGCACCTTGCCCGTCTTCGTCATCGTGTGCCACTGATGCTGCAGCCGCCCGGTGTTCAGCACGACCGGGAATTCGCCGTCGGGCAGCTCGTGCGGCGCGACGTGCGGCCGCGCGAAGAACTGCGCCTTGCCGGACGCCGTCGGGAATGCGATACGCGGGTTTTGCATGCCGCCGTCCGCCGCCGTGCGCAGCGTCTGGCTCACGCCGTCGTTCAGGTAGCGGATCGGGTTGCGGTCGTGCGCCGCATCGGGCGCGCACGGCCACTGCAGCGGCGTATCGGCGAGCGCCGCGTGGCTCGCGCCGCGCAGGTCGTAGCCGGTCGCGGGGTTCGTGAAGCGGACGATCTCGTCGAACACGTCGGCCGCCGACGCGTAGCTGAACGCATCCGCAAAGCCCATCGCGCACGCCACCTCCGCGACGATCTTCCAGTCCGGCAGCGCGTCGCCGGGCGGAGCGATCGCCTGCCGCATCAGCGTCATGTTGCGTTCCGAGTTGATCATCACCCCGTCGCCTTCGGCCCACAGCGCGCCCGGCAGCAGGATGTCCGCATAGCGGTTGGTCTCGGTGTCGAGGAACGCGTCCTGCGCGATCACCAGTTCCGCGGCCTGCAGCCCGGCGATCACGGTCCGCCGGTTCGCGACCGTCGCGACCGGGTTCGTGCAGACGATCCAGCACGCCTTCACGTCGCCGGCCGCCATCCGTTCGAACAGGTCGATCGTGCCATTGCCGGTGTCGGTGCGCAGCGTGCCGCGCGGCACGCGCCACAAGTCCTCGACGAACTGCCGGTCCGCGTCCGACAGCACCGAGCGCTGGCCCGGCAGCCCCGGCCCCATGTAGCCCATCTCGCGCCCGCCCATCGCGTTCGGCTGGCCCGTCAGCGAGAACGGGCCGCTGCCGGGCCGGCAGATCCGGCCGGTCGCGAGGTGCAGGTTGCAGATCGCGTTCGTGTTCCACACGCCATGCGTGCTCTGGTTGAGCCCCATCGTCCAGCAGCTCGTCCATTCCGGCGCGTCGCCGATCCATTCCGCCGCGCGGCGGATGTCGGCAACGGCCAGGCCGGTGATCTCGGCGACCTTGTCCGGCGTGTAGTCGGCGAGGAACGCGGGCATCGCGTCCCACCCTTCGGTGTAGTCGGCGATGAATGCGGCGTCGGTCTTGCCGTTCGCATGCAGCAGGTGCAGCAGCCCGTTCAGCAGCGCGAGATCGGTGCCCGGGCGGATCTGCAGGAACAGGTCCGCCTTGTCGGCCGTGCCCGTGCGCCGCGGATCGACGACGATCAGCTTCGCGCCGGCCTTCACGCGATCCATCATCCGCAGGAACAGGATCGGATGGCAGTCCGCCATGTTCGCGCCGCTCACGAGGAACAGGTCCGCGCGCTCGAAGTCCTGATACGAGCCAGGCGGGCCGTCCGCGCCGAGCGACAGCTTGTAGCCGCTGCTCGCGCTCGCCATGCACAGGCGCGAGTTCGACTCGATGTTGTTGGTGCCGACGAAGCCCTTCGCGAGCTTGTTCACGAGATACTGCGCCTCGACCGACATCTGCCCCGACACATAGAACGACAGCGCGTCGGGGCCATGCGCGTCGAGCACCGCGCGCAGGCGGCGTGCGGTCTCGGCGATCGCGTCGCGCGCCGGCAGCGGCACGAGGTCTTCGTCGCGCGCGCGGCGCACGAACGCGCTTTCGAGCCGCCCCGACTTGCGCAGCGCGACGTGTGCCGACGAACCCTTCGTGCACAGCCGACCGAAGTTGGTCGGATGGTCGGGGTCGCCCGATACCTTGACGACCTCGCCATCCTCGACATGCAGCACCATCCCGCAGCCGACGCCGCAGTATGGGCACACCGTCTTCACGTTCGTGGCAGCCATGCGCGCTCCGTGTCCGTCAGGCCGCGAGTCAGGCTGCAACCCACACGACGCCGTCGTGCACGCGCGACCGGTAGGTGCTGACCGACTGATCCGGCGCTTCGAGGCATTCGCCGGTGCGCAGGTCGAAGTGATGCTTGTACAGCGGCGACGCGACGACGATCCGCTCGCCGAGGTTACCGACGAGGCCGCGCGACATCACGGCCGCCTGCGAGGCCGGATCGACGTTGTGGATCGCGAACACGCCGCCCGCCTCGTGCGCGACATGGAACACGGCCACCTGCTCGCCGTTGACGAGCGCGCACACACCGGTGTTCGGCACGATCTCGTCGAGCGCACACACGGGGGTCCAGGACACTTCGATTTGTTCGTTGCTCATGGCTTTCTCCTTGCTGGCGATGATCGGGAGGAATGGCTCAGGCGGTCTCGGTTTCGAGCACCACCGGGATGTCGATGCGCTTGCCGCGCACGCGCTCGTCCGGCGTCGCGGGGCGGATCTGGCCGCGCGTCTCGACGAACGCGATGTTCGCGTCGGGCGCATCGCTGTTCACGAAGTGGCGGAAGCGCTTGCGCGTCTCGGGATCGGTGACGGCCTTCTTCCACTCGCATTCGTACGTATCGACGACATGCTGCATGTCCGCTTCCAGTTCGGCCGCGAGCCCGAGCCTGTCATTCACGACCACGTCGATCAGGTAGTCAAGCCCGCCTTCGAGGTTGTCGCGCCACACGCTCGTGCGCTGCAGCCGATCCGCGGTGCGGATGTAGAACATCAGGAAGCGGTCGATGTAGCGGATCAGCGTGTCGTGGTCGAGGTCGGCCGCAAGCAGTTCCGCATGGCGCGGCTTCATCCCGCCGTTGCCGCACACGTACAGGTTCCAGCCCTTCTCGGTCGCGATGATGCCGACGTCCTTGCCCTGCGCTTCCGCGCATTCGCGCGTGCAGCCCGACACGCCGAACTTCAGCTTGTGCGGCGCGCGCAGGCCCTTGTAGCGGTTCTCGATCTCGATCGCGAGGCCGACCGAATCGTCGACGCCGTAGCGGCACCACGTCGAGCCGACGCACGACTTCACGGTGCGCACGGACTTGCCGTACGCATGGCCCGACTCGAAGCCCGCGGCGATCAGCTCTTCCCAGATCAGCGGCAGCTGCTCGACACGCGCACCGAACAGGTCGACCCGCTGGCCGCCGGTGATCTTCGTGTACAGGCCGTATTTCTTCGCCACTTGGCCCACTGCGATCAGCCCTTCGGGCGTCACTTCGCCGCCCGCCATGCGCGGCACGACCGAATACGTGCCGTCGCGCTGAATGTTCGCGAGGTAGTAGTCGTTCGAATCCTGCAGGCCCGCGTGCTCCTTCTTCAGCACGAACTCGTTGAAGCACGATGCGAGGATGCCCGCCACCGCCGGCTTGCACACGTCGCAGCCGAGGCCGTGGCCGTGCTTCGCGAGCAGTTCGCCGAAAGTCTGGATGCGCTCGACGCGAATCAGGTGGAACAGCTCCTGGCGCGAATACGGGAAGTGCTCACAGAGATGATTGTTGACCGCGAGGCCGTTTTTCTTCATCTCGGCCTTCATGATCTGCGTGACGAGCGGCACGCAGCCGCCGCACGACGTGCCCGCGCCCGTGCACGACTTCAGTGCGCCGATGCTCGTCGCGCCGTCGCACACCGCCGCGCAGATCTGCGACTTCGACACGTTGTTGCACGAGCAGATCTGCGCGGCCGCAGGCAGCGCGTCGACGCCGAGCGCGGGCTTCGCCGCGCCGTCCGACGACGGCAGGATCAGGAATTCCGGCGACTCGGGCAGCTCCATGCGGTTCAGCATCATCTGCAGCAGCGTGCCGTATTCGGCCGCATCGCCGATCATCACCGCGCCGAGCAGGAACTTGCCGCACTCTGACACGACGAGCTTCTTGTAGATCTGCTTGCGCTCGTCCGCGTACTGGTAGGTGCGGCTGCCGGCCGTCGCGCCGTGCGCGTCTCCGATGCTCGCGACGTCGACGCCCATCAGCTTGAGCTTCGTGCTCATGTCCGCACCGGCAAAGGCCGCCGCTTCACCCGTCAACTGCTTCGCGACGATACGCGCCATGTCGTAGCCGGGCGCGACGAGGCCATACACCGTCCCGTTCCACGCCGCGCATTCGCCGATCGCGTAGATGTCCGCATCGCTCGTGCGGCAGCTGTCGTCGATCGCGACGCCGCCGCGCGGGCCAAGCTCGAGCCCGCATGCGCGCGCGAGTTCGTCGCGGGCGCGAATGCCGGCCGAGAACACGATCATGTCGGTGTCGAGATGCGTGCCGTCGGCGAACTGCATCCGGTGCGTGCCTTCTTCGCCGTCGACGATCTCGAGCGTGTTCTTGCCCGTATGCACGTGCACGCCGAGCGCTTCGATCTTCGCGCGCAGCGTGCGGCCGCCGCCTTCGTCGACCTGCACGGCCATCAGGCGCGGCGCGAACTCGACGACGTGCGTGTCGAGCCCCATGTCGCGCAGCGCCTTCGCGCATTCGAGGCCGAGCAGCCCGCCGCCGATCACGACGCCGCGCTTCGCGCGCGCGCCGCATGCCTGCATCGCTTCGAGGTCCTCGATCGTGCGGTACACGAAGCAGTCCGCGCGCTCGCGGCCCGGCACCGGCGGCACGAACGGCCGCGAGCCGGTTGCGAGCACGAGCTTGTCGTACGCGAGCGTTTCGCCGGACGTCAGCGTGACCGTATGCGCATCGCGGTCGATCGACGCGACCTGTGCGTTCAGGCGCAGGTCGATGTGCGGGTTCTGCTCGAAGAAGCCCGGCGCGACGAGCGACAGGTCGTCCGCCGTCTTGCCCGAGAAGAATTCCGACAGATGCACGCGATCGTACGCGGCGCGCGGCTCCTCGCCGAGCACGGTGACCTGCAGCGCGCCGGCGGCGTCCGCCGCGACGCACTCGAGCAACTTGTGGCCGACCATGCCGTGACCGATGACGATGAGTTTCATGATGAGGTTTCCCCGAACGATCAGTTTGCGATGCTGCCCGCCAGCGCGCGCTCGCGCAGCGCCGCCTCGCGGGCCTTGTGTTCTTCGCTGAAGCGCACCGCCATCGCGCAGAGCGCCGACACGGTGACGATCAGGCCGAGCAGGCTCAGCGTGTGCTGCACGTCGCCGACGCCCTTCAGCAGGAAGCCGGCCGCGACCGCGCCTGCATTGCCGCCCGCGCCGACGATGCCCGCGACGCCGCCGAGCGCCTTGCGGTCGATGAACGGCACGAGCGCGTAGGTCGCGCCGCAGGCCATGTGCGTGAAGAGGCCGAACGTCAGCATCGCGACCAGCGCGAGCCCGACCGTGTTCGTGTGCGAAAACCAGATCAGCCCGAGCCCTTCGCCGACGATCAGCGCGCAGAGCAGCGTCGCGCGCACGTCGAGGCTGCGGCGCGCCGCGATCTTGTCGGACAACCAGCCGCCGAGCGCACGGGCGAACAGCGCGAGCACGCCGAACAGGCCGGCAGCAAGGCCCGCCTCCTTCAGCGACAGGTGGAAGTGGTCGACGTAATACAGCGCGGCGACGTTGTGGATGAACACTTCGACGCCGAAGCACGCGCCGTACGTGACGAACAGCATCCACACGCGGTAGTTCGCGCATGCGGCGGCAAAGCTCGCCCAGCCGCCCTTCTTGCCGCTGTCGATCGTCACGCCTTCTTTGCGCAGCGCGACGAAATCGCCTTGCGGGCAGTCCTGCGTATAGCGCCAGTAGACCCACGCCATCACGAGCATCGCGATGCCCGGCACGACGAGCGCGGCGCGCCACGCGGACGCCTCGCCGAAACCGAGCATCAGAGCGGCAGCGGCGAGCAGCGGCAGGAAAGCCTGCGCGGCGCCCGCGCCGGCGTTGCCCCAGCCGGCCGACGTCGCGTTCGCGGTGCCGACGATGTTCGGCGCGAACATCACCGACGTGTGGTACTGCGTGATCACGAAGCTCGCGCCCACCGCGCCGATGCCAAGCCGGCAGATCAGGAACGACAGGTAGTCGTGGCTGAACGCGACTGCGATCACCGGAATCGCGCCGATCGCGAGCAGCCCCGCATACACGCGACGCGGACCGAAGCGGTCACACAGCGGGCCGACAACCAGCCGCACGACGATCGTCGCGGCCACCGCCGCGATGTTGATGTTCGCGACCTGCGCGGCGCTCAGGTGAAATTCGTGCGCGATGAGCGGCATCAGCGGTGCGCACGCGAACCACGCGAAGAAGCACACGAAGAACGCCATCCACGTCAGATGGAACGCGCGCATCGGCGCGGTGCTCAGACTGAAGAGATCGATGCGGGTAGCTTTGTCGGTCATTTCCCATTCACCAAACGAAAACGGCGTCCTGCGAACCCGGTCTCGCCCATGTCGAGACCCGATCCGTAGGACGCCGTTGCCCAGGAAGCCCGTTGCCGGGCGTGTCGGTATTCGGTACTGCGAGCGAATCGCCGTTGATTCGCACGGACCACACTACGCAAGCGGCGTGCCATGTCGTGCGAAATCCCGTCACGCAAGGGCTCGCGGCGATTTCGGGCGCCGGCGCGGTACGTCTCCGCCCGGCCCCGGCGACGCGTCGTGGCGCAGCGAGGCACAGATGTGGTGCGATGCAGCACTGTCACCGTGCTGCAATGCAGTGCACATTCGTGGTGAATGGCGCACCCGCATACGGCATCGCACCGATGCATCGCGTGCCGGCCGGTATTTGCCCAACGCGACCGCGCGTGGCGTGCGGCGGAACACCGACGCCACCGACGCCGCCTGGCACACGGGTGGCCCGGATATTGCGTAGCCATGCACAAGACACCGGCAACGGCGCCGGTGTGCGGCACCCGCAGCGCGCGCCCGCCACCCCGTCGTGGACGGACGCTTCCGGACAACGGCGTCCCTCCGTGCGGCGGCACGGGCGGACGCCGTTGTCGTTTCGGCGAGCGCAGTGGAGCCGGCACAAGTCGCATCCGATCCGTTATTTCGACCGCCATGCATGCGTGGCAAGAGGACAAGCATCATGAACACTGGCAAGGTCACGCTGCTCGGCGCCGGCCCCGGCGATCTCGACCTGCTCACGCTGAAGGCCGTGAAGGCGCTCGCGGCCGCCGACGTCATCCTGCTCGACGATCTGGTCAATCCGGAGATCGTCACGCTCGCGCCGCAGGCGCGCGTCGTGCGCGTCGGCAAGCGCGGCGGCTGCCGTTCGACGCCGCAGGCGTTCATCGAGCGGCTGATGCGCCGCTACGCGCTGCGCGGTGCGCACGTGGTGCGCGTCAAAGGCGGCGAGGCGCTGCTGTTCGGCCGCGCCGGCGAGGAGCTGAAGACGCTGCGGGACGCGGCGATTCCGGTCGACATCGTCAACGGCATTTCGTCGGGTTTCGCGGCGGCGGCCGGCCTCGGCGTGTCGCTCACGCATCGCGAGCATTGCCAGGGCGTCACGTTCGTCACCGCGCATCTGCAGGATCACGGCGAGCCCGACTGGGCACGGCTCGCCGCGAACGGCACGACGCTCGCGATCTACATGGGGATGAGCCGCATCGAGCGGATCGCGGCCGGCCTGCTCGCCGCGCTGCCGGCGTCGACGCCCGCCGCGGCCGTGCAATGGGCCGGCACGCCTGACGAGCGCCGCTGGACCGGTACGCTCGGCATGCTTGCGCAAGGCGTCGCCGACGCTGGCCTCGGCAGCCCGGCCGTGATCCTGGTCGGCGCCGCGATCGGCGAAACGGCTGCGCTGGCCGACGCTGCGGGCTCCGCGCACGCGATCGCGCGGGCCGCTTAGGATGCGGCGTGCGACGCGGCCGAAGCCGCGCATCTATAGTGAAATTGGCGAGCACCTGCGGGCTGCCCGAACGATGTCGCGCCGCGAAGTACGAGGGCATGCCTCACGCAACGCCCGACGGAAGTCCTCGGCGGACATCGAGCGCATGTCCGTGAAGGACAGCCGACGAACCGCCCCGCCGGGCACCGCCACCCTGTTTGTTTCGTTCGCGTCATGAGTGCGTCCGTTTCGCCCGCCAAGCTGCGCGTGCTGCTCGTCACCGATAC
The DNA here is from genome assembly GCF_053427725.1 of Burkholderia sp. PU8-34. Classification (NCBI taxonomy): domain Bacteria; kingdom Pseudomonadati; phylum Pseudomonadota; class Betaproteobacteria; order Burkholderiales; family Burkholderiaceae; genus Burkholderia; species Burkholderia sp. PU8-34. Next base: position 10,726 of record NZ_JBSAXC010000001.1, read on the forward strand.
GCAAAAGCCGATCGGCGACCTGCGCGACGCGCTCGCGCGCCTCGGCTACGAGATGCTGAACGAAGTCGCGACGCCCGCGCGGCTGCCTGCGGCCGTCGAGGCGCAGCGGCCCGACGTCGTGATCATCGATACCGAATCGCCGTCGCGCGACACGCTCGAGCAGCTCGCCGTGATGAACGCGACCGCGCCGCGCCCGGTGCTGATGTTCAGCCACGACGCCGACCAGACGCTGATCCGCGCGGCGGTCGGCGCGGGCGTCAGCGCGTATCTGGTCGAAGGGCTGTCGGCCGAGCGGCTCGCGCCGATCCTCGAGGTGGCGCTCGCGCGCTTCTCGCATGACGACGCGCTGCGCCGCCGGCTCGCCGATGTCGAGCGCGAGCTCGAAGACCGCAAGCTGATCGACCGCGCGAAGCGCACGCTGATGGACCACCGCAAGCTTTCCGAACCCGACGCGTACGCGGCGCTGCGCAAGCGCGCGATGGACCGGGGCATCCGCATCGTCGACGCCGCGCGCGAAGTGCTCGCCGGCGACCCGCAACCATGAGTGTCATCGCCATGACGACTTCCCCTGCCGCCGCGCCGGAACGCGCACATCTCCGCCTCGGCTTCGTCGCGCTGAGCGACGCGGCCCCGCTGATCGTCGCGCAGCGCCTCGGCCTCGGCGCACGCCATGGCCTCACGCTCGAACTGAGCCGCGAGCCGTCGTGGGCCAAGGTGCGCGACAAGCTGCTGTCCGGCGAACTCGACGCCGCCCAAGCGCTGTACGGCCTCGTGTGCGGCATGCAGCTCGGCATCGCGAGCCCGCAGGCCGACATGGCCGTGCTGATGGTGCTGAACCGCAACGGCCAGGCGATCACGTTCTCGGGGCCGCTCGCCGACGCGTATCGCGCGCGCGGCAACCTGAAGGACGCGCTCGCGACGCTCGGCCGCCCGCCGGTGTTCGCGCAGACCTTCCCGACCGGCACGCACGCAATGTGGCTCTATCACTGGCTCGCGTCGCACGGCGTCGATCCGCTGCACGCGATCCGCAGCGTCGTGATCCCGCCGCCGGAGATGGTCGCGGCGCTCGCGAACGGCGAGCTCGACGGCTTCTGTGCGGGCGAGCCGTGGCATGCGGTTGCCGAAGCGTGTCGCGCGGGCCGCACGGTCGCCGCGACGAGCGAGGTGTGGCCCGATCATCCGGAGAAGGCGCTGGCCTGCCGGCGCGATTGGGTCGCGCTGTATCCGAACACGGCGCGGGCGCTGATCCGCACGCTGGTTGACGCGTGCGCGTGGCTCGACAGCCCTGCGCACCGCATCGAGGCAGCCGGCTGGCTCGCATCGCCGGAGGCGCTCGGCGTGCCGGCCGCGCTGATCGCGCCGCGCCTGCTCGGCGACTACGGCGCGGGGCCGTTCGCCGCGCCGCCGCTCCCGGTCGCGTTCCATGCGAACGGCACGGTGAACCGGCCGCGCGCCGAAGACGGCCTGTGGTTCCTGTCGCAATACCGGCGCTGGGGGATGCTCGCCGGCGCACACGACGACCGGGCGATCGCCGCGGCGATCGCGGACCCGGCGTTGTATGATGCTGCGGTCGCCGGGACGGGCGCCGCGCTCGCCGGATAGCGGACGGGGTCGGAAGCGTTCGTTCCAGGTCGTTGCTGGATGGCCGCACGATGCGCGCCACAAGGGCGCGTCCGATGACGTGCGCGTGCCGATGCCACGCGTCGCGGCGGCACACGACAACCCGCTGGCGACATTACGTTTCCAGCTTGCTCCACCGAAATCGATGTCCAATCGCCCCGGCGCGTCGCTCGACGCGCTGCTGACTGAAATCCGCGCGTGCCGCGCATGCGAAGCGGTGCTGCCGCTTGGGCCCCGCCCCGTGCTGCGCGCGCATCGCGACGCGCGCATCCTGATCGTCGGGCAGGCGCCCGGCGCCCGCGTGCATGCGAGCGGCATTCCGTGGGACGACGCGAGCGGCAAGCGGCTGCGTGAATGGCTCGGCGTCGACGCGGACACGTTCTACGACCCGACGCGCTTCGCGATCGTGCCGATGGGCTTCTGCTACCCGGGCCGCGGCGCGAGCGGCGACAACCCGCCGCGCCCCGAGTGCGCGCCGCTGTGGCTCGACCGGCTGCTCGCCGAGCTGCCCGCGATCCGGCTGACGCTGCTGATCGGCACCTACGCGCAGCGGCATTTCCTGCGCGACACGCGCAAGGCGTCGCTGACCGACACCGTGCAGGCGTGGCGCGAATACGGCCCTGACGTGCTGCCGCTGCCGCATCCGTCGCCGCGCAACCAGGGCTGGTTCAAGCACCACCCATGGTTCGAGACCGACGTGCTGCCCGAATTGCGGCGGCGGGTCGCGCGGCAGCTCGCGCGCTGACGCGCGGTTCCTGCCGCGCGCCGTTCGCTGTACCATCGCGGCTCCATCCGCGTCACGATTGGCCGAATCCGTCATGTCCTCATCCGCCCCGCCGCGCCTGTACGGGATGCCCGAACGCAGCGACCGGCTCGATTTCTATATCCGCGACCAGGCGTCGCGCCAGGCGATCACCGAGCCGCACCGGCACGCGTATTTCCAGATCCAGTTCAATCTCGGCGGCGACACCGAACAGCGCATCGGCGGCGTCACGCGGCCGTTTCCGCGCGGCGCGCTCGCGTTCGTGCTGCCGTACCGCGAGCACCTGATTCCGCATCCGGAAGGCGCGCACTTCATCGTGATCAACTTCAGCCAGGCGTTCCTGCGCGCCGATCTCGACGTCGATCCGCTCGACCTCGAGGACGTGCCCGCGCACCGCTTCCCCGAACTCACGCCGTTCCGCTTCCAGGAGCATCTGGACTTCATCCTGACCGGCGACACGTTCGACGAAGCGCGCCGCCTCGCGCTGTGCATGCTCGACACCGACCGCGTGCGCACGTTCGGCACCACGACGCTGCTGCGCGGCTACCTGCTGCAGCTGATCGGGCTTGTCTGCACGCAGTACGCGGGCGCGCTCGACAAGCTCGCGCAGCGCGGCGCGCATCGCGCGGGCCGGCGCGACGCGCTCGCACGCGTGCTGCGCCACGTGCGCGCGAACCTGACCCGCGAAGACCTGACCCTTGCCGCCACTGCCGAGGCCGCGTTCCTGTCGCCGAACTATCTCGCGCACCTGATCCGCAAGGAGACCGGCAGCACGTTCACCGATCTCGTGACCGAGCGCCGCATCGCGCTTGCGCAGTCGCTGCTGGCACACACGAGCCGGCGTATCTCGGAGATCGCGCGCGAGGTCGGCTTTCGCGACGAGGGGTATTTCGCGCGCCGGTTCCGCGCGCGGGTCGGCGTGTCGCCGAAGGCGTACCGGGAAGCGAACGCCGCGCTGCCGGACGGCGGCGCATCGTAGTTTTATCCCGGACGCAGTTTTGTCCGGGACGTAGTTTTGTCCCGGTAATACGCAGTTGCGTCGCATCCGGCACGGCGCGCGTCGGGTATCGTTGCACGCATGCCGGCTGCCGCGCGACGCTTGCGCCGGCTTTCCGCTGTCCACCCGAACGAGGCCATCCGATGTCCGAATACGTCATCGACGCTCCCGAGCGTCCTTCCGTCGAAGTCGAGCAGTCGTCCGCGCGCTTTCCGCTGCGCCGCGTGTTCTGCGTCGGCCGCAACTATGCCGAGCATGCGCGCGAGATGGGCGCCGATCCGAACCGCGAGCCGCCGTTCTTCTTTTCGAAGCCGGCCGACGCGGTCGTGCCGGCGCGCGGCACCATCCCGTATCCGCCGCTGACCAACGATCTCCATCACGAGATCGAGCTCGTGATCGCGATCGGCCAGGGCGGCCGGTCGATCGACCCGGCCGATGCGCTGTCGCACGTGTGGGGCTACGGCGTCGGCGTCGACCTGACGCGCCGCGACCTGCAGGCCGAAGCGAAGAAGCTGAGCCGGCCGTGGGACTGGGCGAAGGGCTTCGATGCGTCGGGGCCGGTGACCGCGCTGCGGCCGGTGTCGGCGACCGGCCATCCGGCCACGGGCGGCATCTGGCTCGCGGTCAACGGCGAGCCGCGCCAGCAAGGCGATCTCGCGGACATGATCTGGCCGGTGCCGGACATCATTGCGTACGTGTCGCGCTCGGTCGAGCTGCAAGCCGGCGACCTGATCTTCACCGGCACGCCGGCCGGCGTCGGCCCGCTGCAGCCGGGCGACCGCGTGACGGGCGGCGTCGACGGCGTCGCGCAGTTCTCCTTCACGATGGGCGCGAAGCCCTGAGCGTCGGCGCATGAATGCGCCGCGTGCCGCGCCGGGCGATCCGGCGCGGCATCGTGTCGTTCAGCGACGCGCGGTGCGCGCGTCCATCCAGCGCGCACAGCAGGGGCAGCGTGGTCAGCGTCGAGAGCGGGCGCTCAGCGACCGTTGTGTATGGCCGGGGCGCCCCAATGACGGCATGCCACAACGGTTGCGAGCGAAACCAAAGCGTTCCCTCCGGTCAGCAGACTGCGGTGCAGCGTTGAGCCGTTACCAGTGCCAGACCTGATCGAAGCGGTCGAACAGGGCGGGGATCTCGGCACGCGCGAGCGGCGTCAGGCCGCCGATGACATCTTCCCCTGCCAGTCCACAGTCGCGCATGTCCTCGGTGACCGCATACACGGCAACGCCGACGCCGATCATCTTATCCAGATCCTTATCGAGCGCCGGCGGATGGACCTGCCGGCGCTCGCCGAAGGCGAGGCCGGTGGCATCCTGCCCGCGCGCTGCGTAGTTCACGGCGCTTCCGCACAGCAGCAGGCTGACGTCCGCGCCGGCGTTTTTCAGCACATGGTTCAGCCACAGGATGGTGTCATCCTGTTCTTCCAGGGTGGCCCGGTACGCTGTCTCAACAATGCTCAGGATTTTCATGGCGCGGCTCCTATTTCGTCGGGATTACCAGCACAGCGTTGCTCTGGATCGTGGAGTCGAGAAAATCCTTCGGGCTGCCTCGGCGGGGACCCTCAATCCAGTCACCTGCGCCGCGTTCGTCCACACACAGGCCGCAGTTGATCCAATCGAGCTTGACACCCTGCTGGGCAGCGAGTTGGAACAAGGCCGCCACCCATTCCCTGGTTGTCGGGTGATCCTCCTCCTCCACGGATGTGCCCTTGACTGGATTGGCATGGGGGGCTTGCGCCTTCATGGTCAGATTGACTGCACCTTCGTAGGCGAACACTGTTACGTCGTGCCCTCGTCGCAGTGCGGCATCCACAATGCGCAGCGCCGTCGTGCTCGCTGCCTTCTCATACGGGGGATCCATCAGTGCCAGCGTCAATTTCATACCAGTAGCCATCACGTTCTCCTTGATTCAGTGCCAAATGGCCTTGGTCCCAGCCACAAAGAGAAGATCCACGAGTTGTCCTATGTCCGCCTTCTGGACACCTTCCGCCAGCCGTTCGATCGCCCGTTCGCGCAGGGAGAATTCATCGGCAAGGACGGTGACGCCGCTGCGCGTCAGATCCGCGTATCGCTCGCTGAATTTTGCCCCCGGGCGAGTGGAAAGCACGCCGTTCTGAACCAGGAACAGTGTGACCGTGTTGCCCCTCTGGCGTACGCCCCTGACCAGTTCCTCGACGTGCTGGGTATCCCCGGCACCATATGGACCGCGCGATTCTACGAACAGGTAATTTGCCATGTCAGCCTCCAGCACGAAGAAGCAGTTCCCACCGATGGGTTGCCCCTGTGTCGTGCCAGTCGCAACGGGCACTCGACTCGCCGTGCGGCGCGTGGGCCGCGCACAGCTCATGATCTGGGTATAGCAGAACGGACAGATAGTCCAAGTAACTCTACGTGTCGCAGCTCGGGAAGGCTTATGCGTGTGGTCACGCCGTTGTTGACGCACAGCACAATGAGGCAGCTTCTCCGGGTGTTACGGCCGGTACGGGCCGAGGAGCGGACATTCCCCGGCAGGCGCGTAGGTCTCTTCCTGGCCGGCTACCGCCTGACGTGTTTGTCCGTAGCCGACCCATAAGAGACCGTTGAACTTGCCGATAGCAGCCGCTCACCCTCACACTTACAGCGTCGGACATTTGGTTCCATCGATAATTTGCCGCTCTTACTAGGTGGTCAATCCCTATGAATAGCACAATCGTCAATGAGATCATTAGGCTCGGTGGAGATCCAACCGACGAGGTTTGGCGCTGGCTGGCGACACGTGGACCGCACGGAAACTCATTCACTTGGGGACAGACTCGACGAGAACCGCCGGGCTATGTGGGTGTGGATCACTTGCGGGAAATTGTTGAAGAATTCTCGCAAACCATCCCGGATTTCAGTGAGAGAGCGTGCGCTGTAGTGCGGGCGGCGTTGGCATCCGAGCAACCCGATTTGGTCAGGCGTGCAATTCAAATTGCGGCGGTGATCGGGGGCGCAAGCGAAATGCACGCAATCCGTCAACTTGTTGATAGCCCACAGGGTGAAGTTGCCGCTGACGCCAGAGCCTGCGTTTTTTATCTCACGAAGATTAGAGCCTAATATTTGGCCAGCACCCGTCTGTCGTCCCGGTCGAAGGAAGTTTGCTGTTGGCGGTGTCGACGATCTGAAGCCGTCTGGCGAACGGCCGAAACTGGCGCCGACATCCGCCGGATGTGGTCGGCCGCAGCCGACGGTTGTCGCCGCAGGATCCGCGACCCGCTCGAACCGACCCGAAGCAGACGTACCCATTCCCGTAAACCGACGGTCGTAATTGTTATCACGAGTCCAGTTCCTTGGATTGCCGCACGGTGAAGACTTTGGAGTGCCAGTACCTTTTTCGGAACCGCAAACCAGCTCGTTCACACGACAACCGCGGTCAAGAATAAATGAATCAACTGAACGGCCGCTTCTTGCGATCGATCACGTACCCAAGAACTCCGCTAATCCCGGCAATGAAGAACAAGGTATTCAATCCACACTTCTCGGTCTTATTTAGATACGCAATTTTTCCGTGAACATTATGTTCGTACGTTCGCCCCGTGCCGGCATCCATTGCCTTTGGTCTCGTGTCCACCAAATAATAGGAGAGGAATATCGCAGACAAGAACGATATTGCGCTGATTATCATGGCAATCGACTCGCAAAGTCTCCATAGTTTCATTATCGACCCCATTAAAAAATCCGCTCGGCGCTGTCTTGTTAGTCGTGTGTATCCAAGCTAATGCGAACTACGTTAGAACGTTCATTAGTTTATTGAGCATCTAACGCCCTTCAAGACGTGGATTTCATGCGAGCGCGCCATCACTATTTTATCCGCTCCACGTCGCCTGATTGTCGACAATCCATACTGCACCGTCGAATGTCTCTTCATGGCCGGTCGCGGCCTTCCGACGCCCGACCGGCGACTTCCAACCCTGAGCGGTCATCCGCTTGCCGTCGTGAATGGCTCGCCAAAGCAACTTTTCCATTTCATGCGAGCACGCGACCCAACGACGTACCGGCAAACACTACCTCAATCTCGTACTCGCGCCGGACATGTCTCTAGATGCCAGCAAAACTGATATACACAACCAACTATTGAACAGTACGTCGCGACCCGGATGCGTGTAATTTCGCTACAAATAACTCGTCGTAAACGATGCAAAAATCGCCGAAACACCATCTTGAAAATCGCCGGGAGCTTTGGGCGAAAGAAATACGGACACGTCGGTGCGCGAGAAAAGCAAGCTTGTACGGTACTGCTCTATCCTCGCAACGACATCATATCTATGCGGTAGATTCCCCGGCTGGTTTGGTCCCGGCCGTGCTCCGACTGAAAATCCCGCGGCGCGAAGAATAACTTCGGCGTCGTCAAATGAACTTCCGAGCGGAATGTAGCGAACTGCGAGCCAAGTAATGTCCCCGGCTTTATCTATCTCTTGGGTCGAGCCGCTTTGGGGAACCTTCTGATACGCCTTGTCGATTTCAATGCGAAATCTTTTTCCCAGTACTTCGAGGTCTTGCCGAGGGGATGCGAGCGACGCCCAAGGTACGAGCGCAAAATAAAGCGGCACCCATAATCCCGCGTGTATCGCAGTGCGTCGTTGGGAGGCCAGCTTCCGACTTTTTGCCATTGCCACCTCCGATTCGCGGGACCAGTCACATCGCAACGAGGCTGGTTCTCACCGGAACATCGCGGGCGATTGGGTTGGAGCATGCGTCCGTGGAGCCCTGGTGTCAACGATCTAGCCCCAACTGTTGGAAGACCGCTTCTGGCCGAACCCGGAAGTTCGGCAATGGCTGCCGGTCGTCTGCCGCCACGTCCGAAACTCCGAGCGGCCGTTATCACTCGCGGAAAGCCCAAATTCGCCTTACAGGAATGGAAGAAATCGGCATTCCGTCACCCCCTAAGATCATCAGAGAATGGGCTTTTAAGAGCGCAACCAATGCCGACCAGCAGTACGAGCAAAAATTCGAAGGCGCCTAAGAACCTCCGCGCCCCGCCCCTATAGCCGCGAATATCCAATACAGCAAGGTCACGCCGGGCAAAGATATTTCCATTGGCCTTTGCTTCCACAAGGTAGCGACAAGCCAAGGAGATATCCTTTGGAACACCTTGTCCCATTAGATATGAAACTCCAAGTCGATATTGAGAAGGGGAGTACCCTGCCCTCGCGGACCGCTGATACCAATAAACTGCATCAGCATACTTGGCCTCACTGGTCAGCAATCGCCCGAGATAGAATGCACCCCTTGCTGAACCAAGCTCTGCAGCATGCTTGAACCAGCGGGCCGCATCCTCCTGGCTCGCGTGCACACCTTGACCTTCTGCAAACATCCAACCTAGGAACACCTGACTCTCTGGATGACCCGATTCGGCAAGTTGTCGATAAATTGGGAACGCCTGCGAATACTTTCCCTTCGCGCAAAGTCTTGCCGCCTCACTCAGGAGCTCGGCTACACTCGGTTCGCTTCTTTTCTCCTGTTCACGCGCAGAGTTCATACGCATAATCCTCACGCCTAGCGAGGTACGTTGATGCCGAGGTGGCGGAGGTGCTGACGTTGAGAAGCGCGGCGAACGGCTCGCACATTCGAGTTCGTCGGGCAGGGGGAGGTAGCAAGTTTGCAAGTCCCTCGCGACAAGGACCTTGGAAAAGCGCGGATAGGTGGTGGTTCGATGGTGACCATTTCGAATCATCCCGATTGCAGAGAGCCATTCAGATTAGCGCAAGAAAAATCCGGCGTTACTGGGTCATATCGAAATGATTCATGCAATCTTCATAACCAAGAGGCTTATGATAGGAGTTTACGCGCCCCCCCTCGTTCGGCGGCCTAGTTACCTCACATGTCTCGCTGACAGTTGTTACCAAAGACATGCAGGCCAATTGCCAACAATCTATTCGTTGACGTCGACCGTCCGCTTCTGGCCGGTATCCGCCCCACGCGATCAGCCGTAGCTAACCCTCAACGGACTGTCGCCTTGCTCGGAAGCGGACGTGAAATCGCCGAGCGAAAGGGCTGCATTCCAATCCGGATTTGTGGCATTGGGAGGTGCGCAGTCTTCAGCCAACAACCAATCTCGCCGATGGCCATGCAGATTGATTCGCAGCATGACGCCTGCCTACTTGTAGAGCAATTGCTGACGCACGTCGTCCAAAACGGGACGCAGGGCCTCACTGATCCGCTTCGAAACGTCGGCCGGGCAGATATTGGCAGGGCTCCGGTCGCTCAATGTGCGGGTCGCTTTCAGCTCGCGCCCTTCCAGTGAATAGCGGCTTTCATAGCTGAGAAACTTGTTGTCCACCTTGGCACCCTCTGGCAGCGACAGCACTTGGAGCTTTTCGGGCAGCGTGATGACGTACTCCTCCTTAGTTGCACCGGGCAGGCACACCGTATCTTGGGGCTCGACCGGCAGCAAGGCTAGCTTCGCAAAATGGTCCACCGCCGCCTCCGTGTACAGCCAAGGAGTGATGCTGAGCCCGCCCGATCCTGGATAGCGGACTGCCTTTCGCACCTTGAACGTGCCCTTGTAGGAAAAATGGTCCACCAGTGGAAGTGGGTCGTCGAAATCAAAGGTGCCATCGGCCTCAAAGCCATCACGGCGGAACGCTTCGCGAATGAAGCGCGCCTGCTCGTCTTTGCCGATATTGAGTAGGCGCTGGCGTGCCAGCTCTGCATACAGTCCAGTCACTTCCACTGCGATATCGCCGTCAACCGAGCCATCATTGTCAATATGCAGGCGTGAGCTCAAGACTTGGGTGTTATTGCCCTTGTCGGCCGGAGTGCGGGCCGGCACATCAGAAGACGCGCTAAGCACGGGCTTGTCCTGATCTGCTACGGGCAGTCGGCCGAACACGGTGCGGCCGTCAGTGGTGTCCAGAAAGAGCTTAATTTCCGGCACATAGTTGATGACATGGTTAACCGTCGAGGCCACGACGATCTTGGGCAGCTTGTAAACATTGCCCGCATTGACGAGTACTTGTTCGCTGGCAATACCTTGGGCCGCAAGCAAGGCTTGCAGAAGCGTAGCGTGGTCCTTGCAGTCGCCCATTTTGGCATCGAGGACAACATCCAGGTCACGAGGCACTACAGCGCCAATGCCCACGCAGTTTCCGCCGTAGCTAATGTTTTGGCTCACCCAGTCGTAAATCGCATGGGCCTTGTCTTCGAGCGTGGCGCGCTCGCCCACGAGTTGCGCAGACAGCTGACGCAAGCGCGGCGTCACTGCCGCCTTTGGCGTGGCGCGCTCCACATAGCTCCGGGCCAGGTCACCCCAATCGGTGAAGCTGCTCAATGCAACACCGGGCTCGGACTCCGGATCAACGACCGACCAGTCATTGCGATCGGTGAGCTGGGGCACCTTGTTCTGCAAGGTCCAGGTTAGATACTGACGTCCGCCCTTCGCCACAGCACTTTCCTGCATGTCTCGCGCGGCGTACCGCAGGTGCATTTCCGCTGGTGCGTCCACACTGATCACAGCATTGTCGATGGCCAGACTGCGCGCGAAGCTTCGATCGAGCGAAAGCTTGCCGGGGAAGAGCGGCTCGATTGTCGACTTGCGGTATTTCAGCACCGTGGTGTCTCCCACCGCCAGATCCGGAAACACCAAACTGATGCTGCTGTAGTCGGAGAACATCGCCGTAGCGCCGTTGCGCCCCTCGTCTTTGCGTATTTGCCAACTTCCACGCGGCACGAGCACACGATGTCCGTTGGCCTTAAGCGTATATGCTTCGAGGACGTCGATTTTCTCTGCGCTGCGGCTGAAGCTGAGGGTACGTTGCTTGGCGTCTTCCAGCGCGCTGGTCTTCAGTACCTGGAGCGACATCGCCATCGTGGAATCGTCTTTGCCATCGATTCCAATGACGTGTTTTTCGTTGTAAGACACGATGCGAACGGCCGGATCCTGCGCATGATGTTCCATTGCAGCCAGCGGGGCCGGGGGCTGTGTCTGAGCGAAGCCAGGGAGAGCGAGCGCAGCCACCAACAATACGAGAAGGCGCGCCGGAACAACCGGATTTTGCATACGTTTCTCCCCCGGATTATATTCAATCGTTAAATTTCGGCCAATAGCCGAAAACTTTCCCCACGAGGCAACTGCCATTTATCACAGATGTTGCTCCTGACCTTTGCGCGAATTAGATGAAGGGAGAAATGCACGCTCTCCGTTCTCTGGAGTCGAACAGAGACACAATCAGGACGTTGCTAAGCGAATTAAACGCGGCCGCCGTCGAAGTTCATGCAACAACCAAATATGAGACGAAGGCCTTGCCCACAAAACCGCGTGATGGCACAGCCATAACCTTCGCCGGAAGGTAAATATCATGATCGCTCCGCGGAACGTTCAATACTGCGATCCTCAAGCTATTTTTTGTCATTAAAGCATTACTATGCACCTTCTCATATTTTAAAAACACATTTCATGATGCCCGTGTTGCTTTGCTGCCGCAGCCCCCGACTTCGTCGATTTAGTTAATACCGTCGGAAGATTCGATTCAAGCAAGTGGTAACCCCTATCAATCAGAGGTATCCGCTGCGGGACTAGAGCTTCAATATTCGATTCCAAAGTTAACGTTTGCGCGAATTGATGATTTCATTGAATCGGTCCTATTCGGAGAATTTTGCTTTTCCCCTCACCGCTCTCGCCTCTGGTAAGGTGGTTCCACTTTTACGCGCAGACCGTTCTCATGATCGGCCAGCCCGACTTGCGCAACACCCGATCCGTTTCAACCGCAGTGCCCCCTTCTGTGGCGGCTGGCCACTCGCCCGCCCTTGCGCCACTTTGCCGTCCCGCCCCCGCGCCTACCGCGCATGCACCGACACGAACCGCCGCGCGTTATTTCGCTGGATCAGCACCGCAATCACCTTCCCGCCTTTCGCTTCGAGCGCCGCGACGTCGTCCGGGGTTTCGAGCAGCGTGTCGTTGAGTTCGAGCACGACGTCGCCCGGCTGGATCCCGGCGGCGGCCGCCGGCCCATGCACGTCATCGACCATCATCCCGACCGCGAGCCCGGTCGAACGACGCTCGTCGTCGGTCAGCGGATGCATCGTCAGGCCGAGACGATCGCCGCCGCCGGCGGACGGCGCGGCAACCGGCTCCGCACCCGCGCCAGCGGCCGCCGCGCCCGCCACACCGGCCGGAGCCGCTGGCGCGACCGTGACTGTCACTGTCATCAACTTGCGGTTGCGAATCAGCCTGACCGGCGCCTTCGCACCAGGCGGCAGCGCGGCCGCGACGTCGTTCAGTTCGGCCGAGTGGCCGATCGGCCGGCTGCCCAGTTGCAGGATCACGTCGCCGGGCCTGATGCCGACCGCCGCGGCCGGCGAGCCCGGATCGACCGCGTTGACGAGCGCGCCGGCCGGACGCGGCAGCCCGAACGCCGCTGCGAGCCCCGCGCCGACGTCCTGCACGTCGACGCCGAGCGCGTTCCCCGACGGCGTGCGCTGCGGCTGCGGCTGCGTCTGTGCCTGCATCTGCGCCTGCAGTTGCGCGCGCACCTTCACGGCGAGGCTGATCGGAATCGCGAACGTGAGGCTCGAATAGCGATCCGCGCTCGGGTAGACCTGCATGGCGATGCCGATCACTTCGCCCGCGCGATTGAACACCGGCCCGCCCGAGTTGTCCGGATTGACCGCGATGTCGGTCTGGAAGAACGGAAACGGGCTGCCATCCGGCAGCGTGTGCGACGTCGCGCTGACGATGCCGGCCGTGACCGTGTTCCCCGTGCCGTCCGGCGAGCCGATCGTGATCACCGGTTCACCGACGCGCACCTTCGACGAATCGCCGAGCCTGACCACCGGCAGTTTCGTCGCGTCGATCTTCAGGATCGCGACGTCGCTCTGCGTATCGACGGTCAGCACGGTCGCCTTGAATTCGCGCCGGTCGGCCAGGCGGACCGTCAGCTCGGTCGCCTGATCGACGACCTGCGCGGACGTCAGGATCAGGCCGTCGGCGCTGACGATGAACCCGGAACCGCTGCCCGAGAGCGTGCGCGGCACGGTGTCCGGCGATGGCGGCTGCGAAGGAGGCTGTGGCACGCCGCGCTGGAAGAACGCAGCCAGCGGATCGTCGGTATCGAGCGTGGAGATGGCGCCCGCCATGGCTGGCGCGGATGGTGCGCCCGCCTGCGCATCGGGCGGCATGGCCTCGTTGATGTGCACGACGGCCGGGCCGTAACGCTCGACGATCGCGGGAAAATCGACCGGCGCGGCAGCGGGCTGCGCGACGCGTTTTTCCTTCGCCACGGACGGCGCGGGACTCGCCGCGATGGCCGCCGGCTGCAGCGACACGCAACCGGCAAACACTCCCCCGATCAGCGCGGCGCGAAGCACGGCGCGGACAAGCGTCAGGCGAACCACGGTGCACCTCCCCCGGCAGTCGTCGCACCGCCCGATGCGCGAGACGCGCATGCAGCCGACAAGCCCCAGTACACGCTCCATTTATAGTCCACGCCGCGCGCCAGAGCATACGAATCGAAACTCCGGATGCCGGCGGCGCATGCGCCGCAGAACGCCTGCAGCATTCGTTCCGGTCAAACCGGGCGTTTCGTCAATCCGCACAATTCCGACGTTCGCGACACGTGCACGGAGCGCGCGCTCGTCGACCGGGCGCGCGTGACCGCGACACTGCATCCGGGCAAGACGGTGCGCGCCCGCCGATTCAACTGCCGCCGAGGCGATGCGCAAGCGCGGACAGCGTGCGCAGCAGCGGCTCGAACGCATCGGCCGACGTGTTGCCGAAGCCGAGCACGAGGCCGTTGTGCGTGGGGTCCGCATGCATCGAGAAGCCCGACAGCGCGAACGGGCCGATGCCGTGCGCGCGGGCGGCGTCGACGAGCGCGCGATCGGGGTAGCGCGCCGGCAGGCGCAGTGCCAGGTGCAGCCCGCACGGGCCGCCCTCGACGCGATGCGGCACCGTGAAACCGCCGTCGAGCGCAGCGAGCAGCGCCTGCCGGCGATCGCGGTAAAGCCGCCGCATCCGGCCAAGGTGGCGGCCGTATTCGCCCTTCTCGATGAAGTCGGCCAGCGCGAGCTGCACGTGGCGCGTGCCACCGCGCAGCATCTCCGGCAGCACTGCCTGCACCGCGGACAGCAGCGCTTCGGGCAGCACGAGGAAGCCAAGCCGCAGCGCCGGAAACATCGTCTTGCTGAACGAGCCGAGATACACGACCGGCGAATCGGGCGCGAGCCCCTGCATCGCGCCGATCGGCTCGCCGGTGTGCCGAAATTCGCTGTCGTAGTCGTCTTCGATGATCCACGCGCGATGTCGGCGCGCGGCATCGATCAGCGCGAGCCGGCGCGAGATCGACAGCACCGCGCCGGTCGGAAACTGGTTCGACGGCGTCGTGTACACGAGCCGCGGCGTGCGGTCGCGCCAGTCGTCCGCATGCGTGCACATGCCTTCGCGATCGACCGGCATCGCGACCACGTCGAGGTCGCCCGCCTGCATCGCGGTGCGCGCACCGCGATAGCCGGGCTCCTCGACCCACACCGTGTCGCCGGGGTTCGTCAGCAGTTGCACGCACAGCGCGATCGCGCCTTGCGCGCCCTCGGTCATCACGATCTGCTCGGGTTCGCAGCGCACGCCGCGCGTCACTGCGAGGTGGCGCGCGATCGATTCGCGCAGCGCGGGCTCGCCGAGCGGATCGCCGTAGCCGAGCAGGTCGCGTCCACCACGGCGCAGCGCGCGATCGATCGCATGGCGCCACGCGTCGACCGGGAAATGCGCGAGCGCGGGCACGCCCGGCCGAAAGCCTTCGAACTCGCCGGCGCCGATCAGGCTCGGGCGGATCCGCGCGAGCCGCTGCGCGACGGCCGGTGCCGCGGCACGACGGCGCGGCGCGCTCCGGCGCGACAGCCCGACGACGCGCGTGCCGCGCCGGTCGGATTGCAGGAAGCCCTCGGCAACGAGCTGCTCGTACACGGCCGTCGCCGTGTTGCGGGAAATGCCGAGCGTGTCGGCCAGCGCGCGCGTGCCGGGCAGGCGACTGCCGGCCGGCATCGTGCCGCCGAGAATCGCGTCGCGCAGCCGCTGCAACAGCTGCCGTTGCAGCGACGGCGCGCCCGGCGCGCGCGACAGCGGCGCGTCGAGCTGCGGCGAAACGTCATCGGAAGAGAGAACGGAAGTCATCGAATGGGGCGTGGCACCATAAAATTGCCGTGTGCTGGCGCTTCTCATGGTACCTCGCGATCACTACGATCGTCTGCATGCCGGCATGTCGCCGGCCACCAACCGAAGCGAGATCGACCTTGTCCACGCTCACCAGCGCTTTTCAACAGCCCATCGGCCAACCGGTTCCCGACTGGACCGCGCGCCCGCGCCCGCAACGCATCACGCTCGACGGCCGCTACTGCCGTCTCGAGCCCCTCGACGCCGACCGTCACGCGGCGGACCTGTACGCCGCGTACGCGCAGGCGGCCGACGGCAGCGACTGGACCTATCTCGCGCACGGTCCGTACGCCGACGAAGCGAGCTACCGCGAGTACGCGCGCGGCGCAGCAACGAGCGCCGATCCGCTGCACTACACGGTGATCGACCGTGCGACCGGCCGAGCTGTCGGCACGCTCGCACTGATGCGCATCGATCCGGCCAACGGCGTGATCGAAGTCGGCTCCGTCACGTTCTCGCCCGCGCTGAAGCGCACGCCGGTGTCGACCGAAGCGCAATACCTGCTGATGCAATACGCGTTCGACACGCTCGGTTACCGGCGCTACGAGTGGAAATGCGACAGTCTGAACGAGCCGTCGCGGCAGGCCGCCGCCCGGCTCGGATTCCGCTATGAAGGCACGTTCCGGCAAGCGATCGTCTCCAAGGGGCGCAATCGCGACACCGCGTGGTATTCGATCGTCGACGGCGAATGGCCGGCCGTCGCGGCGGCGTTCGACGCATGGCTGTCGCCTGCGAACTTCGACGCACAAGGCGTGCAGCGCCAGTCGCTTACCTCGATCCGCCACGCGCAGGCGAACGCGCGCGACGCGGCCGGCCGCGAGAACGGCGCGACGGGTGCGACGGGTGCGACGGGTGTCGCGGTCCGGCCGCTCGCCGCCGCCGACGAGGCCGCGTGGCGTCCGCTGTGGCAGGGCTACCAGCGCTTCTACAACACCGCACTGAGCGATGCCGTGTTCGCGACGACGTGGGCCCGCCTGATGGACCCCGACGAGCCGATGTTCGTGCTCGGCGCGTTCGACGCATCGGGCACGCTGCTCGGGATCGTGCACGCGATCTACCATCGCTCGTGCTGGACCGAAGGGCCGTACTGCTATCTGCAGGACCTGTTCACGGCGGCCGAAGCGCGCGGGCGTGGCGCGGGCGGCGCGCTGATCGAGGCCGTGTACGCGCACGCGCGCGAAGCCGGCGCGAGCCGCGTGTACTGGCTCACGCACGAGACGAACACGACGGCCCGTGCGCTGTACGACCGGCTCGCGAACAATGCGGGGTTCATCCAGTACCGCAAGGATCTCAAGTAGCCGAACCCGCACGGCGGCACGCGCTGCGCACGCCCGGCCGCCCGGCGCCCGTCAATCCCGGACGCCGGGCGAACCGTACGCGGCTGGTCCGGCCTGCGCGGCGTCCGGCCCGGATCCGACGGTCACGCCGCTCGGGGCCGCGCACGGCACCGATGCGGGACAGATCATCTCGTCGCCGTTGACCGGCGCCGGCCCGATTCGTGCGCGACGGCGCTGCGGCTAAGTTCGCCGCGACGGGTGCTTCGGTCATCGTCTCTTCTCCATGCGAGTCGCCGGGAAGCGTCGTCGTGAGGTGATCGCGCGCCGCCGCAGTTGATCTGGCGCACATCGCGCCCCGGCGGCGTTCGTCTCTCGACTCGTCTCACGCGCGTGAGACGAACGTCGCACGCGTCTCGCATCCCGAATGCCTGCGCAATCGCAGCAAACACGCTGAGCCCCAACCCGGACGCCCCGACATACGTACGAAGCACGGCTTGTGCGGCGCACATTCGTGATGTCGCACGCGGCCTCGCAACCTCGCGCATTGCGCTGGCACCGTTCCTGCATGCCGATCGGGCGCGCCATCGCGCGACGGTCGCGACCGCGTTTCGCGCCCGACGACAACCCTGACGGAGACAAGCACGTGAGCACACCCGCATCGGCAATTCAATCGAGCATGAAGGCCGCCGTCTGGCGCGGCCGCCGCGACATCCGCGTCGAAGAGGTTCCCGTTCCGGACCGCCCGCAAGCGGGTTGGGTCAAGATCCGCGTGCACTGGTGCGGGATCTGCGGCTCGGATCTGCACGAGTACGTCGCGGGCCCGGTCTTCATCCCGGTCGACGCGCCGCATCCGCTGACGGGCCTGAAGGGCCAGTGCATCCTCGGCCACGAATTCAGCGGCGAGATCGCGGAACTCGGCGCGGACGTGACGGGCTTCGCGGTCGGCGACCGCGTGACGGCCGACGCCTGCCAGCATTGCGGCACCTGCTGGTATTGCACGCACGGTCTGTACAACATCTGCGAGAACCTCGCGTTCACCGGGCTGATGAACAACGGCGCGTTCGCCGAATACGTGAACGTGCCCGCCGAACTGCTGTACAAGCTCCCCGACCACTTCCCGACCGAGGCCGGCGCGCTGATCGAGCCGCTCGCGGTCGGGCTGCACGCGGTGAAGAAGGCCGGCAGCATCGTCGGGCAGACGGTCGTCGTGGTCGGCGCCGGCACGATCGGCCTGTGCACGATCATGTGCGCGAAGGCGGCCGGCGCGGGACGCGTGATCGCGCTGGAAATGTCCGCCGCGCGCAAGCAGAAGGCGCTCGAAGTCGGTGCGAGCGTCGTCATCGATCCAAAGGAGACCGACGCGGTCGCGCAGGTCAAGGCGCTGACGGGCGGCTACGGCGCGGACGTGTCGTTCGAATGCATTGGCCACACCACGACCGCGAAACTCGCGATCGACGTGATCCGCAAGGCCGGCAAGGCGGTGATGGTCGGCATCTTCGAGGAGCCGACTTCGTTCAACTTCTTCGACATCGTGTCGACCGAGAAGGAAGTGATCGGCTCGCTCGCGTACAACGGCGAATTCGCCGACGTGATCCGCTTCATCGCGGACGGCCGGATCGACGTGCAGCCGCTGATCACCGGCCGGATCGCGCTCGGCGACATCGTGTCGCGCGGATTCGAGGAACTGGTCAACAACAAGGACCGCAACGTGAAGATCATCGTGCAGCCGGCGGTGGGCTGACGGCGGAGGCGAGGCGCTGTCTGCCGGAAACCTCGCGGCCGGCGGTGGGCTGATGGCAGAGGCGAGGCGCCGGCTGCCGGAAACCTCGCAGCCGGCGGTGGGCTGATGCCGGAGGCGAGGCGCCTGCTGCCGGAAACCGGCAGCAGGCTCTCGCCGACGATCTCGCGACGCGACGCGCCGCGGTCGATGGTCGACCTGTCGCGACATGCGCAGGAATGGATCGCAATATCCGGCATCTTGCACGCCGCGAACGACCGCCGAATGTCCGATATACTGGATCGCACGTGATTCACGTCCGAACCCTTCACCGGGAATCCGTCCTGTGAAACCGCGAGCCGGCCTGATCCTCGAACTCGTCGTCAACCTGATGCTGCCGTGGGCCGCCTACCGCGTCGCGCATCCGCATTTCGGCGAAGCCGGCGCGCTGTACGCGTCGGCCATCCCGCCCGTTCTCTGGGCCCTCTTCGAATTCATCCGCGCGCGCCGCATCGATGCGGTGAGCGTCGTCGTGCTGTTCGGCATTGCGCTGTCGGTCGTCGCGATGTCGCTCGGCGGCGGGCCGCGCGCGCTGCTGATGCGCGATTCGCTCGCGTCCGGCGCGATCGGCGTGATATTCCTGATGTCGCTCGTGCGTGAACGCCCGGTGATCTTCTATCTCGCGCGCGCCACCGTGGCCCGCGAAATGGCGGGCGGTGCCGCGCGCTTCGAAGCGGTGTGGGAAGAGCAGCCCGCGCTGCGCCAGACGCTGCGCCTGATGACCTTCGTGTGGGGCACCAGCATGACGCTGGAAATGCTGCTGCGCTGCTGGATGGTCGCGAACTGGACGGTCGAGCGCGTGCTGGTCGTGTCGCCGATCATCGGCTATTCGGTGTTCAGCTGCCTGCTGATGTGGACGTTCTGGTACCGGCGGCGGATGCGGGCGCGCAACAACGTCGACATCCCGACCCGCGACGGCCTGACCGAAACCGCCGGCAGCTGACAGCCATCAGCAACCGTTGACAACCGTTAATGGCCGTTATGGCCGTTATGGCCGTTATGGCCGTTAATTGTCGATAATGGCCGCCCCCGGCGCGCTTGTGCCGCACCCTCCCGGGCAAACCGGATCCCCCGTCCTGTATGATGCGCGGCGTCTTGTCCGACGAAAGTTCCGCCGCTCATGTCCGTCCCGCCCCTGCCGTTCACGGCGACCTGGATTGCCCTTTTTGCCGCAGCGGCGCTCGCATGGGTCCGCCCGCTGCGTGCCGCCAGCGTGATCCTTGCCGCGCTCGGCTATGCCGGCGCACTCGCGCTCGGGATGCTCGCGCCGCTCGCGCTGGCACCGCTGGCCGGCCTCGCGCTGGCGGCATGGGGCGCATCCGCCGCGCGCCCGCCCGCGGTGCGCGCCGCCGCGCACGCCGCGTTCGTCGCCCTTGCCATCGCGCTGAGCCTGCATTGGCTGCCCGGCTTCCACAATCCGCGCGCGATCGGTCCGGTTCGCTTCACGCCGGACGCCGTGCCGTTCACGATGTACCTGAACCTCGACAAGCCGCTCGCCGGCCTGTGGCTGCTGTGGGTGTTGCCGTGGATCGCACCGGCGGTTCCGCTCGCGCGTGCGGTGCGCACGGGCGTCGTCGCGGCGCTCGCGACGTCGGCGGCGTGCCTCGCCGGCGCGGTCGCGTTCGGCATGGTCGGCTGGGCGCCCAAATGGCCGGCGTCAGGCTGGCTGTGGCTCGCGAACAACCTGCTGTTCGTGACGCTCGCCGAGGAAGCGCTGTTCCGCGGCTATCTGCAGGGTGGCCTGACGCGCGCGCTCGGCCGGTTCGCGTGGGGGCCCGGGGCGGCGCTGGCGGTGAGTGCCGCGCTGTTCGGCGCGGCCCATGCGGCGGGCGGCTGGCCGTGGGTCGTGCTCGGCACGGTGGCCGGCGCCGGATACGGCATCGCTTACCGCCGCGGCGGGCTGTTCGCGGCTGCGCTCGCGCATGCCGGGCTGAACGTCGTCCACTTCGGCCTGTTCACTTATCCGATGCTGGCGCTCGCGCGCTGACGCGCGATGCAGCAGGACTCCGGCTCCCCCGGCGAGCCGAGCACCGGCAGCCGCGCACCCAAGGCCCGGGACTTACTTGATCTGATCGGCGATCGGCTGCAGGAATTCGGAGAAGCCGGTCAGCATGATCTGCACGCCGACGCACAGCAGCAGGAACGCGGACACCCGCATCGCGACCTTGGTGCCCTCGGTGCCGAGATAGCGCGCGAGGAGCGCCGCGCGGCTGTAGGTCAGCCAGATCACGACGGCGACGAGCACGGACACCGCGACCGACACGATGCTCGACAGCATGAATTCCGACAGCTTGTGCGTGCGGTTCGCGTTCAGCGCGATCGCAGTCGCGATCGAGCCGGGGCCGGTCGTCAGCGGCACGGTCAGCGGGAAGAACGCGCGCGTCATGATCGCATTCGCGTCGATCGGCTTGACCGGCGTGTCGCCGCCGCCCGGCACGTCGGGCTCGTTCAGCATCCGCCAGCCCGACACCGCGACCGCGAAGCCGCCGCCGATGCGCAGCGCTTCCATCGAGATCCCGAAGAAATGCAGCACCGGCGTGCCGACGAAGAACGCGACCATCAGCACGATGAACGAATTGAACGCGACCTTCTTCGCGAGCAGGTGGCGCTCGTGCTCGGTCAGCGATTCGGTGCGTTCGAGGAACAGGAACGCAATGCCGATCGGGTTGATGATGCCCATCAGGCCGGTGAAGCCGAACAGGATCTCGGAGATAAGGCGGTTGACGATCATCGGGCGGGGAATCGGTCAGGGCGGATCAGCGCAGAATCGGCGGCGCGCCGGGTCACGCATTGTAGAGCAACCGTCCCCGTTTGCGGGGCGGCCGGCGGGGGTGCAGCAAGCCGCCCCGCGTGCGTCGGCGGCATTGCGCGATGCCAGCCCGCACGAC
Source organism: Burkholderia sp. PU8-34 (assembly GCF_053427725.1). Classification (NCBI taxonomy): domain Bacteria; kingdom Pseudomonadati; phylum Pseudomonadota; class Betaproteobacteria; order Burkholderiales; family Burkholderiaceae; genus Burkholderia; species Burkholderia sp. PU8-34. The sequence continues at coordinate 32,207 of NZ_JBSAXC010000001.1, forward strand.
CTGCGCAAACCGACCACCCCCTTGTTTCCGCCCCGGCACGGGGCCACCCCGCGCCGCCCGCGCGCGCTTACGCGGCGCCCGGCTCCCACGCCGGCGGCCGCTTCGCGAAGAACGCCGCGAACCCTTCCTTCGCCTCCGCGGTCGCGCGCACGCGCGAAATCGTCTGCGCGGTGAACGCCGCGCGTTCGTCGGACGGCGGATACTCGCCGATCGCATCGAAGAAGCGCTTGATTTCCATCAGCGCATTCGGGCCGTTGCGGCTCAGCTCGGCGAGCGTCCTGTCGAGGGCTTCGTCGAGCGACTCGAGCGGCACGGCCTGGTGGATCAGGCCGATCGCGACCGCTTCGCCGGCGCTCAACTGCGTCGCGGTCAGCGCCAGCCGCCGCGCCTGGCGCTGGCCGACCGTCTCGACGAGATAAGGGCCGATCACGGCGGGCAGGATCCCGAACCGCGCCTCGCTGACCGCGAAGCGCGCATGATCGCTCGCGATCACGATGTCGCACGCGGCGCACAGGCCGACGCCGCCGCCGAACGCATGCCCCTGCACGCGCGCAACCGTCGGCTTCGGACACTGCCGGATCGCGCGCATCATCGCGGCAAAGCGTTCGGCATCGCGAAGGTTCGCGGCAGCGTCGTTCGCGCTTGCGCGCTGCATCCACTGCAGGTCGGCGCCCGCGCAGAACGCGCGGCCGTCCGAACGCAGCACGATCGCGCGCACGTCGTCGCACGCGCCGAGCGCGGTGAACACGTCGGTCAGTTCGGCGATCATCGTCTCGTCGAACGCGTTGAGCACGTCGCCGCGCTGCAGTGCGACGGTCGCGATGCCGCGCGCATCGACGGCGACGGCCAGGGTCTTCAGTTCATCGATCTTCAAGCAGGTTTCCTCGCATCAAACGTGTTCAAGCAGGTTGGCGCGTCACGCGGCGTGGCGCCGGTCGATCACGCGCTTGGCCTTGCCGGTCGCGGTGGCCGGAATGCCGCCCGCCGGCAGCACGGTCACGCCCGCGGACACGCCGACCATCGTCTTGATCCGGTGCTGCAGCTCGCGCGCGATCGCCTGGCGCTCGGTGTCCGCGACGCTCGCGCCGGCTTCCGAGCGCAGCTCCACCGCGATGTCGAGCCGGTCCATGTGCCCGTCGCGCGAGATCGTCAGCTGGTACTGGCCCGACAGCAACGGCCGCGCAACGACGAGTTCCTCGATCTGGCTCGGGAACACGTTCACGCCACGGATGATCAACATGTCGTCGGAGCGGCCGGTGATCTTCGCGAGGCGGCGCATCGCACGCGCGGTCGGCGGCAGCAGCGCGGTGAGGTCGCGTGTGCGATAGCGGATCACCGGCATCGCCTCCTTCGTCAGCGACGTGAACACGAGCTCGCCCTCGCTGCCGTCCGGCAGCACCTCGCCCGTCACCGGGTCGATGATTTCCGCATAGAAATGGTCTTCCCACACGACCGGGCCGTCCTTGGTCTCGACGCATTCGCACGCGACGCCCGGCCCCATCACTTCGGAGAGCCCGTAGATGTCGAGCGCATCGATGCCGACGCGCGTCTCGATTTCCTCGCGCAGCGCGCCGGTCCACGGCTCGGCGCCAAAGATGCCGATCTTCAGCGACGACTCGGCCGGGTCCATCCCCTGCCGCACCATCTCGTCGATCAGGTTCAGCATGTACGACGGCGTGACGAGGATGATCTTCGGCTCGAAGTCGCGGATCAGCTGCACCTGTTTCTCAGTCTGCCCGCCCGACATCGGCACGACCATGCAGCCGAGCCGTTCCGCGCCGTAATGGATGCCGAGGCCGCCCGTGAACAGCCCGTAGCCGAACGCGTTGTGCAGCGTGTCGCCGGGGCGGCCGCCCGCCGCGCGAATCGAGCGCGCGATCAGGTTCGCCCAGGTGTCGATGTCGCGCGCCGTGTAGCCGACGACGGTCGGCTTGCCGGTCGTGCCGCTCGACGCGTGCACGCGCACGACCTGATCGCGCGGCACCGCGAACAGCCCGAACGGGTAGTTGTCGCGGAAGTCGGTCTTTGTCGAAAACGGGAATTTCGCGAGATCGGCGAGCGTCTTCAGGTCGTCCGGATGCACGCCGGCCGCATCGAACGTGCGGCGGTAGTGCGGGACGTTGTCGTACGCGTGGCGCAGCGACCACTTGAGCCGCTGCAGCTGCAGCGCCTGGAGTTCGTCACGGCTGGCGGTCTCGATCGGGTCGAGCGCGGCCATCGGGTGGGTCGGGGCAGTCATGGGGGAGCTCCTCCAGTGGAGTGATGTCGTTATCGTGATCGGGTGCGGGCCGGCGGCTACCCGCGGAAGCTGCGGCCGGCCGCGTGCAGCGCGGCGAGGCGCGGCGACACGCGGTAGCGATCCTCGCCGTAGCTGGCGGCCAGGTGCGACAGCACGCGATGCACGCGGGCGATGCCGATCGCATCCGCCCACGCGAGCGGTCCGCGCGGATAGTTGACGCCCTTTTCCATCGCGAGATCGAGATCGGCGGGCGAGCACACGCCCTGGTTCACCGTGTCGGCCGCTTCGTTCGCGAGCATCGCGACGGTGCGCATTACGATCATGCCCGGCACGTCGGCCAGGCCGACGACGCGATAGCCGGCCTGCTGGAACAGGCCGACGGCGTCCGCATAGGCCGCGTCGCTGCACTGGAGCGCGCGCGTCAGCGCGACGAGCCCGGCCTGCGCGTAGTCGCGCGCGAGGTCGACGAGCACGAGGTCGGCCACGCCCGTCTGCGCGGCACGTTCGGTCGCCGTGCGGCCGTCGGTCAGCGCGATCGATGCGCGGCCGGCCGTCGCGAGCAGGTCATCGGGATGCGCATCCGCCTGCTTCGGGCCGGCCACGCGTTCTGCGAAACGCGCGCGCAGCGCATCGGCGGGGCCGTGCTGCGCGAACAGCGTGACTGCGGCGGGCGCGTCGCGATCCGGCTCGACGTCCGGCGCCGGCGGCGCCGCGCCGTCCGCATACGAATAGAACCCGCGCCCCGTCTTGCGGCCGAGGAACCCGGCGTTGACGAGTTCCTGCTGGATCAGCGACGGCGTGAAGCGCGGGTCGTTGAAATACGCACGGAACACCGATTCGGTCACCGCGAAATTCACGTCGTGGCCGATCAGGTCCATCAGCTCGAACGGCCCCATTCGGAAGCCGCCCGCGTCCCGCATCACCGCGTCGATCGACGCCGGCGCGCCGCCCTGCTCGTTCAGCACGCGCAGCGCCTCCGCGTAATACGGCCGCGCGACGCGGTTCACGATGAAGCCCGGCGTCGACTTCGCCATCACCGGCTTCTTGCCCCATGCGGCGGCGGTGTCGTACAGCACCTGCGCGACCTCAGGGGCGGTCGCGAGGCCGCTGACCACCTCGACGAGCGCCATCAGCGGCGCCGGGTTGAAGAAATGCAGGCCGGCGACGCGCTGCGGCGCGCGCAGGCCGGCTGCGATCGACGTGATCGAGATCGACGACGTGTTGGTTGCGAGCACGCATGTGTCGTCGACATGGCGTTCAAGCGTCGCGAAGATCTCCCGCTTCACGTCGAGCCGCTCGGCCGCCGCCTCGACGATCAGCGCGGCGGGCGCGAACTCGGCGAGCGCACGCACCGCGCTCACCCGCTGCCCCGCGGCCTCTGCCTGCGCCGGGTCGAGCTTGCCTTTTTCTGCAAGACGCGCGAACTGCGCACGGATGCCGGCAAGCGCCTTGTCGCAGGCTGCCTCGTTCAGGTCGTACAGCAACACCGTGTGGCCGGCGGCCGCCGCGACCTGCGCGATCCCCGCGCCCATCGCGCCCGCGCCGATCACGCCAACCACCGCGGCCGGCGCCAGCGCGCCCGAGTTCACCGATTGTGCAGAGGAAACAGCCATCGCTTGCGATCCGTCATGAAGTGGGAATGCGAGCGATTATAAACCGACCGGTCGGTCGATTTATGTCAGGGCGAGCCCGAATTTGTCGTGCAAGAGAGCGTTACCGGATCCGTACAAACAAAAAAATGAAATTTGTCGGGCACTTTTTTGAAACCGAAAGGTCAACGTAAGCGTTCGATTTCAGGATAGTGGGTCGCAAACGCCTGATAAAATCCGGCAAACCACCGGAATTTCAGGGAGAACAGCGTGCCACGCCGCCCTTGCAGCGCATCGCCGTCCGCCCTTCCGGGGTCGGAACCAGGTTGTCAGCTCACGCATCGGGCGGCGATCCCGCCCCGCTTCCGGCGGCCAGCCGCATCGAACCGGTTCGCCGCGACGGGCGCCGGAGCATCGGGCTTCGCCCCCGACGGGCTACGGCGCCCGCACCACCTGCCGCCTCGCGGCGGCGAGCCAAGGCAGCGCGTTCCCGCGCCGCCGTCTTTCAGCACCGTCATTCTCGTTCGGCGGATTTCCCGGCCGGGCTTCGTCCAACCCGCGGCCGCGCATCGCGCGCCGCCGCCACTCTAATAAGGAAAACCCACCATGCCGATCTCGTCCAACCAGCTTCCGCGCTGGACCCTCTGGGCCCCGCTTGCCGCGTGGCTGGTGCTCGCGCTGTCGCGCGTCGCGCCGGCCGAAGGCCTCATCATCGCGCTGTTCTCCGCCGCGCTCGCCGGCGCCGTGTTCGCGGCCGTCCACCATGCGGAAGTGGTCGCCCACCGGGTCGGCGAGCCGTTCGGCACGCTCGTGCTCGCGGTTGCAGTGACCGTCATCGAAGTCGCGCTGATCGTATCCGTGATGCTCGGCGCCGGCCCCGAGAAATCCGGCCTCGCCCGCGATACGGTGTTCGCCGCGGTGATGATCATCTGTAACGGCATCGTCGGCCTGTGCCTGCTCGTCGGCGCGTGGAAGCACGGCGAGCAGGATTTCCAGGGGCGCGGTGCGAGCAAGGCGCTCGCGGTGCTCGCGTCGCTGTCCGTGCTGTCGCTTGTGATGCCGAACTACCTGAGTGCCGCACCCGGTCCGCTGCTGTCGAAATCGCAGCTCGCGTTCGCCGGCGTGTCGTCGCTGGTGCTGTACGGCGTGTTCGTGTTCGTGCAGACCGTGCGCCACCGCGACTACTTCCTCGCGTCGCACGACAGCGCGAACGAATCCGTGCACGCGATGCCGCCGAGCGGCAAGACGGCGCTGCTCAGCCTCGTGCTGCTGTTCGTGAGCCTTATCGCGGTCGTGCTGCTCGCGAAGCTGCTGTCGCCGGCCGTCGAGCATGCGGTGTTCAAGCTCGGCCTGCCCGAAGCCGCGGTCGGCATCGTGATCGCCGCGCTCGTGCTGCTGCCCGAAGGCCTCGCGGCCGTCACCGCCGCGCGCGCGAACCGCCTGCAGACCAGCATGAACCTCGCGCTCGGCTCGGCGCTCGCAAGCATCGGGCTCACGATCCCGACGGTCGCCGCGGTGTTCATCTGGGTCGGCCAGCCGCTGACGCTCGGCATCGGCGCGATGGAAACCGTGCTGCTGTCGCTGACGCTGCTGGTCAGCACGCTGACGCTCAGCCAGGGGCGGACGACCGTGCTGCATGGTGTCGTCCACCTGTCGCTGTTCGCCGCTTACCTGTTCCTGTCGATCACGCACTGACGCGTCGCACGACGTCCGGCCCGTGCGGACAAAAATCGCCGCGCGCCGGGCGGTCCGACCAGGATCGATCGAAGGACGCCAGCGCTCCCCCGGCGCACGCAATCAGAAATCGTAGAGTTGCGCCGGGTTGTCGGCGAGAATCGCGCGGCTGATCGCGTCGTCGGCCGCGCAGTCGTGCAGCCAGCCGACGAGGCGCGCATCGTCGGGCGCCGGCGTGGCGTTCGGATGCGGCCAGTTGCTCGCCCACACGCAGCGGTCCGCTTGCCCGCGCGCCAACGTCGACGCGAGACGCGCGACGTCGTCGTAGCCGGGCGGCCCGACCCGCGATGTCTCGTATGGCGCGGAAAGCTTCACCCACGCATGTCCGCGGTCGAGCAGGCGCCGCAATGCGACGAATGCCGGATCGTCCGGTGTGACCGGGTCGAGAAACTTCCCCGTGTGATCGATCACGACGCGCGACGCGAGCGCCGACAGCCTCGATTCATGCTCCGGCAACGTGCGCCCGTCGAGCTGCAGGTCGATGTGCCAGCCGAGCGGCGCGATCCGGGCCGCCATCGCGTCCAGCTCGCTCCACCGCGACAGCCCGCCCGACAGCATCATGAACCGTACGCCGCGTATGCCTGCCGCATGCAGGCGCAGCAATTCGCTATCGCTCACGTCGGCCGGCAACGTCGCGATGCCGCGCGCATCGGCGCCGAACGCCGCCAGCGCATCGAGCGTGCAGCGGTTGTCATAGCCGTAGCCCGTCGGCTGCACGACCACGACGCGCGCGAGCCCGAGCGCGCGCTGCACGCGCCGGTATGCGTCGACCGGCGCGTGCGGCGGACGAAACGTCGCGGTGGGCGCGAGCGGATACCGGTCGTCGTAGATGTGAATGTGGCAATCGCACGCGTTCGCGACGCGCGGCGTGTCGAGTACGTCCGTCATGTCAGCGCATGCCCGGCGCAGGCCGCCGAACGCCAGCCGGCGATGCGCGTCGCGTGCGCCGCATTGACCGCGCCGTTCGGCATCCGCCCCGCGAACAGCGCCGCCAGCTGCTCGACCGTTTCCAGCGCCTGATGCTCGACCGCGGGCGGCGTCAGCCCGCCGATATGCGGCGTCGCGATCACGCGCGAGTGCGCGGCGAGCGCGGGCGTCGGCATCTGGTCGGGCGCGCGGCCGACGTCGAGCGCGCATCCCGCGAGCCGGCCGCTGTCCAGCGCGTCGAGCAACGCGCGCTCGTCGACCAGCTCGCCGCGCGACGCGTTGATGAAGCACGCGCCCGGCTTCATCGCGCCGAATGCGCGCGCATCGATCAGATTGGCCGTTTCGGGCGTGGCCGGCGCGAGGCAGACGATGAAATCCGCATCGCGCAGCAGCGCCGCCAGATCGACCTGCGCGAGCGGCGGCGCATCGACCGTCGCATACGGGTCGCAGACCAGCACGCGCATCCCGAACGCGGCCGCGAGCGGCGCGAGGTGACGGGCGATCTGCCCGTAGCCGATGATGCCGAGCGTGCTGCCGCGTAGCTCGCGCCCCATCTGCGGCGCCGGCGGCGTGCCGCGATGGTAGGCCGCCGCGTAGCGGCCGATTCCGCGCCCGAGGTCGATCATCGTGCCGATCACCCATTCGGCGACCGCGGGTGCGAAGCCCGGGCTCGCCTGCGTGACCAGCACGCCCAAGTCGCTCGCCGCCGCGACGTCGACGGTGCGGATGTCGACCGCGCAGCGCACGAACGCGCCAAGGTTCGGCAGCCCCGCGAACAGCGCGTGCGGCGCGGGCGTCTGCCGGTAGCCGATGATCGCATCCGATGCCTGAGCGGCGTCGATCAGTTCGTCGGTCGTCAGCTCACGGTCCTGCGGGTTGTACGTCGCGCGTGCGATCGCATCGAGCGCGTCCATCGCCTTCGCGCCGAAATAATGGTCGAGCATCCCGGACGGATGAGTCACGAATACGCGCTTCATGCCCGCCCTCCGCCCAGATCGTCGGCACGCGGCGGCGGCGCAACCGAGTCGCGCTCGATCAGCACGACGCCGCCGAACACGCTCTGCTCCGGATGAGACGCCCCTTCGTCGTCCTGGCGCATCACGCGCCGGACCATTTCGGCGGCCATCTCGGGGACGGGTAGCTGCACGGTGGTCAGCGCCGGATTCGAGATCGCCGACAGGAAATGGCCGTCCATCCCGATCACGGACACGTCGTCCGGCACCCGCAGCCCGCCTTCGCGCAAGCCGGCCATCAGGCCGAGCGCGAGCAGGTCGTTGACCGCGACGATGCCGGTCGGCCGCGCCGGATTCGCCGCGAGACCGCGGCCGAGCGCGCGCCCGACGTCGACGATCACCGAATCGCCATATTCGTTTGCCGGGCCGCCGTCGAGAATCTGCGCGTGCTCGCCGAGCCCCGCGTCGTGCGCGACCGTGAGAAAGCCGCGAATCTTGTCGCTGCGGCTCATCGTGATGCCCGCGACCGTCGCGAACGCAAGCCGCGTGTGACCCGCATCGACGAGGCGGCGCGTCGCGAGCCGCGCGGCGGCGTCGTTGTCGGGGCTCACGTGATCGACCTGCGACCGCTCTCCAGGCGTCGCGGGGCGGTCGTAGCTCACGACCGTCATCCCGCGCTCGGCCGCGCGTTCGAGGTGGCTTTCGTCGGCGAGCGACGAAATCACGATCACGCGCCGCACGCCATGTGCGAACAGATCCTCGAAGAACGACGCTTCCTTCTGCGCGTCGCGATAGGTGTTGCCGATCAGCACGCGAAAACCGTACTGCTCCTGCGCGCAGGTTTCGACTTCCCGTGCGATGTAGCCATACATCGGGTTCGCCATCGACGGCACGAGCAGCCCGACGAGCGGCGTCTGGCCCGTCTTCAGCTGGCGCGCGAGCGTGCTCGGCCGGTATTGCAGCGCGTCCATCGCGGCCTTCACGCGCGCGAGCGTCTCCTTGCGCATCTGGCCGGTCCGGCCGTTCAGCACGTTGGACACCGTGCTGACCGAGACGGCCGCGTGGCGGGCGACGTCCTGAATCGTACTCATAGCGTTATGAAAGTGTGAAGGCTACAGGCCGAAGCGGGCCGGCAGCCACATCGAAAACGCCGGCACCAGGATCAGCGCCACGAGGGCGGCGACCAGCACCAGCAGGTATTTCACCATCGGCCGCGCGACGCGGCGGACCTCGGTGCCCGTGATCGCACAGGTCGCGAACAGCCCGAGGCCGATCGGCGGCGCGAACAGGCCGAGCCCCATCGCAACGACCACCACCGTGCCGAAATGCAGCGGGTGGATGCCGGCCTGCACCGCGATCGGCGCGAGCAGCGGCCCGAAGATGATCAGCGCCGGCGCGCCTTCGAGCACCGCGCCGAACACGATCATCACCAGCGCCGACAGCAGCAGGAACGCCGTCGCGCCGTACTGGTGCGCGAACGCCACCATTGTGCCCGACACGAGCGCCGGAATCTGCTCGATCGACAGCGCGAACGACACGCTCGACGCGGCGGCGACGATGAACAGGATCCCGCTCGCCATCGAAGCCGCGCGCACGAACACGCGGCCGACCGTGCGCCACGTCAGCTCGCGGAATGCCAGCCACCCCGCGAGCAGCGCGTAGACGACCGCGAAGGCCGACACTTCGGTCGACGTCGCGACGCCTGACGTTACGCCCTTGCCGATCATCCCGATCATGATCAATGCAACCAGCGCGCCGCCGAGCAGCGGCAGCCACGCGCGGCGCTCGCCGAACACGGTTGCGGCATCGATCCGGCGTCCGCAGATCACCGTGACGACCGCGAGCGACACCGCCAGCACCGCGGCCGGCACGACGCCCGCGAGGAACAGCCCGGCGATCGAGATGTTCGCGACGAAGCCCATGATGATCATGTTCACGCACGGCGGGATCGTCTCCGCCATCACCGCGCTGCACGCGAGCAGCGCCGCGGTTTCGTCCGGGTCCTGGCGCGCGCGGCGCACGGCCGGCATCACGACACCGCCGACCGCCGCGATGTCGGCGAGCTTCGAGCCCGACACGCCGGAGAAAAACGCGGTCGCGAGGATCACGATCAGGCCGAGGCCGCCGCGCACGCGCCCGAAGATCCGCAGCAGCAGCTCGATCAGCCGCGCGGACATCCCGTTCGATTCCATCAGCAGGCCGGCCAGCACGAAGAACGGCACCGCAAGCAGAACGAAATGATCGGCGCCCGCCATCACCTGCTGCGAATACACCATGATCGGCAGCGTCGGATCCGCGAGGAAGTACAGCAATGCCGAGAACGCGAGCACGAACCCGATCGGCACGCCGAGCACGAGGCCGCCGGCGAAGCCCACGGCCAGCAGCATCGCCGGCGAGATCGCCTGCGCGGGCAGCATCGCGTTCCAGCCGAACACGCCGGCCGCGAGCGCCACGCAGAGCGCGAGCGTGCCGAGTACGCGTGCGCGCGGCGCGTTCAGCGCATTCGCCAGCGCGAACACCGTCATGAACAGCGTGCCGAACATCATCGGATACACGTTGATCCAGCCCGGCAGCCCGCCCGGCGTCAACTGGCCATACGAATCCGCGAGCAGCAGGCACGACGACACGAACAGGTTCAGCGACACGGCCGCGACGACCCAATGCCCGATCTGCACGAGCGCGCCCTGCCAGCGCGCAGGCAGCCAGCCGCGGAACAGGTCGACGCCGACGTGCTGGCTGCGCGCGAGCACCGACGCCGCGCCGAGGAACACGAGCACGATCATCAGCGCCTGCGCGACCTCCTCGGCCCAGTCGACCGGATCGTGCAGGAAGTAGCGATAGACGACGGACGCGAACACGACGAGCACGTCGACCGCGAGCACCGCCGCCGACAGGATCTCGATCGAGCGCGTCGCCGCGTCGAGCGCGCGCGCGATTCGTCCCGCCGCTTGCCCCAGCGCCGGGCTCGCCGCCGGGCCCGCGTCCGCCGCGGCGGCTTCGGCGGACGCCGCTCCAGGCGCGGACGCGTCGGTCGCGATCGGATACGTGTTCATCGTTCAGCTCCTTGCGGCGGCGATCGCCGGAAACAGCGGCGCGGTCGCCGGATACTGCTTCGCGAATGCCACATACAGCTGGTCGTGCATCACCTTGCGCATCGCGTCGCGCTCCGCGGCGGCCATCGGATGGAACGTCATCCCGTGCTGCCGGAGCGTCTGCTCGGCCTGGTCGGCCTTTTGCGCGGCGATCGCGCGCTGCTGGACGGTCGCGTCCGCCACCGCTTTCTGGAACGCGGGGCGCAGGTTCGCCGGAATCCGCTCGAGCGCGCGGCGACCCATCACGACGGTCATCGCGCTGAACACGTGATGTGTCTGCCAGCACGACTTCACGACTTCGTCGAACTTGCTCGCGAGCACCGTCGCCGGATCGTGCTCGAGGCCGTCGACGACGCCCGTTTGCGCGGCCATGTACAGCTCGCCGAACGGAATCGGCGTCGGCACCGCGCCCATCGCCTTGAAGGTGTCCATGAACGCGGGCGTCGGCAGCACGCGCAGCTTCGTGCCCTTCAGCGCCTGCAGCGACTGCACGGGCTTCTTCGTGAACACGCTGCGCCCGCCGAAATGCGAACCCCAGGTCAGCACCGAGCAGCCCGCGCGCTTTTGCAGCAGATCGTTCAGGCTCGCGCCGACCGGGCCGTCGAGCACCTGCGCGACGTGCGTGTAGCTGTCGAACAGGTAGCCGAGATCGAGCATCCCGAACTCCGGCGCGACCGTCGCCCAGATCGACGAGCCCGCGACCATCATGTCGATCGCGCCGATCTTCACCTGTTGTACGACGTCGCTCTCCTTGCCGAGCTGGCTGTTCGGAAAATAGTCGACCCGGATCGCATCGCCGACGCTCGCCTTCAGGTTCGCCGCGAGACGCTCGTACCACGCGTAATGCGCGGCGTTCTGGTCGGCCGGCATCGACGACGAGCAGCGCAGCATCACCGCCGGCTGCGCGCGCGCCACCGTCGGGAAGCCGCCCGCAGCCGCCAGCGTGGCGACGGACGCCGTTTGCAGGAATCGCCGCCGGGACATCGTGTTCATCAGTCGTCTCCTGGATAGTCGCGCCGGAATGCGCAACTGTATCGATTTAGTGTATCGATACAGTAGTACGACGACCGACAAGCCCGGTATCAGGGGTTTCCCGGAGACGGGAGCTGGGAGCTGGGATACGCGTTGCGACGGCGACGCCCGGCGCCTGAACGACAGGCTGACGCCGCTCGTCGCGGTCAACAGGTAATGGAAACGCTGCCGGAGACTTTCGCCGTCATTGCCGGCGACAGCCCAGGGTCGAACTGTTGACGACCCCGGGCCGGAACGCGGACGTCAGCCGCGGATGGATCGCCGCGGGCCGCCGGCCGCCTCGCCGCTCACCTCGCTGGAATCACCAGATGCTGGCCGGCAAGGATCAGGTTCGGATTCGCGAGGTTGTTGCGCCGCTGGATCTCGCGATAGCGCTGACCGCTGCCGAGCTTGCTGGCCGCGATCATGTTCAGCGTGTCGCCCTGCTTCACCACGTACACGTGTTCGCCGGACGCGGCCGAGGTCGTCACGGCCTGATCGCTGACGAAGTACTTGCGCAGCAGCTCGAGATACTGCGGCGACTGCTTGAGCTTCGCGATCGCGGCGTTCAGGTAGATCAGCAGGTCCGGGTCGTCGGCCCGCACGCCAATCTTGTACGCGATGTTCGACCCGTCGAGCTTCGTCACCGCGAACTTGAGATCGGTGCCCTTGATCGAGCTCACCGCGAACGGATAGTCGTAGATGAACGCGTCGACCGTGCGGCCGTCGAGGCTCTTCGCGATGAAGGCCGGATCGGAATCGTCGACTTCGACGAACCGGACGTTCGGATACTGGCGCGTGACGAACGCGCGCACGTCGGGGTCGCCCTTCAGAATGCCGACGGTCTTGCCGGCCAGGTCGTCCGTCGAGCGGATCGCGGAGCCCTGCCGCACGATCAGCGAATAGCCGAAATCGTCGACGTAAGGCACCGAATAGACGACGCCCGACGGCGTGTTGTCCGGGAACGTCAGGCCGTCCATCGCGACGTCGACGACATGGTTGCCACCCGCATCCGTGTCGAGCAGCTGCTTGGGCACGCCCGGATACGTATCGACCTCGTGACGCGTATCGACGACGATCGGCTTGCCGCCATGCGAGAACGACGGATCCGAGAACAGCAACTGCGCGAACTCGACGTTGAAGCCGTGCGGCGCGCCCTTGTCCTCGCCGAAGAACGGCTCGCTCGGATTCTGCACCGAGATCCTGACGACACCATTTTCCGCGATCGATTTCAGCGTGCTGGCTTCCGGCTTGAAGCCGGCCGGCAACACGTTGCCGGGCTGCGCGGGCGGCGCCGGCTGGCCGCTGCCGTTCGCCTGCGCGGACGTGGCGGCCGGTGTCGCATCCTGCGCGGGCGCCAGCTTCGGCAAGCCGCCCCCCTGACGCACGAACCAGATGCCGACGAGCACCACCAGAAATGCGACTGCACCGAGAAGCTTTTTCATGTTCACGTGCCTGCAGGAGGTTATTGTTGTTTCGACGGCAACTGGGCAGGGTTCGCCGCTTCAAGGCCGTGCGGGCGGCTGCCGTCGACTGCGGCCTGCTGCTGCGCCTGCTTGACTTCGGGGTTGTCCATCAGCGACGTCTCCATTTCGGAGAACGCCTTGTTCACCGAGCGCATTACCGAATCGACGGCGACGTCGGTCTTGATCTGCTCGAACGTGTCGGCGGTCTGCCGGCCCGCGAGCTTGTTCATCTGCTGCGCGGCCTGCGACATGTCCCACATCGCCTTCGCGCGGTCGATCGCCGACGCAAAGTTCTTCAGCTCGCTCTGCACCTGCTTGTAGCGGCTTTCGCGAAACGCGAGGAGCTGCTTCATCGTGTCGAGCTGCGCCCTGAAGCGCGGCGCGTCGTCCGGATACTGCTTTTCGAACTGCTCGGTCTTGTTCTCGAAATTCTTCACCTCGGTGCGAAACGCGGTGATGCTGTCCGCGAACTTCTGCGCGGCCACGCGCTTTTCCGCGAGCTGGTTGATCAGCGTCTCGATCGGATTCGACTGCGCCTCCTCGACGATCATCCTGACCTTCTGGTTCGCGAACTTCATCGCGACGACCGGCGCGAAGTAGATCGCGCCGAGACCGACGACCGCCGCGGTGATCAGCGCGATCATCCCCTTCAGCACGAACAGCGCGGCGGGCGCCGCGATCGCGACGCCCGCGATGATGATCGCCCACTTGATCAGCGTTGCCTTGCGATTCCCCGAACTGCCGTTTGCTTCATGCGAAAGCTGCGACATGAGTTTCTCCTTGAACCTCGAACTGAACTGCGTTTTGTTTCTCTTTCAAGCTCATTCGAAATGCTTCGGACTCCGTCGGCGCCGGCTTCCTCCGGGAAGCGGCCGCCGCGATGCGAGGACGTGCGCCGGCCGGCGTCATGACACGCCCGTGACAGCACCATTCAGGATGCATTGATGGGGTGAGGCTGGCGGTGCGACGCGGCCATCAGCTCCGGCGTCGCGTGTTGCCGATGCCCGGAACGACAATGGTAACGATATGCCGGCCGAAACCGGATGACGGAAACATGACGCGAGATGCGTCGGGAGGATCGCTGTCCCGGTACGGCGATACGGCCCGGGTTGAACTTCCGATTCGAGTGCCGCTTCGAGTACCGATTCGAGTGCGTAAGGGCTCATCGTTGTTCTTTTGCGTGTCGCGGATGCGGCTGTCGCGCGGCCAGCGCGTCCCGCTTCCACTGCTCGGACGTATCGTGCGCCGAGCGCCGTACACGCGTCAAGCGGTCAACGCGGTAAGCGGTCGACGCGACAAGCTTTCAGTCTGGAAGCTTGTCGCGTCGCGCCGGCCGCTCACAGCGTGCCGGCGTCCGCGCTCTGCGCGAGAAAGCGCTCGACCATCGCGTTGAATCCCGGCAGCGCCGGATTATCGTTGTCCGTGCGCCACGTCAGATACAGCTCGGCCGCGACGTCGACGTCCGCGAGCGGACGGAACACGACGCCGCCGACGTGCAGTTCGCGCGCCGACGCCGGCACGAGCGCCGCGCCGAGCCCCGCGCGCACGAGGCCGAGAATCGTATGCGTCTGCCCGACGTAATGCAGGTAGTTCGGCAGCCGCCCCGCGTTCGCGAACATGCCGGAAATCATGTCGTAGAAGTACTTGCCCTCGTTCGGCGAATACGCGATGAACGGCTGGCGGTCGAGATCGTCCGGGTCGATCCGTTCGCGCGCGGCGAGTGCCGTGCCCTCCGCGACCGCGACGAGCAGCGGCTCACGCTGCACGAGCCGGTATTCGAGCGGCTGACGCGCAGCGCGCTGGCGTACGAAACCGGCGTCGAGCATCCGGGACACGAGCGCATCGATCTGCACGGTCGACACCATCTCGCGCAATTCGACGTCGACGTCCGGCAGCGCATGCGCGGCGTGCGCAAGCAGCATCGGGATCATCCGGTACGCGCTGACGGCGGTGAAACCGAGCGTGATGCGGCCCGCCTCGCCGCGCGCGACGCGCTGCGCGGCCTGCTCCGCCCGCGCGGAAAACTCGAGGATATGCTGCGCATCGCGCAGGAAGCGTTCGCCGGCGGCGGTCAGGCTCACTTGCCGGCTGCTGCGCTCGAGCAGCGAAATGCCGAGCGCATGCTCGAGCAACTGGATCTGCCGGCTGAGCGGCGGCTGCGTCATGAACAGCCGCCTGGCCGCGCGCCCGAAATGCAGCTCTTCAGCCACCGCGACGAAGCAGCGAAGCTGGTGCAGTTCAATCATTCAAAAGTTGTATTGATCGATTGGTTTTTGATGTTAGACCAACATCGATGCGATTTCTATACTCGGTTGCACTTGCCGCTCCACCGCATGACCGGGACCTTCATGACCATCGATCTCCTCCTGACGCAGCCGCTTCCCGCCGACCTCGACGCCGAACTGACGGCGCGCTACACCGTGCACCGCCTGCACGTCGCGCCGCAGCCGGACGCGCTGATCGACCGCGTTGCACCGCGCATCCGCGGCGTCGTGACGGGCGGCGCGAACGGCCTGTCCGGCGCGCTGATGGACCGGCTGCCCGCGCTCGAGATCGTCGCGATCAGTGGCATCGGCACCGATGCGGTCGACCTCGAACGGGCACGCGCGCGCGGCATCCACGTGACGACCACGCCGGATGTGTTGACCGACGACGTCGCGGACATGGCGATGGGCCTGATCCTGATGACACTGCGTGACCTCGGCGCCGGCGACCGGATCGTGCGCGCCGGGCGCTGGGGCAAGGCTGCGCAACCGCTCGCGACGCAAGTGACGGGCAAGCGGCTCGGCATCGTCGGGCTGGGCCGGGTCGGGCGCGCGATCGCGCAGCGCGCGCAGGCGTTCCGGATGCCGATCAGCTATTACGGGCCGCGTGCGCACCCGGACAGCGGCTACCGCTTCGTCGACGACCTGACCGATCTCGCGCGCGACAGCGACGTGCTCGTGCTCGCCGCATCGGCCGACCACGGCAAGGTGCTGGTCACCGCCGACGTGCTCGCCGCGCTCGGCAAAAAAGGATTCCTTATCAATGTCGCGCGCGGCAAGCTCGTGGACGAGGCGGCGCTAGTGCGCGCGCTAGCCGACGGCACGATCGCCGGCGCCGGTCTCGACGTGTTCGCGAACGAGCCGCACGTGCCGGCCGCGCTGCTGGATCTGGAGCGCGTCGTCGTGCAGCCGCACCGCGCGAGCGCAACGCGCGAGACGCGCGAAGCAATGGGCTGGATCGTGCTCGACAACCTCGCCGCGTGCTTCGCGGGCCAGCGCCCGCCAACGAGCGTGACGAGCTGATTCGCGCGGCGCGGCGTCGATTGCGCCGCCCGGCCACCGCACGCCGTACGCCGTACGCCGTACGCCGTACGCCGTACGCCGTCCGCCGGCATTCGACCGGCCCTGACACGACAACACACCTCCGCACGACGGAGGCCCGGAGACACGCATGCCCAATCGATCACCCGACGCCGCCGTCGCCGCGTCCCCCGCCGCATCTCATGCGATCGGCCGCGTCCGCTACGCGATCCTCGCACTGATCTTCGTCGTCACCGTCGTCAACTATGCGGACCGCGCGACGATGTCGATCGCCGGCACCGGCGTCGCGCACGACCTCGGCCTCACGCCGGTCCAGCTCGGCATCGTGTTCTCCGCGTTCGCATGGGCGTACGCGATCGGCCAGATCCCCGGCGGCTGGCTGCTCGACCGCTTCGGCGCACGGCGCGTGTACGGGCTGAGCCTGATGCTGTGGTCGGTCTTCACGATGCTGCAGGGCACGGTCGGCTGGCTCGGCGTGTCGGGCGCGGCCGCGACGCTCGCGCTGTTCGCGATGCGCTTCTTGCTCGGCCTCGTCGAATCGCCGGCATTCCCGGCAAATTCGCGGATCGTCGCGTGCTGGTTCCCGACCAGCGAGCGCGGCACCGCGTCGGCGCTGTTCAATTCCGCGCAGTACATGGCCGTCGTGATCTTCACGCCGTGCATGGCGTGGCTCACGCACACACTCGGCTGGGAACACGTGTTCCTGTGGATGGGGATGCTCGGCGTGCTGCTCGGCGCGCTGTGGTTCGCGTGGTACCGCGAGCCGCACAGCCATCCGCGCGTCGGCGCGCGGGAGCTCGACTACCTGCGCATGCACGGCGCGCTCGTCGATCTCGAGGCGAATCGCGTCCGGCAACGCCCGCGGCTGTCGTGGCGCGACGTCGCGCAATTGTTCCGCCACCGGAACCTGTGGGCGATCTATGTCGGCCAGTACTGCATCACCGCGCTCACGTACTTCTTCATCACGTGGTTCCCGATTTACCTGATCAAGGGACGCGGGATGACGATCATGGAAGCCGGCTGGGTCGCAGCACTGCCGGCGATCTGCGGCTTCACGGGCGGCGTGCTGTCCGACTGGCTGATCCGGCGCGGCATGCATCCGTCACGCGCGCGCAAGACGCCGTTCATCGCGGGGATGGCGATGGCGACGCTCATCGTGTGCGCGAACGGCGCGACGTCGAACGCGGTCGTGATCGCGCTGATCACAATCGCGTTCTTCGGCAAGGGGCTTGCCGCGGTCGGCTGGGCCGTGCTCGCGGACACCGCGCCGGAAGGGATGGTGGGCCTCAGTGGCGGCGTGTTCAACGGACTCGGCAACATCGCCGGGATCGTCACGCCGCTCGTGATCGGCTACTTCGTCGCGCGCACCGGCTCGTTCTCGGGCGCGCTGTGGTTCGTCGCCGCGCACGGGCTGATCGGCATCGCCGCATACGGCTGGCTGGCCGGACGCTTCGAGCGGATCCGCGTCAGCGCCGGCGCGTGAGCGCCGGTGCGGGCGGCCGGAGCGTGAACGCCGGCCTGCTTGCACCGGCACGCAAGCACCGCCGTGGGCGAGCGGCGCGACCGGACGGCCATCGCGCGAACCTGCGCGCAAGCGTCACGCGGCCCCGGTGTCATGCGCGCATGCGGCCGCCCGGCGCGTGCTCGACGGTCAGGCGGTCCAGCTCGCGCAGGTCGTTTTCCAGCGCGGGGGTGAGCGTCGTGCGCAGATGTTCGAGGAAGGTGCGGATCTTCGCATCGAGATAGCGGCGCGTCGCGTACACCGCGTAGACGCTCAGCGTGTGCAGCCGGTACTCCGGCAGCACGCGGATCAGCCGGCCCTCGCGGATATCGTCGAGTACCGTGTAAAGCGCAACGCACGCGATTCCGCGGCCGGCCCGCACGGCGACGCACAGCGCGTCCGGCACATTGACCTGGAACGGCGCCGGCGGCAGCTCGTACACCTGCTCGTCGCCGTCCTTGTGCTCGAGCCGCCATTCGTCGGCCGGCGACGCCGGCGTGTCGAGCCGCAGGCAGATGTGGTTCGGCAGGTCCTCCGGCGTCTGCGGCGTGCCGTGCCGCGCCAGATATTCGCGCGATGCGACGAGCACGCTGCAGCTCGTGCCGCAGGTCTGCGCGACGTAGCCGGAATCCGGCAACTGCGATGCCGTCACGATCGACACGTCGTAGCCCTCTTCGACGAGGTTCGGCATCCGCTGCGCGAGCGTCAGCTCGACCGACACGTCCGGGTTGTCCTCCTGGTAGCGGACGATCGACGACACGACGTGGCTCTGCCCGAGCCCCGTCATCGCATGGATCCGCATCTTGCCGGTCGGCCGCAGCAGCGCGTTGCGCGCCTCCGCGTTCGCGTAGTCGATTTCCGCGAGGATCGATTTCGCGCGCTCGAAATAGCGCTGGCCGCTTTCGGTCAGGCCGAGGTGGCGCGTCGTGCGATGCAGCAGGCGCGTCTGTACGTGCGCTTCGAGGTTGGATACGGCGCGCGACACCTGAGCGGTGGTCGCATCGATCTCCTTCGCGACTGCGGTGAAACTGCCGGCTTCGACAACGCGCACGAACAGGCGCATGTTTTCGAGCATGTCCATTGAATTGGCTTCGGGAAAGTAGGTGGGGAAAGCGTCGGCCAGGCTCGCGTCAGTTGGGGGACGGATCAAGGCCGGGAGCCACGCCGAGTCGATCGCCGTGCCGGAGGGAAGGCGGGAGAACGGGCATCGCGTGCGTGGTCCAGGAGTTCGGGAGAATTCTGCTGGCCGCATTGTACGCCGCTGCGGACAAAAATGTGCTGGAACGGCCGTTTGGTGCCGGTTGGCGCCGGTTTCGCCGAAGCCGCCCGCTTCGACCGATCCGGACGTGCCGGGCAGCCAGCCCGTCAGGCAGGCCCCACCCATGAGTTCTTTAATCACGGGAATGTGTCTTGCCGGCCGCATTGCTGCGTCGCATGTCGGCAACACGTTGATGCAGCGCGACATTTTGTATCACAACAAGATATAATTGCGGCTTTCCGTCACACCCGGCTCGCGCGCGCCCTACTTTTCGTCCCACGTTCCATGTCGTCCGGCTCCCTCTCGTCACGCCGCACGTTGCGGCAATGGCTGCACAGCTTCCTCCCGCTTCCCATGACCCTTGGCTGGCGCGAGCGCCTGCGCTCCTGCGCGGGCGCGCTGGTCGGCATCGCGACAGTCGGCTTCACGATGAGGGTCGTGCCGGGCGTGCCGGGCCTCGTGCCGCTGCTGGTTGCGCCGATGGGGGCGTCGGCGGTGCTGCTGTTCGCGGTGCCGGCGAGTCCGCTCGCGCAGCCGTGGTCGATCATCGGCGGCAACCTCGTCGCCGCGACGGTCGGCGTCGCGTGCGCACAATGGATCGCCGATCCGATCACGGCCGCCGCGGTCGCGGTGGCCTTCGCGATCGGCGGGATGTTCGCGTTGCGCTGCGTGCACCCGCCGTCAGGCGCCGTCGCGCTGACGGCCGTGCTCGGCGGGCCCGCGATCCACGCGCTCGGCTTCGGCTTCGTGCTCGAGCCGATCGCGCTGCAATCGGCGATCCTGCTGTCGGCGGCGCTCGTCTACCACGCGCTGACCGGCCACCGCTATCCGCACGGCGGCGCGCGCCCCGACGCGAAACCGCAGGCCGGCGGCGCAAACCAGTCCGCCCGCGGCGGCTTCACGCGCGAAGACCTCGACGCGGTGCTCAAGCGCCGCAGCGAATGGCTCGACGTCGATCCGGACGACCTCGAAGCGCTGCTGCGCGAAACCGAAATTCAGGCGTACGCGCGCACGTTCGGCCAGCTCACCTGCGCGGACCTGATGACGAAGCGTGCGATCAGCGTCGCGCCGTCGACGTCCGTGACGGCCGCGCTCACGATGCTCGACCGGCACCATGTGAAAGCGCTGCCCGTCGTCGACGGGGACCACCGCCTCGTCGGGATCGTCACCCGCGCCGACCTGACGCGCCAGACGCGCCGCCCGACGCCGCTGTGGCAACGCCTGTCCGCGCGCCTGCCGCAATCGATCGGCGGCCAGCCCGCGAGCGTCCACACCGTGATGAGCCGCGATGTCGCGTCGGTGCCGCAGACGATGCCGCTCACCGCGCTCGTGCCGCTGTTCACGCACTCGGGGCACCACCACATTCCTGTCGTCGACGCGTCGCGCCGGCTCGTCGGCATCATTACCCAGACCGACCTCGTCACGGGCCTGTATCAGCAGACGCAAATGCTCGAAGCCGCTTAACAGGAAACCACGAGGTAACCGCGAGGAAACCGCGCCGGACACCGCGCGGACGCCGCCGCGCCGCACATTCCGCAGCGGCGCCGTCCGCCCATTTATATCACGTTGTGATATATTTGCGCGTTACCGTAACCGATACGCCGAACGACGATGACCGACTCCCGACGCGCGCTGAACAAGTCCGACTTCCAGCAGCTCTCCGAATTCCGCTACCAGATGCGCCGCTTCGAGCGCTTCTCCGAGCGTGCCGCGCAGAGCGAAGGCGTGACGCCGCTGCAGTACCTGCTGCTGCTGCACATCAAGGGCTATCCGCACCGCGAATGGGCAACCATCGGCGAGCTCGCGGAACGCCTGCAGGCGCAGCACCACGGCGTCGTCGCGCTCGTGTCGCGCTGCGAGGCGCTCGGCCTCGTGAAGCGCAAGCCGAGCGAGACGGATCGCCGCCAGGTCGAGGTGCACCTCGAGGACGCCGGCGAAACGCTGCTCGCGCGGCTCGCCGCGATGCACCGCACCGAACTGAAGTCGCTCAAGGGCGCCTTCCAGGTTCCACAACTCGATTTCTGACTCTTGCTTTCGCCACGCCAATGAACGCTCCGCACAAACGCGATTTCGCGACCAACGACCGCCTGCCGAAGATTGCGCTGCTTGCCGCCGTGATCGGCGTGCTCAGCACACTCGCCGCGTTCGTGCTGTTGAGCCTGATCCACCTGTTCACGAACCTGTTCTTCTTCCAGCAGTTCTCGTTCGCCGACCGCTCGCCCGCGGGCAACACGCTCGGCGCATGGGTGATCGCGGTGCCGGTGATCGGCGGGCTGATCGTCGGGCTGATGGCGCGCTTCGGCTCCGAAAAGATCCGCGGCCACGGCATTCCGGAAGCGATCGAGGCAATCCTGTTCGGCAAGAGCCGGATGTCGCCGAAGGTCGCGATCCTGAAGCCGCTGTCTTCCGGTGTCGTGATCGGCAGCGGCGGCCCGTTCGGCGCCGAGGGGCCGATCATCATGACGGGCGGCGCGCTCGGCTCGCTGCTCGCGCAGTGCGTGGCCGCACAGACGATTAACTTTTAACTTCGCAATAATCGTCTGTAACTTGCACTCACTTTCGCCTGAATCACGACAATTTTCGCCTATCGTGCTTGTTTGAGACAAGCGGCGAACGCGCCCGATGAAAAAACCCCAAAAAAGTCCTTCCTCGGCACTTTCCGTTTTTTTCAACATCAGCATAGGTTTGGACAGATACCGCCCAAACCCTGACGGACACTGGGTTTCAGGCGAAGCGCCGCCGTTCAGGATGTTCGTTGCAAGGTCCAATTGCACCACGACAGGGCATCGGACCGGCCACACAAAAAACGATTCTTTGGGCGGTCACTCCCCGATTTCGCGCACCATGAGTTTGACTCATGAATCGGAGTCGTCCCGGCCACGTCTCTGCCCCGCTCACACCGGTCGGTGCCAAAGAGCGATTCGCTCATCAGTTTGATCGGGTAGGATACGACGATTCGAATTGATAAAACTTCTCAATCTTGAAAGCCACCGAGCGCTTCCCAGCGCGTCAGGTCGTGTCATCGCGCGTCGCTGCAATTAGAACGGCAGTTGGACTGACGCGGACAGAGCTTGCAAAGGCAGCTGGAATTAGCCGCAACTCACTTTTCCTGATAGAAGCGCGTGCAGCCAATACCCGTTTGGACACAGTAACTCGGCTCGCAGTGGCGTTGGACGTCGACATCTGTTGTCTACTGTCAATTGAAAATGACATCTTGAAACCCCGAAGGCGACCGAAGGGGATACGCGCCACACTGTCAACGAATCTCGCACATCTTCGGCAAGAGTTGAGCCTTTCGCAGGAAGGTTTGAACCGACTCTGCGGATTTGTTCGTGGATATGTTTGGGTGCTCGAGGGTACCGATCAAGATGTGTCGATCGACACCCTTGATGCTATCGCCAACGCACTCAACGTATCACTCGCGGCTTTGTTCGAAAATCCCAATAAATGAGCCGAGCCGTCGTCTTCGCACGACTCGGTCCGCCAGCGCTTCCCAGAAAAGTCTACGTCGACGAAGAGGTTATCTGACCGTTGGTCTAGCCCTGCATCGTAGATGCCGGGGCGAAATTGTTAGCTGCCCAGCCGCAACAATCACCTCCCCCGACGCTGGCTTCGGCTGCGATTGAATATTCTGTGTGCGCCAGCCACCCACGGCCTTCGCCAAACCACTACACTTCGCGCCCTTTGCCCAGCGCTCCCCAAATTCAACCGCGCCATGTTCGGATGCTGTGTGGCTCGGAGACACGGATGCGTGTCGGTAACAGGCTTGCATCTCCAACAAAGAACGCATCCCAGGCGTCCAGAACTGGAAGCAAATCGCCAGATCTGCCAAGCGAGTCTGGAAGTACTCTGCAAACGAATGGTCGTCGCGGTTTGTCAGTCGCATGGCTAGAGGAATGTTACACCTGCTCAGCACCGTGCGATTGAATTCAGACTGCCGCAGGCTGATAACAACCAGGTCCACACCGTACTGGCCCCCTCCTTCGCAACGTGCTCAAAAATCTCGACCGATATGTCCCCGGCTCCGCCAGACAGATGACGCTCCGGAATATAAAGATGCACCTCGCCATAGGGCGTCGCCACTGGATGTCGCACTTCGGTCAGCGACCACTGATGATCCGAGAATGGCAGCTTGCGTAGGCGTTGTTAAAGTCCGCAACCGGCACAGCAGCAATACATTCCTGCGCCAGGGAAGTTAGCTGCTTCGTTGTGTTCACTATGTTCTCCGGAATATGCGAGCCAAGGGTCGAGCCCATTCGGCTCCCGGGGCAGCGTGGCAGCGTGCCCCAGTCTCCGCGGGGGTGGGAAGAAATATATATCACAATGAGATATAATCAGCCCTTGGCGCGCGTAAGCCTTACAAATTCCATCCAGTGATTTGTTCAGCTGCGTTCCACCAGCCTCCGACGCTCTGCCGTCATGTTGGTCCGACCTCGTGCGCGGGCACGCCTAGAAGGCTTTCGGTGTTCAAGCACTACGTCGCCCCGGACGCAGGAGACGCCTTGGGACGGCGGAGCCAAAATCTCGCCGTTCACGCTCGACCTTCTGCTCTCACGTTCTTAGATACCTAGCCGACATGATTCACCCCGACACCCACAAACGTGACTTCGCGTCGAACGCTCGACTTCCGGGAGTATCAGCCCTGGCCGCCGTTATCGGCCTGATTGCGACTCTGGCAGCATTTGTTCTGTTGAGCCTAATCCACCTATTCACGAACATCTTTTTCTTCGGCACGCTCTCGTTTACGGAGCGCTCCCCCGCGCACAACACGCTTGGCGTGTGGGTCATAGCCTTGCCGATTGTGGGTGGCCTGATCGTTGGGCTGATGGCGCGTTTCGGATCCGAAAAGATTCGCGGTCACGGCATTCCAGAAGCCATAGAGGCAATCCTCTTCGGAAAGAGTCGCATGTCTCCAAAGGTCGCGATTCTGAAGCCACTGTCGTCAGGCATCGTGATTGGCAGTGGCGGACCGTTTGGCGCAGAGGGGCCGATTATTATGACGGGAGGTGCCCTCGGCTCTCTGCTTGCACAATTCGTGAGGCTCACCGCTGCCGAGCGGAAAACGCTTTTGGTCGCTGGTGCTACAGCAGGTATGACAGCAGTATTCGGAACCCCTGTCGCCGCCGTACTACTCGCCGTCGAGTTGCTGCTCTTCGAATGGCGCCCGCGCAGCTTCCTCCCGGTTGCTCTCGCTTGCGCCGTTGCAGGCTTTGCGCGCGCGGTCTTTTTTGGCACCGGCCCACTCTTCCCACTTGAAACCAATCCACCAGATGCGCTGTCGCTAGTGTCGTGCGTCATCGCCGGCCTCCTTTCGGGAGTGCTGGCGTCAGGGTTGTCAGCTGCCCTCTACAAGGTCGAGGACCTCTTCGGCAAACTGCCGATCCACTGGATGTGGTGGCCTGCGCTTGGGGGTATCTTTGTCGGCATCGGTGGATTTATTGAACCCCGCGCGCTTGGCGTGGGTTACGACGTGATTGGTGACCTGCTGCACCAAAACATCCCGCTCCAAATCGCCGTAACGCTGCTTGCGGTCAAAGCGGTAATGTGGGTGGTTGCGCTTGGCTCGGGAACGTCGGGCGGCGTACTTGCGCCACTCCTCATGCTCGGAGCCGGCCTTGGTGTCGTCCTCAGCCACATACTTCCAGGCGGGGAGCCCGCACTTTGGCCGCTCGTTTGCATGGCGGCTACGCTTGGCGCGACGCTTGGCGCTCCGTTGACTGCTATCGTATTTGCCTTTGGCCTCACGCACGATAGCAACGCACTACTGCCATTGCTTGCGGCAACGTTGGTCGCACACGGTTTCGCAACCGTCGTGATGAGACGTTCGATCATGACGGAAAAAATCTCTCGCCGGGGTTACCACATCTATCGCGAGTATGGTGTCGACCCGTTGGAGCGCCATTACGTCGATGAAGTGATGACACACGCGGTGCAAACGATCGATGCCAGTGTCACTCTTCACGAAGCTCTTGAACGATATTTTGGTGACACACAGGCGCATCGCGCATATCCATTGGTGCGCGACGGTGCAGTACTCGGGATGGTTGATCGGGAATCCTTGGAAGCTCAATGCGGCGGGACACCTCTGCCGCCGTCAACCAAGTCTTTGGACCATACCGAAACTACCACTGCGTCGATTCTCGCCGGCCACCTTCCCGTGTTTGCGCTGCCACACGAAACATGCCGCCTGGTGGCAACACGCCTTGCGGTGCACAAACTTGAGCGACTGCCCGTCGTCTCCGACGCGCAATCCATGCGACTGATAGGCATTGTTTCGCGCAGCGACTTGATAAAGCCGTCTCTGGCGCACTTCGACGAGGAGCACAAGCGCGAGCGCTTCCGTCGAGTTGGCCCCCGAATTGTCAAGCGACGCTTCCCGCCGGTTCGCCGCACCGGATAAGGCACTGACAGTTGGCCAATTTTCGCCCGATCAAAGACACTTGCGCACCACGCCTCTGTACGTAGCATGAAGGCCGCGCCAGACAGCCACACGCGACTCTCCGCTTTTCGTTGCGGGTAGCTTGAGGGCGTGGTGTCCGCCTCGCATCGGCAAATGGACAACCGTGCCGATGCGCAACAGCCGTGCAGTCAACTTCGACTTCGACAGGTAGGACCACAAAAATTTCGTTGCGTAGCCGCGCCGAGGCGGTCTACGTGGGCGCCGGCCTGAGAGAGCGCGTCCGAAACGGAATACTTCGGGTGACCACCGAACTGAGATACGGCAAGCAGTTCCTCGGTCGAAGAAAGGACCGTCAGACGGTAGCCCGCATACGGCCAATCTGCCGCCAGCTTGTTGGCGTTCCGGAGGTCGTCCGCCACCATCGCACCTTCAAAGGCCTTGGCGTCGGGCAGCGTCGACAGCAGGGAGATGGGGCCGTGGCAGATCATGCCGGTCGGACGGCAGTTGCTAGCGAAACTTCGCACATCGCCGAGAAAGCGCGAACTGGCGGCTTTCTTACCGTGACAGGACGGCGGAATGTCGTGACGGGCACTCTCCAAACTTGAGACCGAGCATCAACCGATCACGCAATCGGGGTCTGGTCGCCCGATTGGCCGCGTAAATGCGGAATTTGAGTTTTATGCGGCCAATCCTGTTAAATCAAATACTTACGCCGATGGAGATGACACATCCGCTATTCATCAGCGTATTTCACTGGATACGACGTCAGCGCTAGGCGACCAAGCAGGGCCGACCGAGGCAACTCGGAATCAATGGCCCACCGATAGCGGCTACAGCTTCCCCAATTTGCTGTAGCGCCGTGGGCGCATTTTCTTCGGAGCTTCGCGAGGCCTGCGTCAGAATCCCTCGAATGGGATGACGTCCGACCAAGCATCCTGCCAATCGCCCTGCCACGCAGATTCCGTTTGTTTCGCTGCGCCAAAATCTGTAGCCTCGAGCCCAGCTCTCTCAATCTGGACGGGCCGGACGGGCGCGCCTCCGGACTCTGCGTCACGCGCACTCACGACGATCGCTCTTCGGACCACGATGGGGAGTTGAAACGCGTCATTCCGGGCGCCCTTCGACGACTCAGACTCGGACTCGTAAGGTCGCGGGTGATGATTCTGCGCACTCATTGAGTACACCCAGATATCCGTCATGACGTCCTCCGTCGCTGGGATAATGTCGAGAACGGGCCCGTCATCAAATAGATAAAGCACAAGTATCCGCGATGAAACCTCGTCCAGTTGGTCGGCCCATACCAGGACCTGCTCTCCACGCAGTTCAAGGTACGCTCTCCCTTTCTCCCAGTCGTAGGTCCACTCTCGAATCACGCACGCTCTCGGTAACGCAGTTGTCGAGGGGATACGCGTCGAGGAAATGCCTGGAAGCGGGACGACGACACACGGTTCTTCGTTCATCAGGTCTGGGCGTACAAATATTTCCCACGCCCAGGTCTTGTACGACGAAGGCTCGCCTGATTGCACGCAATCGTCGACGATTGCTTTCACCAACGTCTCGTAGATGTCATCGCGGCTAAGGTGAAACGTAGCGACCTCGGATTGTGCGTTCGCGGAATTCATAGAAGGTCTCCCGATTAATATCGCCAGTATCTACTTCGGTTTTATCCGCTTCATGCCGAAAGCGGCTAAAACACCAGTCTTCACTGTTCATTGCAACTCCATCGCGATTGGCACTGCCGAAATCCATCCCATGAACACCAATAACGGCTCCGGCCGTCAACAAACCCTCAAAACCGCCCTCGCCCTCGCCGTCGAGCTAGTCGCGGACATGGACCGGTCACTTTCAAGCTCGGAAGGCATCGTTTCCGTCGTTCCCGAGGTCATTGTTTGGATGATGAAAAATACATCGCCCGAACTAATCCGCGAAATCGAGGGTAGCGACCTGCGGGAGAGCCTGGCCTCCTTGCTCGATGAGTATGCCGCGCTCCGTATGAGGGCGCAGCAAATTCTTCTTCCTGCTGCACACAGCACCTGCGAATCCGACTCCGAGGCTCAACGGCTCGTCCGCATCACATACGACGACCTGTTGAATGCATTGTCGACCTCAGCGGTCAGTCCCGAGTTTCGCCACGCATTTACCTCAATCCTGCCGGATGTCGAGGAGAAGCTGGAAATGGTCGACGCAATTCCATGGGGCGACGAAGAAATCGAGGATTCGCCGGCATGGGATGTTGAAACGCCGCCGCTGTTCGACCATTACTCGCGGCACGGGGAGGCCGAGCAGCTCCGCGACCCATTTGCCAATTCGACCGAACCGCTTGAGCTTGCCAGGATTTGGCTTAGGTCAACACTCGACGCCATGGACGACGGTTACCACCACCTCTTTTGGTCGACCGTATACACGTCGGTCCTGGGCGAATGGTTTCAGACGACCTCACCATCTCTCGCAAAGTCTGTTGAGGCAGCCGCTCTCGTCCACGCCTTCTACGATGCGGCGACGTCGTATGTAAAGACCATGCGCGACATCGAGCGGCGCTGGCACCGGTTAAGCGAGCCGCTGCGCGAACTGGTATCGCGCCGTACTGCTGACGTGGACGAAGCCATCGAAATCATCGCGTCCATGCTCGATATACACGCGCATCAGGAAACCGAGCGAATTGCAATTGCCCGACAGGTGTACGACATGTTCTGCCGGCGTCTCAATCCAAAGCGGATGAGCCAATCCTGCACGCTCTTTCGGGCAACGGCGAGCAACGCACTGCTCGACGGAATCAGGCAGGATTCGGCCTCGTGGGAAACCGGCTACGTGGTCGATGCCGCAGCGCTGCCGCAGCCGTTCGCAGAGCGCGTTACTGCGCGGGATTGCATCGTGGTCTGTTTACCCGAAGCGCGTTTGCGACTGCTCGACGAGCTGGCCCGCGGCGAGGGACTAACCGGCGTCTTCTCGAAAATGGGCAATGGAAGTCAGCGACGGTTCAATCTGACCGTAAATCACGCGTTCTGGTCACCAAGGGAACAACTGTGGCCTGTGATGTTCAGATTTCGAAACGAGGTTCCCGTCCTGTATCTCTTTGCAGACGTCTGCGTTCTTGCTCGGTACCGCTTCAATCATTTCGTTGACCTACAACGAGTCGCTGACGTCCCCTACCGCAATTGGGATTCGGCAACGCTGGACGATGGGGATTGGCGACATGCGGCGAGGCACTACGTCTCCGAGTTGCCGGACGGAACGCAGGTCAAACCGGCAATTCTGACAACAGTGACGGACTTGACTACACGTGAGTCCCTGTCTGACTGGACCCAATGTTGACAACACGCGCGAACACGTCTGTGGAGCAGCTCGCCACCGGCCGCCACATAGTATGCGGGTTTAGTTCGCGATTCTGCCCATGTCCGCGACTGGACACGACGCTTGTCCGCCAAGCGTTAGCGCCTCCCATAGCTCCTCGTTTCCGCCGCGCGACGTCGGCGGAAAACCCCTGCCTACAACCACCGCGTCCGACTATCACGGACGCGCCCTCCTATCGTTGATCGGCGCGTCGTGAACAGGACGGGCGCGTCAGAAGGCGCGACCAGACGGCGGCCTTGAATTCACGCGTACAAATTCCCCGTTCGTCTCCCGAAATATTATTGTCGGCCCGCTCGGTATAAATAATTGGATATTTTTCGAGACATATTGAAGCTCGACGCAATCGCGCCTATCCTTCGAGCCACGCGATTCATGAAACGATTTTGATGCGTTGCTCGAACGTCGCTATACAAAAAGGAAGCACCCAAATCTAGGCACCCAATCCCAGGAACAAAAGCATGGCCATCGAATTTAGTTACAGGAGTGCGGAGGCGCAATTTGACGATGATGACCTGAACGAGGAAGTGCTCACGAGCATTCGCGAACTGGCCGCTGAAGAAGGGTCGGCCGCGTCGTACCTGTTCTCCGGCGAAGACCTTCTACTTGTTGACGACGACGGCTACTTTTACGAGGATGGTTCATTCAATCCCGAAGGCTGCTTCAGTTTTCAGAGCTTTGTCGTCGTTCCCCTTCCCGGCGTTGCATCGTACGATGCTTGACGTTACGAACGACGAAGTGGCTGTTACGAGAAAAATCGCACCGGATGGCTCCCAGGTCCGATGCCTCATGCTTGCGAATGAAAAAGTTGCCATAGCCCGAGACATCGTAGAAGTGTCGGGGGCAATGCTCGCCTATCGGCTGCTGGTGATATGGCTATTCGAGGATAGCGCCGCGCTTTGCATGTACGAACTCAGCGACGACATCATCGCCAGGCTAGAGGTCGCCGGCACGTCTGGAAGCGTCCAAGCGCATCTTCGGGAGCGAGGAGCGGCTCGCAGTCCAAATGTCGAACAGGACACAAAATACATTCAGGTATTCAACGCCGCCGACATGAGAAGGAAGATGCGCTGCGGCCCATATTGACTGCAAGCAGCACCATAGCGAGCAATCAAATTCATCACGGCGGGCCTCGGTCCGCCGTTTCCATTTGCGTCGACGTCTCTTACTTCACGCGGTGCCGCACCTTTGGTCGCACGCGACTACCAGTCGAATCGCTGACGCCTCTGTGACCAGACGCGCCGTCGTATGTTCTCATCTGTTCGAAGAAACGACCGCATAAGAATTTATACATTAACAGTCACTTTTCGCAACCCCATGATTTTATTGTTAAATTTATATTGCGACGCGATAAATCGACGAAGACAAGGATTTGCCTGTATAAATAATTGGATATTTTACAAAAAGCATTGAAAACAAACGCGAACCCCCTTATTCTCCACCCCAATCGCAACATACAACGTAGCGCCCCGCAATACGCACGAGCGGAGGTCGCTATACGGATAGTGCGTCGATTATCGACGCATATAGGACACATCATTTAGAGCTACAGCCATGACGATTGAATTTGATTACGGAACCGCCAATATTTCCTTTGACGACACCGACCTGAATTGGGAACTGCTTGCCGAGATTCGTCAGCAAGTTGTTCAGCGTGGGGCCGCTGTGTCTTACCTTGTACCTATTGAGAATTTAATAGTTGATGATATCGACGTTGAGAACTGCGCGGTCGTGGTAGCTGCTTTGCCGGGCGTCGTAACGAGTGCAATCGACTTCGCGGACGAACACACCTGGGCATCAGTCGAAACTGAACTCGATGGGTCTCGAATCGCATGCCTCATGCTAGCAAAGGGGTCTGTTGCCCTCGCCCGGACGGCCGTTCGACTCTCAGGGGCCATACAGGCGCAGCAGCTGCTTGTGCTGTGGATGTTTGACGACGGCGGCGCTCTGTGCCGGTACCGCTTGGACGAAGACCTGCTCGATGAATTCGACATCGCCGCAAGGTCGGCGGAAAACCACGTACACCTGACCCCGGAGGAAACGGCCGCATGGCAGAAGGTCGCGCGCGAGGCAAGCCACATCGGCGTTTTCGACGTCGTCGACCTGACGGAAGACGCTGTCCTGTAGGGCAAGAGGATTCGGATATTAGTCGCACAGCCATCCACCAAAGGACACGAAAGAAATGTATTACTGGTCGGAACAGGAAACAAACGCTGAACTGCTCGCTGCAATCCGGACACACGTCGCCGATAGTCCTGCGCGCACGGCGTATGTGGTGCCGCTGTCGGAGTTGTGGGAACAACCGCAGCTTACGGACGAAAAGTGCATCGTTCTCCCGTTGCCCGGTACGACGGCTACTGAGATTGATTTAGAGGACAAGACCGTCTCTACACAGGTCCGCCATCGCGCTGACGGAACGAGTATCGAATGCTTGCTTCTGGCGAACGGCCGCGTAGCAGTATCGGGGCCCGCTATCAATATTGCTCAATCAAACGACTTCGGCCGTATTTTGGTAGTGTGGGTCTTCAACGACAAACCGACGCTTTCGGAATATCGATTCGATGCTCAACTACACGAGGACCTCTGGGCCGCGTCGATGGTTGCCCAAAGTTATCACCCAATCGAATGGGACGAAGACGAGCCGGAGGTTCTCGAGTACCTTGAGTACATCGTGCCGACCAAATTGCCGGCTCAGTAATTTACCTCCAAGTCAACGCAAGGGCCAGTCAGGTAATCGTGGACTGGAGAGCGAAACTCCAGGCGCACATACCGTAGCAATTCAAGGCGGACCATCGGTCCGCCTTTCTTATTCCAAGCGTGGGCTCAATTATTGAATTTGACCGAGCTGACCACTACGGGGTTGAAAAGCAGACGTGGCTCCGAGAGCCCGTGAGTTTCGTCGATGTGTTCCACCTGCTCCCTCCGCAGTACCAGGGCCCGCGACCTCTCCCCGCGCCAGGGGACGATGTCATGGTCGATGCGGAGGCGATTGCCGAAGCGATTTCCCGCACCACCATGCGTTTCGTACAGCCAAAGACAGAAGCCCAGCTCGATTTACAGGCGCTGCATCGCGTCCGACAACGCCTGGTCTCAAACAAGACGTCCGTCATCAATCAGGCCGGTGCCTTTCTGCTCGAATACGGTCTCACCATCAGTGTCGGCGCCGCCTACTTTGTCCGCGACATGCCATCGATTCTCTCGGACGACCAGAATGGGCTGACGCCGTCCATGCGCCGCCTGCTCGAGGATCTGTGGCAAGAATATCGCTCCGCCGAGGCGCGTCTGTTGCAACTTCGACGCCAGATCGAAGCTATTGCCAGCGCCGACGATGCGGCCACCCGACTGACATCAGTGCCGAGTATCGGCCAACTGACGGCGACAGACCATGATTCCCCTTCCAAGTTTGCAGGCTGATACCTGATGACGAAACTGTGCAACGGCGTTCGGTAAACCGGGTCAAAAAAGCGGCCTCCAGGGTCGAGCCACTTATTGGGAACCGAGCGCGCATATCCCATCATGGCCTTGCCGTCAAAAGCGGCTGACTCGCGAGAGGCCGGATACATTTACGCAAACTGCTTCGTCACACAAAATCTGCTTGCAAAGCCGGGGCGGACCATACATTTTTTGCGATTTCCAGCTCCATCTGCAAGCTCTTGTTCTCCGCTCGCGGTCGAGACAGCTCCATCTGTTCCGCCGCGACGGCCTTCGCCCCGGGCCCATTCAGCTTGCCGGCCTCGAAAGCCTTCAGCCAGTTGCGCAGGGTCTGCGTCGACATGCCCAATTCGCGGGCCACGGCGCTCACGCCTTGGCCGTCCTTGATTCGTTGCACGGCGGCTTCCTTGAACTCTGCCGTGTACACGTGATGCGGTACCTTGAACATCTCTGCTTTCCTTCCTTTGGGTCGAGTTTATACGCGACCTGCTGGAAGGCGAAATTTCAGGGGAAGCTCAATAGTCAATCGCGAGGCGCCCGACAGCCTGAAGCTCGGAAACGTCGATACGACCACGCTTAAGCCACACATCGTCGTGGATATGCACTCAATCAATACCAATCAACACAAAGATGGATAGATCGCAAGCTAACCCACAAGAAGGGCAAGTTCTTGAGCAGCCTCACGAAGGACCGGCAGGATTTTTGATGTCATTTCTCCCACGGTGGCACGTGATGCATGCACGCCAACACTCGTTGCTGCAACCGTAGCCCCTTCCGAGTTGACGATTGGCACCGCAATGGTTCTCAGACCAGTCTCAAGCTCCTGGTCGATCACCGCGTAGCCTTGCGCTCGCACTTTCTTTAGCTCTATGCGCAGCGCTTCAGGTGTCGTCAGGGTATTGGCCGTGTACTGCACAAATCGTGTCGCCTTTAACCGGGCTTCCAAT
The DNA here is from genome assembly GCF_053427725.1 of Burkholderia sp. PU8-34. NCBI lineage: Bacteria > Pseudomonadati > Pseudomonadota > Betaproteobacteria > Burkholderiales > Burkholderiaceae > Burkholderia > Burkholderia sp. PU8-34. The sequence continues at coordinate 65,409 of NZ_JBSAXC010000001.1, forward strand.
TCCTCCGCGGGAAGGTAGCTAAGCATGACGCGGCCCATCGACGTGCAGTACGCCGGCAACCGGCTTCCAATATCGAGGTCGATCGTCATGATCCGCGACGTCTTCGCTCGAGCAATATACAGAATCTCGGTGCCGTCGAGTACCGCAACGGAACACGATTCGTTCAACAGACTGGTCACGTGCTTGAGGACCGGCATGCCGGCCTTCGCTAGGGGAGTCGATGCAAGATACGCATGCCCTAGGGACAATATTTTCGGGCGCAGCACGAAGTAGCGCTCGTCCTCAGGAGCCACAAACCCCAGCTGACTCAGGGTGTATAGACAACGTCGCACAGCTGCCCGAGGAATGCCTGTCTTCTGGCTGATCTGAGAAATTGAAAGAGTGCGTCTTTGGCTTGAGAACGCCTGAATGACAGTCAGCCCACGTTCCAGGGACATCATGTAATTCGGGTCTCCCTGCGACCGCGAGGGAGACCCCTCGTCTTCGACATCAAGCCCATCGGTACTTTGCGACATCGCATCATCTGGACCGATCGCTAATTCGTCGGAACGTATGCGCGCTGCGCGAACTGGCCGAGATGGCTCGGTCTTAGCCTTCTTCACCACGGCTTCTCTCCTTCAAAAGTTTGTGTTTGTGCGATCACCGCACTGTATTTACAGGTCCCGCATTGACCTTCCGACCTTATACATTGAAGATGATACGGGCGATAAACGCAAGTTTGTGCGATTATCGAACATAGCAGATTTCCATGTCTGCAGATGCATAAACAGGAATCCGAATAGATCCGCAGGTCCGTTTGGCGCTCGGTGAGCAACAGGCACTCGGACAACGCGGCAATAGGCCTCGCACAGGAGACACCGTGACAACCCAATTGATGTCTGCAGCAGCAGAGAGTCGCCCAACCTATCGCAAAGTTGCGTGGCGACTGATTCCATTCCTGCTGCTGTGCTACATGCTAGCTACCATTGACCGCTTCAACATCGGTTTTGCAAAGCTGCAGTTCCTTCACGATCTCAAGCTCAATGACGGCGTGTATGGCGTGGCGGCCGGGATGTTCTACATCGGGTACATCCTGTTTGAAGTCCCGAGCAATCTGTGGCTGGAACGTATCGGGGTTCGCCGTACGCTGCTTCGCATCATGGTGTTGTGGGGGCTGGTAACGTGCGTAATGATGTTCGCGCACAGTGCCAACGCCCTATATGTGCTGCGATTCTTGCTTGGCGTCGCAGAAGCGGGGTTCTTCCCCGGAATTCTTTTCTACCTCACACTCTGGTTCCCCGACCGCCTGCGGGGACGGATAACGAGCCTGTTCGTCATGGCAATGCCGCTCGGCGGTGTCTTCGCGGGACCCATTTCGGGCTGGATCATGGAGCACTTTGACGGCCTGGCAGGCTTTCATGGATGGCAGTGGCTTTTCGTCGTTGAGGGCTTGCCGACGATAGTAATTGGTGTGTTCGCCTACTGGTACCTTTCGGATGACGTGGCATCGGCCCGTTGGTTAGACGCCGAAGAGAAGCAGGCTATTGCAGCAGATCTCATGCTTGATCGCCGTAAGCGAAAAGCGGAGGGAACCCCCTTCACAACCGCGCTGAAGGACCCGAAGGTCTACCTGCTTGCTTTCGTCTATTTCGCCTTCTTTTGCTCGCTCACCACGGTACTTCTCTGGACTCCCTCCATCCTTAAGGCTGTAGCCGGCCAGACGCTTGGGTCAGTAGGCTGGATAAGCGGCGGCTTGTCGCTGATCGCGACTATCGGCATGGTGGTGGTCGGCTACAGCTCGGACAAACTGCTCGAACGACGGTGGCACGTCGCCTTGTGTGGTCTGGCCTCGTCTGCAAGCTTTTTCCTGCTGCCAAGCGCAGAGGGCAGTCTCCCTCTAACGGTCGCTCTGCTCGCCGTGTCGTCGGTGGGCGTGTTCAGTATTTTGAGCCTGTTTTGGACGATTCCAAGCGCGTATCTGAGCCATTCGGCAGCAGCAGGTGGCATCGCTTTGATCAGTTCCATCGGCGCATCCGGTGGCGCCTTCAGCACGATGGTAATTGGCGCAATCAGCGTTCGCTTCGGCAGCTTGTATGTGGGACTCGACGCCATGGCGGCGTTGACGACCATCGGAATGATCGCGTTGCTTGTGGCGTTTCCCAAGCATTCGCCGAATACCGAGGTCGCCGAATAACCGACCGGCACCCGGTCGAGTAAAAGGTTCAGTTCGTAACGCGCATTAAAGGAAGAAGTGTCATGACGTATGTATCGACAACACTGATCGCGCCGCTCAAGGGTGTGCGCGTCGTCAATCTCGGGGGAATCTGGGCCGGCCGTCTTGCTTCGATGCTCCTCGCGGATCAGGGTGCCGATGTCATCGAAATCAACAGGCCCAATAGAATCGCGCGGGCGGAAGATGCTCTGCTCTCTCGCGGGAAGCGCTGTATCGAACTGGACTTCGGTACGGCAAGCGAAGTCGCAGAAGCCATGCGTCTTGCGTACAACGCGGACATCGTCATTGATAACCTCGGCCTGGGAAAGACAGCCGCCTGGGGTCTCGACTATGCATCCATATCCAAAGACAATCCACAGGTCGTGTACCTGTCTCTGCCCGGGTTTGCTTCCAGTTCACCCGAGGCTGAGACTGCTGCATGGGAAGGCACCATCGCTGCCTCACTAGGAGTGTATTCGGAGCTGAACTCGACAGTCGCCATTCTTGGCTCCGATCCGATCTTTACTTCGGTACCAATGGCAAGCGCCTATGGCGGTGTTCATGGTGCCACCGCAGCGATGATGGCGTATTTCAATCGGTTGCGCACAGGCGGTGGGCAATTCGTTGAGGTGCCTCTCGCCGATGCCCTTCTTTCCGCGATGGCCGCGCTTGCGATGCGCATCGACGGGCAACCCGAGCAGTTCGATTTGCCTCGTGTGGACAAGGTAATGAGCGAGGTCGCATTCCCAATATTCAGGGATCTCGCGGATAAGCTGACCGACGAACACAAAGCGGCCCTCACAGCGTATCTCAAGCGGTTCTCCCGTCCGCAATTCGGTCATCATCTTTGCGCTGACGGACGGCAGGTCTTCATCAATGCCGTCGACCATATTCATCAGGCCCGCGCATGCCTGGAGGTCCTCGGCATTCTTGATCAGGTCGTCGCTGAAGGCATGATTGTAGGAAGCCCCTTCGACGAGGGCACTGATGGCAATAACGTCAGCAGTTCCGTGCGCTTGAGTCCGTATTGGGCCGATCGCCTCGGCAAGCTCATGGCAGCACGTTTTCTTACTCGACCAGCTGCCGAATGGCAGGCTGAGCTTCAGGCTGCAGGTGTACCGTGTTCTCTTGTGCGCACGACGGCGGAGTGGCTTGCGGAACCCATCGCACATCAAAGTGGCCACGTCTGCGAAATCAATGACCCCATCGACGGGCATGTGGTCCAGGCTGGACGCTTCTTGACAATAGAAGGTGCTGATATAGCGTCCCCCGAACCGAAACCGCGTACCAACGAAGCATACGAAATCGGATCGGCATGGCGTGTCCCGTCTGATGTGAGCTCGTCGGTCAAGCTATCGTCGCGTTCAGTGAATACGATTCTCGACGGCGTTCGTGTACTCGATATCTCCAACATTATTGCCGCACCTGCAGCGTCGCGTACGTTGGCTGAATTCGGCGCGCAGGTGACAAGAATTGACGCACCGGCACCTCAGGCCGGCCCACGGATGACGATGTGGTACGGCGTTGACGTCAACCAAGGGAAACGCGCAACCATCCTCGACCTAAAAACGACCGAGGGGCGCAAACTGCTGGAACGACTCGTCAAGGATAGTGACATCGTCGTGCATAACTTCCTCGACAGGTCCACTCTGGGCCTCGGGATTTCACTCGACCAGCTCCGAGCTATCAATCCGGACATCATCTGCTGCCAGGTCAGCGCATGGGGTGGACCACTTGGCGGCCCGTGGAAGGACTTCCCCGCTTTTGATCCCGTCCTTCAGGGCGGGACAGGCATTACATCGCGTTACGGTACGCCAAACGCACCTGCGTTGCATGGTATCGCCTCTTGTGTCGACTACATTACGGGCTTTTCGGCAGCGCTCGGAATTGCGCAAGCACTCGTGGCACGAGAGCTCGGGCGAGGCGGCTCCTATGTCCGGACGTCCCTTGCGATGGGCGCGCAGCTAGTGCAGTTCCCGTTCGTTGTCACATCAGGCAGCCAGAACCGGCCTGCGGAGGCTGGTGGTCAGACCGCCAAGGGTCACGGTGCTCACTATTCACTCTATCGCAGCGCAGAAGGCTGGGTCTTTTTTGCATGCCGTGAAGAGAATATTGATGCGGTCGCTGCAGCGCTTGGCGCCAAGAGTGCCGGTCAAGCCGATATTGCCGAAGCCATTGCGGGGGCCGACATTAAAGTTCTGCGCAACGCGGTTCAAGGTTTCCCCCAAGCTTCAGTGGTCAAAGTCGAACGCCTGGGAGCGTTGCCTGTAGCAATTCGTTCCGAAGAAGACGCTTCACCGGCCATTACACTGGACTTCGGATCAGTCACGCTCTCACAACGCAAACATCCAAGCAATTTCCCCACGGCAGTCCCGTCACCCTCATGGTTCCGCCTCGCGAAATCACCCATTCGCGAACTTACTCCGGCGCCCGCACCCGGAACCCACACCCGAGCCGTGCTCGCGGAACTCGGCCTCAGCCGGTCTGAAGCAAATGACCTCTACCGGTCGGGTATCGCGCGCGACTATTGGCAAGTTCTCAAACACTACCTTCCCAAGTAGACGCGCTTGTGGTCTGCCCACATTACCCTGTAATCCAACTGAAGGAATCACATGATTTACGTTCTCGCCTTTATCACCACCCTCCCCGGCCATCGCGACGAAGTGCTCGCGGCATATCGCACGAACACTACACCCGTGCGGGCCGAAAATGGATGCATTGAATACGTCGCTGCTTTCGATCCTGCGAATATTGACGAAACACCGGTGGCGCTTGGGCCGGACAGTTTCGTCATCGTGGAAAAATGGGATGACTTCTCCTGCCTTCAGGCCCATCGAGTGTCACCTCACATGGTCGAGTATGGTGCGAAAGTCAAGCACCTGATCGCCAAGCGTGTCGTACACGTGCTTTCTCCTGTCGACGCGGTGGCATAGGACGCGCAAGCGGTCGCTCGATGGGTTCTTAGTTATGCTACTTTCGGCGCCGTCGAGGCCCGCGTGAAGTAAAGATCCACGTGTGCGAAAAGCGCTTCATCCGACTTGAAACGCGGATGAAAGCGTGTAGGCAAGTGCGCAAGTCAGCGCTGGCCGGTAGCCAGCGCTGCGTCAAAGGATGCGGCGGTTTTCATCCTTAACTCGCGGTAGGGCACGCTTTATAGATTAAAGGTAGTTCGCAACGACCAGCAACTTCTATCCAACATATCCGAGGCAAACGCGGGCGTCCCCTGCACAAGCCGCAAATCGTTCAGGGCGACCGGGGCTACAGTTCCGAGCCACATCGCCAGCGCTTGCGCGAACGTGGCATCACGCAATAGGCCAGCGCGTTTAGTTTCCTTCGAATGACAACGCTCGTTCTGAACGTTATAGGAGCGAGCGGCACATCCAAAAATTGGAGATCAAAATGGATTTTTCAGTTTCCGGCTTGAATAAGGCCGAGATCTATAAGCTCATGAATTGCATGATTGTGCCGCGCCCGATCGCATGGGTCACCACCATGTCTGAGGATGGTTTGGTAAACCTGGCGCCATTCAGCGCGTTCAGCATCGTATGCTACGACCCTCCTCTGCTTGGGATGAACTTCAGCAGGAAGGACGATGGATCTCGAAAGGACTCCTCGAGAAACGTAGCACAACTCAAGGAACTTGTCGTTCACATTGCTGACGACACGATGCTCGACCTTGTCCACGAAAGTTCCTTTCCGCACCCGCCGAAAGTCAGCGAGGTAGAGTTGCTTGGCCTTGCCGTGGAACCGAGCGTAGGTATTTCAGTTCCGAGACTTCGAGATGCACCAATTGCTATTGAATGCCGGCTCTGGGACATAATCAAGTTTGGGCCTTCTTCCGAATATGTGGTGGCAGAGATTATTCACGTACACGCACGCGAAGGATTGCTCTCGAACTACAAGATCGAGACCACCAGTCTGCGTCCGCTTTCTCGATTGGCCGGCCCTGTCTATGGAACCCTAGGCCCCGTAATTGTCAAGCAACCGCCAACCGGCCGCGAACCCGAATAATGCCAATCAACTTCCCTGGAAATTGCTACAGAAGGCCTGACTAAGTTGCTGGTGAAAACTCACCCATCAATGATCAACTCTCGCTCCTAACAACACTGGTTAGGCTCACGTCTGGCCGCATACTTAAGCGCGGTGGCCTCAAGGAAAGTCTGCGCTGGATCGAGGGTTACGAGCGGGTCGCGGAAACGGCATCGGGCCTGCCGCACACGCGACTGGTGTACGTTGCTGATCGCGTAGCAGACATGATCGCGCTGATGGCGCGGGCGCAGGAGTTGGGCACCCTGGCGGATTGGCTGATTCGCTCGACCCATGATCGCGCGCTGTCCGAGGGAGCTAAGCTGTGTGCGGCGGCGACAGAAGACGCACCGCTCGGTGAGATTGCCTTCACGATGGGCTCGCGTCACGGCGTGAAGGCACGCCAAGTGCGTCAGCACGTGTGGCTGCGGCGCATTGAACTGCCAGCCGGCGTGGGCCAAAGCGTGGCGTCCACGGGCCTGGTGGCGCACGAGTTTGATGCGCCAAGCGGCATCAAGCCGATCGAATGGCGCTTGCTGACCAACCGCGAAGCCGCGACGCGGCAGGAAGCGACTGAACTGATCGACTGGTATCGGGCCCGCAGGGAAATCAAGATATTGTTCAACGTGCTGAAGAACGGTTGCCGTGTCGAGGCGCTGCAATTGGGCGCAATCGAACGGCTCGAACGTGCGCTGGCGTTGTTTCTGGTCGTGGCTTGGCGGATTGCCCATCTGATGCACATGGTCCGCAGTCGCCCCGATATGGATGCCGAACTGTTCTTCGATGTCGATGAAATTCGCGGCGCGTATTTGCTGACCGACGTCAAGCAGCCAGCCAAGCCCAAGCTCAATGAGGTGCTGCGCTTGATTGCGCGCTTGGGCGGATTCCTTGGCCGCAAGGGTGACGGCGAACCCGGTGCGAAAGCCATCTGGCTCAAACTCAAAGAGGCTCATGTGGCTGCCAAAACATTGCAAAAGTACGTGCCGGCGGTCACACCGACAATTGTGTATAAGCCGATGGCTTTATCTAGCGGACCCACCCGCCAACAAGCTAAGCTCAACACACAGTTTGTTAACCATAATGTTCGCTCACAGTCTCGCCAGTGAGTCGCGCCCGTCTTGGGACTGTTAGCGGACGCGGAAATCAAGGCACCACGCATTCCAGGGATGGTGGCTTCAAGTTTCCGTCCCGACCGCCGAAAATTATACGTGTATCCGCACCTTTTATGTGCCCGACATTTCTAAACTAAATAATCAGGAAAAAGATGAACCGCATTAGTCTGAATGCAAGGCTCTGGTTGGTGCTTACGCTCATGTGGGCCGGCCTGTTGTTGCTCGGTGGCTGGGGCGCGCTGCATGAGCGTGAAACGATGCTTCGAGATCGCAAGGCCGACCTTAGAGACATCGTCGAGAGCGCCGAAGGCATCGTCAAAAACTACGCATCACTTGCCGCAAGCGGCGCGATGACGACCGAGGCAGCCCAGAAGGAGGCGATGGCAAGACTGTCGGAGATGCGCTATGGCCAAGAGGGCTATATGTTCATCATCGACTCTCGTCCCGTCATGCTGATGAACGCGAACCCGGCGAACGCGGGACTGAAGAACAAGAACGTCGGTGATGGCAAGGATAGCAACGGCAAGCTATTTTTTTCGGAGATGGTGAAGGAGGCGCATGCCCAAAACAAAGGCTTCGTAGAGTACCAAGGTCTCGTCGTCGGTACGCATACACGCGCGCCCAAGATAACCTACTTCGAGTACTACGAGCCGTGGGACTGGATTGTCGCCACAGGTCTGTACGTTCAGGATATCAACGAACTTTTCTACGCGAGCCTTTTGACCAATCTGGTCGTGTTAGGCGTGATCGGCACGGTTGTGACGGTCGCAATGCTACTCATCATCCGGACTATCAAGCGAAACCTCGGAGGGGAGCCGGCCTACGCGGTCGAAATCGCGAACGGCATCGCGAATCACGATTTGCAAGCGACGGTAAGACTTCGAGCTGGAGACGACGAAAGCCTGCTCAGCGCAATTGCAATGATGCAAAAAAGCTTGTCGCAAGTGATCTCAGGCATTCGGTCGGGTGCCGAGTCGATCAGCGCGGCGGCACAGCAAATCGCCTCGGGCAACATGGATCTGTCGTCGCGCACCGAACAGCAGGCCGCTTCACTACAAGAGACGGCCGCGAGCATGGAAGAGCTCACCGGCACTGTCAAACACAATGCCGACAATGCCTCACAGGCGATGGTGCTCGCCGGCAAGGCCTCTGATACTGCGGCGCGCGGCGTCGAAGTGGTGAGCCGCGTCGTCAGCACGATGGGCGATATCTCGGCGAGCTCCGACAAGATCGCCGACATCATCGGCGTAATCGACGGCATCGCATTCCAGACCAATATACTTGCGCTCAATGCAGCCGTTGAAGCGGCCCGCGCGGGCGAGCAGGGCCGTGGATTTGCCGTCGTGGCGGGTGAAGTGCGCACGCTTGCGCAGCGAAGCGCCGCTGCCGCGAAGGAGATCAAGGCACTGATTGACAATTCGGCGAGCAAAGTGCAAAGCGGCTCGGAGCTCGTTTCGCAGGCCGGCACGACGATGCAGGAGATTATGAAGTCGGTAAAGCAAGTCGTCGACATCATGGGTGAGATTGCTGTGGCCTCGGATGAGCAGAGCCATGGCATCGAGCAGGTCAACCGAGCCGTGTCGCAGATGGACACAGCGACGCAACAAAACGCTGCGCTTGTCGAGCAGGTGGCGGCGGCCGCTCAAAGCTTGCAGGAACAGGCCACGATCCTCGCTCGCGCCGTGGGCCAATTCAAAGTGAACCGCGCCGGGAATGTAGGAGACTTTGGATCTTGGCTGTAACGTGAGATTTGAAGTATGGAAAACGAAAGCAAGGTAAGGAAGCCCACCGCGACGCGATATTCAGATGAGGTGCGGGAGCGGGCGGTTCGGATGGCGTTTGAGCATCAGCACGAGTACGAAACGCAGGGGGCGGCGAGCCACGCATCAAGGTCCGTCTGCAAGGTGGCGATCGAGTCGTAGATCTTCTTGCGGAAGACGATGCGATAGAACTCGTTGAGCATGCTCTTGTGCAGCCGTTCGACGATCCCGGTGGTTCGCTCGACACCGGGCCAGCCGCACCGAACACGTCGGCCGCGCGCTCCTGCAATTGCCGTTTCCATTCCGTGATCTGGTTCGGGTGCACATCGAACTGCTGCGCCAGTTCGGCCAGCGTGCGCTCGCCCTTGACAGCCGCCAGGGCCACTTTCGCTTTGAACGCCGCTGAGTGCGTGCGTCGGGTTCGTTTCGTCATTTCCTCGGTTCCTTTGCCTGCATTATCGCTGGCTCAGGCCCCGGCCCTTCCACTGCCTTATCCCGCTGTCTGTTTTTGTGCGGCCACCTCTGCAGGACAGTAGTGAACAAAGTGTTGCCGGACGCTGGGTCATCGAGGGCGATCTCGCCAGCTACGTCGACACCATTCATCATCGTTTGCTCCTGAGCCTAGAGGTAGCTTTAACGAAATGAGTCTGCTCAACAAGACATCGTAGGCCCGATTTCCAACAGGATGGCGCGAAAGTTCGCACTCTGCCTCGCACTCGAGGACTTTCGCGAAGCTAGGGTATTCCATAAGCCGGTCAGGATTGTTCTTGACTCCATGAGAATTCGTCACTAGCATAAATCATATCGTGTATCGTATCGGATACGATTTTCGGAGATGTAATGGAGACAGATCATGGATGTTGAGTTGGTCACAGCTGGGATTGCGCGTGACACCTGTATGCGTGCCCTCACACTGGCGGGCGTGCCAGAAAGTAATGCCGAAGTTCAAGTAGAGCTCCTGCTCGAAGCGGAGTTGCGTGGCCGTCCTTCCCACGGCTTACAGCGCCTTCCCCGCATCATTGAACGTATCCGCAACGGGGTTGCCGACCCCGTCGCACGAGGGCGTGTCACTTGGCGTGGAGATGCGCTTCTCGAAGTCGACGGAGAAAACGGATTGGGGCCTGTAGTTGCTTTCAACTCATTGGAGCAAGTTTCTGCCCGCGCGCGCACATCAGGTGTTTCCGTCGCGGTAGTTCGCAACTGCAATCACCTCGGGATGCTGGCGTTATATGCCGAGCGCATTGCCCAACGTGGTCAAATCCTCATCTCGCTTACCACGAGCGAGGCGTTGGTTCACCCGTGGGGTGGCCGGAGGCCTTTGATCGGGACAAATCCAATCGCCATCGGCGTCCCAGCGTCCCCCTACCCGTTTGTTCTCGATATGGCGACGAGCCTCGTCTCGATGGGGCAGGTACATGACTACGCCAATCGAGCAGAGCAACTCAGGCCAGGCTGGGCGCTCGATGCGAACGGCGATCCCACGACAGATGCAGCGGCAGCTCGTCATGGCGCGCTCGCCCCATTCGGCGAAGCCAAGGGTTATGCCCTCGGCTTGGCATTTGAGGTCTTGGTCGCGAGTCTTACCGACACCGCACTGGGCAAGGACGTTGCGGGCACCCTCGACTCAGACCGAGTCTGCAATAAGGGGGATGTGTTCATCGTCATTGAGCCTGCCACCAGCAGCATAGCCAATCGTGTTACTGCTTACCTTAACGAGCTGCGCGCATGCCCCCCGCTCGTTCCCAGCCGCCCGGTCGTCATTCCAGGCGACCGAGCTCAGGCCGTTCGAGACTCCTCCATGACTCACGGTATCAAACTCCCCCGCGAGGTATGGGCGCGAATCATTGGCTTTGCAAACACAATCTCGTAACTGATCCGACAAAGGACTTGAAATGACCAACCTCTTTGGCGTGCAGCGCGCGCCGGGCACTCTGTTGTTTGGCGAAGGCCAGCGACATGCTCTCGGAGCACTCGCCAAGACATTGGGTACTCGCGCGCTCGTTTGCACCGACGCTCGTTTCGCAGCCGCTCCGGAAATGCAGGAAATTCTTGCCAATTTGCTTGCACACGGGGTCAAGACCGAGGTCTATGACGGCACTCAAGCAGAGCTGCCTTCAGACAACATCTACGCGTGTGTTGAAAAGCACAGCGCCAATGTTCCTGACATGGTAATCGGCATTGGTGGAGGCAGTTGCCTGGATATGGCAAAGCTCGTATCTTTGGCGCTTACCTACAAGGACAAGCGACTTGACACCTTTTATGGTGAACTGAAGATTCCTGGTCAGCTCATACCCGTTATCGCAATTCCCACGACGTCCGGAACGGGGTCCGAGGTAACGCCAGTTGCCGTGCTCGCCGATAGTGCGAGGGACCTGAAGGTCGGGATCTCGTCGCCATTCCTTATTCCCACGATCGCCATTTGCGATCCTGAACTCACTTGGACCTGCCCGCCCGGACTCACCGCAGTGTCTGGTGCCGATGCATTGACTCATGCAGTCGAGAGCTTCATGGCAGTACGCCGCCCCGTCGAATCCGACATCGCACTGAAACGGGTCTTCGTAGGCAAGAATCGTCTAAGTGACACTCATGCGCTTGCCGCAATTGAAGCGATTTTCCGATACTTGCCGACGGCCGTAAATAACGCGCAAGACCGGGAAGCGAGAAGCATGATGATGTTTGCGTCTCTGTCGGCCGGGCTGTCATTCTCTACTGCCGGTACCGCCGCCGCACACGCGATTCAATACCCAGTTGGCGCTCTGACGCATACGCCGCACGGCCTGGGCGTTGCCACTCTTCTGCCCTACGTGATGGCCTTCAATGCCGAGCAGTGCGCGGAAGAGTTGGCTTACATCGCGCGGGCGATCGACTGCGTGGATTCCGACAGCGTGTCCACAGCGCGTCGAGTCATCGAAAAAACGAAGGCGTTGCTTAAGACCATTGGCATTCCGACGACACTCGCAGAACTTGGCGTCAAGGAGGACCAATTGGAGTGGATCGCCAACCAATCTCTTTTGTCCACCCGCCTCATTGATAACAACCCAAGAAAGCTCGGATTAGAAGAACTCCGAGCACTCGTCAGGTCTGCATTCTATGGCGAACAAATCGCCCTCTAACTAGCTGGAGATGCAAAAAATGAATCACGAAGACATCGGCATTTTGCAGTACGGCCTATTCATCAATGGCGAATTCTCTGCCGATTCCGGAGCAAGCTGGATCAACGTCATGGATCCGTCCACGGAAGAAGTCGTTGGTCAAGTCGCTGACGGATCCGTTGAGGACGCAATGCGAGCCGTCGACGCTGCATCGTCAGCCGCGCGCGCCTGGGCTGCCACCCCTGCCCGCCGTCGAAGCGAAATCCTTCGAAAGGGTTTCGAACTTATTGTTCGCGACAGCGATAAGATCGCGCGACTTATTTCGCGCGAGAATGGCAAATCATTGGCAGATGCCAAAGGCGAAGTCGCCTACGCTGCTGAATTTTTCCGCTGGTTCTCGGAGGAAGCGGTTCGAATCAATGGGGAAATTAGCACCTCGCCCAGCGGCGCTGCCAAAACGATTGTCCAGTATCAACCCATCGGGATTGCGCTGCTGGTGACCCCCTGGAACTTCCCTGCTGCGATGGCCACGCGCAAGATTGCCCCAGCACTCGCTGCAGGCTGCACGTGTATCCTCAAGCCCGCCACCGAGACGCCTCTTACTGCGTACTATATCGCCGAATTGCTTGCTGAAGCAGGCGTTCCCCCGGGCGTCGTCAACGTATTGACCACTTCGACGGCTGGAAAGGTTTGCAACTTCATTCTCGACGATCCTCGAGTGCGCAAGCTTTCGTTCACCGGCTCGACAGAAGTCGGGCGCATTCTGCTGCGAAAAGCCGCTGATGCGGTTATTAACTGCTCGATGGAACTCGGCGGAAATGCGCCGTTCCTGGTCTTTGATGACGCTGATATCGACGTCGCCATTGAAGGTGCGATGGTCGCCAAGATGCGTAATGGCGGCGAGGCCTGTACCGCGGCGAACCGCTTCTATGTACAACGAGGCATCGCCGACAAGTTCTCGCAGCGTCTGGCTCAGCGTATGGGCGAGCTTGTGGTGGGCGACGGCGTCAATGAAACGACACAACTCGGACCTCTCGTAAATGCTGAAGCCGTCTCCAAGGTCCAATCCTTGGTGGCCGACGCATGCGCCAAGGGTGCCCGCGTGGTCGTGGGGGGCAACCGTATCGACCGAAAGGGACACTTCTTCGAACCTACCGTTTTGACCGACGTCCCACTCGACGCCGACCTCTTGCACGACGAGATCTTCGGCCCTGTGGCTCCGCTTGTCGTCTTCGATACCGAAGAAGAAGCTATCGAGATGGCCAACGACACTGAATACGGTTTGATGGCCTATATCTTCACAGCGGATTTGTCACGTGGGATGCGCGTGGCCGACCGACTTGAAAGCGGAATGATCGGCCTGAATCGTGGAGTCGTTTCAGACCCGGCAGCTCCGTTCGGAGGAGTCAAGCAAAGCGGATTGGGCCGCGAAGGTGCTCACCACGGCATGCTCGAGTTCCTTGAAGCCAAGTACATCTCGACAAACTGGTAATCGCTCGCCGTCTGGTAGTTTGAGCACTTAAAAAAAACCGACCGGCGCGCTCTCGCGCGTCGGTCCCTTCCCAACAGAGACGTTGAACGATATACCCCATCGATGAGGGTAGGAGACAACTCATGTCAAAACACTCGGAATCAGGGTCACTGAGACGAGGTCTTAGCGAGCGTCAGATGAACCTTATGGCGCTCGGTGCAGCCATCGGTGTCGGCCTGTTCCTGGGTTCAGCCACCGCAATCAGATCCGCAGGACCTGCGATTCTCGTTGCATACGGCGTTTGTGGACTACTCGCCTACGTAGTCATGCGGGCTCTAGGCGAAATGGCGATTCATGATCCAGTGGCCGGCTCTTTCTCGCGCTACGCGTACAACTATGTTGGCCACAGGGCAGGATTTCTTACGGGCTGGACGTATTGGTTCTATTGGATCATTAGCATCATGGCGGAAGTCACGGCTGCCGCGATCTACATGCACTACTGGTTTCCCGATGTGCCATCTTGGATCTGGGCACTCGCGTCGCTGTTCTCGATGACAGCACTGAACCTTATCGCCGTGCGTGCTTTTGGGGAACTTGAATTCTGGTTCGCCTCAATCAAAGTGATCACCATCGTTGTTCTCATCGTCTCGGGAATTGGGATCATCTGCTTCGGCATTGGCAACGGTGGCATTCCGACAGGAGTTTCCAACTTGTGGCGCCATGGAGGGTTTGCTCCAAACGGTGTATCAGGAGTTCTCTCGGTACTCCCGTTGGTAATTTTTTCCTATATCGGCATCGAAATGCTCGGTCTAACTGCCGGTGAAGCGAAGAACCCGAAACAAACCATCAAGCGTGCTGTCGGCAGCGTTTTCTGGCGCATCGCGATCTTCTACGTCGGCGCTCTCTTTGTAGTACTGTCGATTTATCCTTGGAACGAGATCGGCATCGCGGGTAGTCCTTTCGTCGTGACGTTCGAGAAGTTGGGCATTCACAAAGCTGCAGGAATTCTCAACTTTGTCGTACTCACAGCAACGCTTTCGGCGTGTAATACAGGAATTTTCGGCACTGCCCGCATGTTGTTCAATCTTTCCCAGCAAGGGCAAGCCCCCAAGAAGCTAAACTCTCTGAACAAGCGCGGCCTGCCCATTTTTGCGATCGCCTTCTGCGTCAGCATCGCGCTATTTGGGGTCGCACTCAACTACTTCGCGCCTAAGGGACTTTTCGTCGCGCTGACCGCTGTCGCCGCTTTTGCAGGAATTTTCACGTGGACGTCTATTTTGGTGTCACACCTCAATTTCAGAAAGCACGTTAAACTTTCTAACGCCGATATTTTGCTAACGGGATCGCCGTTTGTAACTTATGTCGCTTTGGCAGTTATTCTTGGAATTGCCATTTTGATGCTCTTTTTCGACGAAACGCGACCGGCCATTGTCATTGGTATCGCGTGGACGGCTTTTCTAAACGTTGCATACGAATTCACAAAAAGCAAACAGTCCCCTGCAGCCTTGGAGGTCATCGAATGAGCATCTATGAAAAACTCGCAGAGCTTGGTATTCAGCTTCCGCCAGCGGCAAAACCGGCCGCATCCTACGTGATGACGACCGAGGTAGGTCGAACACTCTTCGTCTCAGGTCATATCGCGCGAATCGCAGGACAACCGTATGTAGGTAAGCTTGGAGACTCGCTCGATACTGCTACTGGTGTTAAGGCGGCGCGATCGGTTGCCGTCGATATAATCTCGACATTGCATGCAGATCTCGGCGACCTGAGCCGAATCGAACGAATTTCCAAACTGCTAGTTCTCGTCAACTCGACGGACTCGTATTGCGATCAACACCTTGTTGCAAACGGCGCTTCAGATCTGTTCCGAGAAGTATTTGGTGAGGCGGGCCAGCACGCACGCTCCGCTTTCGGCGTACCTCAATTGCCGTTCGGCGTTTGCGTAGAGATCGAACTCACGGCCTATCTGAAGCCCTGATCTAGTATCAATCTCCCCTTGGTTATCCTAGTCGATTGGTTCCAAGGGGACTCGTGCCAGATTTAGATTCAATGCCCACCCGTCGAATCGATTTTCCCCTGCGACGACCTGCCTGATTTCTCGGGACATTTCGATCTTGGAGAACGGCCTCAGTGAAGCGCTTTGGTTTTCCGGACCAGATTGAAGATTAGATTCCGATGCCGTTGAGACCATCGGACCGGCGCCGAAGGCCGAATTGCCGGGCGAATTCGCCGGGCGCCAAGTCGTTGAGAGCCATATGAGGCCTGCTCTCATTGTAGTTCTGCCGCCACGCTTCGATCACCCGTCGAGTCTCCTCGAGGATTTCAAACCAGGGGAGGTCCAGGCATTCATCCCGGAACGATCCGCTGAAGGTCTCGATGAAGGTATTGTCCGTCGGTCTGCCAGGCCTGCTGAAGTCGATTTGCACCTTCCGGTGATAGGCCCACATGTCCATCAGACCCCCAGAGAATTCGCTGCGGTTGTCGGCGAACAGGAATTTCGGCGAACAACGCCGCGCAACCAGTCGGCTCAACACGACCACGATATCTTCGCCGCGCAAACGCCGGCCAATTTCGATAGCCATGGCCTCGCGGCTATAGATATCGACCACGGTCAGCGCACGAGAGCAACTAACGTTGGCCGTTGGTATGCCACGAAGTGGAGACGCCTGACTTCGTCAGGCTGTCGTGGCACGTACCATCGTCGGCGGGACACTACCACCTTGCGTCGCTTCGGCAGCTTTGAGCGCAGTTGCCGTTGTTCTTCAATGTACATCCGGCGCAAGCAGTTTCTACCTCCGTGCCAATCTTCACGCTTGAGCAACACGTGAATTCGTAGATATCCGTAGCGAACGCGGCTCTGCGCAATTTCCCACATCCGTTGGCACAGCGCCGTCTGCTGATCCTTGACGCTGGGAAAGTACTGGACGCTACGCGCCTGCCGGATCAGTCGACAGGCCAGCCGCATTTTGAGGCCGTATTGGCTTACGATGTAGTCCACTACCTGCCTCTTCTGCGCGGGCCGCTCCACTTGTTTGCGGCGACATCGTGCAAAATCGCCTTGTCCAGACTCAGCTCAGCAACCAGTTTCTTCAGCCGCGCATTCTCATCCTGAAGTTGCTTCAATTCGTGGACCTGATCCGACTTCAGGCCCCGAATTGCTTCTTCCAGCGGTAAAACGTTTGCTTCAAGATGCCCATCTGCTGAATCAGATCGGCCAACGGCATTTCCGGCTCCGCCTGCTTGAGCACCGCTCCGATTTGCTCCGCCAAAAAATTTCCGCGTTTCATCGCCGACCTCCTTCCAAGGAGTCACGCGTCGAAACACCAACATTAAATTCGGACCGGATTTCCTAAAGCAGATCAACCCATCGTGGTTTCAGGATAGAAACCGCCCCTTGGCACCTTCTGCGCCTACTTCAAGTGTTAGTGTGAAGCAGTATCGATGCAACTGACCGTTGTGACTCAAGGTCCGTATGCTGCCGTGCCAGCTCCGCGGTTACAGAATTCTGCAAACGAACGGCAGATGACGCCCGCGGTACATTACAATGGGAGACGGACAGCGACTGAACAATGAATGCCGTCACCGGTCGCTGTATTCGGGAGACACACATGCAGCCTACTGTCACTGCAGATTCGCATCCGCGTGTTCCACTATTCATTAACGTCGACGCAACGCCCGGCGCTGCAATCGCCGCGCGTATCGATCGTCTGCCGATCGCCCGGCATCTATGGATGCTCGTGTTTCGGATCTCGCTCGGCGGCTTCTTCGAAGTCTACGACTTGATCTTCACCGGATATATCGCGCCGGGCTTGGCGAAGAGCGGACTGCTTCAAACGACCACTCATGCCTTCTTCGGCTTCACCGGAATTGCCGGATTCATTGCCGCGACGTTTGCCGGCCTTTTCGTCGGTACCTTCGGGTTAGGCTGGATGCCGGATCGCTACGGCCGGCGCTCGATGTTTACGGTCTCGTTACTGTGGTATTCGATCAGCTCGGCATTCATGGCATTTCAGACCACATCAGAAGGCATGATTCTGTGGCGCTTTATCACAGGAATTGGCGTCGGGGTCGAAATCATCACAATCGACAGTTATGTGACGGAGCTTGTCCCGCAACACATGCGCGGACGTGCGATGGCGTTTAACCAGTGCATGATGTTTGCAGCGGCTCCAATTGCCGCGATTCTCTCCTACTGGCTCGTTCCGACGACCGTGCTCGGTCTCGACGGTTGGCGAGTCGTGGTGCTCGCCGGCTCGATCGGCGCGGTGCTGGTGTGGTTTATTCGACGCGCAGTGCCCGAGAGTCCGCGGTGGCTGGCCACGCATTACAAGATCGAACAGGGCGACGCGATCGTGCGCGAGATTGAGGCGATCGTGGAGCGCCAGTCAGGTCGACCGCTGCCACCGCCGTTGCCCCTCATCGAGCAGCCGAGGCTTCGGCGCGCATCGCTTGCGGAGCTGTGGCACCCCCCCTATCGGTCGCGTTTGGTGATACTGATCGTCTTCAACTTTTGCCAGGCCATCGGCTACTACGGCTTTGCAAACTGGGTGCCTACGCTGCTGATCAGTCAGGGCATCACAGTGACGAAGAGCTTGCTCTATTCATTCGTCATCGCGTTCGCACTGCCCATCGGGGCACTTGTGGCAATGGCTGTCGCCGACAAGATCCAACGGAAATACCTGATCGTCGCGGGTGCGCTGGCCGTGATCGTGTGCGGGATCGCATTCGGGCAGGTCAAGGCCGTGGTCCCTCTTATTATCCTCGGGCTGCTCATCAGCCTCGCCGGCCAGACCATCTCGGTCTGCTATCACGCGTACCAGGCCGAGCTGTTCCCGACGGCCGTGAGATGCCGGGCCAATGGCATCGTGTACTCGGCGAGTCGGGTCGGCGCGATGATGTCAGGTTTTTTGATCGCGTTCCTCCTCAGGGATTTTGGAGTGTCCGGGGTATTTGCGGGCATCACGGCTTGCATGCTTGCAGTCGTGGTATCGATCGGCATCTTTGGACCGAAGACCAACGGCTTGCGTCTTGAGGAATTGAACCACTAAAAAGTGACTATTGCTGAAGTGTTCGACAGGTGCGTGACTCTCGAATTGTCGTGGGCTTCGACTAGGCCTATAGTTTGCTCCTATTTGCTTTCGTGTGTCATCGTAGCGAAGTGGGACTGCGCCGGGCGTGGCCGCTCACCTGGGCGCCGGCATCGCGATCGAGGCGGAACACCTCGGCGATACAGGCAAGGCTGAACACAGCGATAATCGCGAGCGAAAGCGTGAAGTCGTTCAAGTCGACCGCATTCGCGTCGTGATGATGCACCCATTCAGCGGCGCGCAGGACAATGGCGCCGAATGCGACGCCCATGCCGATCGTCATTTGGTTCAGCGTGCTCGATAGCGTTGTAGCAGCGTTCATCTGCGATTCAGACACGTCCGCGAAGCAAAGTGTACTGAAGGCTGTGGACTGCAACGAGCGTGAAAGCCCGCTGATGAACAGCACCCCACAAATGCACGCATAGGGTGTCCTCGGACTGACCAAGCACATCGCTGCAAGCGTAGCCGCATTGACTGCGCCGTTGACGAGAAGCACAGCCCGAAAACCGAAGTGCTTCATAATCCACGCTGTAATCAGCTTCATGGACAGATTCCCTCCAAACACCCACAGCGTGAGCAGTCCAGATTCGAACGCGTCCACGGCGAGGCCGACCTGGAACATCAATGGCAGCAGGAATAGCAAACAGCTATTCGCAATCCGTAACAACGACCAGCCGCTAAGCGCAATAGAAAATGTTTTTATGCGCAACGTTGACAAGTCGACAACGGGGTTGCGTGCCCGTCGCAAATGGACAAACCCGCCGGCGGCGGTAGCGCCGCTTACAACAAGAAACACAAATACCTTGTGCCATTGCACGAGATTCCTGCTGATCAGCTCCGTCGCATACAGGAGTGTCGTGCAGGCGCCGCCGCAGAGGATGAAGCCTGGCACATCGAACGCACGCTTCGTACCTCCTCCCGTATTGCTGACGAAGTACAGGGAGAGTAGGATTCCAACCAATCCGAGCGGCACGTTCAGATAGAAGATCCAGCGCCACGACGAATATGCCGAGATGAATCCACCGAGCGGTGGGCCGATCACCGGCGCGACGAGTCCGGGCCAGGTGATGAGCGTGATCGCACGCATAAGGTTTTCCTTGCGAGTCGCACGCAGCACGGCCAACCGTCCAACAGGCACCATCATCGCGCCGCCGATGCCTTGTGCAATGCGTGTCGCCGTGAATGACGCAAGTCCATCGGCCATGCCGCACAAGGCAGAAGCCACCGTGAAAACAGCGATCGCGCTCGTGAAGAGAGTGCGCACGCCGAAGCGATCGGCAGCCCAGCCGCTCACCGGAATGAAAACCGCGGCCGCCAGCAGGTATGACGTGACGCCAATGCTGAGGTCGACCGGAAGGACGTTCAACGAGCGCGCCATCTGCGGCAGCGCGGTCGTGATAATTGTCACGTCCAAGTTCTCCATAAAAAACGCAACGGCGACCAGCGCGACGATTATCGACGAATCGTTGGCGCGGCGGACTTCGGGCACGGAGGGAGGCGGTGCGGAACCGGACATCGGCGATACTCTCGTGAGATCCTACAATGGCAACTTCGGTCGTATCATCAGCGCTCTTTACCGGACTGCACGTGTCGCTCCACCTCGTCCGCGACGCCACTATCAAGAGAAAAATTGCGATTTCCTTAGACTTAGTCCGTGACTAGTTCGCAGACCGGGTGATCGCGTTGATTCGATGCAGCAACGACCGCCGAATCATCCATCGCCAAACCATCTGCATGACTAAACATGATACCAGGCAGATCGACGAAGCCGAGCACCGAGCGAAGGTACATCTCTTAGAGATCCATTGAGTTCCGCGGGTCTTGGACATAGACACCGCCGCGCGCAGAAATTGCGCACACCATTTTCCCCGGTGGCGACGCTGACCCAACTAATCTCCCCATACGTGATTGCTCCAGGCCTTAAGCGTCGAGCTGTTTGAGAAGCTGTACACCGACACTCCCGGCGTGATGACGTCTGCAGCGGACGGTTCCGCGATGAGTGCATCCGACGCTTGCAGGACCTTAACGTGCTCTGGTGAACGTCCCTCTACTGGCTTAAAGGACGCACCAATCATTTGTTCATCCAGATGCGGAATCGGATTGGCCGAAAAATCGTACCCGACAACCGCGTCGGCGGGATGTGCCGCCTTCCGGTTACCGAGAAATGCGAGAGCGAGCGAAGGGACACCGAGCAGGTATTCTGAACGACGCTATTGACATGAAGTATCGCCACCACCGCCTCTCACCTCTGTGAGTCGATAAAAATGGAATGGGTGATTACACCAGCAAACACGCTAAGTCCGCTGATGATAGTTGCCCGGCAATCGTCGGAGATCTCAGTGCATCGGAGAGCAATCAGCGCAAGTGCCATTGTCAATAGCCAAGCTGTTCTTCACACTAGTAAGCGCGCATTGCCGGCCGTTCGGATCGAGGAGGAAATACACACCACGTCCCATCATCATGAAGGAAGAAGAAGATGGCAATAGAGTCCGGCACGTGGAGCGCTTCGACACGCACGCAGCGCGTCAGATTAGAACCTGCGGGACTGATTCGGGTAACGCGGACCGGTGCCTCAGGAGTTGGCGCAAACCATTTTTCGACCAGAAAACGCAAGGTACTCTTTGCGATATCAGTTTCCATTTCCGAAGCCACTTCCGGTGATTCCCTTATAGCGTCGCCCTCGCGATCGACGAAATACCAGCCTGCCTTGGATCGTTCAGGCCCGGAAATCTCGCGAGTCATCGTATCGGTACGATGTGAGAATATGCTATGCCCTGCGGTGCCGATTGACTAGACGGTGAAATCGGATTTCACTCGTCCACAAATTTAGGCAATCTATGACGGGTGCGAGTTGAGTGTGCACTGCCATCCAAACGAGCGCATCTTTCGATCGTTCATATTTTTGCAGGTCGTGGTCGCAATCAGTCATCCTTGACGGGTACTTGAAACACGCTATCTGTCATGCAATAGTCAACTGCAAGGCGCCCAACCGCCCGAAGACCTGCAACACCGATACGACCACGCTCCAGCCACACTTTATCGTCGATGTGGAAACGTACGATCCTTCCGAAAACAACATGATCGCCAACGTCGCCCACGGAGATGATTCGCTCGACCACGCACTCCATCGACACCTTGGCGCCCTCGACGCGCGGCACGTTCACGACTACCCCCGGCACCTTGCCAAGACCTGCCACTTCGAATTCGTCCACCTCGGCCGGATAGGAACCCGAGGTTTCGTGCATCTGATTCGTCATATCCAGCGACACGACATTCACGACAAACTCGCCCGTTGCTCGCACGTTTTTGAGTGTGTCCTTAACCTCCTGGTCACCCTTAGCAAGGATCGAAAGGCTGACGATCGGCGGCTTTCTCGATACGACTGTAAAAAATGAAAAAGGCGCGAGATTTGCGACTCCATCCGCCGCAACGCTTGACACCCAACCTATGGGACGAGGAACTACGACGCCCTTGAGGATCCTGTAGATGGCTTCGGTGTCAAGCTCATGTGGATCGATGTTCACGCACAACTCCTTTGAACGAGCACTAAATGCGGCGACGCGCACGTGAGTACGTGCGCGTCGATCCGTGATGTTCACCGATTTTATATATGTATATGCACACGTTCAAGTTCGGCCACAAGTGGCACGCAAAAACTGCAAGCAAACCACCGAGAAGTGCTGCTTCGTGAGCTGATTCGAGCAGAACAGAAGGGATTTTCGAGGTCACCTCACTCACGGTTGCACGTGACGCATACATGCCGACACTTACCGCTACCGACTTGACGATTAGCACTGAAACGGTCCATAGCCCAGCCTCGAGTTCCGGCTACCGACGCTCAACCGCAACGACTGCCTCCAAGCTGCAACCGCCCGCACCGTCGCGCTATCCGGACAGGCCTTCTGAGAGTTTCCTGCGCTATCAACCACGCCTGAAATCGCGAGAGCTTCGTCGCGGCATTGGCAGGTTCGTCCGGTAGATTGATCTTCAAGCTATCGAGCGCGACGTAGCGTTTCGTACGCCTGGTACATATGTCGCTTCTTTTGGCAGCGTAGATATCTGACGGCATCATCCACGATTTCGCGCTGACCAAATTGAGACGCATTTTGACGAAGAAGCGTTTCGCTCGCCACGACGTCGTTTAGCTCACCCAGCTCGTCCTGGGCGACCCTTAATCGTTCGATCGTCTCGCGATGGCCAACGTCGAGAACTGGCGAGAAAAATTCGAGCAGATACCGCAGTTTCTTTCCAGCAATGCGGACTTCATGAAGCGCTGCATAGCTCGACTCGCCGTGCGATGCTGCACGCTTTAGTCGTTTTTCTAGAGCGTGTTCCGCCGCAAGCACGCGGGTCCTGACGAACTGCGCAAATTCCGGGATCTCGGCGGAGTTGGTCAATTGACGCCGAGCGCTCTCGACAGCACTGTCAAGAATGTGCTTAACGTTCGCCTCTTGAATCGCCTTGCAACTGGACAACGCTGCATCGCCACGGCGGTCGCTTACGAACGTAAGCAGTGTTACGCGAGGACGCGTCGCCGATTCGTATCGGGTAAGCAACCCCTGCAAAATGTCCCAGTCTCGCGTTTTGCCCGCTGTGCTTGCGAGCGTCTTGAATTGAACGCGCCAGTTCGCAGCATCGCTTTTGTCAAGCAACGGACCATAAGCCCACCAAAGCGACCGCACGCGCCGCAGGGAAACCCGCAACTTGTGAAACACCTCGGGATCTGCGTGCGGATTAAGTCGAATTGCCAACAGCGCTGCGTCGTGAGCGGTAGTTGAGGCCAACAAAACGAACGCCTCGGCGACGGAGATGCCCGGGGTGTCGAGATTTTGGCTGCTACTGACTGCATGTCGACCAAGCCCTTTCTCGGGCGCCGGCGCCGTTGCACTTTGGGGCGGGAGATCCATCACAGCACCTTCGTCAGCTCCGAGTGAATGCAGTCATAGGATAGAGTCAAACGAGGCCGGACTTCAGGACTTGTTGCCCGCCAACCTCTCTACTGTGCTCATCGCGTCACCGCCCAAGAATCCTGCCCGGTCCATGCCTTGACCGTTCGGACGAAATCGTAAATGTTTAGCGGAACGGTATCCGCCTTGGCATTCGAGCGCGTCTTCCGGGCGATGTCAAGGATCGGGGCCAAGTGCTCATGAAATCATTCAAGCTGTCGCGGGCCCGATGTTCTGCTTTATAAGATTCGGACCGAAATTGATGTTAGTTTTTCGACGCCTGACTCCTTGGAAGGAGGTTGGCGATGAAACGCAAACGAATTTCGGTGAAGCAAGGCGACTCCGGATCGCAGTTTTCTCTCGCTCGCGTGCTCCTTGATTTGTTGGAACTATTGCACTTGCGACGGCATGACGCCGCCGCAGAGAAAAATGAATTTTTCAGGACCGACTACGGAGATCATTTGAAAGAAGTGGGGAGATATTCAGTCATCAAGACTTAATTGACCGACTTCACCATTTCCTCGATGACCTTCTTCGCATCGCCGAACAACATCATCGTCTTGTCCATGTAGAACAGGTCGTTGTCGAGCCCCGCATACCCCGCCGCCATCGACCGCTTGTTGACGACCACCGTGCGCGCCTTGTACGCCTCGATAATCGGCATCCCCGCGATCGGCGACTTCGGATCGTTCTTCGCAGCCGGGTTCACCACGTCGTTCGCGCCCAGCACCAGCACCACGTCGACCTGACCGAACTCGCCGTTGATGTCCTCCATCTCGTGGACGATCTCGTACGGCACTTCGGCTTCCGCCAGCAGCACATTCATGTGACCTGGCATGCGGCCCGCGACAGGGTGAATCGCGTACTTCACGTCGATCCCCTTCTCGACCAGCTTGTCGGTCAGCTCCTTCAGCGCATGCTGCGCGCGCGCCACCGCCAGGCCGTAGCCCGGCACGATCACGACCGTTTCCGCGTTGCCGAGCATGAACGACGCGTCCTCCGCCGAGCCCGACTTCACCGGACGCTGCTCCTTCGAGCCGCCGGCCGCGCCGGCCGAGGCCTCGCCGCCGAAGCCGCCGAGGATCACGTTGAAGAACGAGCGGTTCATCGCGTTGCACATGATGTACGACAGAATCGCACCCGACGAGCCGACCAGCGAGCCCGCGATGATCAGCATCGCGTTGTTCAGCGAGAAGCCGATGCCCGCCGCTGCCCAGCCCGAGTACGAGTTCAGCATCGACACGACCACCGGCATGTCCGCGCCGCCGATCGGGATGATGATCAGCACGCCGAGCACGAACGCGATCGCCGTCATCACGATGAACGGCAGCCACGCTTGCGTGATGAAGAAGATCACGCCGAAGCCGATCATCGCGAGCGCGAGCATCAGGTTGATCAGGTGCTGGCCCGCATACACGACCGGCGCGCCCTGGAACAGCCGGAACTTGTACTTGCCCGACAGCTTGCCGAACGCGATCACCGAACCCGAGAACGTGATCGCGCCGACGAACGTGCCGATGAACAGCTCGATCCGGTTGCCGTACGGGATGAAGTTCGCCGACGTCGCGTCCGCCGGCACGAGCCCGAACGCCGCCGGCTCGGCCACCACCGCATAGGCGATACACACCGCCGCAAGACCGATCAGCGAGTGCATCGCCGCGACGAGCTCCGGCATCTTCGTCATCTCGACGCGCGCGGCGACGAACGCACCGACCGCGCCGCCGACCACCAGCGCGCCGAGCACGAGCCCGAGACCGAGCGGCAGATCCGCGCCGAGCGACGTGGCCTGCTTGAAGATCAGCGCGAGCGTCGTGACGATCGCGATCGCCATCCCGACCATCCCGAACAGATTGCCGCGTCGGGCGCTCTTCGGGTTCGACAGCCCCTTCAGCGCCTGGATGAAGCACACCGACGCGACGAGGTACAGCAGCGTAACGACGTTCATGCTCATCGCGCGCCCTCCTTCGCACCCTTCGGTTCCTTCTTGCGGAACATCTCGAGCATTCGCCTCGTGACGAGGAACCCGCCGAACACGTTGACGGCCGCCAGCGCAACCGCGAGCGTGCCGAACACCTTGCCCGCGCCGCCGATCGTGAGCGCCGCCGCGAGCATCGCACCGACGATCACGATCGCCGAGATCGCGTTCGTCACCGCCATCAGCGGCGTATGCAGTGCGGGCGTGACGTTCCACACCACGTGGTAGCCGACGTACACCGCCAGCACGAAGATGATCACGTTGATCACCGTGTGATTGATGAGCTCCATGGTCTCCTCCGTTATTTGCGCGTGACTTCGCCGTCGCGGCAGAGCAGCGTCGCGGCGACGATGTCGTCGGTCAGGTCGATGTTCAGCGTGCCTTCCTTCGTGACGATCAGCTTCATGAAGTCGAGCAGGTTGCGCGCGTATAGCGCCGACGCATCCGACGCGACCATCGATGCGAGGTTCGTATGGCCGGCGATCGTCACGCCGTTGTGAACGATCACCTGGTCGGCCACCGTCAGCGGGCAGTTGCCGCTCTTCCTGCCGTCGAATTCCGGCCCGCGGCCGGCCGCGAGGTCGATCAGCACCGAGCCGGGCTTCATCGACTGCACGGTCTCGACCGAGATCAGCGTCGGCGCGGGGCGGCCCGGAATCAGCGCGGTGGTGATGATGATGTCGGCCTGCTTCGCGCGCTCGTGCACGAGCGCGGCCTGGCGGCCGAGCCACGACGCGGGCATCGGCCGCGCGTAGCCGCCGACGCCTTGCGCGGCGTCGCGCTCCTCGTCGGTTTCGTACGGCACGTCGAGGAACTTCGCGCCGAGCGACTCGATCTGCTCCTTCACCGCCGGACGCACGTCGGACGCCTCGATCACCGCGCCGAGTCGCTTCGCGGTCGCGATCGCCTGCAGTCCGGCCACGCCTGCGCCGAGGATCAGCACGCGCGCGGCCTTCACGGTGCCGGCGGCCGTCATCAGCATCGGGAGGAAGCGCGGATACAGCGCGGCGGCGACGATCACCGCCTTGTAGCCGGCGATGTTCGCCTGCGACGACAGTACGTCGAGGCTTTGCGCGCGCGTCGTGCGCGGCGCGGCTTCGAGCGCGAAGCCCGTCACCCCGGCCGACGCGAGCTGCGCGGCCTGCTCGCCGTTGAACGGGTCGAGCATGCCGACGAGCACGGTGCCGCGCTTGAGCAGCGGGATTTCGGTGTCAGTGGGCGCCTGGACCTTCAGCACGATGTCGGCGTCGAAAGCGGCCGACTGGTCGGTCAATTCGGCGCCGGCGGCGGCGTACGCGTCGTCGGGATAGCTGGCTGCCGTGCCCGCCCCCCTCGCAACGCTCACGCGGTGGCCAGCGCTTGCGCATTTCTTGACGGTCTCCGGCGTCGCGGCCACGCGCGCCTCATTCGCCCGTGTTTCAGCAGGCACTCCGATAATCATTTCTCTGGGTGTTCCTAATCAAAGTTTACAGATTGAGCTCTGCGTCCGCCGGCACCATTCACATGTTCGGATAGTTCGGCCCGCCGCCTTCCGGCGTGACCCACACGATGTTCTGCGTCGGGTCCTTGATGTCACAGGTCTTGCAGTGCACGCAGTTCTGCGTGTTGATCACGAGGCGATCGCTGCCGTCGTCGTTCTTCACGAACTCGTACACCGCCGCCGGGCAGAAGCGCGCCTCCGGGCCCGCATACGTGCGCAGGTTCACGTTCACCGGCACGCTCGCGTCCTTCAGCGTCAGGTGCGCCGGCTGGTTCTCCTCGTGGTTCGTGTTCGAGATGAACACCGACGACAGCCGGTCGAACGTCAGCTTGCCGTCCGGCTTCGGATACTCGATCGGCGTGCATTGCGACGCCGGCTTCAGCATCTCGTGATCCGCATGCTTGTGGTGCAGCGTCCACGGCACGTTGCCGCCCATCAGCTTCTGCTCGAGCCCGACCATCAGCGTGCCGAGGTACAGGCCCTTCGCCATCCACTGCTTGAAGTTGCGTGCGCGGTACAGCTCGTTGTACAGCCACGACTGCTTGAACGCGTCCGGGTATGCGTTGAGCTCGTCCGACTGGCGGCCGGCCTGCACCGCGTCGAACGCCGCTTCCGCGGCCAG
Source organism: Burkholderia sp. PU8-34 (assembly GCF_053427725.1). NCBI lineage: Bacteria > Pseudomonadati > Pseudomonadota > Betaproteobacteria > Burkholderiales > Burkholderiaceae > Burkholderia > Burkholderia sp. PU8-34. The sequence continues at coordinate 93,171 of NZ_JBSAXC010000001.1, forward strand.
CATGCCGGTCTTGATCGCCGCGTGGCTGCCCTTGATGCGCGATGCGTTCAGGAAGCCCGCGTCGTCGCCGATCAGCGCGCCGCCCGGGAACACCGTCTTCGGCAGCGACAGCAGCCCGCCCGCGGTGATCGCCCGCGCGCCGTACGACACGCGCTTGCCGCCTTCGAGGAACGCGCGGATCGACGGGTGCGTCTTGTAGCGCTGGAATTCCTCGAACGGCGACAGGTACGGGTTCGTGTAGCCCAGGCCCACCACGAAGCCGACCACGACCTGGTTGTTGTCCATGTGATACAGGAACGAGCCGCCGTAGGTGTCCGACTTCAGCGGCCAGCCGGCCGTGTGGATCACGAGGCCCGGCTTGTGCTTCGCCGGGTCGATTTCCCACAGTTCCTTGATGCCGATCCCGTAGGCCTGCGGATCGGCGTTCGCGTCGAGCTTGAACTTCGAGATCAGTTGACGGCCGAGATGGCCGCGGCAGCCTTCGGCGAACAGCGTGTACTTCGCATGCAGCTCCATGCCGAGCTGGAAGTTCTCGGTCGGCTCGCCGTCCTTGCCCACGCCCATGTTGCCGGTGGCGACGCCCTTCACCGAGCCGTCGTCGTTGTAGAGAATCTCGGCGGCCGGGAAGCCCGGGAAGATCTCGACGCCGAGCGCTTCCGCCTGTGCCCCAAGCCAGCGGGTCACGTTGCCCAGCGAGATCACGTAGTTGCCGTGGTTCTGGAAGTTGGCGGGCAGCGCCCAATTGGGCGTGGTGATCGCACTGTTCTCGGACAGGAACAGGAAGCGGTCTTCGGTCACCTCGACGGTCAAGGGTGCGCCCTGTTGCTTCCAGTCGGGGAACAGCTCGGTGATCGCGCGTGGGTCCATCACCGCGCCGGACAGGATGTGCGCGCCGATCTCCGAGCCCTTCTCGAGCACGCACACGCCGATCTCGGCGCCTTTCTCGGCGGCGAGCTGCTTGAGCCGGATCGCGGCCGACAGCCCGGCCGGGCCGCCGCCGACGATCACGACGTCGCATTCCATGAACTCCCGATGACGGTGCTGCTCACTGTTCAAATCATTCGAATTCGTCATCCGCTTCCTTCAATTGTCATTCCTGTTGACGATGCCACTGGCATAACAAAACCGGGAGTCGAATCGATCAAACACAGGATCGCTGCCGATTCCCGGATCGTTTACTTTCACGCGCCAACTGCAGACACATTGACTCGCATCTTTCCGCCGGTCTGCCATATTTTCCTAAGGCAAACTAAAAATACATGCCTACATTCTCTAGATAAAGACATATCTTTGGCATGCCATTGCACACATTCGCGAAATCAGCCCTTCAATCCACAATTTCGATTGTCATGACAATTCACTCAAGGAAACAGGCGAATAGATGCCCCTGAAAAAATCCCAGGAGACACGCAGACGTTGCCGTAATATACGCATTTAACTCGAATCGACCGCTCGCTTGATAACTCATCACCGACGCACAAAAAAATCAGCACCACCACGGCGACAGCACCAAGCACCAAAATCAATCGCGCAGATCGCTTCATCACCGCCCCCATTCGATTATCCAGCATCGCTCAAGTTGCGACATCGGCTTTCATTGAATGACAGATCAAAATATATAGGCATTTTGCTGGAAACAAATTACCAGCCACTTTCCATTCATCGCTTAGTCGCGCTCGACATTGGCACAATGCTGATTCGCCGATATTTTCCCAAACCTAGTTGCCTTAGATTGAGCACAATTATGGAGCGTGGACCCGCTACGTCATCGTCGGAACAGACGAATTCGCACATGTTGATCTCAACTCGTTAGATGTCTCCAGCCGGCCATGGCGTCCAGGACGTACATGCGCACTTTGATATACGTCCTACCTCTGGACCCATCGATCAGTAACTTCCATTGGAGACGTAGATGTAACGGACGGGAAGTTGCTCAGCACGACATTGGCGACCTTGTCGTACGATTGGTGCATAGCGATCGGTCTGCAGCGTTGTATCGAACGAGGCCCCCGACACTTCGCTGACCGCCTACTGGTCATAGATTCTCGGATATGCCCCCATTCGAGGACTGGCATCAAGTCACCCTATCAGGTCAGTCGCAAAACCAAGTGGCTGGACTTCAATGAAGGGGGGGCGAAATCGGGCGCTCAGGCAGGCATGGCGCTCGTTCCCGCGTCAAATGTGGCGTTGCTGGTCGCGAGTGCCCAGGCGGTGCGCGCTAGCTTGTTCGCGAGCGCGCTGTCATCTTCCGGCATAAAGGAGCTGGGTATTCTTATCCCCTCTCTTGCCGATGCCCAGCAGGTTGGCTTTACCGCCGGTGCTGTACTGGCGCGGCACCAACTCGACAGAGGCGGCGAAATCCCGGCTGCAACTGTGCTGCTGACCGTCGCGCATCTCGACGGCCAGCACGCTCGCGGTGACGGGGCCGACGCCGGGAATCGTCAGCAGGCGCTAGCCGACATCGTCGTCGGCAAGCTGGCGTGCCATCTCGCGGTCGAGCTCGCCGATTTGCTTGCTGATGTACGTGAAGTGGGCACGCAAACGATCAACGAGCGTGACCAGGCGGAGCGGCAATGCATCTCGACCAGAATCGCCGGCAAGCGCGTGATGACGGCGTGGCCGACCGGCGGGCTGATACCGAAATTGAGCAGGAAGCCGTGTAGATGGTTGACGCTCTTGGTGCGATCACGAATCATCGATTCGCGCACTCGGTGCAGGGCCGACAGCGCTTGCTGCGACTCCGTCTTGGGCGTGACAAACCGCATGGACGGACGAGACGCCGTCGCAGGGTGTTGAGGGTGAGCGCTCCTTGGTGGCCAATACCACACTGCAAACGGGTTTTCTGCGGACTTCTTCAGCGGAAAAGACTCGTGCGCTCACGCATCACGGCTCCAGGTGCGCCGCCAGCGCCTCGATACTCTTGCGCCGGATCGGGAGAATCTGCCATCCGCAATAACTCACCAATCCCGAACCGCAGTCGTTAAGTCTGACTGCATCACATAGATATTCATCTCAGCGCTAACCTCATAAGCGTGCGGCGTATCGAAAGCCGCACGCACCTATATCAAAATGCGCGCGACTTTCTGAACCTCACACGATTACATCTTTACCATATCGAGTAACGTCTTTTTTCCACGCTTGTAGTTATACAGGGAAATCACACCATGTCGAAGATCACCCTTTGAGTCGAAGGTTGTTTCTCCAATAAGGCCTTTGTAGTCTGTCGACGGCATTGCAGCAAGGATCTTCGATGGATCCGTCGAGTTTGAACGCTTCATCGCGTCGACAATGATATACACGGCTTCGTAGGTGAACGGCGCGAAGATCTGCGTGGGCTGACCGAAGCGCTTTTCAAACTTCGTCTCAAATTCCTGGCCACCTGGCATTTTCTCAAGCGCCATACCAGCCTGCGAACAAATCACGTTATCGGTTGCGTCACCGGCGAGGTCTGATAGCTTGTTTGTGCAAACGCCGTCACCCGCAAGAATCTTGGCACGCAGACCGAGTTGCCGCGATTGTTTGGCGAACGGACCGCCCGTTGCATCTTCACCACCGTACATAATTGCATCGGGATTCTCACCTTTAATCTTTGTGAGAATGGCACGAAAATCGACAGCCTTGTCGTTAGTCGCGTCACGAGAAACAACCTTCACGCCCAACGCCTTCGCAGTCTTCTCGAACTCATTGGCCAGGCCTTGGCCATATGCCGTCGAATCGTCGACAATCGCCACGGACTTAATGTGCATTTCCTTCGTCGCGTAGTTCGCCAGTGCCGGACCCTGCTGCGCGTCCGTTGCCACTAGGCGGTAAGCCGTCTTGAAGCCCTGCTGCGTATACGCAGGATTGGTAGAAGCCGGCGAAATTTCTACGATACCTGCGTTGTTATAGATCTGTGACGCGGGAATCGAGCACCCTGAGTTGAGATGGCCCACCACCCCGACCACCTTGTCGTCGACGAGCTTTTGTGCGACTTGGGTTGCCGTGCGCGGATCGGAGGCGTCGTCCTGCGCGTCCAGCTGCAACGTCACCTTCTTGCCACCGATTACCAAACCTCTTTGGTTGATCTCCTCGATTGCCAGCCGAGCGCCGTTTTCATTATCTTTTCCGAGGTGAGCGATTTGCCCAGTCAGAGGGCCAACGTGGCCGATCTTGACAATTTCGTCAGCAAGCGCCGATTGACACAGCGACGCCACTGCAAACGCCACAGCAGTAAGAGGCATTACAACACGAAACTTCTTCATGAAAATTCCTTTGATTTGGTTCGCCAAATATACTGTAGTACTACTAATTTACACACAAACAACTCACACCTTTTTTACAAAACACACTCCGTCACTTCTATCAACGCGGCGATGTTCTCCGAGTCTGATAGACGTTTCGCTATTTTCAGAAATTAATTCTCTCGCCGCGCCTCATTCGACCGACTGCTCTCGAATGACACGCCTTATTTTCTGAAATGCCGATTTCGCCATCAACCACCTCTGTGCCCGAGCCCTCCAATCGATGCCCCCTGAATAAAAGAAGCATTCCGCGCTCACTTTCAGCAGGAAAGATAGTTTAGAGTGCCATCAAAAGTAAGTATTCACGACTTCTTCCACGTCGTAATCTTGGTTCACGACGAGCAAATGACGCCACTTATCGAAAGTGAGACATGGATGAGAGATATCGAATGAGATCATGTCACCTATTCTAATATCGTCTCCCGGTGAGATACTCATGTACGCGTGCTGATCCATCATTTTGAAAATCTTCCACGCGCCGCCCATTTCTATCTCGCGAGGCATAAAACCACGCGAACTTGGGCGATAGTGCCTCGCCGGCTCAGGCATCCCCGTATCGAATGAGGCGTCTCTCTTTCCAAATCCAATAATTGCACGGTCTGGGTCAGGGATCGATTGCACATACGCCCATAGTTGCAGGGCCGGCAGCAAACCCTCCTTCATCTCCTTCGCAACTGGATTCCGTTTGAAAATTTCTTCCTGAGCGTTCCTGTACACACCTACGTCATGCGTCAGATAACATCCCGGACGAAGTATGACCTCAATTTGTTTATTCGCAATGTGGGAGAGTTCATCGGCTACTACGTCATACCAAGCCGACCCAGCGCCAGATAATATTGCCGGACTGCGTTTAGTTTTGCCTTCGGCTATCAACGTAGCTGTAACACGAATGGCCGTCCGAACGAGCTCTCGCACTGCTCGCTCATTCTCAAGAACACCTTCGTAAAATTCGACTCCTGCCACTTGGATACTGTCCGGCCAGCGTTCCGCCTCCGCGAGCACGGCCGCAATTTGGCTCTCGCTGCGAAGACCGGTTCGTCCTCCCGGCACACCTAGTTCAATAAGCACATTCACGCGCTGGTGGACGTTGTAAAAATAGGCTCCCAGTTGCTCGACGCCTTGGGGTGAATCCACGAGACAATAAAATTCGAAACTGGGGTCTTGTAGGAGCTCAGCAATGAGCCGCATATTGTCCCGACCGACTAGTTGATTCGCCATCAGTACATGGCGCACACCGCCTTCATACGCTGCGCGAACCTGATGTGCCGTCGCCAATGTAATGCCCCATGCCCCGCCATCAATTTGGCGCTGAAAAAGCTGAGGTGCCATAGTTGTCTTGCCATGTGGCGCGAGTTTGAGTCCGTATCGAGTCACAAACTTCTGCATCCATTTCAAATTGTGCTCGAGTCGATCTGCATAGAGGACCGCTGCAGGCAAACTCACATCTTCCCGCAGCAGATTCCAGGGAGAATGCGAGCCTTCTCTATTCAAATCCGTGGCGCCGGCCATCGGACCAAGACCTTTACCAAGGAAGCGATCGCTATTATCAAGGTTGCAATTATCACTCATCTTTCAATAACCTCCCTTATGCCACACGAAAATTAAATAACCTTGTCGCCGACTATTTTAATATCATTGTCGCGGCCGAGATTTAACTTGACCTCGCGGCTTTATGTTAGCTCCAGACTTAAAATGCACTCCGATACGCGAAAATTCCCGGCAGACCTCCAGTCATGACAAAGAGAAGGTTTTGACCAGGTTTGTATTTGCCAGACTCGATGCCGTTCAGAAGTCCAGAAAAGGCCTTACCACCATAGACCGGATCGAGAAGCAGACCCTCAGTCGTAGCGGCCAGCTTCACAGCCTTTAACATGCCTTCTGTGGGGATGCCATACCCGGCACCAAGTTCGTCGCCTTCGATAACGATCGCGCCTGAGTCGATTTTCAGAGCGGGGTCCAACAATTTCACTGTCTGATCAGCCTTCTCCGCCGTCGCATTCCGAGCTTGCTCACTTTCACTCAGGACGGTATAGGCAATCACGGGGAAAAACGGTCGGCCGAGCGCAGCAAAGCCGGCCACCAGTCCTGCCTGCATTCCTCCACTACCATTGGGCATCACAATTGCGTCGAACTCGATTCCCAACGACGCAGCTTGCTCCGAGATCTCCGAAGCACAGTTAGCATAGCCAAGACATCCGACTGGGCTTGAGCCGCCCATTGGACAAATATAAACGTTGCGGCCTTCCTTTCGAAGCGTCTCGGCACGTTCTTTGGCAAAGGCCAATGTGCTTTCATTTGCAGGAAGATCGTGGATACGTGCACCAAACAGACCATCAAGAATAATATTTCCGTTCTGCAAATAGTCATCATCGTAGCGCTTAACCATTCTCGACAGAACTAGCTCGCACGCAAGCCCGGCACGAGCGGCCACTGCGGCGGTGAGTCGTGCATGGTTAGATTGCCGTGCACCGACGGTTATTATCGTATCGGCTCCCATCGTGTTCGCTTCGCCGAGCAGAAATTCAAGCTTTCGAAGTTTATTCCCACCGCCTCCGAGTCCGTTTAAATCATCTCTTTTGACAAAAATATTAACTCCCCCAAGAAATTCGCTCAATCGAGCGAGATACTGAATTGGAGTCGGCCCTTCGAGGAGAGGAATGCGCGAAAATCTCGATAAATTCAATGAACTGGCAGCGTTCATAATTTCACCTTCTCTATTGAGACTAAATCTCAGTTCAGCCGATTTCAATCTACGGCTTTCAACGCATCAAACGTTCGATGAACGATGCGATCTTTCGATAAGCGGGTGTTATTCGCCCAAGTAAGCGGCCCGCACCTTCGGATCGTCGAGCATCTGCTTCGCATCGCCTTCCATCGTCACCGTGCCCGAGTCCATCACGTAGCCGCGGTCGGCCGCCTGCAGCGCGAGGCGTGCGTTCTGCTCGACCAGCAGCACCGTGATGCCCTCCTTCGAGATCGTGCGCACGACTTCGAAGATCTTCTCGACCATGATCGGCGACAGCCCCATCGACGGTTCGTCGAGCAACAGCAGCTTCGGCTTAGAGAGGATCGCGCGCGACATCGCCAGCATCTGCTGCTCGCCGCCCGACAGCGTGCCCGCGAGCTGCGTCGCACGCTCCTTCAAACGTGGGAAGTAGCCGAACATCCGGTCGACGTCCTGCTTGATCTGCTCCTTGTCGTTGCGCAGATAGGCGCCCATCTGCATGTTCTCGAGGATCGACATCCGCGCAAAGATCCCGCGGCCTTCCGGCACCATCGCGAGGCCGCGCTTCAACAGCTCGTGCGGCGGCACGCCCCTGATCGACCGGCCGTCGTACTCGATGTCGCCCGCCGAATACGGCTTGAGACCCGTGATCGCCTTCATCGTCGTGGTCTTGCCTGCGCCGTTCGCGCCGATCAGCGTCACGAGCTCGCCCTGACGGACCTCCATGTCAACGCCCTTGACGGCCTGAATGCCGCCGTAGTTGACCTGTAAGCCCTTGATTTTCAACATTGCCGCTGCCATCAGTGCACCCCTGCGCCGAGATATGCCTCAATCACCTTCGGGTTCTTCTGCACGTCCTGCGGCAGACCCTCGGCGATCACCTTGCCGTAATCGAGCACCGTCATCCGGTTGCACAAGTGCATCACGAGCTTCACGTCGTGCTCGATCAGCAGAATCGTGCGGCCGTCCGAACGGATCTTGTCGAGCAGGCGCGTCAGTTCCACTTTCTCCGTGGCGTTCATCCCGGCCGCCGGCTCATCGAGCGCGAGCAGCTTCGGGTCGGTTGCCAGTGCGCGCGCGATCTCGAGCCGGCGCTGGTGGCCGTACGACAGATTGCGCGACGTGTAGTCGGCGAACTGCAGCACGCCGACGTACTCGAGCAGCTCGATCGCGCGCTCCTTGATTTCACGCTCTTCCTGACGCTCGGCCGGGGTCTGGAACACCGCGCCGAGCAGCCCGTGTTTGGTGCGCACGTGGCGGCCCACCATCACGTTCTCCAGCGCGGTCATCCCGCCGAACAACCGGATGTTCTGGAACGTGCGCGCAATGCCCGTCTTCGCGACCTGGTGCACTGCGGTCGGCTTGTATTCCGCGCCGTCCAGCCTGAACTCGCCGGAATCCGGCGTGTACAGCCCCGTGATCACGTTGAAGAACGTCGTCTTGCCCGCGCCGTTCGGTCCGATCAGGCCGTAGATCTCGCCTTCCTTGATCTCGAGGCCGACGTCGGACAGCGCCTGCAGGCCGCCGAAGCGTTTGTTCACACCTTTGACGGACAGTCGGATTTGTTTGTCGCTCATGTATGTTTCTCCTGTGCCTGTTCGTGGTCAGGCGCGCGCCGACTTGGCGCTGCGCTTCGCCAGCTTCGCGATCTTGTCCTCATGCTTCGGCGCGGGCCACAGGCCTTCCGAGCGGTACAGCATGATGATCACCATCGCGAGGCCGTACAGCGCCTGGCGGATCACTTCCGTATCGACGACTTCGTGGCCGAACAGCGCGTTCTGCAGCGGGCCCATCGTCGAACGCAGGAATTCCGGGAAGATCGCCAGCAGCACCGCACCGAGGATCACGCCCGGGATATGGCCCATGCCCCCCAGCACCACGCAGGCCAGCACGACGATCGACTCCCAGAACGTGAACGATTCCGGCGACACGAAGCCCTGGAACGAGCCGAACATCGCGCCCGACAGGCCGCCGAACGACGCGCCCATCGCGAACGCGAGCAGCTTCACGTTGCGGGTGTTGATGCCCATCGCCTTCGCCGCGATCTCGTCCTCGCGGATCGCCGCCCATGCGCGGCCGATGCGCGAATGCTGCAGGCGCGTACACGTCCAGATCACCAGCAGCGCGCACAGCACGAACAGGTAGTAGTACATGTAGACCGATGGCAGCTGGATGCCGAACAGCGAGTGCGTCTGCGCGAGGCTGAAGCCGCCGACGTGCATCGGATCGATCCCCGTGATCCCCTTCGGGCCGTTGGTGATGTTCACCGGACGGTCGAGGTTGTTCATGAAGATCCGTACGATTTCACCGAAGCCCAGCGTGACGATCGCCAGGTAGTCGCCGCGCAGCCGCAGCGTCGGTGCGCCGAGCAGGATGCCCGCCCCCGCCGCGAGCGTCATCGCGATCGGTACGATGACGAGGAACGGCACGTGCAGCCCGCCGGGCGCGAGCTGCGCAATCCACTCGAACTGCGAGGCCAGGTGCGGCGAGCTCAACAAGGCCGCGGTGTAAGCACCCACCGCGTAGAACGCGATGTAACCGAGGTCCAGCAGGCCGGCGAAGCCGACCACCACGTTGAGCCCCAGCGCGAGCATCACGTACAGCATCGCGAAGTCGAGCACGCGGACCCAGTAGTTGCCGCCCGCCGCGCCGATGACGATCGGTGCCGCGATCACGAAGGCCGCGGTCAGAATGCCGATGGTGACGGTTTTCGCGGTGTTGCGTTCTTCGACGAGCGTCGTCGAGGTTTCAATCGATTGAATGGGTGTCATGTTCTTGCTCCCTTTCCGTTACGCGCGGTCCGCGACCCGTTCACCCAACAGGCCCGACGGACGGAACACCAGCACGACGATCAACACGATGAATGCGAACACGTCCTGGTAGTTGCTGCCGAACACGCCACCCGTCAGATTGCCAATATAACCGGCACCCAGCTGCTCAATCAGGCCAAGCACCACCCCGCCGACCATCGCGCCGCCGAGGTTACCGATACCTCCCAGCACCGCCGCCGTGAAGGCCTTCATGCCCGGGATGAAGCCCATGTAGAAGTGCACGTTGCCGTATTCCGACGCGATCATCACGCCCGCCAGCGCGGCGAGTGCCGAGCCGATCATGAAGGTCGCCGAGATCACGAAGTTCGGGTTCACGCCCATCAGGCTCGCGGTGTTCGGGCTTTCCGCGATCGCGCGCATCGCGCGGCCGAGCTTGGTCTTGTGCACGAGCAGCAGCAGCCCGCCCATCACGAGGAACGCGACGGCGATGATCACGATCTCGGTCATCGAGATCACGGCACCCGGCGTCGTGTCGGTGGCCTTGATCACGTTGATCGGGTCGGTCGGCAGCAACTGCGGGAACGGCAGCGGGTTGCGCGACCAGATGATCATCGCGGCCGTCTGCAGCAGGATCGACACGCCGATCGCGGTGATCAGCGGCGCGAGGCGCGGCGCACGGCGCAGCGGCCGGTACGCGACCCGCTCGATCGTGAAGCCGACCACCGAACAGACGGCGGCGGCGATGCCTAGGCCGATCGCCAGCGTCGCGACGCCGCCGAGCTGCGGAAAATGGTTCTGCAATAGGTTGATCGCCGACAGCGCGACCATCGCGCCGATCATCAGCACGTCGCCGTGTGCGAAGTTGATGATGCCGAGAATGCCGTACACCATCGTGTAGCCCAACGCGATGATGGCGTAGACACTGCCAAGCACCAGCCCGTTGAGGATTTGCTGTAGAAAAATATCCATACGTCTCCTAGACTTTTGTGGAATCCAGTCAATAAGAGGCCGCGTCCTATGACGCGACTCCTGATTTTTTATCGTCAAACACGTAGGCGGTACGCTGCGTGGTGTTGAACTGTCTATGCGGACTTCGAGGAGTTACCAGTTCGTGGAAATGTACTTCGCTTCCATGAATTCAAGCAGTCCATGGTGAGCGCCTTCGCGACCCAGTCCGCTTTGCTTCACACCGCCAAACGGTGCGGCGGGATCCGAGACAATGCCGCGATTCAGCGCGACCATGCCACTTTCCACGCGCTCTGAGACTCTCAGGCCACGAGCAAGGTCATTTGTGTAAACGTATGCGACCAAGCCGTATTCGGTTGCGTTCGCAAGCGCTACCGCCTCATCCTCGGTATCAAAGGCAACGATCGGAGCCACAGGGCCGAAGATCTCCTCATTCAGCAGATTCGCATCTCGCGGCACGTCGGAAAGAACTGTCGGCGTATAGAAGAAGCCCTTTCGATCCGGGATTGTGCCTCCGGTGAGGACTTTGGCACCCTTGACTCGGGCATCATCCACCAAAGCCGAAACTTTCTGAACCGCCGCCAAGTTGATCAGCGGCCCACACTGTGTGTCGGGCTTCGCACCATCATCCGTCACCAACGCTCCAATCCGTTCAGCAAAGCGCTTGCTAAACTCCGCCAGAATGCCGCGCTGCACGTAGAATCGGTTAGCCGCCGTGCAGGCTTCACCGCCGTTGCGCATCTTCGCGAGCATCGCACCGTCGATTGCCGCTTCAATGTCAGAATCATCGAACACGATGAACGGCGCATTACCACCCAGTTCCATTGAACAATTGATAACGGTGTCGGCGGCCTTGCGAAGAAGCACACGTCCAACCTCGGTCGAACCCGTGAACGAAAGCTTCCTGACTCGCGGGTCCTCCAGAACGATATTTGCGAACTTGCCCGCAGTTGAAGTCGTCAGCACGTTCACAACGCCAGCTGGCACACCGGCTTCCTCGAGAATCTTTGCGATGGCATATGCGGTGAGCGGCGTTTCTGTAGCCGGTTTCAGGATACACGTACAGCCAGCAGCCAGCGCCGGTCCGATCTTCCGGGTAGCCATTGCGGCTGGGAAGTTCCAAGGCGTAATGAGGAGTGCAATGCCGATCGGTTGATATTGCACAATAGTGCGCGCGGCACCGTTCGGTGAAATGCTGATGTCGCCGTTGATCCGAACGGCTTCCTCGGCGAACCACCGGAAGAACTCCGCCGCGTAGGCGACCTCACCGCGTGCGTCTGCAAGCGCTTTTCCATTTTCTCGAGAGATAAGCTGCGCAAGGGACTCCGAGTCGCGCACCATTAACTCATAGCTTCGTCGAAGGATTTCACTGCGTACACGCGCGGGGGTCGCGGCCCAGTTCTTTGCTGCTAATGCCGCCGCGTTGACCGCGTCGACAGCGTCTTCAAGGGAGGCATCAGCTACGCTGGAGATGCACTCCTCAGTTGACGGATCGATGACATCAATCCGCTCGCCTGACGATGACTCACGCCACTCGCCACCGATGTAGAGGTTATTCGGCAATCTGTATACTTCGGAAAACATGCGCATCTCTCAATTCAAGATAAATCAGGAATTAAATTTAGTCATAGCAAAAAAGACCTGCAGTTTGTCTTCCTGCAAGCCAAGTTCGGCCACCGTTCTCGGAATACGAACGTTGTCAAGTAACGCTCTGATCTGATTGATGGAGTCGGAAAGCAACCTGTACCGCGTCACCGTCAGCAATGCCAACTGCTCGTGAGGATAGAATGACGTTGTCCGTCGCCAAAGACGATCGCACGTAGACCACACAACACACCAAAAAGCTCGATCAAGATAGTTGCCTGGTTTAGTCAATATCAGTCGAATTTCCCGCAAGCTTGCGGATGTCTGCCCAAATGTTTGAGGCTATAGAAATGCCTGTCTGCAGATTTCTGGCGCGACGTCGATGAGCTCCATCACCGGGCACGACCACTGGGGCGGACAGATCGATTGGAGGACAAGCACGAATCGCGTTCAAATATTCGGATATAGTTTCCGCGACAGTACCGGAAGCGGGCTCGATGACGATGAAGACATCGCCCTTATTGCATACGCTGTCGGAATCAAGCGTTCCGCGTACGTCCCGCCCAAGCGCTGATGCGGTGAGGCTGGCCACTACCACCTCAAACGCGAGCCCTAGGGCATAGCCCTTGGCTGCTCCGAATGGCGCAATGGCACCCCGCTTTGCTGCGGACGCGTCAGTTGTCTCGTCTCCATTCTCATCCAGCGCCCATCCAGGCTCCAGCGGAAGACCACGGTGGGCAAAGTCGTGGATTTGACCCATTGAAACAAGGCTGGTAGCCATGTCCAAAACGAACGGTGAAGGGGACGCCGGCACTCCGATCGCTACGGGATTTGTGCCGAACATCGCGGTGCGGCCACCCCAAGGATGTACCAACGCTTCGCTGGTACTGATCGCGATCAGAATCTGCCCCTGTTTTGCAATGTTCTCAGCATATAGGGCCAACATACCGAGATGGTTGTTGTTGGAGATTCCCGCCACCGCGACTCCGGTTGTTTTGGCGCGCTCACTGATTTTCGCCAGCGCGCTGCACGCGACAACCGGTCCTAAGCCGCGCTCGCCGTCTACGTTCAGAAAGGAGTTGCCACGCCAGGTCGACCTACCCTCCGTCGTAGGGTTTACGACTCCGTTCTGAATACGTTCGACGATTCGTGGCAACCGCAATAAGCCGTGGGACGACCGACCGCGCAGCTCTGCTTCTATCAGGAGGCTGACCTGCGTTTGCGCGTGACCAGCCGGAACGCCAGCACGCTCCAACGCCCGCGCGGCAACGCGCGTAGCTTCCTGCCAATCAATTGTCTCGCTAGTCACCATGTCTCGACCCAATACGATCCGATACGATCTAAAATACGATTGAACCGAGTCTAGGATGACGTTATCATGGTGTCAAGCCACTTTCTCACGGAGCAGAAGGCCATGAGTTCTTATGTAGATCAGTTCAATTCGTCTGCTGAACCAGACGAACACACGGAGCTGACCAGAGGGTCATCGCTTGGGGACAAGATTTACGAAACCCTGTTGTCCCGACTGATCTCCTTGAAAATTTCACCCGGCAGTCGCATCGCGATAGACGCACTCGTTCGCGAACTTGGTGTCTCGCAAACTCCGATCCGCGCGGCCCTGATTCGCCTGGAGGCCGAGGGCCTAGTCGTCAAGACGCACAATGTCGGTTACAGCGCCGCGTCGATGCCCTCCCGTGAGAGGTTTGAAGACATGTATGACTTGCGAATGCTGCTCGAGCCATACATGGCAGCTCGTGCCGCGAAAAACATGTCGGATGCCTTCCGCCGTGAGCTAGAGGAATTAGTGGAGTCGATGTCAGCGCCGACGCGCGATGACGCGAAGCTGGCCTACGGAAAATTTGCGCTGAACGATGCTCGCTTCCATGCGTGGATATCCGCCCACAGCGGCAATGAACTGGCCGCGGAAGCGATCTCTCGACTTCGTGCACACACGCATCTCTTCCGGCTTCGGTTCCACTCCCACGTCACGGAAGAAGCGATCAAGGAGCACGCTGCAATCGCCAAAGCTCTCTACGTCGGTGACGCCGAAGGCGCAAAGCACGCAATGGAGATTCACATTCTTCGGTCTCGAGAGCGTATGGAGCCATTCTTCGATCTCATGGGGTAAATCTCGAACGCCGGCACGCAACCTTGTGTACTGACGAACATGTCATGGTCGAACCACCCAGCTGCCAGCGCCAACATCGCATGTGGCTAGCGATGAAACGCCAAGAGATTATTTTTTGACGCGGGAAGTCTTGCCATCGGAGCAACACCGCCGATGGCGTCGTGGGTGCGATGCAAGTTGTAGCGATGCTACCGGATTGCCAAGGCATCTATGCGACGCAGTCACACTACGGCGCGGATACTCTCGCTCGCCGCTCACCAAGCGTTTCGCTAAGCCATGGTGGTTACGGCGACTTATTGCATACATTCACAAAATCTGCAAACTGTTGTAGCGGAAGCGCGGGACTAACTAGAAATCCCTGGATCGAATCGCAACCCAACTCTAGAAGCACCTCTCGTTGCTCCTGCGTTTCGACGCCTTCAGCGATCGCCTGAAGCGAAAGTGACTTGCACAGCGCGATGACCGTTCCCAACAACGTCCGCGCACGGCCATCGTGATCGCTATCCAAGTCCCGGACAAATGCACGGTCTATTTTGATTGTGTCGATCGGTAGCTTCATCACATAAGCGAGGCTTGAGTAACCTGTCCCAAAATCGTCCAGCGCGATTCCGACCCCCATCCCTCTAATCTTGTGCAGCACACGCTCAGTATTATTGAAATCGCGCATTAGGGTGCTTTCAGTAACTTCTATTTCAAGTCTAGACGGATCAATGCCGAATGACTCAATTCGCTCAGCCAGCACGGTTGAAAAACCAATGTCCGCCAATTGACGAGGAGAAACATTGATAGAGCATGGAATATCGCTTCCAATCATTGGCGCGAGGGAACCAAGATCACGGAGCGCCCGATTTATGACCCAATTCCCAAATTCCAGTATAAGCGAAGACTCCTCAGCGATATCAATGAATTCACCCGGAAGCACAAATCCATATAGTGGATGGTTCCATCTAATCAACGCCTCAGCGCCGACCACCCGTCCTGTTGACAAAGATAATTTTGGCTGGTAGTGCAAAATAAATTCGTTTCGTTCAAGCCCCCCTTTCATGTCAACGCGGAGTCGCAAGTGGCGCTGTTTCGCACCTTCTCTCGCCGAGTCGTATCGTTGAACGCCAGAACCGCCGGCGATTTGAGCAGCTTTCATCGCGTCGCTTGCATGACTCAGCAACGCCTCTGCACTGGTCGACGATATTGATCTCGCGACACCGATGCTGGCAGTAACCTTTATTTGATGATTGCCAATAAGCATAGGTTGCGAAACAGAGTAAAGAAGTTTTTCCGCGAATACTTCGTCGCTGCGAGCTCCCACATCACCAAAAACAAAAGCAAACTCATCGCCACTCAATCGGCCAATAAAATCCGCATTAGGCATGAGCCTCTTGAACCTGATTGCCAAATTCCGTAAAACATCGTCCCCAATCTTGTGACCAAACGATTCGTTAACCTCTTTAAAATGATCAAGATTGAGAATAATAAGCGCCAGATGGCCATGCCCTCGGGCGGCGAGTTTCGTGAATTCGCTTAATTTCTCAATTGTTTCAATACGATTAGGCAAATTTGTCAGCGGATCCCAATGACCAAGGTAATCAATCTTAGACGAGAATCGCACCTCCTTGGTTACGTCTCGCCCGATACAGATAATGCCACCGCCCGTAACTCGCGACACGGTCCATTCTATATATACGGGTCGTCCATGCTTCGTGAAATATTTGCGACGACTTCCCTGCACGACATGACCGAGACGAACTCGTATCAACTGCTGACGGACGAAGTCCTGGCGATCAGGTGGAACGATAGTCAAGATGCTTCGTCCAATCAGTTCATCCGGTTTCCAGCCGAGGATACGCGTGACTGATTTCCCGACCACCTCAAAGAGACCTTCATCGCTAATCCGGCAAACAAAATCTGGCGAGTTATCGAAAATTGCCTGCTGGCCGGCCTGAGTCCATAATAGCGCAGATCTTAGATCCACTGCGTCGGAAACATCGCGAAGAAACGCGACTAAATGCGTTACAATCCCGGCACTGCTACGAACTGGTTCAATAGAAAGTTCACTCCAAAACAAGGTTCCATCTTTGCAGCGCGTTCGCAGCACAATACTCGCCACCTTGAATTCGAGCGCCTCCCGTCGAAGTTCATCGAGTCCGCGCGGATCCTCGCTTTGATCGAAAAGAAATTCAAAAGGCTGTCCGCATATCTCATCGAGATCGTACCCGGTCATTCTTTGCATGACATCGCTGGCGAAGACTATAGGATCACATCCTATACTTGCATCCACGATCAGTACGCCGTGAGGAGACAGTCGCAAGACTTTTTCGTAAAATCCTTCAGCGTTTTGATCGTCACGATCTCTCCGTGAATTGTTCACATCGTCTCCTTGCGGCTTATCCATGTGCGAACTTCATTATGAGCGGCTTATATTCCAAATAATTGTGATATCCTTAACTGAAGCGCGCGAGGATTTCGACGCAGAATTGTGCATGCGGTCGATATTAGTATGTGGACGTATGCCCCGCTTAAGATCGGAGCATACTGAGTATCGCTTGGTCGATTGCATCAGGCAAATTGTGCCAGGATGATGTTCAAGCGACCTTGTGTCCGACTGGTGCTTACACGGACGAAATACTCCACCGCGTCGAACGGCGTGACGTTGGTCAAGTCCACATGCGGCATCCCGAGGTAGTTAGCAAGCGCATATTCGATCAATTCATCAATAGACACCTGCAGGCGCGCAGTGCCCTTCGAATCGGGCACTGCCCGCCGCAGAACGCGCGGATGCGAGCCCGCGTAATCAGGTAGTCTCGACGACAATCTGCTCGCGACCATTCCGAAGAAACGCTACATACGCAGTCGCTCATCCGGGCGATATTGCGGCTCCACATCCGCGCAACAGCCGACAAATTCGTATAAGGTTGCCGGCGTCTCGTTCGCAAGGCACGACTTCTCTTTGTCGAGCTTCATCCACTCCAAGGTAACGTACGCGAGTTCCGCGAGGCGTTACTGCGAGAAACCAACGCGCGGTCCGTAAGCCAATTCGGGAACCATAACGGGCCAATGGGATTTCCGCGCATTTCGCCGCGCAGGCGCGTGCACAGTCGACCATCAGTATTGACTCGCACAAGCACCACGCTGCGCTGTTTCAGCTGTGTCAAGTGATGCCACAAGCGCCGAGTAGCCACGCCGGCGCGAGAGTGCATGCCGCCACGGTAAAAAAATTTGCTGCCAGTTGTCGATCCCGGTCCGAAATTTCGTTAGCTTGGCGGATTTAATCCGGTGTACATCTATCGCATCACTTTTAAACTCCGCGACCCGCTTTGCATTGCCCCCCAACAACTGAATTAGGCGGATGATGCAATTATTGACACTCAATGCATGACACCCAGATGGCAAATTTAATAAAACCGGAAAGTTTGCAAAGGGCGCGAATTTTCGGATCGGATTCAATCACTACCCACTGATCGAACACACAACGACAATACAACGTCAGCCGACGCATCAACTTCGAATCGAACGCTTCCATGCCGTGTGCGCCGTGTGTTCCGACGAGCGCAACGGGCTCCGCAATGTGCAGAGAATCTTCCATGAGCTCCATGCTCTACGTGCAGCGTCCGATGTCTATGACGCGAATTGGCGGAACTAAACACAACCATTTCGATTTGACTAAATTTCTGCGAAAGCAGAAATAACACTACAAATCCGGCGCCCCACCTTTATTGTAGCTCGGGGATTTCAGCAAGATTCTGAATTTAAAGAATTGCTTCGCTTTAGGAAAATGCCGCCCGCAGCTTCATGTCAACGTGGCGCCTCACAATATGGAATTTGCCAAATTTAGTTCCTCGCGCTGAAGTTTAGTCAAACTCCAAAGCCCCCAGCTACCGCGATCTCCGCACCGGTCACGTAACTGGACGCATTGGAGGCGAGGAAAAGCACGACTCGCCCAACTTCTTCCGGCGTCCCGAGTCGCCCCAAAGGAATCATAGCCTTGAAGCCTTCCATTGCCTCAGCGCTGTTCGCGGCAATCATAGGAGTGTCGATTCCGCCCGGGTGAATCGAATTGACCCGAATACCGTAACGTGCAAGATCCAGCGCCGCCAATTTTGTCATGCCCCGCACCGCCCATTTCGTAGCCGCGTAGGCAAAAACACCAGGAACTCCACTGAGGGCGGCCTGGGACGAGATGTTAACGATAGAGCCTCCGCCTCCGGCGGTCATGGGGTCAATGACTGACTTCATCCCGAGAAACACGCCAAGTTGGTTGACGCGATAGTGAAGGTCCAACAATTCCGCATCGGTATCTTGCAACGTACAAGGTTTGTACACGCCAGCATTGTTAACAAGCACGTCGATCCGACCGTATCGCTCCATCGCCAGATCGACCACTCTCTGCCATGCGGCCGCATCGGCGACGTCATGCTGGAGAAATAGCGCCCGAGCGCCGATCTCCTCGGCGACTGCCTCGCCAGCAGGTGCGATATCTGTGAGCACAAGTCGGGCTCCTTCCTCTCCGAAAATGCGCGCCCCCATTGCACCCTGTCCCTGAGCGGCCCCAGTTATAATAGCAACTTTCCCTTCCAGAAGCCCCATGATTCTCTTCTCTCTCGGTTAATTGAACTCTGCGTTAGTCGCGCCCGCTAGGTATTAGCGAATCGTTTTGGTAATTCCGGCATCAAAAATTCTGGCGTTCCATCTACAGACCAACGATCGAAATTCAGTAGGCTGTATTATTTTTATATTACGTAGGGCCGTTCTCTCCAGTTCCGATCGGGTCATCAGAACAATAGTCATCCTTGAAGTGCTCTCACTGGGCACCAATTATGAAACGTAGTATCGTTCAGTCTTCGTCGGAATGGACGATTTCGGCAAAGAGATCGCTTTCTCCGTTATCCGTAACTGAAGTGTCATGGGTGCTCGGCGTGCACGCCACTTCGTCCTTGAAGACGCACGGCTGCTCTTCCTTCCCTAGCGGAAGCAATCTGGTAGTCACTCCTCGTTGCCAGTCGTCAAGCGTGTCTCGTTTACAGACTCAGGCTATTCAGCGTCAGCGAGATCGACAATGACCGTATCGGCATCGCTTAACAAGGTGTTCACAAAATGCGCCGCTCTGCTGCCGGAAACGATGAGACGCGAGCGGGAGATAAGGTATCGTGGGTCGGTATGTCAGGATTCCGCTTCATCGCAGATAGGGATTCGATCTGGTTGATCACTACAGTTCGCTAACCATCTCTGGCACGAGCGTGAACAGATCGCCGACGAGGCCGTAGTCGGCCACGCTGAAGATTGGCGCTTCGGGATCCTTGTTGATCGCGACGATCACCTTCGAATCCTTCATGCCGGCCAGGTGCTGGATCGCGCCCGAGATGCCCACCGCGATGTACAGCTGCGGCGCGACGATCTTGCCCGTCTGGCCAACCTGGTAGTCGTTCGGCACGTAGCCCGCGTCGACCGCCGCACGCGATGCGCCGAGTGCGGCTTGCAGCTTGTCCGCCAGCGGCTCCAGCACCAACGCGAAGTTCTCGCCGCTGCCCAGACCGCGGCCGCCCGACACGATGATGCTCGCCGACGTTAGCTCCGGACGGTCCAGCTTCATCACCTGACGGCTGACGAATTGCGACACGCCGGCGTCCGCTGCCGCTTCGATCTTCTCGACCGCTGCGCTGCCGCCTTCCGCTGCAACCGCGTCGAAGCCCGTCGCACGCACCGTGATCACCTTGATCGCGTCCGTCGATTGCACCGTCGCGATCGCGTTGCCTGCGTAGATCGGGCGCTCGAACGTGTCGGCGCTATCGACCGCCGTGATGTCGGAGATCTGAGCAACGTCCAGCTTTGCGGCGATACGCGGTGCGACGTTCTTGCCGTAGGCGGTTGCCGGCGCCAGGATGTGCGAATAGTCCTTCGCGATGTTCAGCACGGTCGCTTCGACGTTTTCCGCCAGGCCTTCGGCCAGTTGCGGCGCGTCGGCCAGCAGCACCTTCGACACGCCGGCAATCTTCGCCGCTGCGTCCGCAGCCGCTTGCGCGTTGTGACCGGCAACCAGCACATGAATGTCGCCGCCGACGAATTTGCCAACCTCGGCCGCCGCCGCCACCGTGTTCAGCGTCGCCGCCTTGATCGACGCGTTGTCGTGTTCGGCAATAACCAGAATCGTCATCTCTATCCGCTCCCTTTACAGCACCTTGGCTTCGGTCTTCAGCTTCTCGACCAGCGTCTTCACGTCCGGCACCTTCACGCCGGCCGCACGCTTCGGCGGCTCCGCCACCTTCAGCGTCTTCAGACGCGGCGTCACATCCACGCCCAGGTCTTCCGGCTTCACGGTTTCGAGGGGCTTCTTCTTCGCCTTCATGATGTTCGGCAGCGTCACGTAGCGCGGCTCGTTCAGGCGCAGGTCCGTGGTCACGACCGCCGGCAGCGTCAGCGACAGCGTTTCCGCGCCGCCGTCGACTTCACGTGCGACCGTTGCACGGCCGTCGGCGATCGTCACCTTCGATGCGAACGTCGCTTGCGGCAGGTTGGCCAGCGCGGCCAGCATCTGGCCCGTCTGGTTCGAATCGTCGTCGATTGCCTGCTTGCCGAGGATCACGAGCGAAGGCTGCTCCTTGTCGACCAGCGCCTTCAGAATCTTCGCGACGGCCAGCGGCTCGACGCTGTCATTCGACTCGACGAGGATCGCACGATCCGCGCCGATCGCCAGCGCCGTGCGCAGCGTTTCCTGCGCCTGCGCAACGCCGACCGACACCGCGACCACTTCGGTCGCCACGCCCGCTTCCTTCAGGCGCACCGCTTCTTCCACCGCGATTTCGTCGAACGGGTTCATCGACATCTTCACGTTCGCGATGTCGACGCCCGTGTTGTCCGACTTCACGCGAACCTTCACGTTGTAATCGACCACTCTTTTCACTGGCACCAAAACCTTCACCTGAATCTCCTCCGACAATGTCTTTGTTCGTTCGAAACGATCATGCATTACGCGTGGAATCACCATATCGAGCAATATAAACTCGTTCTGTCCGGCATAGTTCACGCATATTGCTTACCGCATCATCAGACTAAATAAACTCCGCTCCTCATAGATCCACGGTCGGGAGTTCAGATTTTCGCCGATTCTTATGCTTTGCAAGAATACGCTCGAAAGTAGATCGCTATGTCCAGTGATTTACCGGAATGCTCGATGCATATCCACCAAAGACTAGCTTACTCGCAGCCACTCAGAATTGAGATCGCCTTGATGAATGTGTAATGTCTTAGCCACTAATCCTATTCGACCACATTCATCATGTCCTCCATAACCTTCTTCGCATCGTTGAAGACCATCATCGTCTTGCCCCTGTAGAACAGATCGTTGTCGAACCCCGCGTAGCCCGCCACTATCGCCTTCTTGGTGATTATCATCTTCGCCTTGTACACATCGAAGATCGGCATCCCCACGATTGGTGATTAAGGATCGATCTTCGCGGTCTGGTTCACGACATCGTTTCCGCCGAGCGCCAGCACCACGCCAGTCTGCCCGAACTCGGTGTTGATATTCTCCATCTCGAACTCGAAGTCATACGGCAGTTCTGCTTCCGCGAGAAGCGCGTTCGTGTGCTCCGGTGTCCGCACCACGACACGGTTGATCGCGTAGCGCACGTCGATACCCTTCTCGATCAGCTTGTCGGTCAGATCCTTCAGCGGGTGCTGGGCACGCGCCCTCGCGAGGCCGTAACCGAGCATGATTACGACCGATTCCGCATTACCGAGCATGAACGACGCATCCTCGTCCGAGTTCGACTTCACCCGGCGCAGCTGCTGCATGCTACCCGCGGCTCCGCACCCAGCTCAGCGCAGAAGTCGCCCACATCCCGCGTCAGATGATTGCGCACGACCACGATTTGCTCGACATTTCCGTTCCCGCGCAACTCGACGGGCGACGCACGGAAACACCGCACGACGCGCTTGTTCGACAAGCTGCCAGGCCGGCGGCTTGCGAGCCGCCCCCAAGTCGCCACGTTGCCCCGGACGCCCCAATCCGGATGCTCGCGAATCCCATCGCCCTCGCCGGACAGCGAGACGCCTTCGACGCGTACGCCGACGCCATCGAGATGCTCGAGTCCCTCGATTTCCGGATTGCGAGATGCGCCCATCGGATGACCGCGCCGACCCAGTACATCCACCTCGCGAATCCCCCTGCGACGTAGTATGACCAGCGCATGGTCAGCGATGTGTGTGTGTTCGAGCGCCTTCTCCGGCATCCTCAGCATGCGTGCGATGTCCAGCGCGAGTTGCCATTGCCGCAAATCACTACCCGTTCGCTGAACAGTCCGCAGCCGAGATGCCAATAGTCTGGATTACCGTTGTATAACCCGACAACTTCTCGCGCCGCCCAACGGCCCAACAAGGTCTCGCCCGGCATGTCCGTGCGCGTATCGCTGCTCCCATCGACCGCGTGGACGATCGCGTCGTACCACGCGGCGAGCTCCGCGTGGCTGTTATCGGCGCCGATTTCGACATTGCCGAAAAAGCGCACGCGCGGGTCGATCAAGCAGAAATCGGATAGCCCGTCGACTACCGATTTCGCTTACGGATGATCAGGGGCGACGCCAGCGCGAACGAAGTCCCGAGGCTTGGGCAAGCGTTCGAAAAAGGCAATGCCGACCACAAGCCCTTACGTTTCGAGCAGATGCCCGACTGCATACATCGCAGCCGCGCCGGCGCCGACAATCGGCGACTCGCCGCGTCATGCAGGCTCCCCCCTCGTCGACGGGTAGTCCCTGCGTAACGCCACCATTTGCTTGGTGTCCTCGAAACTTCCATCGGACGCACGCAGACCGATATAGCCGACCAGTGAGATATCCACGCACGTCCCGGACAATCATCCGCATCCGGCGCCCGTTGCCTTCAGGCGCCAGACAGTCGAGCCAGGCGACGTCAGGCGGCGACGAGCTCGACGATCGCCTCGCGCCCGTGCTTCAATGCCGCATCGACGGACGGCTCTCCCATCGCCAGTCCTTCAGCACGTACCACTGTGATGTCGGTCAGACCAATGAAGCCGAGCACCGCGCGCAGATAGGTCTCTTGGAAATTCATCGCCTGCGCCGGACCTTCGCTATAGACACCGCCGCTCGCCGTAAACAGATAAACCTTCTTGCCCGTCACGAGACCGACAGGCCCAGTGTCGGAGTAGCTAAACGTCAGGCCGGCGCGCGTCACGTGATCAATCCATGCCTTGAGCGCCGAACTGATCGAGAAGTTGTACATCGGCGCGCCAAGCACGATAACGTCGGCGCGGAACAGCTCTTCGACAAGCCCGTCGGCCAACTCGATGGTTCGAGACTGCTCCGGCGAATGCTGGTCAGCCGGCGTGAAGAAGGCCGCCATCATCTCTTCGGTCAGATGCGGCACCGGATCGTTCGCCAGATCGCGTTCGATCACGACGTCGTTTGGATTGGTCGTTTTCCATTTGCTCACGAATTCTGACGAGAGCTGACGGGATACGGAGCCTGCGCTGCGAATGCTGCTATTGATATGAAGGATGGTAGTCATGACTGAAGGCCCTGAAAGGTTGAACGACCCGTTGCACGCTAGTTCGTCCGGATCCGGTGCCGTGCAGTCGCGCGCCTCGCTCGGCGCATTCCCGGCGAGGCATGGCATGCACGGTGCGTAGATGCATCCTAGCTAACGCGTCGTCCGACTATTAGCGGGCGGACGCGGATTTCACTCGTCCACGCTCCGGCCCAATCGATCGCGGATCGATGCCAGCGCCCGGCAACCCAAGCGTGAGCGCCGAGAATGTCTTAGCGCGCTCCGTCGCGCGGATTACATCGTTTTTTGGATGAGTTACCTACAAATCCACCATCTAGTCAGTAGCCCGAGTTGGTGCATAAATTTCATGCATGTCCCGCCGATCCCTTGCCGGCGGATGAGCGGTGAAATCCGAACCTTTTGTGCTATCGATGAACGCGCTCGCCTCGCTTCCTTCACCACCCGCCCCGGCCGATCCAACCTCGACCGTTGCGCTCGACAGGCCATTCGATCGCGAGGTCGAGCGCGCCGACATCTGCCAGCGAATCGCTCATTCCCGCGCGCGGCTCGTGCTCGTGCACGCGCCGGCGGGCTTCGGCAAGACGACCGCGATGACGCAGGCGCGAAGCTGCCTTGATCAGGCCAACGTCCATACTGTGTGGGTCTCGCTCGACCGTGCGGATAACGACGTGCCCCACTTCATCCGCTGCCTGCGCGCGGCGATCGGGCAATCCGGCGTCGACGAGATCCCGCTGGGTACGCCGCTGGAAATCCTGCAGGCACTGTCGCACGACGTGTCGGCGTTCACGCTGTTTCTCGATGACTTCGAGAAGCTGGTCGAGCCAGCCGTCATCGGACTCATTCGGGAAGCGGTGGAACACCTGCCACGCAACGGTCAGATCCTCATCGGCACACGGGCGCAGCCCGATCTCGGCATCGCGCGTCTGCGCGTGCAGGGCGAATTGCTCGAAATCGACGAGATGAATCTTCGTTTTACGTCGCAGGAGGCGCAGACACTCTTCGACCTGCGCGTTCAGAGTCCTCCTCCTCCCGACGAAGTGGTCCGTCTACATCGGAAAACCGAGGGATGGGCCGCGGCGCTATCTCTGGCTGCACTGTCGATGGCCCGCCGCAACGTCCACAGCGATTTTGTCGAACGCTTCTCGGGCGCGCACGGCGACGTGGCTGCGTATCTGGCAGAGGACGTGCTCGCGCAAGAGCCAACTGAGATCCGCGAATTCCTACTGCGCACGAGCATCCTGAGACAGCTCGAGCCTTCGCTATGCAAATCGCTAAACCCCGGCCTCGACGCGAACGGCATTCTGGACAGGCTCGTCGCCACGCACCTCTTTCTCACGCCGGTCGAGGGAAAAAACGCAACATGGCGATACCACAGCATGTTCGCCGACTACCTTAGCACGCAATTGCGCGTCGAACGCCCAGACGAAATCTTGCGCCTCCATCTGGCGGCGGCAGCTTGGTACGAAGAGCAGCAACGCCCGGAAGCCGCGATCGACCATGCGCTCGAAGGCGGCGATGCACCGTATGCACTATCCCTGCTCGCGCAGCACGCCGATCGCTTCCTCGAGCAAGGCCGCATGCGCTTGCTCGCACGCTGGTTCAACGCGTTACAGCCGCACGAGCTGGCCA
Organism: Burkholderia sp. PU8-34; assembly: GCF_053427725.1. Lineage (NCBI taxonomy): Bacteria > Pseudomonadati > Pseudomonadota > Betaproteobacteria > Burkholderiales > Burkholderiaceae > Burkholderia > Burkholderia sp. PU8-34. Next base: position 118,767 of record NZ_JBSAXC010000001.1, read on the forward strand.
CGCATCCGTACCTGCAGGTCATTTCGATCTGGGCAACCGCTTTCACCTTCGGACCGCGGCAGGCGATGGCGCTGCTGGAACACTCCGGCTATGCGGACAGCGCTGATCCGCTGGTGCGTGCGCACATCAACGGGCTGCGTCCGATGCTGCTCGCGATGATGGATCGCTTCGACGACGCCTATGCGCTCGGCAAGCAATGCCTGAATCATCTGCCGACGCTTAGCGCGTTCGCCGACGGCGTACTGTGCAATTCGATGGGGCACATCGCATCGGTACTCGGCCATCATGAGGAAGCGAATAGGCTGTTCGACACGGCGCGGCACATGCATAACGCCGGCGTCTTCATTCGCATGTACACCGAATCGACGGAGGGTCTCGTCGACATGCAACTGGGACGAATGCGCAGGGCCGCCGCGCGCTTCCGCCTCGCTGTGGGCTCGGCGCGCGCGTACTCGTACAACCTAACGAAAGGCAACGCGTGGGCCGGCGTGCCGTATGCCGGCTCGGTCTACGAATTGGACAATGTCGAATTGGCCGAACATCTGCTCAACGTCTACCTGCCGCTCGCATGCGACGTTGGCCTGCCGGATCACATCATCGTCGGCTGCCGCATCCGGTCACGGATCGCATTCCAGCGTGGCGACGTCGATCAATCGCAGCGGATCCTGACCGAGCTCGAATATCTCGGCATCGAGCGCCAGTTGCCGCGCGTCGCCGCGACGGCGCGCCTCGAACGCGGACGGCTCCTGCTGCTGCAGGGGTACGCGACATTGTCGCGCGAGGAACTGAACCACGCGGACGACGCCGATCTGTGGCGAGACATCGCACGTCTGAGCCTGCCCGCAAACGACGTCGAGGACATCGTAATCGGCCGGGCGCGCTGGGAGATCGCCTTTGGCGATCCCGACGCCGCGCTGGCCTCGCTTGAAAAGGCTCTCCGCGACGCACAGAAGGCGTCTCGCCGTACACGGGTGTTGAAACTACACCTACTAACTGCGCTCGCCCTGCAATGCAAAGGCGAAACGCGTGCCGCAGTTGAGATGGCCGCGCCGGTGCTGCATCACGCTTGTCAGGAGGGTTTCGTCCGTCTAATTCTCGACGAAGGCCCCCAGATCGCTCAGCTCCTCGTACAATGCCGCGCCCTGGCGGACGAAAGCGCCGCGCATCGGGAAGACCCCATTTTCGGCGAGTATCTGCAGCGACTACTGCAAGGTTTTCCGCCGACGCCCGTGGCCGAAACCCCGCACGCGTCGCCGTGTGGCCAAGGCACCCTGCTCGAGCCGCTGACCCGCAAGGAGCTGCGCGTGCTCAAGCTGCTCTCCGAAGGCTATTCCAATGCCGCGATGGCAGAGAACCTCTTCGTGTCCGACAGTACGATTCGTACGCACCTACGCAACATCAACAGCAAGCTGAACGCACATAGCCGCACGCAAGCCGTCGCAATCGCGCGCAAGCTCGGTCTAACGGCCTGAACACATCGGCAACACGCCGGATCGCGATCACGTGCGATCGAGGCGGTGGCAGCGGGGGTGCCATACGACGCCCGCACCGCCACCGCCTCGCGCAAGAAATTATGCAAGTCGTTCGACGATGGTCACGTTGGCCATACCGCCGCCTTCGCACATCGTCTGCAAACCGTAGCGCTTGCCGCGCTGGGCGAGCGCATGGATCAACGTCGTCATCAGCTTAGTACCTGACGCGCCCAGCGGATGCCCGAGCGCAATCGCGCCGCCGTTGACGTTCAACCGTGCCGGATCCGCGTCGAGTGCCATCTGCCATGCTAACGGAATCGGCGCAAATGCTTCGTTAACCTCATACAGATCGATATCCTGAATGGTCAGTCCAGCCTTCTTCAGCGCGCGTTGTGTAGCGGGAATCGGTGCTTCAAGCATGATCACCGGATCGTGTCCGAGCACTGAGATGTGATGCACGCGGGCGAGAGGCTTCGCTCCGAGCATCTTCAATCCTCGCTCGCTGACCACCATCATCCCCGATGCGCCATCGCACACCTGGCTCGACGACGCCGCTGAAATCACCCCTCCCTCCTGCAGCGTCTTCACCGCACGAATGCCATCGAGTGACGCGTCGAACCGGATGCCCTCGTCCGTCACGTGCATCTCGTCGCCAGCAGTACCATTCGCGCCGATCACGGCCACCGGGACGATCTCGTCGGCAAAGCGTTGGGCGGACGTCGCATCGGTCGCGCGGCGGTGGCTTTCGAGTGCAAACTGGTCCAGTTGTTCTCGCGACAGCCCATACTTCTTCGCAATCGCTTCGGCGCCCGCGAATTGACTAAACTCGACGTGGTCGTAGCGCTCGTCAACACGCGGACTGATATAGCCCCCCATGCCATTCTTCATCGCCAGCGTATTCGCCGACGCGAGCGGCACCCGCGACATGACTTCTACACCGGCAGCGATGACGACGTCCATCGTGCCGGACATCACCGCTTGTGCGGCGAAATGCAACGCCTGCTGCGACGAGCCGCACTGCCGGTCGATCGTGGTGCCCGAAACCGAGATAGGCAACTTCGACGCGAGAATCGCGGTGCGCGCGACATTCATCGATTGTTCGCCGAGTTGACTAACGCAGCCCATAATGACGTCGTCGACCATTGCCGGGTCAGCGCCGGCGCGATCGATCACCGCGTCCAGCACCTGCGCGGCAAGATCGGCCGGATGCCAGCCCGACAGGCGACCATTGCGACGGCCGCCCGCGGTGCGTGCGCCAGCGACGATATAAGCTTCAGCCATGTTGACCTCACGAATGCGTGAAACGAAATGGTGTTGTCTAGCCCCGCGATGCACTGACAGCGAGGCGATCGTGAACAGTGTACGAAGTGAGAATCGATGTAGTCATCGTCAGATGCGACGATCTTTCAGCGGCGCAACACGCGCCGACGTGCACGAATGCGTGCTGTCGCGCACGCATCGGCTCGCCCTCTACGCTTTCGACGCGAGCGGCTCGACGAGCTTCAGTTCCAGCAGTTTCGCCGCCGTGTATTCGATGAACGCGCTGACCGCTCGCGGCAGTTGCCGGCGGTTCAGATAAACGAGATAAACACCGACGCGATGCAACCCGTACTCCGGCAATACCGCCGTCAAATGGCCGTTCGAAATGTCATCGGCAATCATCGCAGACGGTAGCAAAGCCACGCCGAGACCGCTGCGCGCGGCGCCGAGCTGTGCCTGTATGCTGTTCGCGTGGAATCGTCCTCTGACCGCTACTTCGACCTGCCCGTCCGGGCCGTCGAGTCGCCATATCGTGTATCCGGTCGGATTAGCGGGCGCAGCGATGCAATCGTGGTCGGACAGATCGGCCGGCGCGTCCGGCTCGCCATGAATATCTAGGTAGCTGTGGTTCGCCACCAGTGCGGCGGACGTCCAGCCGACCTGGCGAGCGATCAGATTCGGCTCGATCGCCTTGCCAACACGAAACGCGACGTCAATGTTCTCGCCGAGCAAATCGGCGCGCTCATCGCTCAGAACGAACTCCAGGCGGACTCGCGGGTACGTCGCGAGAAATTCGCTAATCGCATCCACCGGGATCATATGGAAGAAATCCGCCGGAACAGCGACGCGCACTCTTCCGCTCGGGCTCGCAGTGCCTTCGGCAATTTCTTGCGTCGAACGCTCGACCGATTCGATATGCTCCGCACACTGGGCGAAGAGTCGCTGACCGGCATCAGTCAGAACGAGCCGCCGGGTCGAGCGCTGCATCAAACGCACACCAAGTTCCCGTTCGAGCTCCTGCACGCGCCGGCTCGCTGTATTGGCCTGCAAGCCAAGACGGCGGGCCGCTTCGGCGAAGCTGCCGGCGCTCGCCACGGTGACGAAGAGCGCCACGTCGTTCAGATCCACCATTGAATGTCTCCGGGATTGGGTGCGTGAAGTTCGATCTGCGCACTAGTCTACAAGAGCGGTGACATTTGGCGTCTGTTCTGAGCAGAATTGCTTTTCTTGGAATCCAGCACTGCTGCGTGAGGCCATTTTGATCGCATATGCAAAACGATGCGTCGGGCGCGGCGAACGCACCCGACGTGGCAGTGGATATCCGGCGCGAATTAGACCGACTGGCGGCGGCTGTCGAGACTGAATGCCCGCGCGCGGAATGCCAGAACCTGGATCAGGCCACCAGCGATCGCGAAGTTCTTCAGAAAATGGAACACCTGGTTCTGATCGGCGAACGCATGATGAAAGACCAGCGCCGTGGCGATCGAATACACAGCCAGCAACGCGGCAACGATTCGCGTCTGGCAGCCGACGATGAGCAGCAGGCCGCCGACAATCTCCAGTGCTGTCGCGGCAACGAAGGCGGTCGTTGGCGCGGGGAATCCGGCGAACGTGATGTATCCGATCGTCGCAGCAGGTGCAGCTAGCTTACCGACCCCGCTGAAAAGGAAAACGGCCGCGATAAGGATTCGACCGAACAATGCGAGTGCATCCTGATGATTGACGGAGATTGATTTCATAGCAAATGCTGATGATGGTGAGTTTCGGAAACGAACCGTGCAGCGACAGGAATGGCCGATGCGACGGACGGCAACAGCGTGATTCACACACCGGACCCTCGTCAACCCGCCACCCAATGCGACGGCCGCTTAGAGGCTGATCGATGTCCGTGGAATGAATCGTATGGGGTGCCAAATTCGATGACTAGACGGGAAACGCGGATTGCACTCATCCAGAATCTCAGCGAATTCGGCGCTCGATCGCCCCACGTGAACCGAGGCGGAATTTATGTCGGATCGGGAAACGTTCGAGGCACCGGCGCTCGAACGGCGCGCGCCGGTGCCTCGCTCAAATGCTGCTGACAAGATGTCCGCCGTCGACTGCTACAATCGATCCGGTCATGTACGCGCCAGCATCCGACGCCAGCAGCAGCAACGGACCGAGCAGATCCTCCGGCCTGCCGAACGCGCGCCCCGGAATCCGGCTCATCAGTTTTTTCCCCGCATCGCTCGCCAGAAACGCGGCATTGAGCTCGGTCGAAACGTAGCCAGGCGCGATCGCATTGACGCGGATTCGATGACGCGCAAGTTCCAAAGCCATCGAGCGCGTCAGATGGATCAGGCCTGCCTTCGACGCGCAGTAGGGCGCGACGCCACCCGCGACGCGAAGGCCCGTGATCGAGGCGATATTGACCACCCCGCCGCCAACGCCAGCGGCCACCATGCGCCGCGCCGCCTCCATGGCGACCAGATACGCGCCCTTCAGATTCGTGTCGATCGCTTCATCCCACGTCTGCTCGCTATGCTCCAGCAACGGACGCGTTGATGCGACGCCGGCGTTGTTGACGACCAGATCGACGACGCCCACACTTGCCTCAACCGTGTCGAAGGCCGCACGAACGCTGTCGGCCGACGTGACGTCGATCGAAACGGCGCTCGCCGCTCCGCCGGCCTGCTCTATCTCGTCGACCACTTCGCTCAGGCGGTCAACGCGCCGCGCCGCAACGACGACGGTCGCGCCCGCTCGCGCGAGCGCACGTGCGAAATAGCGTCCCAGGCCGCTCGAAGCGCCGGTCACAAGTGCGCGCCGCCCGTCTAGCGAGAACAGCGCTTCGATGTCAATTCGCATGGCCGCCGTCCTCGAGGTCGAAATAGCGGCCGTTGCGCGCCGCGAGCGCGATCAGTCCCGGTGGCGGCTCGTAGAGCCGCCCGAGCGACGCGAAACGCTCGCACGCCGCGACGACCTGCCGCGTGCCGAGCACATCTGCGTATCGCAGCGCGCCGCCCAGATGGCGAGGAAAGCCGATTCCGAGAACGAGACTCATGTCGATGTCACCTGCCGATTCCGCGATTCGTTCGTCGAGGCAACGCGCAGCCTCGAGGAGCATCGGCAGCATCATGCGAAGAACAATGTCGTCCGCCGGCAAGTCGCGGACACCATGCGGCTGCACTGACGCGAGCAGCGCATGCGTGTCTTCGGCCCTGAGTTTCTGCGGACGGCCTTTTGCATCCGGCGCGTAACGATAGAACCCGAGCCCGCTCTTCTGGCCCAGGCGACCGTTCGCGGCCATCAGTTCGACCGCGTGCTGCCCGTTGACGTTCATGCGCGGCGCATAGCCGGCGCTGACGACAGCGATCACGTGCGAAGCCGTATCCATTCCAACCACGTCTTGCAGATACGCAGGCCCCATCGGCCAGCCGAAGGCTTCCATCGCGGCGTCGATCGCAACGAAGTCCACGCCGTCCTGCACCAGCAGCAGGAACGCGACAATATAGGCAGTCAGGATGCGATTGACGAGGAATCCCGGGCAATCGGCGACGACAACCGGCACCTTGCCCATCGACCGTGCATAATCGACTACTGTCGCAACGGCTTGGGCCGACGTTCGCGGCCCGCGCACGACTTCAACTAGCGGCATCACGGGAACTGGATTGAAGAAATGCATCCCGACGAAGTTTTCCGGACGCGCCAGCGCGGAAGACAAATCCGCGATCGACAGCGACGAAGTATTGGACGCGAGCACCGCGTCGCCCGAAATCCGCCGTTCGGCGTCGGCTAGCACGCTGCGCTTGACGCCAAGATTCTCGACGACGGCCTCGATGACGATGTCCGCAAGGTCGAAGCCGGTGAATTCAAGCGTCGGCACGATACCTTCCTTCACCTTACGCGCCTTCTCCTCCGACATCTTGCCGCCGCTGACCTGCTTGTCGAGCAGTTTCGCCGCTTCGTGCATGCCGATATCGAGTGCCGCCTGAGCTATGTCCTTCATCACGATCGGGGTACCGCGCAACGCGCTTTGATAGGCAATTCCGCCGCCCATGATGCCGGCGCCGAGCACGGCTGCCTGACGTATCGGCCTCGCGATGCGCGCCGCATCGCGGCTCTTGCGTTTCAGCGACTGCTCATTGATGAAGATCCCCACCAGCGACGCAGCCGCCTGACTCTTCGCCAGCTTCGTAAATGTATCGGCCTCGAAGGCGAGTGCCTCGTCACGCCCGAGCGACGCCGCTTCGCCAATCAGATCAACCGCCGCGGCAGCCGCCGGTAAGTGCGGGCCGTAACGGCGCGCAGCCGCTCTGGCGTCGTCGAGTAGCTTCGGTTGCACGTCGAAGGGTGCCACCCGCTTGCGTCGCCGCGCGATCCAGGTATCCGGCTCTTGGATCGCGGCGCGCAGGCACGCGAGACCAGTGGTACGCAGCGAGTCGGACTCGCAGACCGCATCGACCACGTTGGCCGCCTTCGCGGCCTCGGCGCTTCTCGGCTTCGTGTTGACAATCCAGTCGAGCGCGACGGCCGCACCGGCGATCCGCGGCAAGCGGACCGTCCCACCGAAACCCGGGACGATCCCGAGCCCGACCTCAGGCAATCCCAGCCGAGCCGTCGTCGCGGCCACCCGGAAATCGCTAGTCAGTGCCAGCTCCAGACCGCCGCCCAGCGCCATCCCGTTGATCGCGGACACGGTCGGATAGGGCACATCCTCGAGTCGCGTAAAGAGAGCGCTGCAGGTCACGTCCCATGCACGCAGTTGCGCATCGGACAGCCGAAAAGCGTTCGCCAATTCGAAGATATCAGCGCCAACGAAGAACGATTCCTTTCCGCTCGTCACGAGCAGCCCCTGGACATCGTCGCGCGTGGCGAGCACGTCGAGCGCGGTTCCAAATTCGGTGAGCGCCTTGCGGTCGAACACGTTGACCGCCTGGCCGTGACGATCGAAACACAATTCCACCACACCGTCGCCGACGTGCATCAGACGCAAAGTCGTTCCTTCCCAGATCATGAGCTTGTCCTTTGACCAATTAATGCGAGGCGCGGCGTACGATTTTTTTTGCGATGCTCCACCGATGCACTTCCGACGGGCCGTCGTAGATGCGGAACGCGCGCATGTCGGAGAAAATCTGCGCGACGATGGTTTCGCTCGTGACCCCTTGCCCGCCGAGAATCTGCACGCAGCGATCGACCACGCGCCATTGTGATTCTGAGCAGATCACCTTTGCGATGCTGGACTCGTGGCGCCCCTTCTCGCCCTGATCCAGCAGCCAAGCGCAATGCCAGATCACGAGGCGCGCAGCGTGCAGATCCATCTCGTTGTCGGCAAGCATAAAGCCGACGCCTTCGTGGCTGCCCAGCACCGAGCCGAAAGCCTGCCGGCGCGATGCATAGTCGGTGGCGACGTCATGCGCGCGGCGCGCCTGTCCGAGCCATCGCATGCAGTGCGTGAGGCGGGCCGGAGCGAGCCGGATCTGCGCGTAGCGCAATCCCTGCCCGACCTCTCCCAGCACGTCCGTTGCTGGCACTCGCAGATTGTCGAACCGGATCACGCCGTGGCCGCCAGTGAAGCATGCGTCGAGCGCGTCCATGGTTCGCTCGTACACGAATCCGGTGCGATCCGTATCGCAAAGGAACATCGTCGCACCACCGTCCTCCGTGCGCGCCATGATGATCGCGTACGCGGCCCCGTGTGCGCCGGTAATGAACCATTTCCTACCGTTGATTACGTAGTCGTCGCCATCGCGCACGGCGGTGGTCTGCAACATGCTGGGGTCAGATCCTGAGCCAGGTGCCGGCTCCGTCATGCAAAAACACGACCTGATCTTTCCTTCGATCTGCGGCTGCAACCAGCGAGCCTTTTGCGGCGCGGTGGCGACGACCTCCATCAGGTGAATGTTGCCTTCATCTGGCGCGGCAATATTGAGCGCCGTCGGTCCCAGAGTCGAATAGCCAGCTTCCTCGAAGACGATCGCCTTCGCGAAGTGCGACAGCCCGAGCCCGCCGGCCTCGATTGACGCATGCGGCGTCAGCAGCCCGGCGCGCCGCGCCTTCTCGATCAGGTCCAGACGCAACGACTCACTCGGACCGTGCGCCGTTTGACGCGGATCGCGCTCCATCGGGATGACTTCCTCCGCGATGAAGCTACGGGTGCGAAACTGGAGTGCTTTCAGTTCGTCGGGGATGTTGAAATTCAATTCGCGTCTCCCCGATGCGTGGCCTCATGGCTGGCACCATCGGCCTCGCCGAACCGCGCCAGTGCCAGTCGCAGTCTTTTGCGACAATCAGCGACGATACGTTCGACGAGCACTTCGCACGTCGGAATGTCATGTATTAGCCCGATGACCTGGCCGGCCGTAATGATCCCACCGTCGATATCGCCCTGCGTTAGCGCGACCTTGCCACGCGCGCCCGCGACGAGCGGATGAATGTCCTTGAATTCACAGCCCCCCGGACGCCGCTCGGTCGCGACCACCTCGTCTGCGATTGAATTCTTGAATACCCGCGCGGTGTTCCTCAGTGTGCGGAAGATAAGTTGCGTATCGCGCTCCGTCGCGTTGACGAGCGCGTCCTTGATCCGCTGATGAATCGGCGCTTCGACGGTCGCACAAAAGCGCGTACCCATGTTGATCCCCTCCGCGCCGAGCGCCAGCGCCGCGGCCATGCCCTGCCCATCACCGATTCCGCCCGACGCGACGACAGGGATGTCGAGCGCTTGTACCGCGCGCGGGATCAGGATCAGCCCCGGGACGTCGTCCTCACCCGGATGCCCCGCGCATTCGAAGCCGTCGATACTCACGATGTCGACACCGTTTCGCTGCGCAGACAACGCGTGCCGCACCGTCGTGCACTTGTGCACGACCACGCCGCCGGCCGCCTTGATCTTGTCGATGAATTTCCTCGGGCTGTTCCCGGCGGTCTCGATGACCCGCACCCCGGCCTCCAGCGCAGCATCCAGGTACGCCTCGTAAGGCGGCGGGCTCGCCGCGGGGAGAATCGTGAGATTCACAGCAAAAGGCCGCGACGTCATCGCATGGCAGCGTTCGATTTCCGCCGACAACGCGTCCGGCGTCGATTGGGTAAGCGCGGTGAGCGTTCCGAGCCCACCCGCGTTGGACACTGCAGAGGCCATCTCTGCCGTGCCCACCCACATCATGCCACCCTGAATGATTGGATAACGAATCCCGAGAATGTCCGTGACGCGCGTCTTCATGCCTTGAGTTTCCTATCGTCTAGCCCGAGGTCGCGGCCAATGATCTCCTTCATGATTTCATTGGCACCCGCAAAAATTCTCGATACGCGCGCGTCAACAAACATCCGCGCGATTCTGTATTCCTCCATGTAGCCGGCGCCCCCATGTAGCTGCACACAGCCGTCGATCACCTTGCTCTCAAGGTCCGTCGCGAGCAGCTTCGCCTCCGACGCCACCACGGCCGTCAACTTCCGCTCGTTCGCTTCCATCACGCAGTGATCGACGAACGCCTGCACTGCGTCAAGCTGCGCGCGCATCGAAGCCATCTCGAACCGCACGTGCTGAAACGATCCAATCGGCCGGCCAAACGCCATCCGCTCTTTCACATAGTCGAGAGTGATGTCGAACGCGACCTGTGCATGCGCGATCGATCCGATCGCGACCTGAAGACGCTCCTCGGCAAGCAGTTCCGACATATAGAAGAAGCCCTTCGCCGAGTCGCCCAGCACGTGACTCTTCGGCACTTTCACGTCGTCGAAAAACAGCTCAACCGTGTCTTGCGCATGCAGTCCGATCTTGCGCAGCTTGTTGCCGCGTTTGAATCCGGGCATGTCTGCTTCGATGATGAAGAGCCCGATTCCATGGCGGCTTCCGGGCACCGTTCTCGCCGCGACAACGATTATGTCGGCCTGACTGCCGTTCGATATAAACGTCTTCGCGCCGTTGAGCGACCAATAGTCGCCCATGTCGATCGCGAACGTCTTCATGCCAGCAAGATCGCTTCCCGCGCCCGATTCCGTCATCGCGATCGCGAGTATCTTCTCACCGCGCATCGCAGGAGGCAGGAAGCGAGCTTTCTGCTCGTGCGAGCCGAACGCGCCGAGATATGGCGCCACGACGCGCGAATGCAAGTTCATGTAGAAGCCGATTTCGCCGTGGCGGACGTTTTCCTCGTACAGAATCTGCTCGAAGCGGAGATCGGTGATCCCGAGTCCGCCATATTCCTCTGGCGCCCACATCAGCAGGTATCCCTGCTCGCCTGCCTTCAGAAAGGCTTCGCGATCCACGAAGCCCTGTTGCCGCCAACGTTCGGCATGTGGGCCGATTTCGCCCTGAAAGAAGCGGCTGACCGTGTCGCGGAACGTGAGGTGCTCAGCGTCATAATGAGTGCGTCGCATGTTCAGGTATCCTTGTGCATCCCGTCACGCGTGACGGGATGGAACTGCTCGTCGGCGGCGGCGCGCTCGCGTAGCCATGCTGAAGGTCGGAAGCGCTCGCCGAATTGCGACGCCAGAGTGTCGCAGTCAGCGACGAATGGCCGAAGCCCCACCGTATCGATCAGCGACAGTGTTCCACCCGTCCACGTCGGAAAGCCCAGCCCCAGCACCGCACCGAGATCGGCGTCCGCCGGCTCGGTGATCACGCCTTCCTCGACGCAACGAGCGGCCTCGAGCGCCTGGATGGTCAGCAGCCGGCGCTTCACGTCTTCGACAGACGGCTGCCTCTCCTGCAGCGGATAGAGTTCCGCCAAGCCGCTCCACAGATACTTTCGGGCGCCAGCCGGATAGCTGTAGAAGCCCTTCCCAGCCTTTCGACCGAGCCGGCCGAGCGCATTCAGCTTATCGATGACCGGCGCCGCGTGCTGCCGCTGGAAGCGGGTCGGCAAATCGTCGGCGCGTGCCTGATCCAGCACCTTCTTTTGCAAGTCGAGCGTGACTTCGTCGGTAACCGCCAGCGGCCCCGTCGCCATTCCCGCCTGCTTCGCGGCGTTTTCGATGAGACTCGGCGCGACCCCTTCCGCGAGCATCGCCATCCCTTCGTCGATATACGCGCAGAAGATGCGGCTCGTATAGAACCCGGGACTGTCGTTCACGACAATCGGCGTCTTGCGCAATTGCCTCACGAACGCAAGCGCGAACGCGACGGTCGACTCAGACGTGTCGCGGCCCACGATGATCTCGACGAGTTGCATCCGCTCGACGGGCGAAAAAAAATGAAGACCGATGAACTGCGCCGGCCGCGCGCTGTGCTGCGCTAGTCCCGAAATCGGCAGGGTTGACGTGTTGCTCGCGAAGACGGCCAATGCCGGCACTGCCGCCTCGACTTTCCGGATTACGTCAGCCTTGATCTCTCGATTCTCGAAGACCGCCTCGACGACGAGGTCACACTCCGCGAGCACACCGAAATCGTCGGTGGGCGTGATCCGCGCGAGCAGCGCGGCGGCGCCTTGCTCGCTGCGGCGACCGGCGACAACTTCCTTCTCCAGCGACCCAGCGCAGCGTGCCTTGCCCTGCTCGGCTGCCATGCGATTCGTGTCGAGTAACACAACATCGATTCCCGCCGCCGCGGACACGAACGCGATGCCACTTCCCATCATCCCTGCGCCGAGCACGCCAATTTTCGTGACTTTCGCGTCGGACAGCCTGGGCCGTCCGACGCCCTTTTCGGCCGCCAACTTGTTGACGAACAGCGTGCGGATCATGTTGCGGGCCACCGGCCCGGCAAGCAGCGGGCCGAAGTAACGCGCCTCCACGCGCAGCGCCTCGTCGATTGGCAACTGTGTTCCCTCGTACACGCAGGACAGGATCGCCGTGGGAGCAGGATAGTTGTCCTGCGTCCCCTTGCGCACTGCGGCAACACCACGGCCGAACGTGTTCCCCGCGTGCGGCGCGAGTGCACCCGCGCCGCCCGGCACGACGAACCCCTTCGAGTCCCACGGCTGGCACGCATCCGGATGTTGCAGCACCCACGTGCGCGCGGTCTCGTAGACCAGATTCGAAGGCACAACGCTGTCGACCATACCGAGCGCCAGCGCCTCCGTCGGCTTAACCTTCCGCCCGCTGAGCAGCAGTGGCATCGCGCGCTCGATGCCAATCAAACGTGGCAGGCGCTGGGTTCCCCCGGCGCCGGGCAACAGACCGATCGTTACTTCGGGCAAGCCGATCACCGCGGCCGGGTCGTCCACGAGCACGCGGTAATGGCACGCAAGGCACAGCTCGTAGCCGCCGCCGAGCGCGAGCCCGTTGATCGCGACCGCCACGGGCTTGCCGCATGTTTCGAGGCGGCGATAGATCATCGATGCCTCCAGCGTCAGGTCGCGTGCTGCCTGTGCACTCATCCCGCGATCGTACGCCGTCACGAAATCCTTCAGATCCGCACCGGCAACGAACGCGCCTGGCTTATCCGACGTCAGGACCACGCCCTTGATGTCGCTTCTCGTGCGAATCAGTTCCGTGACGTGTGCCAGATCCGCGAACAAATCTGGCACCAGGACGTTGACCGATCGTTTTGGTACATTGATCGCCACCCGCGCGACGCCGTCGGCATCGACTTCGAAATCGATATTGTTCATGTTGGTCGGTCTTTCAGATGCGTTCGATGATCGTTGCGGTCGACTGCCCTGCCGCTGCGCACAGCGTCACGAGGCCGGTGCGGAGTTCGCGTCGTTCCAGTTCATCGAGCAGCGTGCCGAGCAGCATCGCGCCCGTCGCGCCGAGCGGATGGCCGAGCGCGATCGCGCCGCCGTTGACGTTGACGCGGTCGCGAGGAATGTCGAGCGCCTGCATATAGAACATCGGCACCACGGAAAATGCTTCGTTGATTTCGAACAGATCGATGTCCGATACGCGCATACCCGTCCGCGCCAGCAGCTTCTCGGTCGCCGGCACCGGTCCGCCGAGGCTCAGCAACGGCTCCGACGCTAGCGATACATGACCGCGAATGCGCGCGCGCGGCGCGAGACCGTTGCGCTCGCCGAACGCGCGGTTGCCGACGAGAACGACGCTCGCGCCGTCGACGATCCCGCTTGAATTGCCGCCGGTATGGATGTGATCGATCGTCTCGATGTGCGGATAGCGCTGCAGGACGATTGCGTCGTAACCCGCTTCGCCGAGATCGGCGAACGCCGGCTTCAATTTCGCGAGATCAGAAAGCGTCGTCCCAGGACGGATGGCTTCATCGTGCACGAGGACGGGATCGCCGAGCAGATCGCGCACGACGATCAGTGACTTGTCGAAGTATCCGGCGCTGCTCGCATGTCCCGCGCGGCGCTGGCTCTCCACTGCGTACGCATCGACGTCGTTGCGCGTGAATCCGCCGAGCGCGGCCATCAGATCGGCGGCGACCCCATTGGGCACGTAAGGATATCGGCCCGCCAGCCTCGGGTCCGCATAGCATGCGCCGCCATCCGATCCGATCGGCACGCGCGACATCGATTCCACCCCACCGCCGATGGCCGCGTCCGCGAGCCCGCTCCGAACCAAGCTCGCGGCCTGGTTAACGGCGTCGAGCGAGGATGTGCAGAAGCGGTTGATCTGATATCCGGCAACGTGCTCGCAATAGCCCGCATTGAGCAATGCAAAACGCGTCAGGTCCGCGCCCTGCTCACCGACAGGCATCACGATGCCCAGACCAACGTCGTCGATCTGGCGCGTATCCAGCCGGTTCCGATCTTTCAACGCGATCAGCGCCTGGCTTGCCAGTTCCACCGGCGTAATGGCATGCAGCGCTCCGCCGGCGCGACCGCGACCGCGCGGCGTCCGGACGTGGTCATATATGAAGGCATCGGTCATGTGTGGTCCCATCTGTACTGTCGACATGGCGTCGGCCCATGTGGGCCAAATCGAAAACACGTAGTGTGCGCGTGGTTTCCGGTCGCGTGATGCGTTCATCAAAACGACATCAATCGCGACCGTGAACGCGTCTATTGGCTACGCAACTGGAGATTCATCGTAGGCAACGCGACGATCGCGGTAATCGTCCGAATCGACGTTTTTCGCGTCCTAGCGGAAAGCCCGGCGACGAGCGGTCATGCGCGCATCCGTTAGAAAATGTGGCCGGCCGCGACGGTATGCGCAAACTCGAGGATGCCGTCCGCAAGCGAGCCGAATGCCGCGTAGCGCGGATCGGCGGTCGCACCGGAGCGATAGCGCAGGTGCAGTTGAAGAAAAATCACCGCCAGCTTGAAAATGGCTAGCACGCGTACGAAGCGAAAGTCGGAAAGATCGGCGCCCGCGACTTGCGCATAGCGTTCCGCAAACGCCTGACGCGTGAGGAAGCCCGGCTGCGCGGTCGGCATCTGGCGCAGTCGCTGCATCGCGGGCGGGTCGCCATCCTCGGTCCAGTAGCTGAGCGTCGTCGCGAGATCGAACAATGGACTGCCGCGCGTGCATTGGTCCCAGTCGAGCACCGCCACCGGACTCAGGCTGGCTTCGTTCAGCAGGATGTTGTCCAGCTTTAGGTCGTTATGGATCAGGCACGCGCGTCCGTCGGGAATCAAATGGCGGCGCAGCCACGCAATCAATTCCGGAATTAGCGGCGACATCGCGGAGTCCTCGGTCGCGAGCAGCGCCCGCTTCACCCAACCTTCCACCGTGCGTTGCAGAAACCCATCCGGGCGCCCGAGGTCGCCCAGCCCGACCGACGCGGGATCCAGCGCATGAAGCTGCACCATCACGTCGCAGAGCACAGTCGACAGCTGGCGGCACGCCTCCGGGCTTTCCATCAACGCTTCCGGAAGCGTGTCGCGGATGCTAATGCCCTGTCGGTACTCGATGATCTGGAATGGTGCGCCGATGATTACGGGATCCGCGCAGAAGTGCAGCGTCAAAGGCGCAAGCGGGAAACCGCCCGATAGGGCGCTCAGAATGTGGAATTCACGCCCCATGTCGTAGGCGCCTGGCGGCAACGTGCCCATCGGCGGGCGCCGCAGCACGTATTCGCGCCCATCGACGACGATCAGATAGTTGAGATTCGCGAGCCCGCCGGAAAACTGCCGAGGCGGCGGATCCAGCGCAATCCGCATGCCATGCGCGGCAAGATACGCGGAAAGCGCCAGCCAATCCTGCTCGACCGTGTCGGCGCGTGCGCGCAGATAGGAACGGGTATCAGTCACTGCACCTCCTCAGCGGCCCACGAACTTTGGTGCGCGCTTATCCATGAACGCGTTGACACCTTCGGCAAAATCCTCGCTGTGGACCAAGACCGATTGCGTGTCGGCCTCCCAAGCCAGCATCGTATCGAGCTGCATCGGGTAGCGCGCCAGTGCAGTCTTGGTCGTCGCGATCGTGCCCGGTGGCGCTCCTGCCACGCGTTCGGCCAGATCGAGCGCGTTTTGGAGTACGGTGGACGGCGGGCAAAGCCGATCTACCAATCCAAGCTGCTTCGCGTCTGCGCCCCCAATCGGCTCGCAGAGCATCAGCATCTCCCGCGTGACGCCGATGCCAACGCGCTGCGGCAGCGTCCACATCAGGCCATAGTCCGGCGTCAACCCGACGCGGCCGAATGCGGCGCAAAAGCGCGCGCTCTCGTCGGCAACCACGAAATCGCACGCGAGCGCCAACGAGAGGCCCGCACCGTATGCGTTCCCCTCCACCGCAGCAACGACCGGCCACGGGCCGCCCGTCAGCGCGCGGACGATCCGGTGGCCGTGAATCATCGCGCGCCGCATGCCTAGCGGCGACGCGTCGAGGCCACTCAGGTCACCGCCCGCGCAGAAGTGGTTGCCGCCATACAGCACAACCGCGCGCACACTCGTATCATCCTGAAGACGCGCGAGCGTTTCGGCCAGTGCGGTATAAAGCGGCACCGACAACGCATTGCGCCTTTCCGGCTGATTCATCGTGATCTGCGCGACACTCCCGTGACGGGCGACAAGCAGTGCTTCGCTCATGGGCAATCCTGAAATTTTTTCGGTCGACGATCGATCAACGTAATGCAAGCGCCGAATAGACGGCATCGATCAATCCGCGGCGGCGCGGATTCAGATCCATCTGATCACTCATCAGATTCATCGCATAGCCAACGGCGACACCAGCGACCGGGTCTGCAAAACCGAACGAGCCGCCCCACCCGCCGTGACCGAATGCTTCGTTGTTCGGCCCCCACACGTGCTCCTCGTTGAGGAGAAAGCCGGCAGCCCACGGGCGCCGTACGCCGCGAACAAGGTCGATTCCGTCGAAACGCAGCTTTCTCGCCTCCGCCAGCGCGGCGTCGCCGACGAGCCGGCGCCCCGCCTTGTTCCTGTGCAGCAGCATGCCGTACATCGACGCGAGCGCTCTCGCATTCGTGAATCCGTTCGCCGCGACAATGTCGGCGGCCTGGAATTCCGAGTTGTTCGGCATGTCGCCACGCATCGGCGGATTGTGCACCGCGCGCTGCGCATCGTTGCTCGTCGGGATCGTATTAAGCGCGTCCATCTTGTCGCCGCCGAGGAGATCGGCCACGCGCGGCCTGTCTCGCGCGTCGAGGCCCACCGACAGGTCAAGGCCGAACACGCCGTTCAGTTCCTCGGCCACAAACTGCTTGATCGAACGTCCTTCGATGCGCTTGAAAAGCGCGGTCTCCAGAATACCAACCACGTTGCTGTAGCCCGATGCCGTTCCGAGAGGCCAGAGCGGCGCCTGAGCCGCGAGGCGTTGCGCTGCAACCTCGCCTGCGAACAGGTCCGCCAGCGTCGCCGGTGTCGTGAAGCCAGTGATGCCGGACTGGTGCGACACGAGCATCCCGATCGTCACATCATCTTTCCCTTCCGCCGCGAATTCCGGCCAGTAGTCGCTGACCTTGTCTTCGTAGGAAGCCAGGCCTCGATCAACGAGCATCGCGAAGCAAACGGCGCCGATCCCTTTCGACGTGGACCAGACGCACGAGATCGTATCCCGTTCCCACGGCGCGATTTTCTCGAAGTCCTTCCAGCCACCCCACAGGTCGGCCACGAGCTCGCCGTCGACCATCACCGCGAAGCTGCCGCCGATCTCTCCGAGCTCGCGGAAATTTTTCAGAAACGCGTCATGCAGTCCGTCGTATCCCGGTGCAACATAACCTTGAAGCACGGCCTCTTCGACCTTAACAGCACTCGTCTCGCCCATTTTCAGTTTTCCTTACCTAGTACCGTGCGCGCAATCGCACGCAGTGCATTTTTATCAATGAAGTCGCTTCGACGCAGCCGACCCCGCTCCGGCGTCGCAGGCGCGGACGATAGCCGCTGCACGCCGCTCAGTTCGCGGTCCACCCACCGTCAATCGGCACCATGTGGCCGGTGATCGACGACGCCTCGTCGGAGCAGAGGAATAGGAACGCGTCGGCGCATTCCTCCGGTGTGACGGCCCGTCCTGACGGATGTACGGTCGCGAGCTGATCGAATTCCTCGCGCGTCCATCGGCTAAGTACTCGCTCGGTGACCGTCGCGCCCGGCGCCACGACATTGACGCGAATGTTGTCGCGCGCATACTGGATTGCGGCCTTGCGCGTCAGATGGATGACCGCCGCCTTTGCCGCGTGATAGCTCGGCGAGCCTGCGCTCGACACGCGCACTCCGGCCATCGATGCGGTATTGCAGATCACGCCGCCGCCTTGACGCAGCATCGCGGTGATTTCGTGCTTCATGCTCAGAAAGGTACTCGTGAGATTTCGGTGCAGCGTGTCTTCGAACGCCTCTAACGGCGTCTCATGTACCATGCCGAGCGCCGAGTCCGTCGGCGCAGTATTGCCAACGTTGTTCACCGCAATGTCGAGGCGTCCGTACGTTTGCACAACACATTCGATTACGTCGGTGATCTGCTTTTCCTCGCGACTGTCGCATTGCATGAACTTCACTTCGTGACCCTGCTCGGTCAGCAACTTTTCGAGCGCGGGTCCATCGCCGGACGTCGAGCCGGTGAAGACAACCGCCGCGCCTTCCTGCAGGAATTTCAGGACAATGGCTTTGCCGATGCCTTTCGTCCCGCCCGTTACTAGTGCAATTTTCGACTGCAGGCGGAGTTTTGATGTGCCCATGATGTTCGCTTGACTCTCTTCAAATGAACTGCGTTGCGGAGAACGGATCGCGCGCTCACGTGACCTATCATCCGGTTGTCCGAATAGCGTCTGCGACCTGCATGAGACGCACGGAATCGTCGTAATGCATGCGCTCGACCCAATGACCGTCGACCTTGAACACGGAGCGGCCCGCGTTCTCAGGTGCCTCGAAAGCCGCGACGATGGCGCGCGCCCGTGTAAGCGCCGCGTCGTCCGGAGAGAACGCGCGATTCGTCGTCTCGAGCTGGTTCGGGTGAATCACCGTCTTTCCATCGAAGCCGAGCGCGGCGGCCTGGTCGCACTGGATCGTGAGGCCGTCCGGGTTCGTCAGATCGTTGAACACGCCATCCAAGATCGCCAATCCATACGCTCTTGCCGTCATCACGCTCATCGACAGCGCGGTCAGCAGCCCTGGGCGTTCGACGGTATGCGCACAGCGAATGTCGCTCGCGAGATCGTTCGAGCCGATGACCCATGCGCCAACGCCGTTTGCGGTGCTGGCCGCCCCGATCGCGTCGAGCCGTACGATCGCGATAGCGGTTTCGATCATCGCCCACAGCGGAACCGAATCGCCCAGGGTTGCGCGGGCCGTCTCCAGATCGCCTGGCGCGGAGATCTTCGGGACGAGCACCGCGTCCGGTCGCGCAAGTGCCGCCGCAGCCAGATCCTCCATGCCCCATCGTGAATTCAGGCCGTTGACCCGAATCACCACTTCGCGGCGCCCGAAATCGCCTTGGCGCACGGCATCGACCGCCGCCGTGCGGGCGTCGGGCTTCGCATCCGGCCCGACCATGTCTTCGAGGTCGAGGATCACGACGTCGCACGGCAGCGAACGCGCCTTGTCCAACAGACGGGCGTTGTTCGCAGGAAGATAGATCGCGCTACGCCGTGGCCTAGCAGATGGCATCATGAGCAGTTGACTCCTTGTTACACGTTCTGGAATCTCTGACAGGGCACGCACGCTCAGGCTTCTGCCTCGAAGACCGCTTCCAGCGCGCCGAGCTCGTCAATTTCGCAACGCACGCGATCGCCGGCCTTGAGAAAGACCGGCGGTCTCATCGCGGCACCGATACCCCCGGGCGTGCCGCTGAACACGATGTCGCCGGGCTCGAGCGTCATCGCCTTGGACAGGTATTCGATCTGATCAAATACATTAAAGATCAGCTCACGCGTGTTCGATTCCTGACGAACTTCGTCATTCACTATCGATCGAATCCCCAGGCGATGTGGGTCGCCCACTTCATCGCGCGTTGTGATCCACGGCCCGAACGGTCCGTGCGTATCGAACGATTTACCGAGCACCCATTGCGGCGTGCGCATCTGCCAATCGCGTGCCGTCACATCGTTGCCGACGCAATAGCCGAACACGTAGCTGGACGCTTCGTCCTTAGGTATATGGCGTCCGCGCTTGCCGATGACGAAAACGAGTTCAACCTCATAATCGATCGACGCCGATGCCTTCGGAATCTGAATCGGCGTGTAAGGAGGATGGACCGTGTTCGGCTGCTTGCAGAACCACACCTGATTTTTTGGTACCTCGAGACCAGCTTCGGCAACGTGGTCCGCATAGTTCAGTCCCATCGCCATGATCTTGCCAGGTCGCTCGATCGGTGCGAGAAAGCGGACGCTCCAATCCAAAGCGACTACGTCGGCGGATCGCGCAACGGCCCGCTGCACCGAATCGCGCGTGGTATCCCACGCGGAGATCAGTTCGATCATTGTCGACGGTAGATCGGGATTCGCGGACCTGAGGCGTACGAGGCGTTCTCCGTCGACGACTACGATTTCGGGGGACCCGCCGCGAATGCTAACTGTGGCAAGCTTCATTCAAGAAACTCCAATGCTGCTGCTCGATCAATGTCAATTCGGCCTCCCCGACCGGTCGCGTTGCCACCGAAATCAGAGGGCCGGTCCACGGGGCGCATCACCAAGCCTGCGCGGCGCCTCGGTTCCATCGAAAGCCCGCGGCGTGATTTCCAGCGAAATCGGGATCGAGATAGATGTACATCCGCTCGATCAGGCCGGCGGCGTTGAACTGGAACATGCTGGCGAAACGACCTCCAGGCGTACTGCCACCGAGCCACTCGACACCGGTTTCGGTGACGCCTCCGGTCGTCCCCTCCACGGCGACGTTGCGCCCCTCTTCGACCATCAACATCTCGCCGATCGCATGCTTGAACTGCTTCACGTTCGCACCCGACGCCATCACTTCGAATTCCTTGATTCCTCGCCCGACGCCGAACTTGGGCACATAGAACTCGAAGTCCTCGGTGAACAGATCCGCAGGAAACCGACCGCTATCCGTTTGCTCGTAGTAGCGGACGATCGCGACCTTCTGAGCGGACGATACGCTGGAAGTCATAATTACGCTCTCCATTCAAGCTTCGTTGACGAGATTCGGATCGTGCGCGATGTGGAGGTCGCTCTCGAACCCGCCTTCGCGCCAGTCGCGGAGCAGGTCAATGTATTCGAATGGACCGCCACCGTAAGCCGTAGTGAACGTCTGCTTGCCCAGTTCTTCCAGATGGCCTTCTGCGTTCAAGATGCTCGGGGTACACTCGCGCATATACTCAAGATTGACCTTCGATTTCTCAATGATGGTGTCGCACCAGCGTTGCTCTGCCTGTTGCGTGACCTCCATCACCGCGACCTCGTCGTCGAGCATGCGCTTGACCATGCCCGCCGCATGAATCGCCTGCTCGTCCATCATGTAGGGGAAGTTCAGCGTTGGTGCGCCCTGCCGCAAGCCAGCGACGAAGAAGAGGTTCGGGAATCCGTGCGTGTAGATCCCGTGCAGCGATCGCACCGCCTTCGCCCACTTTTCGTCGATTGTTTGGCCTTCACGCCCGATGATTTCGAAGCCGCCGGTCTTGTGCGACGTCGTCACAGCTTCAAAGCCGGTCGCGTAGATGATGCAGTCAACTTCGTAGGACTTGTCCTCGAAGACGATCGCGTTTTCGGTCACGCGCGTCAGCCCTCTTCCCTTCGTATCGACGAGCGTCACGTTCGACAGATTGAAGGTCGGCAGGTATTCGTCGTTGAACGTTGGCCTCTTGCAGAAGCGGTTGTAGTATGGTTTGAGAGATTCCGCGGTGTCCGCGTCCTCGACGATGGAATCGATCCGTGCGCGAATCCCGTCCATCTTCTCGATGTCCATCTTCTGGGCCGCCGCAGCCACTTCGCGCAGATCGGCATCGGCCTCGGGCTGTTCCGGCGGCTCCCAAAACCGGGTCCACTCGTCCCCCACGAGGTCTTCATCACGTACGGTGCCGGCCAGGACCGATTCGAAGTTCGCCATGCGCGCACGGTGCCAGCCGTGCTCAAGCGATTTTGCCCATTCGTAGTCGGTAGCTTTGTTGCCGCGATACGCAACAATGGCGGGCGTACGCTGTACGACGTACAGTTCCTTCGCCGATGCGCCCAGCGCCGGCATGCACTGAATCGCGGAGCAGCCGGTGCCGATCAACGCAACGCGCTTGTCCTTCAGATCGACCAGGTTGCCGTTTGCGTCGCCGCCCGTATACGCATAGTCCCAACGGGACGTATGGAACGAATGACCCTTGAAGTCCTCAATGCCGGGAATCGCCGGCAGCTTCGGATAGTTCAGCGGCCCGTTCCCGACATACACGAAGCGCGCTTGGATCGCGTCGCCCCGATTCGTGCTGACAATCCATCGAGCCTTCGTGGCATCCCAACGCAACTCGCTCACCTTGGTCTGGAACACCGCATGCCGGTATAGATCGAAGTGCCGCGCGACGGCCTGCGCATACTCACGGATTTCGTCGGACGTTGCATATTTCTCGGTCGGCATATAGCCGGTTTCCTCGAGCAACGGCAGGTAGATGTACGATTCCACGTCGCAACGCGCGCCAGGATAGCGATTCCAGTACCACACGCCACCGTAGTCGCCGCCAGACTCGATGATGCGGAAATTGTCGACGCCGGCCTGACGCAGACGCGTCCCCGCCAGTAGGCCCGACCAACCGCCACCGATGATCACCACGTCGACTTCGTCGTTTATCTGTGCGCGGTCGGCCGGCGCGTCGGAATAAGGATCGTCGAGGAAACGCGCAAACTCCCCTTCGGTTCTGCGAAATTGCGCAAGACCATCTGCACGAATACGCTTCGCACGTTCCTCTTTGTATTTTTCCAGTAGCGCGGCCTCACGCTCCGACAAAAGCTCAGTGTTCATCTCGTCTCCTTCATTAGACATCGGACGCGCTCGTTCTACCGCGCGACGTCCAGCGTTTTCGCATCAGATTCAGTCGGTCGCCGCATTCGGTCGCGGATTCACACATGACATTCCCGAGCGACCATGTGTTGAATCCTAGGCACCGTGACCATCACTGACTAGCTGGCGGAATCGGAATGCACTCGTCCAGGAACTGGAGGAATGAGGCGAATTCGTCGCAACCGACGATGTCTACCATCGAACGTGCTCCTACTATGCATTTCACTTGATACTCTGGCCGCTTCCTGCGCTATCGGCGGCCCAACAACACAGGAGACGCCTATGTTCGCGAAGTTCGAAGGCAAGTCGGCGATCGTCACGGGAGCTGGCAGCGGTATCGGCGCGGCCATCGCACATGAATTGGCACGCAACGGTGCGCGCGTACTCGTAGTCGACCTCAATGGCGAGCATGCAGATTTGGTCGCGCGTGCGATTCGGGACGAAGGCGGCGGCGCGCTCGCATTTCGCACGGATGTGTCGATCGAGGCGCAGTGCCGCGCCGCGGTTGACAAAGCGCTCGACGCGTACGGCGCGCTCCATCTGGCCGTCAACAATGCCGGCGTGAGCGGCAGGTTCGTCGCGCTCGAAGAACTCGACGCCGAGGAATGGCGAAAAGTAATGAGCGTCAATGCCGACGGCCTGTTCTTTGGCCTCAAATATCAGCTACCTGCGATAGAACGATCCGGAGGCGGCGCCGTCGTAAACACCGCGTCCATCTATGCAAACCTGGGGTTGCGCCGATTCGACGCGTATACCGCGAGCAAGCATGCGGTCCTTGGGTTGACGCGCTCTGCGGCGATCGAATACGGCACGCGGGGTGTGCGAATTAATGCGGTATCGCCGGGGCCGATTCTGACGCCGCTCACACGCGGCGAGAAAGAGCAGACCGACACCGTAGCCGCGATGACGGCGATGAAACGAATGGGGCAACCCATCGAAATCGCGAAGGTCGTCACGTTTCTGCTTTCGTCAGATGCGTCTTTCATCACGGGCGCCGAAATCGTCGCCGACGGCGGCGTCATGCTGTCCTAGGCGCGACGCCGTACGAGGTGTCCCGTGTGCCGCCGCGCCGGATCGCTTCGCACAACGAAGCCGTAAGGATCGGTCGCGACGCAACGAGACGCGTATATCCAAACAGTTTTCGGAGAAAACCATGAATTTGCAATGGAGCGACACCGACTGCGCGTTCCGCGACGAAGTGCGGGCGTTCTTCGCCGAGCATCTGACCGACGAACTGCGCGCGGCCGGCCGCCTGATGACGAGCGTCTATGCGGATCACGATGCGGCGATGCGATGGCAACGCATCCTCGCGGCAAAAGGATGGGCAGCGCCGGCCTGGCCGGTTGAATACGGCGGGTGTGGCTGGAGCGCATCGCAGCGCTACCTGTTCTCGCGGGAACGGGTAGCGGCTGGCGCGCCCCCTTTGTCGCCGATGGGCATCCAAATGTGCGCGCCAGCGTTGATCAAGTTCGGAGCCGACGCGCAGAAGGCGTTCTTCCTGCCGCGTATGCTGAGCGGCGAGCACGTGTGGTGCCAAGGGTATTCGGAGCCCCAATCGGGCTCGGACCTCGCATCGCTGCAGCTCAGCGCGCGCGACGACGGCGACCATCTGGTCTGCAACGGCTCCAAAATCTGGGTCACGCACGCGCAGGACGCGAACTGGATCTTCTGCCTCGTGCGGACATCACGCGAGCACAAGCCACAGCTCGGCATCACATTTCTGATGATCGAGATGAACACGCCCGGACTGACTGTCCAGCCTATCGTGATGTCGTCGGGCGAACATATCCAGAATCAGGTGTTCTTCGACGAGGTGCGTGTGCCGAAAGTCAACGTCGTCGGCACCATTGGCTCCGGCTGGACAGTCGCCAAGTATCTGCTCGAATTCGAGCGCGGCGGCGTCGCGTATACGCCGGACTTGCATGCGATGCTCGACGAGGTGCACCGGGTCGCGAAAACGGCTCCCGGCGACACGACGGAATCGCTCGCCAGTGATCCGGTTTTTGCAAACAAACTGGCCGCTGCGCGCATCCGCATCTCGACGCTCGAGGTATACGAACTCAGAACGATGTCGGCCATGTCGACGGGAGAATCACCCGGCGCGAACGCGTCCGTCATGAAGATCCTCGGCACCGAGTTGAGTCAGCACGTGACGGAGCTGTGGCTCGAAGCCGCCGGGCAATACGGACGCACGTTCCAGCCGCAGGGCGCACGCCCGGGCGGCCCGGTGAAGCTGTGGCACGCATTTGGGCCGCACGCCGGGCCGCTCGCAGCCGCCCTCGCGCCGCTGCGCTATCTTAACGACCGCGCCGGTTCGATCTACGCAGGCTCAAACGAGATCCAACGCAACATCTTGGCCAAGGCCGCATTGGGCTTCCATTGACACGATGGCGCGGAATGCACGGGTCCTACCATTCACGAAGACAGGGAGCTGAGTCTTGAATTTCGACTTTACCGAGGAGCAGAATCTCCTGCGAAGCACCTTGCAGGCCTTTCTCCGCGACCACTACGCATTCGAAGCACGACATGCAGCGATCAAGTCCGATGCCGGCTGGCGCCGTGACGTCTGGCGTGCGCTGGCCGACGATATTGGTCTGCTGTCGGTGATCCTTCCCGAGCACGCAGGGGGTTTCGGCGGCGGCGCCGTCGAAACGATGATCGTGATGGAGGAGCTGGGCTCGATGCTCTTCGTCGAGCCGTTCCTCGAGACATGCGTGATGGCCGCGGGCGTATTAACGCGCGTGGGCGGATCGGTGGCCGACGCGTTGATTGCCAATATCGCGGCGGGCGAAGCGGTCGTCGCCTGCGCGTGGCTGGAGAACGGCACCGGTCATCGCCTCGGCGGAAGCGGTTATCGTTTGTCGAACGTCGCCACGCAGGCACTCCGCCAAGCGGACGGCCGCTGGCGACTCGACGGTCACAAAGCGGTCGTGATGGCCGCGCCATGGGCGTCGCAGCTGCTCGTGAGTGCGCGAACGTCGGGCGCCACCGGCGACACGGCGGGCATCTCGCTGTTCGTCGTTGACAAGGCGGCTGACGGTGTATCGACGACAGACTACGCGACCATCGACGGCCGGCGCGCGTCCGATATTGCTTTCGTAAATGTAGAGCTACGGCCTGATGCGCTGATAGGCCACGAAGGCAACGCTCTGCAGATGCTTGAGCAGGTCGGCGACGAAGCGATCGCGGCCATCTGCGCGGAAGGCGTCGGCGTGCTGAAGAAGATGCATGCGGACACCGCCGACTATATGCGGCAGCGCCGGCAATTCGGGCAACCGCTGGCGAGCTTCCAAGCTCTGCAGCATCGGATGGTCGACATGTATCTGCAGCTCGAGATGGCGACGTCGTCGATGTATCTGGCGACCCTATCACTGGCGGACGCGGCGCCGAAGCGCGCGCGCGCCGCGTCCGCTGCGAAGGTGACGGTCGCACAGGCTTGCAGGTTCATCGGCCAGAACGCAGTACAGCTGCACGGCGCGATGGGGATGACAGACGAGCTGCCGGTCTCGCATTACTTCAAGCGAGCAACGACGCTCGAGTACGAGTTCGGCAGCGTCGATTTTCATCTGGCCCGGCACGCTAGTTTCGAGTCGTCCTGACATTGAGTCTGATCGCCGATGAATCGGCGATCATGCATTTGCGACGTCATCGCACACAATGCTCAGTCCAACGCGGCGGATCTCCCCGTTCGGGCCGGGTGTCAGAATTGCCGGCATTTCAAGGGCCGAGTCCTGCGCCTAACGGGACCCGGCTCTTTCCGTTGGGACTCGATGCGCTTGCGGTTGCGACAGAGCCGGGCGCACCAGTCAAAATTTCCGTTCGATGCGACCACGCGGAATCCGCGGTTTGCATACCAGGTCAGGATCGCCGCAACGTTCGCTCGGAACTGCTTGACGAGTCGGCCTCCGAAAGTCCCCGGTGGCACGTCGGTCGTCGACGCGATCCGTGTACATGCTTACCTCCGCTCTCGCGTTTAGTTCGATAACGGTATAAATACTATGAGAACCTTGACCCTGGCCCAAGATGTAAGTCCGATTCAGAAGTAGAGACGTTCGGCGTGATGTGCCCGATCGGACACGAAGGCCACGCGATGAAGACGAGCAAGTTTACGGAAGAGCAGATCGCATTTGCACTGAAGCAAGCGGATCGGGGCACGGCGGTCGAAGAGGTCTGCTGCAAGCTCGGAATCAGTGAGGCGACGTTCCACAACTGGAAGAAAAAATTCGGAAGTTTGGGGCCTTCTAAGTTGCGCCGGTTGCGATTGCTCGAAGACGAGAACGTGAAGCTAAAGCGGCTCATGGCGGACCTGAGTCTGGACAGGACGTACTCGCAAAACATGCTCTTCAGCCCGCTCGCCGATGCACGTTGATGGATGAAATGCGTGATCGCTATCGGACGAGTCTGACAAAGACCTGTGCGTTTTTTGGCATATCCCACTCGCTGTATCGATATCAGTCGGTCGCGCGTGATTCTTCGGCGCTGCTCACGCGTATTAAGGACCTACGTCCACACGTGTGCACTACGGATATTGGCGCGTGCACATGGTTCTGCGACGGGAAGGCTGGCGCGGCAATTGCAAGCGCGTCTATTGGCTGAATCGGGCGGGAAGCCCGTCGTTACGGCACGAGCGGCCGCAGCGTAACAAATCGGGATAGCGACGACAGCCCAAGCATCTCATGACCGCGATCAACGAAATCGAAGTAGGGAATTCATTGCCGATTCGATGTTCGATAGACCGCGGCCTCGTACTTTGACCACATCGTCGACATTTACACGAGAGAGTGCGTGGCCATCGAGATCGGTCAGAGCTTGAATGGAGAGCATGTTGCCGAGGCGATGATGCGCATCACCGCTTTGCGTGGGCATCCGGCGACGATCAAGATCGACAACGGTAGCGAGTTCATCTCGAAGGCAATGGATCGCCGGGCGTACGAAAACGATGTCGAACTGGATTGCAATCGCCCAGATGCGCCGACTGACACGCTAAGGTCGAAAGCTTCAACGAACGCT
Organism: Burkholderia sp. PU8-34; assembly: GCF_053427725.1. Lineage (NCBI taxonomy): Bacteria > Pseudomonadati > Pseudomonadota > Betaproteobacteria > Burkholderiales > Burkholderiaceae > Burkholderia > Burkholderia sp. PU8-34. The sequence continues at coordinate 146,710 of NZ_JBSAXC010000001.1, forward strand.
TCCCGCAGGAGTGCCTGAATACGCATTCATTTGTTCTTGTCATTGGCAGACGCACGGAGCGAAATCGACGACTAGCGCACGTACTATAACGAGGTTCGCCCCCCACTCTACATTGCGGCGGATGATGACAGCCGAAATCGCCCGTCAGGCGAGGAAATCCGACTCGCCTGATAACCGAACCACGCTGGAAATCTCCGCTTCTGAACGGGACTAATTTTGGTTAACGGTCAATGCTCGACCGCGACGCGAACATAATCGCGGCTTCATCAAGCGCGCGCCGGCGCGCAACCGGACGGACGCTCATTCCCCCTCCAACTCGCCCTGGTCCCGCTCCTTCAAGTAAACACCGCAAGCGTCGGATAAGCGTGCGACACTTGAGGCGCGCGGTTTGACCGAGGACCGGAGTCGTCGATCTCAAGCACATCGCAGCGCCGGCAATGTCATCGCCCCGCCGGATAACTGATATGCTGCCGGCTCAGCGCACGCTGCCAGCCGGGCTTCCGGTCACTGGTTCTCCAGTACCGCCGCATCGGTCGAACGCGTCGCGTCGAGCGTCACCGACCCGCTTCAGCAGGAAATGAGACAGCGCCGGAATGAGTACGAGTGCGCCAACCATATTCCAGAGGAACATGAAAGTCAGCAGGATGCCCATGTCGGCCTGGAATTTAATCGGCGACCATGCCCAGGTGATCACGCCGGCCGACATGGTCAGGCCGACCAGTGCGACCACCCGCCCAGTGAACTGCAGCGAGCGCATGTACGCTTCGCGCAGCGGTACGCCGGTGCGCTGAAACGTCAGCTGAATGCTGAGCAGGTACAGTGCATAATCGATACCGGCGCCCACACCCAGCGCGATCACGGGAAGCGTCGCCACCTTCGCGCCGATGCCCAACTGCACCATCAGCGCCTCGCAGAGCACCGACGTGATCAGTAGCGGCACCAGCGCGACAATTACAGCCCTCCAGCTTCGGAATGCAATGAAGCAGAGCATGACAACCGCGGCGTAGAGCAGCAGCAGCATCCGGTGCTGCGCTTCCTTGACGACGATGTTCGTCGCAGCCTCGATCCCAGCCGAGCCGGCGGCCAGCTGGAACCGGCGCTCAGGCGTATCGTGGTGGCGTCCGAAGAACTCCGCCGCGTTGACGACGCGCGTCAACGTGTCGGCCTTGTGGTCGCTCAAATAGGCGATCAGCGGCGACACTGCGCAATTCGGCTCGGCGAGCTCGGGATGGTCCGTCATCACTTGCTCGAGCGCCGTGTTGAGCACGGACGTATCGCGCGGGATCGTCAACCACTTGGGATTGCCTTCGAACTGTCCCGACGTGCTTTGACGCACCATGTCCGCCGCCGATGCCGTCGCCTTCACGCCGTCGACCTCCCGGAGATAGGCGCCGAGCCGGTCGAGTTCGGTCAGCGTCTGGAAATCCTTGCAATGCCCTGGCGGCGTCGCCAGCATCACCACAAACTGGTCGCTGGACAGCGCGTAATGCGCATTCACGAACGCGCTGTCCAGGTTATAGCGCGAGTGAGCGCGAAGTTCGGGTGCACCGGGGTCAAGATCGCCGGTCTTGAGTTGCTGGCTGACTTCGAACGCGCCGAGTCCGAGCACGAGCGCCGTTGCTATCGCGGCGACCGACCAGCGCCGGTCGGTGAAATGCAGCAAACTGGCCCAAACGCGTGCGCTCCATGCGTTGGTGCTGCCTGAGCGCTCGGCCTCGGCGAAACGCGCGGCCGCCTTTTTGCCGACTCCGATGTATGACAGCAGGACGGGAACGAGGAGCAGCTTGGTGAAGATCAGCACGGCCACGCCGATGCTGGTCGTCAACGCCAGATCGCGGATCACCGGCACGTCGATCACCATTAGCACCGCGAACCCGACAACATTCGTCAGCAGCGCGGCGAACCCCGTGAGAAAGAGCCGTCTGAACGTGTAGCGCGCCGCCACGTAACGATGCGCACCGCGCGCCACGTCCTGCACGATGCCGTTCATCTTCTGCGCGCCGTGCGACAGGCCAATCGCGAAGACAAGAAAAGGTACGAGAATCGAATAGGGATTGAGCACGTAGCCGAGCAGCTGCATCAGCCCGAGCAGCCAGACTACCGCCAGCGCCGACACACCGACCAACAGCAGCGTGCTGCGCAGATCGCGCATGAATGCATAGACGAACAGGGCGGCAATCACAGCGGACAGGCCAAAGAACACCATCACGTGGCTCAGGCCGTCGATCAGATCGCCGACGATCTTCGCGAACCCCACGATGTGGATCTTGACGCTCGCGCTTTCCATCGGCCCGAGCTTCGCGTTCAGGTCCCGGGAGAATGCCGCGTAGTCGAGCGGCTCGTGCGTTTCGGGGTTGGTATCGAGCAGTGGCACGACTATCATGCTCGAACGCATGTCGTCGGCTACGTAGCTGCCCGCGATGCCCGCGCGCGCGATGTTGACCTTGAGCCGGTCCAGCATCGCGCGTGAGCCGTCGAAGTTGTCTGGCATGACCGGACCGCCCCGGTAGCCCTCCTCCGTCACCTGCGTCCAGCGAAGACTGGTGGTCCACAAGCCGCGCATCGCCGCGCGATCGACGCCGGGAATCAGGTAGACGGCATCGTTGACTTTCTGCAGCGTCGACAAGTAATTCTTGTCGAAGATGTCGCCGTTCTTGTTCTCTACGGCGATACGCACAACGTTGCCGAGGCCACGCAGCGCTTCCTTGTGGCTCAGGAAGTTCTGCACGTACGGATGCTGGCTCGGAATCATCTTCTCGAAGCTCGCATTGACCCGCAGATGCAGCGCGTGCCAGCCCAGGAAGAGCGTGACGACGAGTGACAGCATCAGCACCGCTGCACGGTTGTTGAAAATGAAGCGTTCGAGCCACATCCCGCTTGCGCGATCGAAGTCTTCGATGTTGCGCACGATCGGGCTCGCATTGCGATTGTCGGTTTCCACCTTCATGACGAGTGACTCACTGGAAGGTTGCGCTGTTCACGCCACTTACACCGGTCAGCGCGACCCGGTTGCGTCCTGCGGGTGCGATGCCGGTGAAGAGGTCCGGCCGAGAAATGGCGACAGCCTGGAACGTGTCGCCCTGGTCGAGGCTCATGATCAGATGACCGTCCTGGGTCGCGAACAGCAGCCGCCCGTCATCGAGAATGCATCCGCTGGTGATGCTGCCCTGCACACCGGTCGACAGCCGCTGCCAGGTCGCGCCGTTGTCGCGGGAACGGTAGGCAGAGCCGCCGATTCCATACGCGATCACGTATGCGCCCGTGCCAACGAGGCCGAAAAAGCTTCCGTTGTAGCCGGTCACGATCCGCACGAAGCGCTCGCTCGTGCGGTCGAGTCGGAACAGCACACCCTGTTCGGACGCCAGATAGACGTTGCCGCCAACGTCGGCGATCGCGTTGAAGTGGTGCATCCGGTCGTCGTCGACTTTCTCCATCCACGACGTCCAGGTTTTGCCGCCGTCGCGCGTACCAATGATCGTGCCGAACGAACCGATCGCCCAGCCGATCCGCTCGTTCTCGAACCACAGGTCCAGCATCGGCACTGCTGGGCCATCCTGGTAGTTGAGCGTGACGCCCTTCTGCAACCTGGCGGCGCGAGCGTCGCCACCGGCCGCCAGCGCGCCCAGATGCGCCTTGAGCAGATCGGCCGCCATGCGTCCGTCGATTTGCTTGACCCAGTGCTCGCCACCGTCTGTGGTGGCGAGCACCGCGCCATCATGACCTGCCGCCCACCCCTGTCGAGCCGTGACGAAGCGTACGGACACGAGATCCGAGCTGACAGGGCTCGCAACCTGGCGCCAAGTCCGGCCAGCATCGTCCGAAAGCACGATCAGGCCTCGTACGCCCATAGCGACGAGCCTCGTTCCCGCCGTCGCAATGGCGCCAAGTTGAGTCTGGGTCGCGAATCGCGTGACCTGCGCGGGCGTATCCAGCGGATCCTGAAATTTTCCGACATTCCCGGCGGGAGCGCCCGCAGACCCACTCGCGATCACCAGCAAAAACACCCAGCTCGCGACCCTACCGGCACGCGCGGCGCGAGTCCCGCCGCCGCACCGCGATTCATGTGCGCCACCAAACACTATTGAACCCCTCGTCCGGCCATCGCGTCGGCCGTGAAGTAGTTTGCCGGGAGCGGACCGCCTTTGTGGAATCCTCCGTCGACAGGAATGGAGCCCAATGCCCAAATCTGCTTGACGAAGTCATAGGCCATCTCATTGATGTTGATGGCGGCCGGCACATCATAAGCCTGCCAGATGGGGAACTGCAGGTAGCGAACGAGCTTGCCGGCGTGGTCGTACCCCTCGTATCCGACGATATTCCAGCTGTCTTCGTCGAGGTAAAACACCTTTTTGCTGTCGACGTGGCGCGCTCCGTTTTTGAGTGCAGCCTCGACGACCCAGACACGGTGAAGCTCATAGCGAACCGCATCCGAATTGACGTGATTTTTCCCTAACAGTTGGTCGACCGACGAGTTCAGGTATTTGTATACGTTGTACGGAATGAGCAGCTCCTTCTTGCCGATGAGCTTGAAGTCGAAGCGGTCCATTTTTCCGTCGAAGCCATTAAGTTCATCCCAGAGGAACAAGCCACTATTCTCGGATACGACCGTGTCGTAGGTGAACTCCGGAGCGAGCCGCACGCGCCGCTGACCAGGGGTGTAGAACCAAGCCGTCGGATCGCGCTGGTCCATGCGCCGCCATTGGACGCGCATGTCCATTTCGCCGGCCTGCGACGGAGGTCCGACGTGAATGTTGGACACTGCCGAAATCTGGTCGGCCTTGGTCTTGTGGTTATCCCAGTAATCGAAACGGTAATTCGCGCTACCGTGCGTGCTGAGTGTCTTGTTGCCTGCCGAATCGACTAGCCACCATGCATAGTTGCCAGTGAAGTATACGGGGAAGTACCGCGTGAAGAAGTTGTACATCGCCTCCTGCCCGTTCGCGGGAATCGGGAACGGAAACTGAGCATGCGCATCATCGAGCCCTGGTCCATCTCCGACGAGTTTCGGCGACATCACGCGCTTGATCGTATTGTCATAAACCCAGTCGGGGAAGCACGAGGTGCGGTGCGTCGGGTACACGTCGATGCGATAGGTCTTTGGAAACCGCTTGAACAGCTCCTTCTGCCCGTCGTCGAGGGTGCTCGCGTACTGACCCACGTTGGAAGCCGTGATCGAATGCAACGGCTTCTCATCTGCGAACGGATCGGCGTACGGCGTACCGCCCTGTGCGTTGAGCGGCTTGTATTTCGCCGGTGCATTGCACAGGCCGCCTGTCCATTCGGGAATCGTGCCTTCCTTGTTGCCCGGCCGCTCGGCCCCCAAGGGTGTGAGCTCCTTGCCGAGACGCGCCGCGTCGGCTGCCGAGGGCGCTGCCAATGCATGCGCACCGATTATCGTCGTGATGCCTGCCACCGCCAAAGTCGCTAAATAGTTCATACCGTCTCCTCCAATTCCACGAATAGATGCATGACTTCTAAACCACCGTTGCCGCGACCGGGGTCGGAACGCTCGGTACCATTCGGCTATCTGCAGTGCATAGCGTTGCTTGTTATGTGCTACCCATTGTGTGCGTCGTCCGCTGCGCATGCGTCGTCGAAAACGACGAGATTTCGCAAGCGGGTCGGCGAGTGCCGAAGACGCGGCCGCGCGCCCCGCGAATTCGCGGCTGCACAATGGCCGAAGCGGGACAGCGCGACAGGCACGCGACTTGTCGTCCCGCATCGCAGCAAATGCGCCGAGAGAAATTCGCTGTATGAATTGTAGAAATGTGGGACGAAGGCAAGACGGGCGTTGAATTGCCGCTGCTGGCGCGTGCCCGCGCGGCATGCCCAGCTGCGGCCCAGTGGGTGCCGCGGTAACGGCAATCAACCGAGCAGCGACGGATTCAGCAGCTCATGGCCCCAACTGTCGCCTCGGGGGTTGTATTCAGACTGCGCGAGCGCGGGTGTGCCGCCCCAGCCGTATTCGCAGAAGAAGCCCGATGGCGTCTGCATATAGAACGACACCATGTTGTCGTTCTGATGGCGGCCGAGCCCCATCAGGATCGGCACCTTGTGCTCCTTGGCCAGCTCATAGGTCAAACCGACATCGTCGAGCGAATCCACTTCGACCATGAAATGTTGGATGCGCTTCGTGAAGCCCGGAATGCCGAACGCAACGGAGTGACCACGCGAATTGCAATGCATGAACATCGGCGCGATCTTCTGCCCCGCCATGGCCATCCTCGCCTCGATGCTGCCTCGCATGCCGAGCGCATCGCGATAGAAACGCTCGGACGCTGCAACGCCCCGCTCGCGGATGATCATGTGCCCCAGCCCTGTCGCGCCCAGCACGAACTTGCCATGCATCGCGCGCCCCGGATGAAACGGCGCATGGCGGTCCACCTGGGGGCCGTGGAAGAGCTCCACCGGCAGGCCGGCGGGATCTTCTAGCCGAAGCAGTTCCAATACGTGCCTCTCCTCGGCTTCGGCCGTCGACGCGACTTCGAACCGCACGCCGAGTGCGCTCAGTTGCCGCTGCATCGCCCAGAAATCCTCGGGACCGGAAAGGCGAAAACCGGTATATCGCAAATCGTCCGATGCGCCTTCGTGTAGCACGACCCGTTGATGCCAGTAATCCATTCTGAGGCGCACGTCGGCGCCGTCCGCGATGCATTCCACGCCGAGAATCTGCGTCGCAAAATCACGCCAGGCCCCCAGGTCGCTCACATCGAAGCCGATATAGCCCAGTTCGGTGACGCCAACCTTGTTCATTTCGCCTCCTCCGTCAATTACGTCTGTGAAGGGTGAGTCGATCCCACCCGCTCCTTTGCCCATTGCATTTCTGCGCGTTCCCTCTTCGACGAACGTCAATTGACCTGTCGCTCGAATCCGGCCCAGTACGGCTCTCGCAACGTGCGACGAACCACCTTGCCGGACGCGTTGCGCGGCAGAGACTCGACAAAGTCGATGCTCTTCGGAACCTTGAACGCGGCAATTCGCTCGCGTGCGAACGACAGAAGGTCCGACACGTCCGCGCGTGCGCCCGGCTTGAGCACGACGACGGCCTTGACCGCCTCGCCCCATTTCGGGTCGGGCACGCCGATCACCGCGACTTCCTCGACGTCGGAATGGCCGTAGATGGCATTCTCGACCTCGGCCGGATAGATGTTTTCTGCGCCTGAGATGATCATGTCTTTTACACGATCGTGGATGTACAGGTAGCCATCCTCGTCGAGGTAGCCAGCGTCGCCGGTTCGGAGCCAGCCATCCGGATCCACCGTGGCCTTCGTTGCTTCGGGCATGCGCCAGTAACCCGCCATGTTGCTGCTCGAGCGAATCAGCACTTCGCCGACCGCATTCGGCGGCAGGTTTGCGCCCGCGTCGTCGACGATCCGGATTTCGACGCCCGGCATCGGAATGCCGGCCGCGCGCAGCCGTTTGCTACCTGGATAGTGATCGTCCGGCGGCAGGTAGACGATCACGCCGCTCGTCTCCGTCATACCGTACTGCTGGCAAAAGCCACAGCCGAACACGTCCATGCACTCGCGAAGCAGATCGACCGGCATCGGCGACGCGCCATAAACGATGCACTTCAGCCTTCCGTAGTCGACATCGCGGGCACGCGGTTGATGCACGATGATCTGAAGCGCCGACGGCACCATGAACATCTTCGAGATGCGATCACGTTCGACGAAGTCCAGCACCTTCAACGGGTCGAACTCCGGGACGACGACCCCTCTCGCGCCAAACAACAGTCCCAGCATGCCCCACAGGCTGCCGGCCGCATGCGCGACCGGCATCGCCACCAAACTCACGTCGTCGGCCGTCCACTGATACCAGCCCATCTCAGCGCTGGACGCATGCCGCTGCTTCGACAGAATGTTCTCGTGTGTCAGCATTACGCCTTTAGGCCGGCCGGTCGTGCCCGACGTGTAGAGCTGCAGGACTACGTCCGACGGATTGATCGCGACGCCGGGACTGTCCGGGATCGCGTCGGCACGCCATGCATCGAACGATGTCGCATCTTTCACCGGAACATCATCGATCGCGATAACCTTCGGGCGACCGGCGATCCGATCGAGAACCGCATTCGCCTGGACCGCAACGTCCGGGCCGACGAACACCACGTTCGCTTCGCAGTCTTCGAGGATAGCCGCCGCCTCGGCGGGAGCCAGACGCCATCCGATTGGCGTCGTCACGGCGCCAGCCTTCGCCGCGCCGAAAAACACCTCGAAGTAGCGATCGCAGTTCTTGCCCAGATATGCGATGCGTTGGCCGGGCGTCACCCCTTCGGCAATCAGCGCATGGGCGATCTGATTTGAACGGGAGTGAAATTGCCCGTACGTTGTATCGCGGCCGTCGAACGAGAGCGCGACCGCATCCGGCCGAAGAAGTGCGTGCAGCCGCGCAATCTCGGCAAGCGTCGTCATCAGTTCAATGTTGGTCGGACTCGCAGTTGCGTTCACATGTTCCTCCAGAGAATTACGGAATCCCGTCCGGTCTTCGCCTCACGCGGACCCGGCCAGGCGGGCTAGTTCACCTGATACTTCTGCACGACGTCCTCGAGTAACGTGAGCCCGTGGCCGGGGCGGTCGCTGAGATGCAGCGAGCCGTCCACGAGAAGCGGCAATCCGTCGAAGAGAATTGACGTCCATTCCATCCATTCGGCGATGAGGCCGTTCGGAACGGCGGCGATGCAGTGAGCGAAGATCTCGGGAATCAGATGACTCGCGACCGGAACGCCGAACGACTCGGCGAGCGCCGCTGCTTTCCGAAACTGGGTGATGCCGCCCATCCGGCACATGTCGACCATCAGGTAATCCACTGCGCGGGCCTTTAGCAGCCGCAGCAAGGACACCGGGTCGTAGTGGTATTCTCCGGCGCAAATCGGCATGTCCAGCGCCTGAGCCACGGCGGCCTGGCCCTCAATGTCGTGCATCGCGGTCGGATCTTCCAGCCAGAAGAGCTCGAACTCCTCCAGCGCGCGCCCCACCCGGATTGCACGAGACGGCGTCCAGGTCTGGTTGACGTCGTACAGCAGATCGACGTCGTAGCCGATCGCTTCGCGCACGGCCCGCACACGCGCCACCACATCCTTCACGTGCGCGTCACGCTCAGTGTGCGGCCGTATCTTGACTGCACGATGGCCCTGTGCGACGAGATCCGCCGCCTGGCGCTGCAGGACGTCGGGCCGATTTCCCATTGCCGCGTTGCTCTGGTAGGTCCTGACGTGATTCGCGTGTCCACCGAGCAAGCGCCATAGTGGCTGCCCCGTTTCCTTGCCCCACAAGTCCCACAACGCGATGTCGATCGCCGCTGCAGCGATATTCAGCAGTCCGCCCGGGCCGACAAAGTTGGCCGGATAGATCATCCGCGCGAGTAAGTGCTCAATTTGCCGCGGATCCTCACCGACAATCAAGTCGCCCAGATCGCGTACCATTGCTGACAGCGATCGCTGAAACTCCGGGTTCAGGCTGAAGGTATGGCCGATGCCGTCGACGCCAGCGTCGGTACGAATCCGCGCGACGACCACCGGCAGGCGACCTTGATAACGGCCAAAATTCTGCGGAACGACCGTAGAAATGACGTCGACTTGTGTAATCTTCACGGCTATTCTCTCGTACCGATGGCACGTGTGCGACCATCTGCATGCGGATCAATCGAGGCGCCGGCCACTCGCTGCGGCGCATAGGGCGAACGAAACGGTCAGCGGCGCAGTCTTCCTTCCTTGCGAAGCTGCACGCCAATCTGCTGGATGCGCGACTCGCCCTCCCGCAATGCTTCCACGCTCGTGTGCACGGAGTAGTACCCGAGAATCAGGTCGTGCGGATGCTTCACCGCCGAGCCGACGACGAACTCCGTGTCGGCCTCAGCCTCGAATTCGATGGCGTCGTCCGACTCTTCGAAGATCACCAGCTCACCGGCCTTCAGAGCATCCGGCGCGATGAGAGCGCCTCGGCTGATTGCTGTCCAGCCGATAGTCTGCCCCTTCGCAGGTTGGAATCGCCAGCGTTCGCCGGCCTTCAGCGAGACCGACAGATAGGTGATCGGAGACGGCACATTGATCGCGCTCTTTGCCACACCGTAGCGCCCCAGCAGTACCGTTGCTGGACCGTCGTGCTCGATGTCGTCCCCTTCGAGATAGATACTTTCAGCTTTGCCAAGCTCCGCTTCGGGAGGGAGCGCGATCCACAACTGAAATGCACGGACTGGGCCACCATCGCCAAAATCGCCACCGTGCCACGCACCACCCCCGGCATGCATCCATTCGAGGCCACCCTTTGAGATCTGTCCAGTACGGCCCATCGTGTCTTCGTAGCCGACGCTGCCCTCCAGCATCCACGTGATGGTCGCGATGCCCGAATGTGGATGCAGACCGAAACCCTGCGCCGATACGCCTTCGACATCAACCAGATCGAGGAAGACGAATGGACGCAGCATCTCGCCCAAGTCCGAAGGACTCATCAGGCGCGTGACCGGCCCGTGTTGATGGCCGTATGTGCGAAATACGACGTGACGCGTGGCGGCTGCTTTCGCTATCGGCGTGGAATAGGACATCGTTTGCTCCTTCGACACGGAAGTTCAGGTGACAAATCCATCATATTGAGCACCGATGTCGGCGACTAGAGCGCGCGGCCGGATTACATTCATCCATTAATTGACGCTATGATCGTGCCGCGTTGCGTGCTTCTGAGCGGCGTAGACGCGCGTGCGGCGGGCTCTGGAATACCTGAACCGCCGCACGCGCGTCGAAGCAAGGCCAAACGTGTTCGAGACGTCAGAAGGTCGTTTGCAGCGTCAGCGACACCCACGGCTTGTCGTTCCACATGAACGGACCGTTCCCACCGGCGTAATAGGACGGACCGCCGGGCATGAAACGCGTCGTGCCGCTGGTGTGACTGTGGTAACCGTTGTATTGCAGCGTGACGTTGTACTTGTTGTAGATTAGTGCGTGGAGCCCAACCGTATAGATGAGCGAGCCCTGATTCGCGATGGTCGTGGATAACGACGGCGTGTTGCCGTAGATCCCGTACATGACGAACGTCGGCATGTCGAGATCAACGCCCGGGAAGACCTGCAACCATTTCGGATCGAATTGCATCGCGGCGACGATCGAATTGTTCGTCGCACAGCTATCCCACTTGCTGCCCGTCGGGCACGCGAGTCGGTTGCCGGTGCCGTTGTAGATATCTGCATTCTTGATCGAGCCCACTCTCTGCGTAAACGCAAGTTCGGCGATCAGCATCGCCGATTCGTATAGCGGCGTCTTCTTCAGCGGCACAAGCGCATTGGCGACCAGGTTGATTGTGTCTCCACGGGCGCCGGCTGTGCCGGACGGATCAGCAGACAGGGGGCCGGCGGCCGAATTGAGCGCCGTGTTATGCCGATACGAAAGTTCGAAGCCCGTGCTCAGGTCGCCGAGGCCAGCTTCCGCACTGACGCCGAATAGCTGTGCGTTCTGGTTGTAGGACAAGTGGTAATTGGTCGCCCCCGTGACCGGATCCCGACCAAAGAGCACCCACGGTTGAGCTTCGTCGAGTCGGCGATAGTAAAAACTGAGATTGCCGCCCGCCATGAAATCGGGACTCCACGTTGCCCGAACGCCGAAGTTGTTGTGAACGTTCTTCGGCTTGAAGTCGGTGCCGTGCGGGATCGCGCCCAGCAACTGGGTCGGCCCGTAGAACAGAAAATCCGAAAGCCCAAGGTAGGTTCCACCCTCTGGCAACAGGTTGTGCTCGAACTCGAAGAAGTACTGCCCGGCCAACGACAATTGCGGCGTAACATCGGTCTGCATGTAGATCTGGCCACGCGGCAGAGCCAATTCCTTCAGCGTGGATCCCGGTGCGGCAGATCCCTTGATGCCGTCCACCGGGTTCTGCGCGTAGCTGATGCTCTGGTCGCCGAAGAAAAACGCGGTGCCCCAGACCGTCGCCAGACGACCGATCTTGATCGATGTCGAGTGTCCACCCAACTCGAAGCTTCCGTACGCAAATGCGTCGAGCAATTGCGTTCCGTTCTCGTAGTAACTGCGCGTATATGACGTGTATCGGTTACCCGCATACGAGCCGAGTGCCGAGTATGGCACCCCGGGTGCCGCGAAACCGGGATTGGATTTCACGGTATCGTTGTACGCAAAATCCTTGAATAGCGATGCGCTGACGCGAAAGCCGTAATTCTGACGGTATGAGACGGTCAATTCGGTGAGGTCAGATATTCGATTGGTCACGATACTTCCGGCGTGATCGAATTTGTATTCGGATGCATTGAATACGGGATTATTTCCGATTCCAGAATCAATGGCATTCACGCGCATTCCGCCAACGTATTGAATCGTATTATCCCATCGCCCCGCGATATCGTCCCCCAAAGAAAACTGAAAGGCGTGCGCGGTCATAGGGCCGACGAGCATCGCCCCACCGCATGCCATCGCGCCGATACTGGTATGAATTCGTGTCGCACACTTTCTGCATTTCTGTCTCACTTTGATCTCCTCACGTCATTTCGTAATATGAAAATTCGTCGCACGGTCTCGCAATAGCCTCGACCCGCACGAAGGTCGGTCATTCATGAAAGCAACGGATCTAAATCTCGGAATAATTTCTCGATGGAATGCCGCTCTAACCGTAGTACGTGCATGCAACCCGACTCGTCTGCTCGCTCGTTTATTCTTTCAAGATGGGCAAAAATCAGGCCTGCCGTCGTCGCTGCCCGGCAGTCCGATTGCACATGTCGCTGGCCACCGAGCATCGCCTGCAATCTTCAACGCATAGCCGCTCCAACTGGTGCTTCAATGTAGTCATCAAATAATCGAAACTTCGCGTCGTCCTGTCATCGTCGGAAGAGACGAATTCGCCTCCATGACGAACAACCGGTGGCCGTCTCGTCGACCAGCCTCACTGCTCAGGAGATATGCCTCCGCTGAGATTCGGTCTGATCTGCTTTAGGAACCCTGGACCGATCCTAGAGCGGGTTCTCCGGCACGCTTGACTCGGAACCAGGCGTAGAAGAAAACAAAGTTGTCAATTCGGAATCCTTGTAGTGACGGGATTCTGTGCTCTGAATTGACAACTTTCTTTGCACTTCAAACGAAATAAAGTCCTCAATTCGCATAAGTCCGCATTAAAGTTGTCAATACGCGTCCTGGACTTCGAATCCCGCTCCTAAGAGCTTGATCTTATGGACGATTCTGCGCACGTGACGCAGCCGATCGCGCTCGCGCGAACGCGCGGCACGCACCGCTTCGAAGTCTTCAGCTTGAAGCTGAAGCGGCGGCTCACATTCGATCGACGCGGCGCTGTCGATGAATGGATCGTGCTCGAGTCCGATCCGACCGTGCATGCATTCTGCGAACGCCCTGGCTATGTCCAGATCGGTGGTCACCGGTTTCTCGCCGATTTCCAGGTCTGCTACGCCGACCGTCACGAACTACTCCTCCTGCCCGATCCGGTCGCCGTGGATAACGGCAAGCCTCATGCGGATCTTGATGCTAGCGCCGTGACACTGCGCCTGCTCGAGCCCGCAGAACTGGCTGCCTCGCGGATCTGGATCGACAACTGGCAGCGGATGCTGCCCTGCCTGATCGCCACACGCGACCTTGTGTCGACCTCGCTCCTCAATGCGGTCGAACGCTTCGTGGCAACGGCTCAATCATTGCTCGCAATCGAGCGTGAATTCTCCACGGAAGATCCTGTCGTCGCGCGCGGCCGTATTCGCGCTGTTGCACGCCGGTCGCGTCAGCGCCCCTGAGTTGCGCACTGAACCGCTGTCATGGCTCACGCGCTTTACTGCTGCCGAGGCCCGACCATAAATCGCCGCAAACCTAAACCGCAAGCGTTCGATGTGACGAATGGCCAACCGTCGCGTGGACGGAGCTCGATGCGGCCGCGCGCAAGAACTTCAGGGCTCGGATGCAGGCCATCGAGCGTTACGCACGCGGCGAGCCCGTCAAGGACATCGAGGATGCGACCGGTGTCAATCGCCGACAGCTCTATCGTTTGCTCGAACGGGCACTCGAACCGCATCGCGACGGGTGAATCTTTGGGTTTCGCGCGCTCATCGCACATGTCCGCGTAACGGAGTACGTCCGCGTGCGTCCCGTCACCGTGCAAGGCGAGCGCGGCGGCAATGGTGCCGTATGAACTGCACCCCAAAAGTTGGACGTAGATCTGACCTTTGGGGTGTTTTAGGCGCCCTTTCGCAGCTGCTCGAGCGTTACCCAACCCTTGCCGGTTGGCTACGGCTGCAGCTCAAGCAGCGTCGCATCAAGCTCGATTAACGCGACACCGACGATGCGGTGCCCTGCGCGTCGGCTGCCGCCCACCTTCGGATCCGTTCACGAAACTGCTCTGCCGACACGCAGGTGTGTGGCAAGCGCGGACGGCGAGCGACCAAAAACGCCAGCGATCGCAGCGTTATCCCGCAACCGCTGGGCGGGATCCAGTCATCCCCGCGCCTCGGCTTAGCGCCGCACAGTCGTCAGCCTCTTGTGTCCCATCAGCACCTTACGATCCTTTGGCCGATACAGGCACCGCCCAGATGGTCGACGCCGGAAAGCCGGCGCGCGAACGGATATCACACTGGCGTTGTAATGGAAGCCACGAAAACGCCTACTGACTGGTGGCACATTCCCGAATCCACCGGCCAGCAACCTCTGCCAGTTGTGTAGGCACCGCATTGCCGAGTTGCCGCATCGCTTGACTCCATGAACCATCCGGCATGAACGTGTCCGGCAGGCCTTGCAACCGAGCGGCCTCACGCACCGTAAAGTACCGAGGCGCACCGGTACAGTCGACTAACATATTCTCCCCACCCGGTACACCGTGGCTTCCGGCTTTCAGCGCTTTTGCCGGCTCATCAATGGGACTTCCTTCATGACCAGGATAAATCCTCGCGCCGGCACGAAATTCGTGTTGAAAGAAATCTTTGACCCACGGGTCCCCTAGCCCAACGAAGGCATCACGACAGGTCAGCCAGGGAAGCTCTTTCGGCTCAAGGCCCGTCCGCTCCAGTTCGCGAAGAACGGCCAGCTCAACACGCGATGTTGGGCCGCAATCCGGGCGCCGCACACCGTGCCTCTCCCAGTATTGTCCGGAGACCCATTTTTCCCAAACCAGGCGTTCGACACTGTGGGTTCGACCTGGAAAAGGAGTCAGCACGCCGCAGTCTGTGCGAACACCAGCAATGAGCACTCGCTCCCGCTTCTGTGCGGCGCCGTAGTCTGCCGCGTTGACTGGAATTACAGCCACCTCGTACACATCTGGACCATCCGGTCCGGTCTCGCCGCCACGCTTCAGGCCGGCGACTATTCTTGTGAGATATTCCGCAAACGCCGGTCTGAGCAGCCCCTTAACGTTCTCGAACAAGAACCCACGTGGACGAAGCTCTCGGACAGCCCGAAGTGCTTCAGGCCACATATTGCGAGGGTCGCTCTCGCCATGTGCTCGTCCGCCCCTCGAGAAAGGTTGACACGGCGGGCCACCGGCGACGATATCAACCGCATTAATCCGACTCCAATCGACGGCCCGCACGTCTCTTTCCATTATTGTCAGCGGCTGCTCGTACCAGGAACCATGAAAGCAGTTTCGAAGGGTCTGGCAAGCGGTGGGGTTGAACTCAATCATCCACTCATGTCTGAATCCAGCTTGCATAAGTCCAAATGCCATTCCTCCGCAGCCAGCAAACAATTCTCCGCAGGTAGGGATACTGACATTCGCCAGTGTCGATTTTCCGTCCTCAGAGGACGCCTTTTGTAAATCGAAAAAAACTTGAGAATCGGCAACACACATTACACGAGCCTTCCTTGTCGAAAGCTCGTGTAGAAGCTGTATTTATCCCGTCATCTGGCCACGTTGGCGCGACGAACCAGAACGCGTGGCCACGAATGCCTCGACTGCTCAGCTCGATGCGGCGCGCCGAGTCAGACGGCTTCTTTCATGAGACCGCCGAGCGGCCCCTGTCAATCAATTGACTATCGGAAACATCTCACGTCCGGCCCGGCGTAATCGCAGACCGGCACTGCCCTCCGCTTCTGCTGCGGACACTCGAAATATAAATAGATGGATATTTTCGATAAAGATATAACCATTTATACGAATTTGATTTATACGTTGCACAAAGCCAATAACCATAATATCTTCGCAATCAAGCCATGTCGCACGCCGACAAAACCGACCAGCCATTTAAAATATTCGCCAATATGGAACACAGAAACCATACCCATGCGCTTAAAATTCAACAGTCTGTAATCAGCGACGTAATCTCATATTTGAAGGTTTGCGAAATTCCCGCCTTCTTCATCAATCCTCGTCTGGTGCAGCTCGCGCTCGAGGCGTCGTACAAGCCACAACTTGTCTTCTGGCGCGCATTGGATCGTGCGACCGTTTTGCGTGCGCTTGAGAGCTATGCACCAGGATTCAAAAACTCTCTTTCGTTCGTTGAAGAAAACGCCTACGAAATCCTAGTCGACCGGATTGACCGTATTCTCGATTTCCGCTTTCGGGACGAGCTGAACGCAGAGATTTTGCTCGCCGCGCCTCCCGCCAAACGTAAAAATCCCTTCAAGTACCTGGTCCTTCAGTTGGTGGCTCGCGGCGAAGTCGAGCGGGCTAAAGACCTGATTGCGGACAAAGCGATGGGGCCGGGTTCAGCGCTCGAACTGGTCGAGGCGCAGCTTGCCGCAAAGAAAGGTCGCCCATTCATGACTGAGTTGATGCGGGAAGCCATCGTGACCAGCCATGCATTCATCATTGACCGGCCCTTCGACGCAGTTGAGGCTGAGGACGATTAACGACTTCGCTGTCGCCGGCTCTTCGCTAGCGCGCGACAACCTTCCAACGCCCCAGTCCGCGCGAGCGGGCCCAAGACGAACCAGACGAGCACTGTTAGAACAATGACCTTCAGACCGCAGACGATTCAGATTTTTCTCCCGAGCGGCGATCCACGCGGCATTCGCGTCGCCGAAATTACCACTCGTATCGTGCAAGCCATCGACGTCCCGAGAAGCCGCATCTCCGAGTTCCTCGAAATGCGCGAAAGCGAACGCCTGTCTCTTTATGTTCTCGTCGGAGAGGCTGATGACGGCTCAGGCAATCTCGCCTACATCGGACAAAGCGGTGACCTACGGAAGCGGCTCGCAGCACACAATAACGAAAAGGACTTCTGGCAGCGCGCGCTCGTGCTGTCGACGCGAACGGAAAGCCTTACGCAAACGCACGCGCTGTTCCTTGAGAATCTCCTTATTCAGGAAGCGAGGAATGCCGGCCGGTATCGCACAGACAACTGTAACGGAGGCACAAGACCACACGCACCTGCCCCGCTGGCCGCCGACTGTCTCGAGATTTTCGATACAGGCCGCACGCTCGTTGCTTCGTTAGGCGTACCGTTGTTTGAACGGCTCGGCAACCGCGAGTCGGTCGAGAAGGCGCAGTCCCTACTGTTCTGCAAGCGCTCAAACACTGCCGCATCAGGCTACTATACGGACGAGGGATTCGTGGTGCTGCGCGGCTCGATTGGCAAAGCTGAAATCGGAAAGGGATTCCAAAGTCACTCGTTCGCGAGGCTGCGGGAGGAGTTGTTACAGCAGAAGAAAATCTCCATTCAAGATGGCGTCTTGGTATTTGACCAAGACGTATTGTTCACGTCGCCGAGCGGTGCCTCCGCGGTTGTCTGCGGGACTGCGTGCAACGGCTGGCTTGACTGGAAGGACCAGCGCGGCATCACCTTACATGAACTAAAGCGCAAGGATGAAATCGACCAAGCCTCCCAAACTCTTCGAGCGGCTGCTTAGCAATATCGGTGCGCTACCGAAGTGATGCGGCGACACGACAGTGCTTCGCTCGACGCCGTTGATTTCTTCGTTGGCGTCAGCGAGTTTTGAGTCGGACTTGAAGGTCGTTCAAGCGCTTACAAGCCAGAAATTCCGGGTGGCCGAGCTGGCAATCCCGACTGACCGACCGCATTCCGTGTAAGGCCGGGCTCGAGTGCCTCCGGAAAACGAAGGTTCAGGTGCCACCAGTTATCCCCACTTTTTGTTGGCAAGGTTGTGGATAACCGGCGAGCAGCGCAGCTAAGCGGTTGAAATGCAAGCGATCTACGGCGTAGGTGCTCGCATTGGCACGAAGGTATATGGCGGCCCATACCGCTCGAGTACCTGCGGCGGCCTAGTGCTTCGACAAATCGCCGACGCAGAGCAGCAGCCCCGCTACGCTCATGTCTTCATCGAGCTCCTCCCAGTGCAGTTCATTGCCCGAAGCTGAAATGCGCACGGCAGCACGCTGCGCTTGCGTTGCAGACAGAAGGCGAGGAAACCACGCTCGCGGAGATTGCAGTAACGGCTGCGCATTCAGGCAACGTGGAAAACCTCTCGGCATGGACCGACCGGGTCTTAGCATTGCTTCACCAGGCAGTTCGCGCACGTGCGGCCGGCAATCAATCCCTTGTATACCTCGAGAGCAATTCATCGCCGGCAATCGATTCTATGAGGCAGGACGCACGTCCATCCGTCGGCTACATCATTCGCCGGCACGACCTTCCGACTCGCCTGGCCGGAAACGTACAAGGACCGTGGTGCCTTGCTCTGAACATTGCGGATTCGAAAATCGACGACCCCGAGATACTGAAACCGGTGTACCCGGAATCATTCTTTCCGGTGCGCCGCGCCACATATGTACGGCAAATCGGCTTCAACCGCGACCTCTGGTTCCAGCATGACGCGCTTGCGCCGTTGCTCCCCCGTTTCAGACGGTTCATCCCGGTGCTGTATATCTCTCGTCACCGTTGCACACACCCTTGTTCCGAATGTAAGCTGAGCTCACCGGGTAGCTAAACAGGTATGCAGCACATCCACGCGTAGTTCGTAAGCGCTCTATAGGCGACACTCTGCCAACGGCTGTTGGGATGAGAGAAAGGTGTCCACCTAATTTGGTGGCCATCAATGGACTGTCGAGCCTAGTCAAGCAATCGATGCGCCTGAACCCGGTGGTATCGGCCTTGTTCGCGTTCGGCAAGCGGTGCCGCGATCGCGTCAAGATAATCGACTGGGATGGTAATAGCTTCCGACTGCTCCTCAAGCAACTTGAAGTCGACCGATTCATCTGGCCAAATGATGGTAGACAGTGTCGATGAGCGTCGAGTAACTGCACCAGTTGCTCGACGGCATCGATCTCGCCGTCATCCAGAACGGCTATCATATGCCCAACACAACCAGAGGAGGCAAACATGGCGACTTACATGGAACTGAAAGCCCAAATGGACGCTTTAGCTGAGAAAACTGAGGCTGCGCGCATAGCCGAGTTCCAAGCCATCGTCGACGACATCCGCGCCAAAGTCGCAGAGTACGGCATTACCGAGAGAGACATTTTCGGCACGCGTCGCGGCCGGTCGGCGAAGCAAGCAAAGGCGCCGGTGGAAGCGAAGTACCGTGACCCTAAGACCGGCGCGACCTGGTCGGGCCGAGGCCGCGCTCCAGCATGGATCAAAGATGCCAAGAATCGGAACAGATTCCTGATTCAAGAGTGAGCCACTCCGACTAGCGTTACCGCTCTTTCATCAGCAGCAAAGCCAATCACTTATTGCGACGTTTATCGTTGACACCAAGTAGAGGGAATCTGAACGTGTGCCCTTGACTTGGCTCTCCTGGATAGCCGATAAGGCAGCAAAATCGAGCGCAGCGAGTCGCTGCGCTCACCTGAGCTTGCAGGCGGCTTCGGCCGGTCAGATGCCCCCCTCAACGATTTCGTGATCGAGGGGTGTCATACGCCCTGTTCTAGGTCGATAACATGCTGGACTTCGTTTCCCCGGCGCGACGCGCCGACAACCGAAAAGGTTCGACTGCAGAAGGTTCTGACGCCTAGCTCTCGCGTCCTCCACCTGCACGGCTTCATGGATTGC
Source organism: Burkholderia sp. PU8-34 (assembly GCF_053427725.1). Taxonomy (NCBI): domain Bacteria; kingdom Pseudomonadati; phylum Pseudomonadota; class Betaproteobacteria; order Burkholderiales; family Burkholderiaceae; genus Burkholderia; species Burkholderia sp. PU8-34. The sequence continues at coordinate 166,579 of NZ_JBSAXC010000001.1, forward strand.
TTGGATCACGCCATCGTCCTTGAGAAACCGGAAACAATTGAGCGCAATCCAAGCAACGTGCTCTGGCGTTACTTGCCTGCGGCTTTAGCCGCTTCCTCCACCCATGTACCTAGATTCTCGCGGCCCTTGTCGTTATTCCACAGGTAGTGTTTATACCCTTTGACCCGCAAGCTGCAGCAGCTGGTAGTCTCGCCCTCGAGATCAGCGATCTTGCTGATGTCGATCGTGAGGATGCCATTGCCTCTGGCGATGCTCTGCTCGATCTCGTACTTGACCCACTTGCTCTTATCGGTATTCGCTCCGACGAGAACCACCGTGGCCGACGTGCCTTCCAGCTGAGCGTCGATCCACGCCTTGATGGCCTTCTCACCTTCGCGCTCCACCTTCTCAAATTCGGCCTTGTCGATGAAGCCAGATTTGGCAGTCCCCGTGATGACATTGCTGTTACGAACGTTCATCGCCCGCTGCACGTCGTCGTATTTGAAGCTGAAGAACACTTTCCTTACCATATCAACCCTCAGATCATTTTCAGAAGTTTCAACGTAACTTCCTTGGCGTCTTTGAGGTCTGTCTTCTCGTCGCCAAGAGCTTGGAGGAGCGACAAGATTTCCTTGCCTCGTGGATGACTATCCACGCTGAAGTCATGCAAGACTTCCTCCCAAAGTTTGCGTGAGATGTATCCAGTAATCCCAATGGGAATGACGAAAATGCCCTTCCTACGGGCGATCTCGAATTCCTCTCGCATCCCGTTCGACTCAACAATCTTTCCCTCGGCCAACTTGTTTCCGAACACGAAAATCGCGATTCCGGCATGGCTAAGCATCGTGTTGCGGTACTCACGCCACAATTCTGGCAGCGCTCGCGCGCCGGACTGGCTCTGCGGGAACGGCCTGAGAACCAGCTGTTCACTATCCAGGCGCCCTCCGTCCATGATAGTTTGCTCGAGGACACCGCTGATGACAGCGCTACCCACTCCGAGTCCGAAGCCCGAGATGACACGAAACTTCTCTTTGTTGATCTCGCGACTCAGCTCGTAGACAAACCGCTCAGCATCTGCCTGCCCCCATGGCGAATAGTCGTGCGCAGCGCCGGATATAAAAATCGTGCGTCTCTTGTGCTTGTCTTCGATGGCCTGCAAGATTTCGGTGATTTCGTCGAATTTATCGACGTAGGTGGCCTTGATGCCGACACGCAACAGCTCACCGGCGAAGAGTTCCTCTTTGCGTTGACGATACTCGAAATCAGCCTGACTCTCGTTCTCGTATTGCACGGGCCGACGCAAGATGCAGTGGTGCTGCCGCTGGTCGTGTCCGTAGTGGATACGAACACGGCTCAGAATGTACTCAAGGTTCGGGTCGGTGAAGCTGAATCCTACGAACAAGAATGTTTTGGATACGAGGTCGCCGCTCAACGCTGTGATGAACGGCTGCATCTTGATGTGATACCGCTCGTAGTCATCGCGGATCAGCACAGCCTCGGCAGCATGGTTTGCATCGCCGTGCATTTTGTACACAACTGCGTCGCGATTGGATCGCGTTGTGGCAAGCTGCTTGACCGTGTACTTGACGTCAGCAATTTTACCGTTTTCCTCGAGTGCTGACTCGATGAGGTTGTCGTAATTGGTCGTCCAATATGTTCCAATCGGAAGTCGCGCCAAGATCCGGTGGTTCTCAGTCGGTGCGACATTGGTAGAGAACTCCGTCACCAGCAGTTGATTGAGCTTCGCGCGATTGGCATGATTAACGTTCGTATGGTATTGGGCCAATGTAACGAGATCCCACTCTTTCTCGACATCAAGGTCAAGGTCGTCGGCAATCGGCTTGAGCAGCGTCTTCCAATCGACAAAGCCAGCCTTACGCGAAAAACCAGCCCCGGCAAAGATACCAAGATTCCCTTCTTCAAGCTCCTTCGAAAGCACGTCTACAAGTCGCAGTTGTTCCTTGTTCACGCTATCCCCGCCTCAATTTGATAGTCGTCCCTACGCAATCGAACTTGCAGCCCGGCGTAAGACGTAATGTTGGTCCCTCGTGCAAACTGTACCAGCTTCGCAGACACTCGAAGTGCTCAAATTCGAAGAACGTCCGCGACGACGATCTTTGCGCCCACCGCAGACTTGATGTAGGTCAAATTCGTCTCGAAGGTGATCTTGAACTGGCGAACAGAATTTGACCCAGAATGGAACATCGCAAGAATCGAGATAATAATCGACCGTTTCAAATCACTTCCCGCCGCACACGATTCGCAGAAGTGGCTATACCTCCTCGACCGTGGGCGCCGCATTACCGATGACTGGCGCAACATTCATGCGGCGAACGCATTAGGCATGGCGTGCGAGCTTTGCCTCCAGGAACAACTCAGGGCGCCAGAGTGCGAGCTATCTATGGTGACGTCAACAGCGTCCCCGCACTCACCGTTCGGCATTTGAAATCAATCTGTATGGATAGAGTTGTCTTCCTTCAAGCGTCCGGCAGCTCAAGCCCTCTCGGCCAACGGAACTTCCCACGAGCGACCTTCACGCGGCACGAAATACTTCAGCGAAGCCATTTCCAAAGGAATCCCTTGATGCTCAAACCAAACCCTGATGGCGGCAGACTTGTCGACAAGGGCTGGCCGCAGTGCCTGGCAAAACCGCTCGGCACTCTCCATTGCTCCGCTTCTCTGTAATATCCTGCGTGCGCTGTCCACGCTAGGACTTTCTGGCATGACCAACTGAAGGAAGACCCAGCAGGCCATACCCAACTGCCTCCTTGCAACGTCACTGCCCTCGCCGGCGCCAATACCCGCCCAGACTCGCGCTATCACCGCCTCCCAGTGGGCTCTTCGCTCTGCGAACACTTCTAACTCCCTCGGCACGATGACAAGGTGCTCCAAGGCGTTGTCATGACGGGTGAGTGCGGTCCCCATCTCTGGGTTCCAAAGCTCATAGTCCTGACAATCGACCAAACACGGGACACCCTCGACGAGGAAACGGAGGATGTGCTGGAGCTCATGAAAGACTGCGCCAGGCGGGAATTGATCAGCGGCGGATATGAGAAGTCGGGCTACACGCGGGCCTACCTCACAAGCCATTGGAACTGGACCGTCCTCCAAGTCGCGTGCGCGCGCTGGGTCCACTGCAACATCAATCGGAAACCCTATCTCGTGCTCGATCTCCCGGATCATGTCTTTCAATTGAGCCGGAAGCAAATTGAAATATTCCGCCTGCATACGCTCAGGTTCGCCAACTGCTGCTTCGAGTGGGATGGCGCCCTGGAATGCTTAGGCTGGCGCTCGCTCCCCACGTACCAACTCCCGCCACGTCCTGCCATCGCAAAATGTTGGATAGCATTGCGAGAGTGGTAACGGTCAATTTTAGACCTATCATCGGCCAACTCAAGCTGCTTCGTGAACCAATGCCCCCTCGCTGTTGATCTACTGCCACATGCGGACCTCTGAACTCGGCGATCTAGCCAGTGATAAGGCCAGCAGATCTGCCAGAGGCGCATCAATACTGCGCCTTTTCAGTATAGACATGAAGAATAGCGCGTAGTATCGTTTTGACGCGCTGCGTGACTCTCACTGCATGCGATACCCAACACTCTCGAACAACACGCTAGGCGGTTCGAATGTGTGACAGGGTCCTAATAAATTGTGCTAAGCACAAGCAATAAGATTACCTGCAGAGTGACACATCGCGACTCGAAGATTAGCTGCGCAAATCTCAGCTAGGGGCCTTCAGTCCATCAGTTGCCCACGAATTCGATTTCCAGCAATCGCCCAGGAAAATAATACTGATTGTCGATGCCTAAGCCGCGAATTATTCAAGACATGCACGGCGAGACAAAAATTCATTAAAGAGACTTTGACGAAATGAGAAAATTTATAGCAAAAAGAAAGCTAAGTGCGCACGCCCAGCGGAAGTCAGCCACAAACTTCAGAGAGGAGCAACAGAAAGCCCTGCAGTCGCTTCAAATTGCCGCACTGTCTAATGGAATGCTGGTAAAACAAATTATAAGAAAGCAAATACGCCCATTGGAGAAGCTGGTCGGAAAAATGTTGCCGGGATATCGCGCAGACCAGATCGTCGCAAGAGTTCTAAGGAATATTGAGAAGACGAAGATTGAGACAGCGCTGGATTTGCCAGAACTTCACGCAATTATCAAGCATACAGCCGCCAACGTCGAGAGATCAGCAGAACGGCTCGGCTTCGATATGAAAGGCGGGGTTTCTGTTGGCATGCTGTACATGGGCGGGGCTGAAGCGATGCAGCAACGCGTGATGATGACGGACGCGAGCATCATAATGACAACGCCCTACTTTCATCTATTTTGCCATCTAGTGGCGAAGCTGATGGCTCGCTCGCTTCCTGTCTCCGAAGTGAACGGCGGATACGTGGTCAGCCTAGATAAAGTCGTAGTTTTAAATAACCTTTTCGCCGATAATCAACTACAACGAGATTGGATTTCTCTTTTCTTCGCATACGCTGAAAACAAGGAATCCCCGAGCGTACCACCATCGTATCCTCTATTGCCACAGCAACTACCCACCTATATTTCCCTACTTGATGCAATGGAGACCTTCGCTATTGCGCATGAGTACGGCCACCATCTAGCGTCACACTCGCTTAACGGCACCGCCCAAGTTGGCGGACAAAGTACTGAAACGAATTTTAAGCAAGAACATGAGGCGGATTCCATAGGTCTTCTGCTTTCGCGGGACGTCTGCGCTCGGCGGCGAATGCCAAACCCGTACGGCCAAGATGGAGTCGGCGCAGTCATTTTGCTCACCGTACTGGATATCGCTCGGCGTGCTTCAGAAATATACGAGTCTGGAAAGGTGTTAAATTCTCGATCAGCAACACATCCGCCTTTGCTCGACAGACTAAGTGTGATCATCCATTCAGCTTCCGAAGGAATGTCGACATTACAGAAACAAAAATACGGCGAAGTCGTCGAGAATGTGCTGGCCTTCCTCACTCAAATTCAGGAGCTCTCACTGGGCTTTGCTGAAGCTGCTTTCAAGCGACGAGCAGAACTAGCGCGGTCACATTGAACCGACATGGCGTCCAAGGCGGGGGGCATGCGTGCTACAGACGGAGGATGGTGCGCCCCGTGAATTGAAGGCTTCCGACATCGCACTTCGCTTGCCACAGTGCCGTTCGTCACGAGGATGACATAATGAAGAAATTGAACAAATTATAGCTTCTGCTCGACGGCATTCGATTCCTTAACAACAATCACCACACACTCCCAAAGGAGACCAAAATGGCAAGAAAAACTTTTATCTCATATAAATACAGTGAGGCACAGGGTCTGAGGGACGGAATTATTGACGCCCTGGGTGCCGACGCAACGTACTACCAAGGCGAAACCGCCGAATCGCCCGACCTCACCGACACAAGCGCTGAAAACATAAAGAACAATCTCAAGGACATGATGTTTGACACATCAGTCACCATCGTGATCGTGTCGCCCAATCTTATCCACAGCAAATGGATCGACTGGGAAATTGAATATTCTCTAAAAGAAATAACACGAGATGGCGAAACATCACATACAAATGGAATCGTTGGCGTCATTATGAAACACAACGGGACCTACGATTGGCTCATTGAAAAACATGAGAACGAAGACGGATGCACGGTAAGGCGATATAAGGACACAAAGCTTTACAAGATTATCAACAACAATCGATACAATTTCACAGGAGATGAAAAATATTCCTGCAACCACTGCAAGACATTTAGCCAACTAGGTGGCTCCTACATCTCGCTCATCGACGAAGATCAATTTCTACTTGATCCGAGCAAATACATCGAGAATGCATACAGCAAATCAAAAAATATCTCAAATTTCGATATCTCGAAGCTGCGATGACACAATTCTAGCCGATTAATCCAAACAGGCCGCGATTGCGGCCTGCCCGTAAAACGTCAAAGCAATATTGTACCTAGGCATAAAATTTTTGCATCGCTTTGACAATACCGCCACCTTTCACAAAATCGACTTATTTTAATCCATAGAGTGTATCGAGAGATTTTGGGCCGGTCTTCTGATTTTTGTTATACCAGGCACGTATATCATTAGTCGTCAATTGCGCAAGATGCGTCAAATCGACATCATATCTTACGAGTAGCGATTCATTGAGAGAATCCATGGCAATAGATGACTTGACCATCGAGCGCTCGCGGTGCTCCTCTGGCGGCCTCTTCTCAATGAGGCTGGTCATCGCAATCTCAGAGTAAATCCACGGCGAATCCGTTTCCCCCTCGCCCTCGATGTGTTCCCTCGGAGAGATTGATCTGGGAGTATTGACGAACATGATGCACTCGCAGTTGTGCATCATTTTCGTCAAAGCTGTAGACAGCATCATGTAAACATGACTGGTGGATCTATTTCTCTTTTCGTAGCTGTAGGTCTTACTCGATGGTTGATAGCAATATTTATTATCAATCATCTTCAAGAGGTTTTCGGAATACCCCCATATACAAGAATCGATAAATGATGTCAGACCAAAGGCCTTCTCAAGCCACCCGGACAGGCCAATTACAAATTCGGCATCTCTGTGAGAATGAGACAGAAAGACATCAGCCTCCACGGGCGGAAACCAGTTCGCAATTATTTTTGATGCAAGTAGATCGCCATTGCGATCCTTAAATGAGTCCAGTTGTTTTTTGACACGGGTTTTGTTTTTCTCGTGAATCTGCCTCCCATGAGGAACATATTCCGAAAAATCAGCCCCATCGAGGTCAAGGTTAAATCCCCTATACATTTAATCTCCTCAAACAATAGGTGTGTTCATCAATTTATTTGAATTTCCCAGTGTCGATCCCCGGCACCAGTTCACAATCCATAATATCGTATACATATGACACTTGCTTAGCTATAGCGCGTCGATGATGCGTCGGCATACGCAAGCGGAGTTATCTTTCAGCCGTTAATCTCTGACATTTTCCAGTCGGACTGACTGACATGGCGAGATAGCGCGTTGGCGCACCTACATTCGTCTCTTCCGCGCGAACCATCCCCGGTGAACTCATTCACCTATGAATTTCTCAACGGGCCTGTCCTTCCGGTCGCTTGCTGTCGATGAGCGCATGCTCGTCATCAAGATCGACCTCGCACTTCCCGGCGGTTCAAGCCGTAGTCGAACGCTTTCGCGATCGCTGCTCTCTCAATAATGAGGTTCGTAAACGAGAACGGCGTTGCAACCGATAATGGCTCTGGCCGTAGGACTTCAATTCAACAGCCAATTTAACTGTGTCATACGCAAACCGCGTGTGACACATAGATAGATTCGCCGCCTCGCGTCCCCCTTCCCTCTTCAGGCACCTTCCTCGGCACCTCCTTCGGGCTGAATAAAACCCGTTGCTTGACCTGATTCCACAACCGGAATCAGGAAAGCAGCAGATGTTTCACCAGAATGATGCCACTCTCAACGTGGCGGAGTTGTTTGCGGGCGTCGGCGGATTCAGACTCGGCCTGGAGGCTGTGCATGGCTCCCCCTTCTCCATTACGTTCAGCAACCAATTTGAACCATCGAAGAAAGCTCAACATGCTAGCGCCATCTATCAGGCGCGCTGGGACACCGGCGCCCACACCAATCAGGACATTTTCGAACTCCTCGAATCCGACGCCGGGCGACAAGCGATTCGCGACGCGGCTCCCGATGTAGTTGTCGGCGGGTTCCCGTGTCAGGACTACTCGGTCGCGAAACCGCACTCGCTGTCGAACGGCCTCGCAGGAAAGAAAGGTGTCCTCTGGTGGTCCATTGTCGGATTGCTTCAGCAGCGCAACGACGACGGTCATCCGGTCAAATATCTGATGCTCGAGAATGTGGACCGCTTGATTTCGAGTCCAGCGCCTTGCCGAGGTCGCGATTTCGCCGTCATCCTCTCAACCCTGTACTCCCTCGGTTACGGCGTCGAATGGCGCATCGTCAACGCCGCAGACTATGGCCATGCCCAACGCCGGCGGCGTGTATTCATTGTGGCGTATCACAAGTCGACAGATGTATACCAACGTATGTGGAGTCTGGCTGCGGCAGCTACTACACTCACGTGGTTCGACAAGTCTGTTCTCAACGCTGCTTTCCCTAGCGTCCCACGCAATCCCCTCGACGGTGTCGAACCTATCCTGACCATTCGCGACGACCCGTTCGACGAGCAGCTTAGCTACCGGCCGCTAGCCAACGGCAAAACACGGTTCGCGAACTGCGGACTGATGCTCGACGGCAAGGTCCACACCTGCATTGCAGAACCAGCCACAATCACCGATTTTATCGAGTTCACCGGCCATACTGCACCGCTGACCTTAGGGGACGTCGTGCATAAAACTGGCCCAGTTCCAACGACCTTCTACCTGCGTCCCGAGGATGAAGTTCGATGGCGAACTGCGAAGGGAGCCAAAAATGTCGCACGTCGCCAAGGCGAATTCGACTATGTCTACTCGGAGGGTGCGATGGCCTTTCCTGACCCGCTCGAGCGGCCCGCACGCACCATCATCACATCCGAAGGAGGCGTGACTGCATCGCGCACTAAACACGTCATTCGCGAATCCAGTGGCCGGCTGCGCCGCCTCGTTCCAGAGGAACTCGAGGAGCTCAACGGATTTCCTCGCGGGTTCACCGTCCATCCCGGGGTTTCCGACGTCACGAGAGCAATGCTGATGGGTAACGCATTAGTTGTCGGTGTGGTGCGCAGAATTGGCGAATCCCTGTACAGACGGCATCTTGAGGCAATTCGAGCCTAGCGTACCGCCGCCATCCAGCCCCGTAACAGCGTGAATGCCGTTACGGGATAGCTGCAGGCCCATAACTCAGTCGGCAATCGGTCGAATGAATAATCAAAACATATATATATTCATACAGCCACCCTGCAATTCCGCAGCCCATTGATTTAATTAATAATCAGCTCATCGACATCAACACAGACAATTCTTGAGAATAAAAAATAAGGCATATGAATTTATATACCAAAAAAATTCCTTGCGCCCCTAAAAAATCAAAATAGCATTCATTTGATTCGGCACCGCGCCGAAATTTAATTGTTTTTTATAACATGCAAGAAACAAACCCGCCCTACCGCACTCAATTCATCACTGATGTCGCCGCGTACATGCACGACTGCGGCCTTGCCCGTGAGCACGATCCCCTTCCTATGTTGTCTTCGCCATCGCCGCCGCGCATCGGCCGGTGCCAGGCTTCTGGCAGAAGATTGATGTCACCCTCGTTGTGGAGGCTCTGCGAGCCTACTCGCATGTGTGTCCGGGGACATTCGATGATTCTCTCGAGCCCACCTCTCCTTGTGACCATATTCCCGACCATCTCTTCATGAGACAACACGACGAACGCAATGCGGAGATGCTCGCCCAGCTTCCGAGCGAACGTCGCCCTATGGATTCCTATACAGCTGCGGAGTGGATTTGTGCCGAACTGAAGCGACGCGGCGACACGCAAAACTACGAATATGCGGTGCGCGACGGTCGAACGTGCGGTGAGGCGGCCCTGGCTCACCTCGAAGTTGTGGAGGCTGCAGCCCAAGGCGAGGTCTGTCGTGACGCCACTGCGGAGATGGCGCATGTCGTTCGAACTCAGGCCATCCGCGCCAGACGATCGAAGGTGCTAGCCAGGGTACGGCGAGCCCATAGCGTTAGCGGCCAGTCGAAATTCCGGCGAACGTGATTGCTATACAACGCGAGGCCATGCAATTCATTGTTCTCGCTGTCGCTTACTCATTCACGGAACAGGAAGCAAAATGGACTTTGTTGTCGGAGACCACCCGAAGGTCATCACCGAAACGCTAACCGAAGATGACCTCAATCAGGAACTAGTTGCCCTCATCCGTGAAGACTGTCACGGTTGTGGTGAACCGTCGTCGCACTCGGTTGAGCCACGCCAGCTATTCTCAGGCAATAAACTAACAGGCATCGAAGCGTGCGTCGTGGTCACGTTACCAGGATGGTTGTTGTCGGACATTCCATTCGAGGCGGAAATACTCAGTGTATGTGTAGAGACGACACCGCACGGGAGAATCGCCTGCTTCTTACTGCGTGGCAAGAAGGTGAGCTTGCCGCTTCACGCAGTCTGGCCGCTCCCACTTCCCGAAGACGAGCGACTTCTGATTATCTATGTTTGTGACAATGGCATATCCCTCGAGCATTTTCGGTTCACCGAGGACCTCATAGAACAGATGTGGCTTTGCGATATGACTACACAGTTTCACGCGCATCCATCGCACGAAGAGTTCGTCGCTGAATATGGCTCCACATTGGATGAGCACCCTATCATTGTCGCAAGAAACCTAACCGTAGGCCCTGTTGACCGAGTCAGACGCCAATTTAAATAAATTGAACTGATTTTCCGTAAACACTGGCGCCCAATAGCCCCCTTTTTATTTCACGTGTTGATGGACTGCTGGGCTGACCAAGGTTGATTGAAGGGCGCAGACCAAAATCTGCGCCTTTCTTATATCTTTCGACGCAAAAAACCGAAAGTAGGACATGATTTGTCGGGCGGCTGCGACCCGTGCCAGCCCACGGAGCTGAGCGGGGCTCTCCTGGTGTTTGGTGCCAGCCAGGCGCTAATCGTACCGTTTTGAATCCGTTGCGCAGATGCTGCTGTTCGGGAAAGCACTCGTAAGAGCTCGGCATAGGCGCTCAAATCAAGACAGCGGTAATCGAGAGACCGTCCTGCAGTGCGCGCCGGTACTGACTGGCGACATCAATCTGGTCGGAGTTTGGGCTAAAGATTTAAAGATCACGTACTTTCTAGTACGCTATTCTTGATCAGTAAGTATGTCATTGATTTGGTGTGGGAAAATTCGCAATCCTGGTTATCAGAACTCCGTTGGTAGCTTCGGCGGTGGCGCCGGAGATTCTGGCCTGGCGCTAGCAGGGCATTCCTCGAACAAGATGACGCCCCGGGGAATCAAAGACCTACCGGGCATCTCGGCCACTTGCACCGACTTCATCAACACGCAAAGTGAAGGGCTGGGTCCTCGCACAGCCCTTCACTTTGCGTGTTGACGGCTTGCCACGTGGGGTAAGGTCAATGGGGGCGGTGCGCCGCCTCGAGCATTGCATCTTTCTGAGATATGATCGGTGAGAAAGTCAACAAGATGCCTGACGTACCGAATGAATTAGTAATGTCGAGCAAGGGCAATGTAATAATTGAATGGCCTATCGGCAGTGAAGACCAGAACTACACTTCCGCGTCGGAAGCCTGTCGTCTGCATGCATGAAACCCGGGGAATACCGCATGGCCCAAGCTTGCGACGCACACGCACTCGATGGCTCTCTCCTTCAACATATTTCAATTAGATAACAAATGTCCGCACCACTCGAAGGTGTTCGCGTATGGCTTTCTGGCTCCGTGCCTAAGGAAGCGACGGAGGCACAGCGCGCCTCCATTTTAAAGTTCGTTGCTCAATTCGCAGAATCGATATTCCGTGGCGGTGGACATATTCTCCATGGCAGCCATTCCAGTTTCACTCCGACCTTGCTGGCCGAAGCGGACAAGTTTGCTAAAGTCGACGGGCGCCGAGACCGCTTGACATTAGCGGTTTCGAGGTACTGGTCAAAAGACAGCAATGTGGTGCCAATTCAGCAATGGCGCGAACACTGCCTAGTTTACGAAACGCCGGAGGTGCCTGGCAATCGAGGCCGAGATGACAGTTTGGCGAAGCTCCGCAATTGGATGTCGGAGCGCTGCGACGCCTTCGTGGCTGTCGGCGGTCAGTGGTGGCACGAAGTCGCCGGACGGGCCGGTGTCCCGGTGGAGGCCGAACTTGCGATGGCGCGCGGACTCCCCTGCTTCCTGCTGGGCGGCCTGGGGGGCGCAGCACAAGATTTCGTACGGGACAATCCACACGTCATCGATGCGCTGCGAAACGGTCTGGATCGAGCCACCAACGAGGCGATGGCCACAAACGCAGACGTTGCAGGACTGTCGGACGCAGTTTGCACTCAATTGGCGCGATTGCCATTGATCCATGGTCGTGTGTCTGAGGGGGTATCGTTCCGGATATTGGCCTTAGATGGTGGTGGAATTAAAGGTGCGTTCACCGCCTCGGTTCTAGCCACGCTGGAAAAGGAGATTGGAGAGTCGGTCGGGCAACACTTCGATCTGATTGCTGGAACCTCTACCGGAGGCATCCTTGCAATTGGCTTAGGTATGGGTCTAAGCCCTTTCGAGATGCTGGAGTTCTATCGAAAGCGGGGTTCCGTCATTTTCCCGGTGACTCGATTGCTTGGACGGCTGCGCCGGGATATACAGCACTTTTTCAGGCCGAAACATACACAAGAGATATTGCTCAAAGAGCTCACCACCGCATATTTTCGCGAAGGCAAACCGAAAACATTGGGGGAATCCGCCTGCCGTCTTGTCATACCTGCCTACGACGCAATTAGCGGTGTGTGCCATACGTTCCGCACCCCTCACCACGAGTTTCTCAAATTCGACGCTGAGATGAGTGCTGCTGAAGTGGCACTGGCAACAGCAGCGGCCCCGACATATTTTTCCGCCGCTAAGGTTAAGAACATAATCGCCAACCCTTCATTTTTTGATGGAGGAGTTTGGGCAAATTGTCCGGTGATGGCAGGTATCGTCGAAGCCGCATGTTATTTGAAGGTCCCCCTGGACCGTATAGATATTTTAAGCATTGGAACCACGGATGAGCCATTTACCGTAAAGACACTCACCAATTCCGGGATAATTGCATGGAACAAGACTCTCATTGATCTGCTAATGAATGCTCAAGTTGACTCAGCGATCCGTCACGCCCAAGAATTAGTGGGAGAACCGAGATTCCTTCGTATCAACACAATGACACCCAAAGGACTCTATAAACTTGATAACGCCAAAGAGGTGGATAGTCTGATTTCCCTCGGGAATAGGACGGCGGTCGATCCTGCTATTCTCTACCAGGTTAAGTCGCGATTTCTAAATGGCGTTAGAGCGTTGGACTGGAAAGTCTCCGGCGCATAGCGGAATTCTCAGTTTGCTGTTTATCGTGAAGGAGAGGTTGTCATGGCCAAGCGTGTGTTTTTCAGCTTTCACTACAAAGACGTCATTGATTTTCGCGCGAATGTCGTGCGAAATCATTGGATGACCAAGCCCGATCGAGAGATTTGTGGCTACTATGATGCATCGATTTGGGAGTCTGCGCGAAAGCAGGGAGATGCAGCTCTTAAGCGCCTTATTAACGCCGGCCTTGAACAAACGTCGAACACGTGCGTTTTAATCGGAAGCGGAACATATCTTCGACCTTGGGTTCGATACGAACTATTGAAAAGCTTTAAGCGGGGAAACCACATACTCGGCGTTCACATCAATTCAATTAAATCAAAAGAAGGAAAAACAAAGGAAAAAGGGCCGAATCCACTCGAGTACATTGGAGTGACATTTTCCGACTCCGGGCTGTCCACGACCCTATGGGAGAGAAACAACGACAAATGGGTCGAGTATGAAAAAATCGATGGATCAGCAACTTACCGCAACAACACAGCGGTTCCGAAGGAGTATCGAGGTAAAGGCTTTAACCTCGGCAGGTGGTATACGGTGTATGACTGGGTAAAAAATGACGGCTTCAACAATTTCGCCAAATGGGTTGGCTAACTATATTACCTAACATTTGATTATACTGACCGCCTATTCCAAGGCTGACTGTTGCGCCCCCCTTCGCCAAACTGCGACATTGCAATGGTCGCCGCAGGCGGGCGAGCGTCGATGACGAGGTGCGAGACAAAATTATTTCTTTAGTCTGCAATTTTTGCACATTCAAGGTGAAAAATGTTTCGCGCCTATAATTTGGCCCTACCCAGCAGATTTAAGTTTGACGAGTGGCATGTCATAGGAAAAAACACATTAAGCAGACAAAAATCGCAAATTGACAGGAAGCTGCAATCATTTGTAATGTCAAATGGAACCATCAATGCGACCCGCATGACAGCGAACTGGTTTCCATCGTTGAAAGCGGATATCTTTATTTCGCACTCACATGAAGACGAGCATTTAGCAATCACGCTGACCGGCCTTTTAAACAAGGCATTTGGCCTGACTTGCTTTGTAGATTCATGCGCTTGGGGCTATGGGAACGACCTTATTTCCTTGTTAGACAAAGGCTATTGCCTTAACGAAAAAACAGGCACATACCACTATAACACAAGGAATAAGACGACAGCACATGTACATATGATGCTGACAATCGCGCTTACACAGATGATAGATGAATGCGAGGTAGTGATTTTTTTGAACACTCCACATTCCATCACGCCACTGGATTCGGTTGTTGGCAGCAACGGAACCACGTCATCGCCATGGATATATTGTGAAATTGCCATGACTCGATTGATTCGTACGCGTTCGCCGCAGGATCATCGAGCAACAACAATGAAGGAGGTAATCGCAAAGGCCGACTCGGTGAAGGTTGCCTACGACTTGAATCTTGGACATTTAACGTCAATTTCAATTGATCATTTGATTGCGTGGGCCAACGCGAGCAAAGAAGGCGAACATCCACTTGACACACTTTACACCGTTGCTTAAAGAGCAATAGACACTTACTTCGGGTGTTCAGGCCGGAGATTGAAATGGTGCCCTGGGGCCGACATTGATCCAGTCTCGAGCACCATCTTCCCAAGTAGGCGAATCGAGGCACTATCCCGACCCAGAGTCCGTGGGCATAGCGCCATCTAGCATGGGTAATGTCTGATAGCTCTCTACTAGTGCTTCACGCACCCACGGCGGAGTCAAACAATCCGATACCAGTGCAAATAGACTATCAGTTCGGTCCCCCTTGGCGTCTGGAAACGTCCATCCACGATTCGTCACGCGCTCATGTACGATTAGCCCTTGGGGGGAGAGCGCAAGTGAGAAATGAGCCTCATTTCGGTCGTGCTCTGGCACGGCCTTGAGAAACTGCCCGTTCGGATCGAGCACGCATTGCGCGAGACCATGCAGATTCCGCCGCAATCGGAACATCGAATCGGTGACTCGACCGGGTGTTGAGGCAGTTGTCACCCCGCCTCCAGGTGCGAAATATACCTTGCCGTCGATGATCAGCGGTGCGTCGATCCCCGACCGTCGCAGCTCATTTCGTTGGTCGTCGTTGAACTCCGCATTGTTTGCAAGAACCGCCTTCAGCCGAAAGGGCTCAAGCAGCTCCGGCCAGTTCCTCGCAACGACCCTAATCAGTTCTTCGCGGCAGAACAAAAGATCATCCCCTTTGTGGGGAAGCACATCGATGAATGCTGCGTAGCCGTGACCGAACATAGCGAACAGCAGATAGTCCGCCCGCTTCGAAAAGTACTGTCGCTTCGGATGGGAGGCCAACTCAAGATGCAAGTGATGGATACCCCACTCTGCCCATAGCAGATCCGTTCTCGTCGCCCGTTTCTTCCCACTGGTGTCGAAGTCAATCAATCCCGCACCTTGATGCGAATTGATGTCAGTGCCAGTCGCAATTTTGGAAGCGATCTCGCTCAGCGCCTTCTCCGCTACTGGATCGAGTTTCTTAGGAAATCGATCCGACAAGTAAATTTGCCGAGGTCGTGGGTCGATGAATCGGAGACGGAAGTCAAGCCAGCGTAAGAGCGGCTTGTTGAGATGTTCAACTGCGCCAGTACGTTTCAGCGCGAAGCCCTCGATCAACGCCGTCGCTATCTCATCGACGTTGGCAACAAACTCGGCACCTAGCGAAGCCACGTCCTGCATGCTCAAGACTCTCCGGGCCACCAAGGTTTGGCTTGCTGCATCGGTTTATCGATGAGGTACACGTCGAGATCCTTGCCGATTAACCATTTCGGGAGTGCGCCTCGGCCAGACCACGATTTTCCGGACGAAGAATCGTAATACTTGGCAGGCAACTTTTTTGGACTTTCTTTAACAAAGCCACCAGCCTTCAAGAGCTCCAATTCGGTGATCCCGTATTCCTTCACCTGCTCTCGAATCGCCGCGAGCACGGCCGCTTTCTCTTTCCGCTTGGCATCGTCCAGTAGCATGTTGACGTGGCCGAGCTGCTGTTGCAATGCTTGAATCGTAGTCTTTGTCATTGAGGAAAGTTCATCAAAACAATGGGATGTCTATAACCGTGCTTGTCGAATCCAGTGGCGATCTATAAGCGACGCAGTGGCGGCAGCCTGCGCGGGCTTTCTCGAATTGGCAAGTGGGAACAACTACTGTCACGGCAACCCCTAGCGCTCCGCAAAGGCCACGGCAGCCCGCTCCACATGTTCAGCCTGTCCGTTCAACAGGGCTTCCAGCGGGGTGCGGTTGCCCAGTGAAGCCTTCGGGCTCGTGAAAAATTGCCATTTGCTCCATCCCGGCAGACTGCCCAACCGCTGTGTGACCTTTCCTAGCGTCTTGCGGTCAATATCACCCACCAGATAAAACGCCGGATAGTACTGGCTGGCGCCAACGTCAACCGTGAAGATTCGACCGGATGCCACGGCCTTACTTAGCGCTTGGCGGATCATACCCAAACTAGCCCAGATTTGGGCAGCGGGCAGCAATTTACCGTCAGTGACCAGAGATTGCCGTTCAGACACAATTTGGCCCTCTGCCTCAATGACGCACATGTCTGCGGACGCGACCGACTTGCCGCGTCGTTTTGTGTGGCCGGATCTTCTTGTGCCACGTGCAGTTGACGAAGTGCCCTCAAAGGTTACCCTGTCCGCAAGGCCAATGACCTGAGAGATGCCGAGCTTGAACAGGTAACCCGACTGTTCATCAGACAGCTTGAGCAGTGCCCGCACCCGCTCAGAGCCAAGCAAGGTTGCAGCACCGATCGCGCTACGCAGCGCTTCTTCAGCCCCTACATCGAGGGCTAGCAGTGGGTTCTCAAATGCATGTGCAGGCTGACGCGTTGTCGCAGCCATGCCCAACTGTAACGGAGGCACCAGACCACACGCACCTGCTCCGCTGGCCGCCGACTGCCTCGAGATTTTCGATACCGGCCGTACGCTCGTCGCATCGTTAGGCGTACCGCTGTTTGAGCGGCTCGGCAACCGCGAGTCGGTCAAAAAAGCGCAGGCCGTGCTGTTCTGCAAGCGGTCAAACACTGCCGCGTCAGGCTACTACACCGACGAAGGATTCGTGGTGCTGCGCGGCTCAATCGGCAAAGCCGAAATCGGAAAAGGATTTCAAAATCACTCGTTTGCGAGGCTGCGGGAGGAACTGTTACAGCAGCAGAAAATCTCCATCCATGATGGCGTCTTGGTATTTGACCAAGACGTATTGTTCACGTCGCCGAGCGGAGCCTCCGCAGTTGTCTGTGGGACTGCGTGCAACGGCTGGCCGGACTGGAAGGACCAGCACGGTATCACCCTGCATGAACTTAAGCGTAAGAATGAAATCGACCACGCTTCTTGAATTCTTCGAGCGGCGGCTTAGCAATATCAGTGCGCTCCCCAAGTGACGCAGCGACATAACGACGTCCCTGTCGACGTCAACGATTTTATCGCTGGCGTCGGCGGATTTCGTGTCGGGAATGAAGGTTGTTGAGACGCTTACAGCCAGAAGTTCCGGGTAGTCGAGCTGGCAATTCCGACACACCGACCGTTTCCCGTGCAAGGCCGGGCTCAAGTGCCCTCAAGTGAACGAAGGTTCAAGTCATCGATTCGTATAGATTGGCCGCATAAATTCCACTTTTTGGACTGATGCGACCGCTATTGCGAATACGAATTTGTCCGTGATGGCAGCATTCGACAGTCCACGGTGCCGAATACACCTCCGCGGCGCACACGTCCTAGAAAGCTACGTGTCCTTCGAGACGTTCAGCCAGATCAGGCATTAACGTTAGCCCAGTAAAAAGTCTGCCCAGGCATGCGCGTATGCGCGGCCGTGGCCGGGAATAGCGGACCCGGCGCGGTTGTTCCTGAGGAAGGTCCGTGCAGGCTCTGGTGTTTCATCTAGCAGCACATATCGCACGCCATCATCGCGCACTTGCACGCGCAAATCTGGAAGCGTCGGGCGGCGCGGGAGTTCCTCTTTGCCGTCATTTAACGCGGCAGAGATGCAGCGTGCTACCAAGTGCCACACCGAGGCGGACCATCTCGGATAGCTACAAACGTGTGCTGTGTCACCGACATCGCCGAGTAGTTCTTCTCGCAGGCTCACCTCGTAATCCGCCAACTCTCCCGAGCGAATCCTACATATGTCGCCGCTCGCGATAAGACGTTTGCGGCTTTCCCGCCCCTCGCGCCATAGTTCTACCGTTATCCGAAGCATTCATTTCTCCCTGCAAAGGAGGCTAACCTTGGACTCAAATAGAGGCGAACTCTCGCGTCTTAAAAACCCCTACACTCAGGATTCTTCAGCCCCTTTTCTGTATCATGGCGAGTTCGTATTCGGCTTAACTAGTAGGTAGTTGGCTGCTGCTTGGCAAGGCTCACATCCGATCTTTCCACTATTGCAGCCGATTTCATTTGGCCTTCAGATTTTGCGCCAAAGATTGAATAGCCCCGCGAAGCTACCTATCGATTTACCTTGCCAGCGGGTCAGCCCATATTAGGGGGAGAGCCGTGGCCGATAGTGATAGGTCGCTGACAGTTGGATAATGTCTCAGCAATGACTCCGCTCGCAGGCGAACGCCGCTCAAATCAGCAGAACTGGTGGCAGATGTCAGCTCTTCCAGAAACTGTCGTGTTCGCAGTACTGCCCGAGTACGTTCGATGGGAATAGTCATGCTCTCGTCCGATAATTGAGGTTTGCACAGGCTAGTTGACGTCGAACCGACAGGCTCACGATACAGCGCTGTTTAGTCCGTACGCGGACATGTTCACGCTCGTCATACGACCCTGTACTTCTAGGCCATCTTCCATCGAAGCAAAGTGGCAGAAATGCGTACTACCATCACATCGCGAATCAGTTGACGACGCCACGGCGAGGCTCTGGCTTCAAACTCGTCAGGATCATTCATTGGCCCAGGTCATTTTGACACGCTATCCAAGCGCAACCAGGCCGAGATCTTCATGACCTTACCAGACGGAAATTTCCCAGTTTTTCGCCCAGCAACACAACTGACACCGAGCTGGTCTCCACCAAGGAGTACGAGTTGTCACGCACCTCTGCCTCGCCAGGGTAAAAAGCCTCGTATGCGCCGCCCCAACAATCGCCGGCTTCATGAATCCATGGTGCCTCTGGCACGAGCACCTCTCTGAGTGCGCCACCGTCGTCGTAATCCGCATACTGTGGATAAACCAGAACGATTGCCTCCCGATCTACGCTTGACAGCAGCGCTATCAGTTCACCGACCTTCATCTCCACTCCCTCCCGACGACTCCTTGCCAAGATCCTTCCGCCGCTCGATCTGACGCCCGCGTTGACTCCGCACGTCTTGTAAGAAGCCAGTCTTGCTTTGGTATACAGCCTCGAGAAACGCCGACTGAATCATGTGGCCGACTTCCCAGCTCGGGCTGGTCAGGAGATCGACAATATGTCTCGGTGGCAAATTGCTCATATGTTGTGCCATGCAGCGTAGAGCCACGTCCACAGCAGGGCTGATGTTCGCATTGGCGTGTCGCGCCACATGTCCAGCTTCCACAGTTTGCTTCGATGGAGACCTTGACCGATCAGCCACGCTCACGCGGCGTTGTTTGCAAGCCATAGTTCAAACTCCCTCCGCATTTCCGTTGCGCCCAAGCCCTCTTGCGGATTAGTCAGCAAAAATCGGCGCTCGTATTCCAGCGGAACTCCAAGTGCCCTGACATCGATGGCGAGCCAATCGCGAGATCCCGTCTGCCGGATGTGTCGGCAAATGACCCAGGACCGGTCGGAACTGCTGCGCAACTCTCGGAGTCTCGCTCGGACGCTCATCGTGTTATCAATCACGCGGTGCTGGAGCTGCGGTGGCTGGAAATTCACCTTAGCTGGCGCACACGCTGACAGGTCGAGGTGAAGTGGCTCCGGGAAGTGACGCAGAAGTCCACGCGCACGACTGCGAAAGCCGTTAAGGCAGACACTTTCTCCCCGGACTGCCGGGAACAAGTTCCGCCGTCACATCCGTCCACGTAGCAATTTGCCTGACCCTCGTCACCCAATTCCATACGTATTCCGCGTCAGCGTCATACCCACCCGCTCCGATAAGTTGGTATCGGCGTCCACTTGCCGTTAAGGCGGTCCGTAGCACGGAATCAAGGCATGTGACTTCAGTGCTTACGCGACCATGCTGTGAGGCAATGTCGAACCCGACAAGGTGGAGAGCGCCTTGGTCGGTCTTGCGAACAGACCATCGCTCAAGGAAAATCTCTGGTTCATCCGCGACCGAGCTAGTCCTGAAGATAGGCATCACTGTTCCTCAGATCGATTTTCTTGACGACAATTCCACGGGCTCACACATTGCTCAAGCACGTGCGTTCGCAGCAAGATCATTTACCAAGTCCGGTATTGACGTCTGTTTCTCGGTTAGTTAGCGCGGTTGCCGAATAGCGCATACAGCGTACGCGCTACCACTTGACGCTTCCACGGATTGAGAAAACACGCACTGCTGCCAAGTGCTTCCTTCATTTCATCTAGGCTTGGTCGTGTTCCGAGTGCCCTAAACTGCTCAGCCAGCTCGAGAACAGAACGCTCAAACGCTGCCTTTTTCTTTCGAGATTCCTCGGCCACATGCACCGCATAGGCTAGCGACAGCCTCGATGCCAGCGCCGGTTCGCGGCGCCAAATCACGGCCGGGTCGACACCCAAACGGACAGCTACACTGCGAACGGAAGCACCTGAAGGCTCAGCGAAGGCTGCCTCAAGCGCTCGTCGAAGCTCCTCATATCCTAGTCTTCGCCGATGCCTTGCCCGGTAGAGGTCGAACTCGGCCTCCTCCAGAGCCGTTTCACAATCGAATTGGGCGGTCGCAAAAATCTGTTCGGCGGTCGCGCCCGTGACGCAAGCGGCGCGAAGAAACAGGTTCAGTGGAGCCGGCGCCGCCCCCTCCAAATACCGGTTCACTTGTCTCGGGCCATGTCCTATCGCCTTGGCCATCACGCTGCCGCGGCCACCGAAGAAAACATCTCGCAAAGCCTGCACCGCCAGATTCGACGGCAAGAGTTGAGACTCGTCAAGTGCGCACGAAAGCGTCAGCATCTGCTCACAGAATTTGGCGGCGAACGTCTCCATCTCACCAACGTTCCGTTCGGCATCGTCCACGTCCTCACGCCCCATCCACGCACCACAGTACCGGCAACATCCAACGCGCGCCGTCGCGGAAAATGTGTGTTGCCGACCTCTACCGCACACCGGGCAATTGCTAGTGAGTCGTACGCCGTGACCGGCACAAACATCGACCTCGCGTAACCGCCATA
Source organism: Burkholderia sp. PU8-34 (assembly GCF_053427725.1). Classification (NCBI taxonomy): domain Bacteria; kingdom Pseudomonadati; phylum Pseudomonadota; class Betaproteobacteria; order Burkholderiales; family Burkholderiaceae; genus Burkholderia; species Burkholderia sp. PU8-34. The sequence goes on from NZ_JBSAXC010000001.1 coordinate 187,848, forward strand.
CGAGCGGTTCATAGACAATTCCCTCCTGCCGCCTCATCTCCTCGAGGCATAGAGGACACCACGCGCGAGAATCCCGAGCCAATCCTCGAGGTGCAAGAACGTCGCGCCAAGGTAGCAACGTGCACTTACGAAGGTCGCCGCGGCGAGTAAGCCGATTCAGCGCATTCGCCCACTCCTCGGCCGCCCTGAGCGTACCGTCAATGATCGATCCCTTTTTGATGGTGACGCGTTGTGGTAATACCTGTCCCTCGAAGAAAAGAGGTACGACCATAGATCGGTAGAAGTCGATGAAGCAGACCGAGTGTCGCTCTGCGCAGCGAAGTGCAAAGCTACTGAGTTGTTCCACTCGCCCTCCACTCACCCCTTGGGGAGAAAAGTTCATACCCTACCTCCCACCGTATGTACTATAAAACATGATATGCGATGAATTTGAGAAATCAAGACGTGTGTCAAAGCTACGGGCTCAATTCGATGCTTGACAACATCACGTTTTATAGTACGCTAATGATAGAGTTTAATCCGTCGTGCACAAACGCGAAAATTTTTACTTTAGCCACCGTGAGCTAAATAGGATTCCTATGTTAATTTATGAAGACTGAAATGGTAATCCAGATAGCATCTGACCTGCATCTCGAGACAAGGCGGGGTAAGAAGTGTCCACAATCAATCGTTGACCCAACCAACGCAGATGTTCTGGTACTGGCTGGTGATAGGGGCGTCACCACACAAGTCCGCCGTCGCGCTGACAGAACGGCCTTCGAATGCTTGCTTCTGGCGAAGGGAGTGTGGCTGTGTTGACCTGCTCTCGACATTGTTCAGCCAAGCGACTTCGGCCGCATTTTGGTTCTGTGGGCGTTAGACGACAGACTGACACTCTCGGGATATCGATTCGACGCGTAACTACACGAAGACATCTGGGCCGCGTCGGTGATTGCGCAAAGTCATCAGCCAGTCGAATGGGATGAAGACGAGCCAGATGGTCGTGAGGTCCTCGAGTACCTCGACTACATAGACTATGATCAGATTCGTCGACACCCCGAGAAGCCGGGGGGGGCGATCCAGGGGATTAACCGTTGAAGCAAGTTTTGTTACGACAAGAACTAACCTTGGCAAGCTACGATAGCATTGTTACGCCTGCGTTCCGTAGAGGATTGAAAGCAAGACTCGATGGCCAAACATAATGCTGAGCTTGCGCTCAAGGATTGAACGCCTCCAAGTGTCCGAGATGCAACTGCCTCCAAAGACTTCCTGGATTCCTGCAATTGTCGGAAGAGCGCCTCCCTTTTGGCACCCGGTCAGATACCTCTCGAGCGCGGCTTCAAAGGCATTACGGCTTCCCGCTGTTGACTGAGCCAGGTCGCTGTCAACCAGCTCTGCTTGTTGTCGGCACGTACGCCGAGCGAAGGAAAGCGATTTCAACCCATCCGACATGGCATCCTTGCTCGTGGGAGCGTCGTCTGGAACCGAAGCGCCGGGATCTTCCTGCTGCGTAGCCCGGCCACTACGTGTATCGAGGACAGTATCGCAGCAAGGTACATCTCCGTCGACGCCAAACAACTGCCGGGCGGAGAGATTACAAGAGATTGCAATATTAAGCAGCATGCTTAGCGAAACGCGGTCTGCGTTTCGCTCGGCCCGTTCGAGGTCGTCGACGGTTGTTCGCGCGATTCGAGCCATCGCCACTTTGGAGCCTTTAAAATATGCCTCCCTTAGATTTCGGATCAATAGTCCCGAGGAACAATCCGGCGGGCATCCCCCGCGAACACCGAGCTGCAGAATGTCGGCAATCAAACGCGCACGGCGCAGCACCACCTCAGCCACCTGAGGAGACTCAGGACGGGCCCCCGATCTCCACAGTTCACCGCCGCATTCGTGGCAACGTCCGGCCTTACCAAATTCGGAGATATACGGCTGACGATCCCGGCCGCAATGTGGACAACGCCCAACGAGTGGGGCGCGATGTACAGGACATCCTCCCATCTCTCTTAGACGCCATGCCAATAATTCGTGCACGGGTTCGCCGCGTCCCGACATTTCTCGAAAGCAATCAGGACACCAAGCTCGATGAGCTTTCAATAGTCTCTGGGCAGAAAGGATACCTCCCCAAGGCAACAATGTGGCACGGCGAAAATCGGAACACCCAAGGTACTTACCTAATGCGGCAGACCATGCCTGCGCGGCTCCGCCCATTCCATCGATCTTGTCGCGGCAAGGCAAGTAAACTCGCCGTGGAGGGCGAGCATTCTGATACATGAAGGGAACGAGGATGTCAGCATACAGTTCAATGACCGCGACTGACATGGAATCCGCCAATCTCATCGAAAGACTCCCCAGACTCTCGATCCCACCACACGAACCCAGTTGATTGATCATGGCACTCTCCACTATACCGCACTGCTAACTATATATAACATGTTCCTGGGAGGGAGGTTCTATTTTTCAGAGTAGAAGTTACCCATGCATCTCACTAGCCGCATCTAACTAAATGAAGATCATTCAGTTTGCATCAGATCTTCACATGGATCGACCGGGAGTCGAGAGGGGCCTGACGCGACATGTGAATAATATCGGCGCTGACGTCTTGATTCTAGCGGGCGATATTCACCTGCTCTCGGAGATCAAAGATATATGCTCGCTGTGGGACGGGCAGGTGGTTTACGTGCACGGCAACCATGACCTGCATGGTTCGGTCTATGAGGATGCCGTGAGGGACCTCAGACAATCTTGCACCGATACGAACGTCCACTACCTTGAGCGAGGCGAATGGATTTATGAAGGCGTCCGCTTTCTCGGCTGTTGCTTGTGGACCGACTACAAGCTCGCCGGCAGGCGAAAATCGGATTTCGAGCAAGCAACTTCGCGGGCCTCTACGTTCTATCGCTCGGACGGTCGCTACTTTACGGCGCGAGATGAATTGTTGGAGCATCGAGCGTCGGCACGCTGGCTTGAGTCGAAGCTTTCGGATCCGTTCTCGGGGAAAACTATTGTGGTGACGCATCACGCGCCGCATCCGTTCTCGTTGCCAGCGCGATATCTCAATACCCCTGCTGCAGGATCTTACGCCAGCGACCTTTCACGTCTTGTCTCTCGCGCAGACATCTGGGTACACGGACACGTGCATTGCCGAGTTTCCTATGACATCGCTGGATGCAGGATACTTGCAAACCCTTCTGGAGGCGTACGGGGTCACTCATCAACTGCCCCCGAAGGGATGATTTTCTGCAACCCAGAGTACAATCCATCTGCTAGATTTAGAATATGAAGTTACTGGGGATGACTTCTCGAATTGCGTTTTCCCACTCTCTGCCAAGGATACGTGAAAGCGAGACGACGAAAAGGAGAGCGTGGCATGCACTCAACTTTCTCCCATTGGGCACGTATCACCTCAGTGGCCCATCCTTTTGTAATCCGCCTTCCAAATCTTTCACCAATTCTCCGGTAGGACGGGTAGATATTCTCGGCGATCAGTTCCCAGAAGATGAGGCGAACCCTTGACCGATCCCGCTCAGATCTTTTCCCTATCCTTTCTCGTTCTTGGATCGCGCGCGCCTCACGGGCCTCCAGCAAAAGATGCGGAAGATGTGTTCGGACGTAAGTTATCGACGTCTTTGCCTCAATTGCAACGGCTCGGATACTGATGACGCTCAGCTTCCTCAAAGCGGCACGCCATCGCTTCTCTACAGCTCCCTCGTCGGAAAGCCTCTTTCGGTAGACAAGTCTCGTTACTGGGCGAAGCGCGGCCAGTGTTTCCCCCTTGCGCAAGACGACTTCATCGAGGTCCTTTGAGAACACCTCTGCCAGTCGCAGGTAATGCTCTAACTTTGGAAGATTAGACCCGTATTTCCAATTCCTGATTGTTCGATAACCAACGGCGAGCAACACAGCAACATCCCTTTCCCGCACGACCTCCGGACGGATCAGGTGACCGACGATCTCGGCGGCACTGGCCCGCGTTCTACTGATTTCCGGTAAAGATATGACGAGTCTACATATCTGTTCGCCACGTGCCATCTCAGTCGCGGTCGCGTCCTCCAGCTTCGACTCACTTTCTTTACCCAGCCAGGCTCCGCACCAAGAACAGCATCCTACCCGCGAATACGCACCGATCGGGGGAACCGTCGCTCGATGGCAGCTCGGGCAACTCGTGAGAAGTCGCACTCCGTGCACGTGGCAAGCCGTGTAACATTGAATTCGCCAAACCAACGGCTCCCATATCCCACGGTTTTTTAGCATGTCGATCAAACAGAGGGGGCACCATCGTAGACACCCGCAAATTAGCTGTTGCTCGCTCGTGAACTCCTTGATGGGGAGCAGCGTCAGGCTCGATGAATTCTTCCTGTCCATCGCCGAATCGAACGCATACACTAGCTCCTGAGTCGGGACATTGAATCCATCCGTACGCGCAAGGACTTGTAAATTTGAAGGAGCCCATCGCTCAGTCCAAATCGCGTTCAAGAAATCACCGGTCGTCACGGATGCTCGCTCGGCGGTACGCTTCACGAGGCTGGTCAGACATTCCAGTGATCCGCTACCTAGCCCCCGGGGGGGTAATGACTTGAATGCATTCATGAGCTCTCCCGCACGTCGTTCCGAATCTTTCTCTTAAACGGATCTCTGACCTTCGAACTCTCCGACTGATCTAAAGGATTATCGACTGCGTCCTTTTGGATATGGGGAGCACTTTCCTTCGTTGCCGCTTGAGCTTCTACGTGACGATGACGTCCTTCGGCCTCTGCGAGTAATTTCTTGGCCGCAGCAATTTGTTCGTCCACCTCCAGGCGCTCAGCTACCGCCCTTTCCAAGGTACTAGGTCTGACCATCTTTGCCAAAACGAGATCAAACATCTCCCACGTGATGGGACCGCGCCGTGAGCTGTCTGCAAGCAACATATTCACAGTCGCAAATAGCACCCCGCTTCTTCCGTCTATGCTAGTGACGATCTCCTCGGTATGCGACGTCAACGCCCCCGGAACACAGAATTCCTCACCCAATATCTTCTCCGTCATCCTGAGTGTCGAACGGAACCCGCGAATGCCGTTCAACCGAGCAGGAATACCTGAATCTTGCCGGTTCTCTGACGCAGATTTTTCCTCTTTAACGTAGGCTTCGAATGGTATCAAGCGAGTTCGAAGCTCAAACTGCAAACTCAATTCCATGATATTCAGAATATCTCCCGTCCCGATTATGACTATCGGTTGGCCACTATCCTCGCTAATGTCCTTGAGACCATGCGCGGCTCTGTTTTGCTGCTTAACACTCAATATTGAAGGTAGCGCGCTAACCTCATCGATTATAAGCGGGGCATTCTCCTCACGCATATTCGTAACCAACGCGCCTAGCCTGGCACGCTCATCGTATTCGACCGACGCAGGGCGCCTCCGTTTGACGGCGCCTTTCGTGATGTCTTCATAGACGACCTTCGCGTCTATCAAAGGCTCCTTCGCGTCCCTGAGAGCTCTTGTCGCGCCCAGATACCAATTCATTTGGCCCTTACCATTTGGCTCCGGGACTGAGAAGCTAAAGGAGCCACGATTTTCACCAATTCTCCTCGCGCGCGCTTCAAGCAATCCGACTATACTCCGGCGCAGCGTGGTTTTCCCGATACGTGCTGGCCCCATAACAACAATGATTTGATCTGCATTCTCGCTTTGGAGAGCATCGAGGACCTGTTGCACTACATCGTGAAATACAACATGATCAACGATGCCGTAACGAAGTTCACGCGTCTTCCGATGGACATCATCGGCAACCCATACGTATTTGTCGTACATACTTTCGAAATCGGGCACGTTCGTCTCCGTGGCTTCGCGAATTAGAAAAAATCCAGCTCGTCCCAACCATCATCGTCTCGGTCATCGTCGCGACCCGACTGCGGAGGGCTGGCCCCTTGTTTCCCGGAAGGACGGCCTTCATCTTGAGGACGTGCTCCAGAAGTGTTGGACTCGTCGCTTTGAGCGGTGTCGGCTTTCGCGACAGCTGACTTCGCAGCGGATACCCCATCGTCACGCGATTCCTGTGACCCAGCGTTAGCACCGCGTGCCATATATCCGAAGCCACTGCGGCTTCGCATGTTGCTGACGGTTTCTGCTTTGCCGGCGTCAACATCGAGTTGCTTATCGGTCAACTTTCCGTGACGCAAACGTTCAATCAACTTACGATAAATGGTGCGGGAATCAGAGCGACGTCGAAATGTACCGTCCAGCCGCATCTCCGCAACGATCCCATCAAGCTCGCGCCATGAATAGTGAGAAAACTCCAACATCTTTTGACATAGTCCGGTAATCCAACGGGCGCCCTTACTAGCCTTGCAGTAGATGTACACGCGCGCGGGGTCAATAAGATCTGGTTTGAACTCAACATATTTTCCCACTAGCGCCTTGAGGGAGTTGTCATAGTAGGGAAGATTGCGATATTCAATATATCCACCCGGCTGTACCTGGCGTGTCGTGCCCCTTGAATCGTATGGCATGCAAATGCGCCGGACGTCCTCGGTCATCTCCAGTCGAGTTCGGTATGCGGGCACGCCGTCCTTGTCGACCTCCCCCTCAAGGAGATGTTCGATATGCTCGGACATCGTCAGTTCCCCAGAGTGCGCTGACCTGCTCTCGAACTCCCATTCATAGAAGGCCGCATCCAGAAGCCCCATCAACTGTGTCAGCGTCAAAAGCTCTGGATTCGAACTCTTAAATGCTCGTTCGTATATCTCAATGTTTTTAACCGTTACGGTTTGACCGACCAGCGCCCGCAAATTTCGCAACTCAGTCTGTCGATTCGCAGACTCAACGGCACCGCCGTAGCGCGGCTCATACGGCGGTCGCCATACAATGTTGCACCCTGCCTCTTTGACGATGTTATGAGTCACAATCGAGTGAAACTCCGGGCCATTGTCGACTACGATAAGTGCTGGAAGGAACTTATGCCGGTCGAGACATGCAAATAGGAGCAAGGAGATTGTTCTAGCACTAGGCGGCCAAAAGCAGAGGACATATGCCAGCTTTTCTCCTGTCGCATTATCAATCAAATAAGAAAGCCAAAGAGTCTGATAAATTCGCCTACCGGTTGCAGAGTTCTTGAGGCGAATTGATAGCGGAGTATGGTCCGCGTGTGCCAAGATATATGGCTTGCTGAAACTGTATAGCTTATTCCTATTTATTGGATTAACATGCCCAGCATATTTATATCGAACTGTCCGACCATACATATTTTCGAGGAACACGCTGTTCTTCGCTTCCCGCCAATGCACGCGCGATGTCTCGTAGCTCCACGGATCCAGCCCGCGTTCCTCTGCGACGACGCAAAATTCCTCGTGCATTATTACAATGTTCCAGCGCTTCCCAAGTACGCGTCTCTTATAAACGTCATCCCAAATCTCCTGCAACTCCGGATCAGATGCATTATGCCCTCCACGATCTCTCCACAGGGGAATCATGCCGAGCACCGGGTATTCTGGATACTTCAGCTTTGCGTCGTTATACTGCTTCGACCAGACCGAGAGCGTCAATGCAGTGATCTCCCTGCCTTCGCGTCGGACTCCAGTCTTCCACTTAGCGGGCTCCCTGCCTTCGAGAACATCAATTTTCCACTTCGCAAAGTCGACAGCTTCCTGTGTATTACGTCTACGTGGATCTACGTCGGCGCCTTCGAAGATGATTTCGCCCTTATGTACTTTCAGCACAAATGCGGCTTTCTCGATTTTCTCCAACTGTTTCCCGCACCGCACCTTCCAGAATCCATCTTCTTCCCCATAAATTGCCCATCCGCTTTGCCTATGCCAGATGAATCGCACCCCGATCGCAGCTGAATTTTCGTCGCGCCCGAGGACAGCATTCTCTCGTTGACGTTGGGCCATGAATTCTTTATATGCGTCTTCATCTGCGAAAATGTAAGCGTTAGGGTCAGCGAGACTCCAAGTTTGCACCGGAAACCAGACTTCTTGGTCCACAATCAGTTTATTCAGATCGCTACGACCTAAAAGGCCTGTTTGAATTACCTCCTTTATCGGAAGGAATCGGAATCCGGTGCGAAGCGCCTCCAATAGCTTGTTTGCCGCGACTCGGTCTTTAAGCTCATATTTCCCGGAGAGATATTCGTGGAGGTACAAGGCGTTCGCGTACCAATCGTCGCCGAACTGACCTTTGGTGCAGATGCGGTATCCAAAGCCGAACCTAGCTAGGGCCGCTTCCGTCGGTGGCGACGTCCAGATGCTGCGCTCGGGATCGAACTGATACCTATCAGATCCACGCTTTACCGCTCCCTGGAGCTTGCCCAACGGAATAAAGTCTACAAATTGAATTTTGTCACGCCGAATATCCAGTAAGAATGGCGTAAATGTGGCCCGATGATTTCTAGCATCACGGGATCCCTTATGCGTGATCCCGATTGGCTTCACCCACTGCCAAACCTCGCAGCAAAGGGAGTCACGAGAATCGAGCTCCATCAGCACCGGGAACAATTTTTCTGCGTCCGGACAATAAATCATCCGTTCCGTTTTTCTAAAATAGAATTCTCCTGCCATCTTCCCTTTAACGCGATCCTTGTCGGGGCCAGATGGATCCTCAACGCGCGCACTGAGGACGAGCTTACGTCCCGCATCGGTCACGCCGGTCACACGGAAGATGGCTTCAAGCTCTTCCAACGTCAACATTTGGTTCCCCCTCCGCGATCGAGACACATCGAGCAACGTTGCGTCATTACGTTTTCTTCGACTGAACGTCCACTGTCACCGGAATCGCGCTCCGACAGTAATTCCTTTGCATGCATTCACATACCACTTCTCGGTATTCCGCCTCGCCTTTCTCCTCGTCGACTTCTCATCCGCAAGGGACATCTCCTGCACCAGTACACTATACTTTACAAGCATCACCGAATACCTCAACTGATGATAGAGCCCCGAGAGACAAGGGGAGAATTCCCAGACAACAAATAGCACCATACAGGTCGGATCCCACTTACCACCAACGCCACCATTCTTTTGAAAAAATTTCCGCTTTTTACTAATTGATAAAATTTCAGAAAAAAATCTTCACTTAATTGTTAATTCGTTATCCTATTTAATCAATTTAGCTCAATGAAATTTAACGTACATGAGCCGATATTCCGCGCAAACTTATCAACGCGATGTTTCAATTTGATAACTCGGCGCCCTTTCGTAGTTTTATGTGCGATGCTTGCAAAGGCGTGCCGTCGATCTGCGATTCATACGCAAAGCGTTGACAATAGCTGCCGGGCGCACCCAAATTCTTACAGTGAACAAATGTTTGTTATTCGAACGCGGGCTATTGGGGTAAACGATATCGTCGGGCTGCTCAGCCATTGAAGAGGAAATGGAACAGTACGTTTGTTCCATGGCTTTAATGCGCCCCAGACTGAACAATGCCCCGGCTGGCTACTTCAAGCAGACGGCTTTTCATGTGCCCGAGAAATAGGGCCGGTGAGCGCTAACTTAATCGCCTGTATCGATAATAGGGCCTGAAAATTTGCCCCGCTCAACGCGCCACTTCTTAAACTTATCTCCTTGTAAAGTTAAAAGTTAATCGTCTGTGCGGCCAGTGCGTGAAGGTCACGGCCGCCGAGCGCAAGACGCTGCTCGTCGCGGGCGCCGCGGCCGGCATGACCGCCGTGTTCGGCACGCCCGTCGCCGCCGTGCTGCTCGCCGTCGAACTGCTGCTGTTCGAATGGCGCCCGCGCAGCTTCCTGCCGGTCGCGCTCGCCTGTGCGGTTGCCGGCTTCGCGCGTGCGGTGTTCTTCGGCGTCGACCCGCTGTTTCCGCTGACGACCGCCGCGCCGTCGCCGGTCGCGCTGCTGTCGTGCGTGGTCGCAGGCCTGCTGTCCGGCATGCTCGCGTGCGGGCTGTCGGCTGCGCTCTACCGCGTCGAGGACACGTTCGCGAAGCTGCCCGTGCACTGGATGTGGTGGCCGGCGCTCGGCGCGATCGTGATCGGCATTGGCGGCTGGCTGCAGCCGCGCGCGCTCGGCGTCGGCTACGACGTGATCGGCGATCTGCTGCATCAGCACATCGCGTTGCAGGTGGCGCTCGCGCTGCTGGTCGTCAAGGCCGTGATGTGGGTGATCGCGCTCGGCTCGGGCACGTCGGGCGGCGTGCTCGCCCCGCTGCTGATGCTCGGCGCGGGCCTCGGCACCGTGCTGTCGCCGGTGCTGCCGGGCGGCGATCCGGCGCTGTGGCCGCTCGTCTGCATGGCCGCGACGCTCGGCGCGACGCTCGGCGCACCGCTGACCGCGATCGTGTTCGCGTTCGGCCTCACGCACGATACGAATGCGCTGCTGCCGCTGCTCGCGGCGACGCTCGTCGCACACGGCTTCGCAACCGTCGTGATGAAGCGCTCGATCATGACCGAGAAGATCGCGCGCCGCGGCTATCACATCTATCGCGAATACGGCGTCGATCCGCTCGAGCGGCACGACGTCGCCGAGGTGATGACGCACGCCGACAAGATCGTCACGATCGACGGCGCGGCGACGCTCGCGAACGTCGAAACGGACTACTTCGGCGCGAATCAGACGCACCGCGCGTATCCGGTCGTGCAGAACGGCCGCCTGCTCGGCGTCGTCGATCGCACGCTGCTCGATGCGCAGCGCGCACGGTACACGCCCGATACGCCGGTCGCGAACGTGCTCCCGAATTGCGCGCCCGCGGTCGCGCTCGCGCACGAGACATGCCGGCTTGTCGCGACGCGTCTCGCGGTGCTCGGCCTCGAACGACTGCCGGTCGTCGACGATGCGCAATCGCTGCGCATCACGGGCCTCGTATCGCGCAGCGACCTGATCAAGCCCGCGCTGCAGCACTTCGACGAAGAACACAAGCGCGAGCGCTTCCGGCCGATCGTGCCGGTCAACACGCGCCGCAGGCTCGGTTCGTCGAACGAGGCCGGTTGATCGGATCCGTTCTCTCTATGCTGCCGGCGCCCCGCCGGCAGCGTCATCGATTCGGCACGTTCGCGCGCGTGATCGTGTGTGATCGTGCGTGATCGCCGACGCGAACGATCGCCGCCTGTCCGTCGCCCCGCATTTGAAGTTGCTTGACAGATCGACAAGCGAAAGTTTGTCATCGTGTGCATCATGCGACGGGGCCTTCATTCAGCCGTTCCACGATAACGAGCCGCAGCGCGGCATGCGCACGAATGCCGCACGCCGTGGCCGGCAACCTCCGCAAGCTCGGGCAGCGAGACCATCACGTGACGCGCAGTGCGCCACGACACCGGCATGCGAATGCATCGCATGGCCGATGCGCAGCATCGGATCCACCGTTTGGCAAGCGCCTTAACATCTTGTTTCGGAATCGCCGGAACCCTGCTTGCACGGTGCACTCTCACTTTACGCAGTACTGCTGCGCATCCGGCTCATTCAATCACGACCCGAGGGAGATAACGTGAAATACTTACCGCTCATCGCATTGACCGTCGCCATTTCTGCTCATGCGGCCGATCCGTCGCCTGCCGTGCAAAACGTGGGGCAAAGCCAGAAACCTGCTCAGGAAGTGTCGGCGTGCATCGCGAAGGCCTGGGCAGACAAATCCCAGCAGCAGGTCGTCTCGCAGAACGTGCTCGCGAACGGCCTCGCGACCGACGTCTACGCACCGGGCCAGCAACCGCCGAACGGCGCGGCTGCCATGATCCGCCCGGCGCAGACCGCGAGCGCGAAGACCTGGGTCGGCTTCCGCGGCACCGGCGCCGATGCGGCAGGCGACATCAACGCCTGCCTGTAACGTGCCCGCCGGATGGCCTTGCGCCATCCGCGATGTCACGATGTCACGAGCCCCGCATCGCGCGGGGCTTTTCCTTTTGAACGGCCGGCGCGCTCCACTGCGCGCTGCATCGGCCGGATACCGGCGCGACGCGGCAACGCTCGCGCGCCGACGTCGTCACAGATAGCTGCAGACGTAGTCGAGCGTTTCCAGCACTTCGATGTCGAAGCGGCTCGTGCCCGGCACCGAGAACGACTCGCCTGCGCCGTAGGTCTGCCATTCGCTGCTGCCGTCGAGCTTCACGCGGCACTTGCCGGCCTGCACTTCCATCAATTCGGGCGCGTCCGTGCCGAAGTTGAGCGCGCACGGCAGGATCACGCCGAGCGTCTTGCGCGTGCCGTCCGGAAACAGCACGGTGTGCGATACGCACTTGCCGTCGAAATACACGTTGGCTCGCTTGACGACCGACACATTGTCGAATTGGGTTGCACTGGTCATGTGACGCCTCTGAATGCTGGATGCTGATTTGCGATGTTGTAAGAGTTCGGCCGGCGCTGCCGGCCGGCCGTAATGATACCGGCTCTCGGGCGACACACCGAAACCGCGTGTTGCCCGGATGCCGCCGGCCCGCCAGCGCGGGCTGCAACACGGGTGCGCGCAGCGGGCTACGTCACATGATCAAGATAGCTTAACAATTCGACCGAAGCGTTGAAGCGTTGAAGCGTTGAAGCGTTGAAGCGTTGAAGCGTCGAAGACCGAAGCGTCGAAGCGTCGAATCGCCGGTTCACCTCAGCCCTTGCCGCCGCGCGGAGTCGCGCAGGCAATCGAGCAGCATCGACGCAGCCGGCGTGAGCGGGCTGTCGCGGCGCGTGATGACCTGCACGGAGACGGCCGGCAGCCGCTCGCGGATCGGCAGCACCGCAAACCGGTCGCGCGCCCAGTCGGCGTTCAGCAGTTGCTCGGGCATCGACGCGAGCAGGTCGGAGCCCGTCATCAGACTGTGCGCAAGCCCGAAGCTCGGGCACTCGACGATCCGCGCTGGCACCGGCAGCCCGTGCGCGACGAAACAGTTGAACAGCACTTGCGTCGAGCTTTCCGGCGACGGGTTCATCAGCCAGTCGGCGTCGACGAGATCGGCGAGCGACGTCGCGTTCGCGAGCGGATGCCCCTTGCGCGCGACGATCAGCGACCGGCTCGCATAGAGCTCCGCGTGATCGAACTCGGCCGCGAGCAGTTCGGGCACGACGACTGCCACCGCGAAATCGAGCGAGCCGTCGTGCAGCCGCGGCAGCGCAACGCCCGGGAAGCCCTCGACAAGACTCACGCGGGCAACCGGAAAACGCCGCCGGAACGCCCGGAACGCATCGGGCAGGATCGTCACCGCGGCGGCCGGCGTGATGGCCGCCGCGACGGAACCCGTCATCGCGCCCTGCGCCTGCTCGATGTCGTCGCGCGCGCGCTGCATTTCGGCGACGATCAGCCGCGCGCGCACCTGGAGCTGCTGGCCGAAGCCGGTCAGCTGCACACCGCGCGCGGTGCGCACGACGAGCGACACGCCAAGCGCGATCTCCAGTTCCTTGACAGCCTTCGTCAGTGCCGCCGGCGACACGTTCAGGCGGCGCGCGGCCGCGCGGATGCTGCCCTCCTCCGCGACGGTGACGAACGCTTTCAGCTGATGGTATTTCATGGCAACGCGTGTGATACGGGATAACCCGGATGCATCTCGCGGACACCCGGTCAGGGTGTTCCCTAGCGGCAACCGGTGGTGAGCACCAAAGCAATTTATCAGCTTATGGTGCGCGAAAGAAATTTATATGCTTCGACGTCATATGCGCGTCAAACGCCCCACCGGCCCCACAGGAGACACCATGCCGCAAGCCGTGAACCCCGTCATCCCCGGCATCGCCGCGATCGCGCCCGAGCTGATCGAGGTGCGCCGCCGCATCCACGCTCATCCCGAACTCGCGTTCGAAGAGACGCGCACGAGCGATCTCGTTGCCGAGCTGCTCACCGGCTGGGGTTATGAAGTGCACCGCGGCATCGGCAAGACGGGCGTCGTCGGCGTGCTGCGCGAAGGGCAAGGCACGCGCACGATCGGGCTGCGCGCCGACATGGACGCACTGCCGCTCGCGGAAGCGACGGGCCTGCCGTATGCAAGCCGCCATGCGAACAAGATGCATGCGTGCGGCCACGACGGCCACACTGCAATGCTGCTGTGCGCTGCCCGGCATCTCGCGGCGACGCGCAGGTTCTCCGGCACGCTGAACCTGATCTTCCAGCCCGCCGAGGAGAATTTCGGCGGCGCGAAGGCGATGATGGACGACGGCCTGTTCGACCGTTTCCCGTGCGACGCGATCTTCGCGATCCACAACATGCCGGGCCGCGCGGCGGGCGACATGGCGTTCCGCACGGGCGCCGCGATGGCGTCCGCCGACCGCGTGACGATCACGCTGCGCGGCGTTGGCGGGCACGGCGCAATGCCGCATTTCGCGCGCGACCCGATGTCGGCAGCCGGCAGCATCATGGTCGCGCTGCAGACGATCGTCGCGCGCGAAGTCGACGCACAGCAGGCGGCCGTGATCACGGTCGGCAGCGTGCAGGCCGGCGAGACCTTCAACATCATCCCCGAGACCGTCGTGATGAAGCTGTCGGTGCGTGCGCTGAGCGCCGACGTGCGCCAGCTGCTCGCGCGCCGCATCGAGGCGCTCGCGAAAGGCCAGGCCGAGAGCTTCGGCGTGACGGCCGACGTGCAGTACGACTACGGCTATCCCGTGCTCGTCAATCATCCGGAACCGACCGCGTTCGCGACCGGCATCGCGCGCCAGATGCTCGGCGCGGAGCGCGTCGAGGCCGATGCCGCGCCGCTGATGGGCAGCGAGGATTTCGCATTCATGCTCGAGGCGCGCCCCGGCTGTTACGCGTTCATCGGCAACGGGACCGGCAGCAAGGGCGGCTGCATGGTGCACAACCCTGGCTACGACTTCAACGACGACATCCTCGCGATCGGCGCGAGCTACTGGGTCCGCGTCGCGGAAGCCTGGCTCGCGGCCTGACGGCCTTTCATCTCGCAGTCTCGCGTTCATCGGGAGCATCATGGAAACGTCCGCCCTCAACTTCGCCGGCACGCCGGTCGACACGCGCGCCGCCGCAAAGCGGCGCCGTCTGATCGCCGCTGCCGCGGTCGGCAACGCGCTCGAGTTCTACGACTTCACCGTCTACAGTTTCTTCGCAATCCTGATCGGCAAGCTGTTCTTTCCAGTGCATTCGTCGTTCGGCCAGTTGATGCTCGCAGTGGCCAGCTTTGGTGTCGGCTTCGTCACGCGGCCGCTCGGCGGGCTCGTGATCGGCATGTATGCGGACCGCGTCGGCCGCAAGCGCGCGATGATCGCGACGCTGCTGCTGATGGCGCTCGGCACCGCCACGATCGCGGTCGCGCCGACCTACGCGCAGATCGGCATCGCCGCGCCGCTGCTGCTGGTGCTGGCACGCCTGCTGCAAGGCTTTGCGTCGGGCGGCGAAGTGGGCGCGTCGACGACGCTGCTGCTCGAACAGGCGCCGCAGCATCGCCGCGGTTTCTATGCATCGTTCCAGTTCTCGAGCCAGGGGCTCGCCGCGCTCGCGGGCGCGTTGACGGGCGTCGCGCTGACGTCGACGCTGAACGCCGCGCAGCTCGAAAGCTGGGGCTGGCGCGTGCCGTTCGTCATCGGCACGCTGTTCGTGCCGATCGGCTACTGGCTGCGTCACACCGTCGAGGAAGTGCCGGCCGCAACGCCTGCGCCGGCACCGCAGGAGAAGGTCGCGTCGCTGCCGCTCGCCGACGTGCTGCGCCACCACGGCAAAGCCGTGTTCGCGGGGCTCGGCGTGACGATCGGCGGCACGTCGATCCACTACATCATCGTGTTCTACATGGCGATCTACGGCGTGCAGGTGCTGCACCTGCCGACCTGGCTGTCGATGATGGCCGGCTGTGTCGCCGGTGCGATCCTGATGCTCGTGACGCCGATCGGCGGCCACCTGTCGGACGTCTACGGGCGCAACCGGATCGTCTGGTGGACGCGCGTCGTGCTGATGGCCGCGATCTACCCGGCCTTCATCGCGCTGAACCGCTGGCCGGGCGCTGCGTCGCTGCTGTCGATCATCGCGGCCCTCTCCGTCGTGCACGCGATCAACATCGGCGCGACGGGCGCGATGCTCGGCGAACTGTTCCCGCGCGCGGTGCGGGCGACGGGCGGCGCGCTCGTGTACAGCGTCGGTGTCGCGATCTTCGGGGGTTTTGCGCAGTTCTTCGTCACGTGGCTGATCGCGGCGACCGGCAATCCGAATGCGCCCGCGTGGTATGCGATCGGCTGCGGCGTGCTGACGCTGCTTGCGCTGCGGTGCATGGACGAGAAGGCGGGCAAGACGCTCGATTGACCGACCGGCTGTCGCGAGCGATGCAGTAACGTTGGCGGAGGCGACGCGACGGCCGCCATGCCGCCGCGTCGTGCGCGATGTCCCGAAACGGCGGCCGGCGGACGGCGCCCCGGCAACATCGCACGCGCATCAGAAATTATGCATCATCCCGACATACGCACCCGTCTGCGACTCCCCCGCCAGCGGGCTCGTGTTCGGGCTCGCATCGCGCGGTGTCGCGAGCAGCGAGAAGTTCGAGTTGCCGCCGTTGCGCACATACGCGACGGTGCCGTACAGGAACGTGCGCTTCGACAGGTTGTACGTCGTGCCGAGCACGTACATCATCGCGTGGCCCGACGGATCGTGCGACGCATCGCCGCCGCCGTCGCCGACCCTCACGTAGTACCCGCCGCCCGTCACCGCCCATTGCGGATTCGCGACGTAGGTCGCGCCGAGCCAGAAGTGATCGGCGCGATCGGCGACGCCCGCCGGGCTGTCGGGTGCCTGGTAGTGCGTATACGCGCCCTGGATCTTGAACTTCGACACCTTCACGTTCGCACCGACGAAATACTCGCGCGACGCCGTGAAGATGTTGCTGAACTTGCCGTTGTTGTCGCGCAGCTCGTCGTAGATGCCGCGCGCGTCGAGCATCGGCGAGTGGTACGAGATCATGATCCCGTCCGAGCGGCCGAAATCGTCCGGTGCGCCGTAGTTGAATCCGCGCGACTGGTTGCCGAACGCATATTGCGCCTGCACGTCGAAGCCGCCGATCACCGGGCTGTGATATTCGACGTTGTTGCTGGTCTGCTGCCAGTTGCGCCCGCGCACGAGCG
The DNA here is from genome assembly GCF_053427725.1 of Burkholderia sp. PU8-34. Taxonomy (NCBI): domain Bacteria; kingdom Pseudomonadati; phylum Pseudomonadota; class Betaproteobacteria; order Burkholderiales; family Burkholderiaceae; genus Burkholderia; species Burkholderia sp. PU8-34. The sequence continues at coordinate 204,774 of NZ_JBSAXC010000001.1, forward strand.
ACGCCGACGAAAACGCCTGCTGGACGAACGGGTCGAACTCCCACACGCCGTCGCTGTCGATGAACAGGTTACGGCCGGCCTGCAACTGGCCCCACGTGTCGCTCTTCAGGCCGACATACGCGCGGCGCGACCACATCCGGCCGCCGCCCGTCGTGCCGTTCATCACCTGGAACGCGGTTTCCAGGTTGAACACCGACGACAGCCCGCCGCCGAGATCCTCGAAGCCCTTCAGCCCGAACATGCTGGTACCCCAGTCGCCGCCCTCGGCGCTCCAGCGCGTCGCGCTGCCGTTCGGCGTCGCGATGTGGTTCAGGTATTCGACGCCGCCGTCGATCCGGCCGTACAGCGTCACGCTCGTCTGCGCGTAAGCGGCCGCGGGCACCGCCGCCGCCATCAGCAATGCGAAGTGTTTGAATCGCAAGATATTGCCCCCTCTGTGTCTTGATCGCACGACGCGCGCCCCATGCGCGCGCCTGGTCAGCCGCGATCGATCGAAAAACGTCCGGGGCCGGCCGCGCAAAGCGCGAGCAGACCGCCGGCGATCGCGAGGTTCTTGTAGAAATGAATCATGTTGTTCGCCTGTTCGCCGTCCACCATCGACCAGTAGTGGTGGCCGATGATCGCGGCGACGATCGTGTACAGCGCGAGCAGCAGCGCCAGCGGCCGCGTGTAGTACCCGACGAGCAGCGCGATGCCGACGACGAGTTCCATCACGACGGCGATCACGGCCGAGATGATCGGCGCGGGCGCGCCCTCTTTGCCCATGAACGCGATGGTGCCGGAGAAATGCATGAGCTTCGGCCAGCCGAACGCAATGAACAGGATGACGATCAGGATACGGGCAAGCAACAGCAGTACGTCGCGTTGCGACGCGAGAAACGATTGGCGCGGTGTCATGGTGATCGATCAACGAACGCGATGCGCAACGTAGAAGCGCATCCACTTGTCAATGAACCAGGACGGGCGACGGCAATCGCCGCCCGCCCCGCTCTGCAACAACCGCATCGGGCGCCGCCCGATGTGCTGCGCGCCTCCTCTCGTGAAAGTTGGCTGCCCGCCGTCGCGCGCCGCTCAGCGCAGCTTCGCGACGTCCTGCTCGGTCACCTTCGCGGCCGGATTGCCGAACTGCCCGGTCAGGTAGTTCGTCAGCGCGGCGATCTGCGCATCCGACAGCTCATGGCGGAACGCCGGCATCCCGACATCCTCGCTGCCCGCCTTGCGCTGCACGCCGTTCAGGATCACCTGCACGAGGTTGGTCGGGTTCGACGCGCCGACCGTCGAGTTGTGGAACAGCGACGGATAGTAGCCGTCCGGCGTGCCCTTGCCCTGCATCTGGTGGCAAGTCGCGCAGTTGCCGAGATACAGCCGCGCCGGGTCGATGCCCGACGCCGCGAGCGGCACGCCGCGCAGCTTCAGGCCGTCCTCGGCGGGCGTGCCCCAGGTGGAGCGCGGCTGCCTGGCGCTGCTGTCGGCGACGGCCGGCACCGTGCGGATGTACGTCGCGATCGCGCCGATGTCCGCGTCGGTCATCTTCGAGAAGCTGTGCTCGACCGCCTCGGCCATCGGGCCGGCCGCCTGCGCGACGCCCGGCACGCTGCCGGTGCGCAGGTACTGCGCGAGCTGCGCCTGCGTCCAGCCGCCGATCCCCGCGTTCGGATCCGACGTGATGTTGTAGCCGTCCCAGCCCGCGAGCAGCGAACCCGACAGGAAGCTGCCGCCCGTCTCGTCGACCGACTTCTCCTGCATCGCGAAGCCGCGCGGCGTGTGGCACGTGCTGCAGTGCGCGAGGCCCTGCACCAGATATGCGCCACGGTTCCACTCGACGCTCTGCGACGGCTTCGGCTCGTATGTGCCTTCCTTGAAGAACAGCCAGTTCCAGATCTTCAGCGGCCAGCGCATGCTGAGCAGCGCCGGGATCTCGTTCTTCGGCGGCGTCTGCCTGACCGGCTCGACGCCGTGCATGAAGTACGCGTACAGCGCCTTCATGTCGTCGTCGTTGATCTTCGTGTACGACACGTACGGCATCGCCGGATACAGGTTGTCGCCGTTCTTCGACACGCCGTGCCGCACCGCGCGCTCGAAGTTTTCGAACGTCCAGTTGCCGATGCCGGTGTCCGGATCGGGCGTGATGTTGCTCGTGTAGATCTTGCCGAGCAGCGGCACCGGCATCGGCAGCCCCCCCGCGAACGGCTTGCCGCCCTTCGCGGTATGGCACGCCATGCAGTCGCCGGCGACCGACAGGTATTCGCCGCGCTTCACGAGCGCCGCGTCGGCGCCGCTGCCCGTCGCGTCGTCCGCGCGGGTCAGGCCGGGCAGCGCGAGGCAGCCGGCCACGAGGAAGGTGAGAGTTTGTTTCAGCACGGTCAGACTTCCTTCTTCAGCGTGTCCGAGATCCGCAGCGCGAGCGCCGCGATCGACAGCGTCACGTTCACCGTGCCGACGGTCGGCATCGTCGCGCTGCTCGAGATGAACAGGTTCGAATGGTCGAACGTGCGGCAATCCTTGTCGACGACCGAGTCGCGCGCATCCGCACCCATGATCGTCGCGCCGGTGATGTGGTTGTTCGGCGCGAACTCGTCGTTGAACACGACGTCGGTGCCGCCGAGCACCTTCGCGGCCGTCGCGTAGACTTCGCGCGTGTGCACCGCACCGCGCTTCACGTAGTCGTCGATCGCGTAGGTGATCTCCGGACGCGGGATGCCGACCGCGTCGGTGGCCGTCTTGCTCGGCACGATGCGGTTCTCCGGCTGCGGCAGGATCTCGTGGAAGCAGTCGAACTGCACATAGCGCGCGGAGCGGTCGCGGATCTGCGCGTCCAGCTCGGCGGGCTTCAGCAGCTTGCCGGCCTTGAAGATCTTCTGCGTTTCCTGCTCGATCCGCGACATGTTCGACAGGTGGATCTTCTTCGCCGCCTCGGTCGCGCGGAACGGGCCGTCGCGGAAGCCGATCAGCGACGTCATTTCCTGCGGGCCGCGGCCCGGCCACAGCTTCTCGCTCGCATAGAACGACACGCCGGTGCCCGGATGGTCCATCAGGTTGCGGCCGACCATGTCGGAGCTGTTCGCGACGCCGTTCGGGAAATCGCGGTTCGCCGACATCAGCAGGATCTTCGGCGTCTCGATGCCGTTCGCGGCCAGCACGAAATACTTGCCCTCGACGCGATGGTCCGCGCCGGTCTTGTCCTTGTAGATCGCAGCGACGACGCGCTTGTTCGCGCCCGTCTCGAGCTTGTAGACAACCGCGTTCTCGATCAGCTTCGCGCCGGCCTGCTCGGCCTTCTCGACGTGCACGATGCCGTTGTACATCGCGCCGATCGGGCAGATCGGCATGCAGTTGTTGTTGCCGCAACAGGTCGGCCGGCCGTCATACGGGCGGCTGTTGCGCGCGACCGGCTCGGTCACGACGTGGAACTTCGGGTCGTAGTTGTTGAGCGCGGTCTTGATCGTGTGCTCGCTGTACGACAGCGGCAGCGGCGGCATCGGATACGGCTCCTTGCGCGGCGAGTACAGGTCTTCCTCGGGGCCCGGGCCCCACACGCCGAGCTCTTCCTCCGCGCGCTGGTAGTAGTGCTCGAGATCGTCGTACTGGATCGGCCAGTCGCGGCCGACGCCGTACACGGTCTTCATCTTGAAGTCGTTCGGGATGAAGCGCCACGCGGACGCAGCCCAGTGCCACGTCGTGCCGCCCACCGCGCGGATGTACTGCGAGTTGAACTTGTGCTCGCCCTTCAGGATCAGGTAGTCGTTCGGCGGACCGTATTCCGGATGCGGCGCCCACGGGCTCGACGGGTACGGCGCCATGAAATCCATCTTGTCCGGCTGGTTGCGGTAGCGTTCGACGATCTCCCAGCGCGGCATGCGCGGGCCGGCTTCCAACAGGATCACCGACTTGCCCGCCATCGCGAGCTGGTGCGCGACGATCGCGCCTGCGACGCCCGACCCGACGACGACGACGTCGGCTTGTTGTGTATCGGCCATCAGGCTTGCCTCTCGATCGGTTTGTCGGCCCAGAAGCCGGGTTTGTTCGGGCAGTACGTGCGGATCACGAGGGTATCGGATACGACGCCGTACATTAATGCCTCTTCATAGGTAATCACGACGTTGTCGACGACGCCGAGGTACCACGCCTCGAGCATCTTCAGCGCGAGCCCTTCCTGGTCGGGAGTCAGCGTGCCCGCAGACAGCGCACCCGCAAGTTGCGACAGGCCGTCGGCCGTCTTGAACGAGCCCTTCTGCAGCGCCTGCATCAGGCGCTCGCCGATCACGCGGTTCAGCGGTTTCTTGCCGGTCAATGCTTCGGACAGCGTCATGAATGTGTCGAGCTGTGCGGCGGCCGGGTTATCGGCCAGCGCCTTCAGCGCGAGCGAGCCCGTGAGGCCCGCGGCAGTCAACGCGAGTGCGCCCTGCAGCCATTGGCGCCGCGTGATGCCGGCGGCAGCATCGCCGGCGCGACGCGAGTGGGGAGTGTTGTCGTTGTGCATGCTTCCTTCTCTCGGACGCCAGATTCGGGAAAACCACGCTTGATATTTCTCAAACTTTGGCGCGGGGCCTGAAATGTACGCGCACAATTCGGATCGGACAATCTTTTTATAGTCCATTAAATGTTCCGCAATCCGTGACAATCGATTTTTCGATCGATTTTTGTATCGTCGACGCGACATGTCTGCGATATGCACCCGCGTGTCGCACAACGGTGCCAGGCTATCCGCCCGCAAGTGCATGAATGCCGGTCGGTTAGAATCGCGTGCAATCAAACAGAAAGCTTCCCTCCGAGGGCAATCGAGCGATGAAGCAGCACGACAAGAATCACAACAAACCCTTTCGAATCCTTCCACGGCTGCTCTGGCGCATCGGCGCCGTCGCAGCGCTCGGGGCCGCCGCAGCCGCATCGCTGCAGGCCGATGCGGCGCGCACGGTGAGCGTGTCGCCGCAAGGCACCGTCGCCGAAGTGCGGCAGTCCGTCGTCAAGTTCGACGAACCGATGGTCGCGTTCGGCTCGGCGTCCGCGCCGAATCCAGCACGCGTCACCTGTACCGACTCTGCCGCCGGGCGCGGCCAAGGGCACTGGCTCGACGACAAGACCTGGGTCTACGATTTCGAGAACGACCTGCCGCCGGGCGTGCGCTGCGCGGTCGCGCTCAACGACGGGCTGCGCTCGGTCGCCGGCAACGCGGCCACCGGCCCGCGCCGCTTCACGTTCCAGACGGGCGGCCCGTTCCCGGTGTCGGTGCGGCCCGGCTCGCGCGAGATCGAGGAACGCCAGGTGTTCGTGATCAAGCTGAACGGCCCGGCCGAAGAACGCTCGGCGCTCGCGAACATCTGGTGCGAGGCGGCCGGCATCGGCAACCGCATCCCGGTCGAGAACGCCGACGCGGATACGCGCAAGACGCTGCTCGACCACTTCGACCTGAAGAAGGACGCCGCGCGCGTGCTGACGCTGTCGTGCGCGCAGGCGCTGCCGTCGAGCGCGAAGATGCAGCTCGTCTACGGCAAAGGCGTCGCGAGCCCGAGCGGCATCGCGAACGACACCGAGCGCCGCTTCGATTTCACAGTGCGCGCGCCGTTCGCCGCGAGCTTCTCGTGCGAGCGCGAAAACGCGAAGGCGCCGTGCACGCCGCTGCGCCCGCTCACGCTCTCCTTCAACGCGCCGATCACGCGCAAGAACGCCGAAGCGATCCGGCTGCGCGGCCCGGACGGCTCGCTCGCGCCGAACTTCGCGGCAGACGACAAAAGCGACGAAGTGACGACCGTCACGTTCGCCCCGCCGCTGCCCGCGCAGGCCGCGCTGACGATCGAGCTGCCGTCCGGCCTGCGCGACGTTACCGGGCGCACGCTCAGCAACGCCGACCTGTTCCCGCTCGCGACACGCACCGCGCCGATGCCGCCGCTCGCGAAATTCTCGTCGGGCACGTTCGGCATCGTCGAGCGTTTCGCCGAACCCGGCATGCCGGCGCTCGTGCCCGTCACGCTGCGTAATGTCGAGGCCGACCTGCACATCGCGGGCCTCAACGCGGGCGGCGCGCAGTTCTCCAACCTGAAGGTCGAGAACGACACCGCGATCCGCCAGTGGATGCGGCTCGTCGAGCGCTTCGACAACTGGTCGATGACGGCCGGGTCGATCGACGATCAGATCCCCGGCCTGCTCCGGCGCGGCGGACAACACCCTGTATATGTGCCGCTTCAGGCAGGCGAACGCCCGCCCGCGCCGAAGGACCGCCGCATCGACGTGCGTTCGCTGTCGCTTTTGAAAGGCGAAGCCGGCGTGCAGACGCTGACGCTGCCGCAGGCCGACCCGAAGACGCTGCGCCCGTTCGAGATCGTCGGCGTGCCGATCGACAAGCCCGGTTTCTACGTGCTCGAACTCGCGTCGCCGGCGCTCGGCCGCTCGTTGCTCGCGAAGCCGTCGAGCATGTACGTGCGCACCGCGGTGCTCGTCACCAATCTCGGCGTGCACCTGAAACAGGGCCGCGAGAACAGCCTCGTGTGGGTAACGACGCTCGACAAGGGCAAGCCGGTGCCGAACGCGCAGGTGCGGGTGTCCGACTGCAACGGCGACGAGATCGCGGCGGGCAAGACCGACGCGCAGGGCCTGCTGAAGATCGACGGGCCGTTCGAGCCGAAGCACGCATGCAAGTCGGATCGCTACGACGATTACTTCGTGTCGGCCCGCGTCGACGATCCGAAGACCGGCCCCGACATGGCGTTCGTCAGCTCGGGCTGGAACCGCGGCATCGAAGCGTGGCGCTTCAACGTGCCGACCGACATGGACAGCGCGCCGACGGTGCGTGCGCACACCGTGTTCGACCGCACGCTGCTGCGCGCCGGCGAGACGGTATCGATGAAGCATTTCGTGCGCACCGAGACGCTGCAGAGCCTCGCGTTCCCGTCGCAATATCCGACGCGCGTGACGATCCGCCATCTCGGCAGCGGGCAGACTTACCGGCTGCCGCTGACGTGGACCGCCGACCATAGCGCGGACACGCAATTCACGCTGCCGCCCGCCGCGAAGCTCGGCGAATACAGCGTCGAACTCGAAGGCGGCCCCGAGGATGCGCCGACGTCCAGCTACTACAGCGGCAGCTTCCGGGTCGAGGCGTTCCGCCTGCCGGTCCTGAAAGGCACGATCGGCGCGCGCGACGCGCAGAAGAGCCCGCTTGTCGCGGTGAAGGAAGCGCCGCTCGCGGTGCAGATCGACTACGTGTCCGGCGGCGGCGCGTCGAACCTGCCGGTGCAGGTGTCGGCGCTGATGAAATCGGCATCGCCGCCGTTCGCGGACCGCTATGAAGATTTCAGCTTTGCGCCGTACCGCCCCGACACGAGCGACGGGATGGCCGCCGACGACGCGCAGGACGGCGGGAACGACGAGAGCGGCGGCAGCGCATCGCGCGCGGACAACGATCCCGACGCGACGAAGCTGATCGCCGACAAGCTGCCGCTGACGCTCGACCGCAACGGTTCCGGCTCGGTCACGCTGAAGGGCCTGCCGGCCGTCGACGCGCCGAAGCGCCTCGCGCTCGAAGCGACCTTTGCGGATCCGAACGGCGAAGTCCAGACGATTCGCGGCGACACGATGCTGTGGCCGGCCGCAGTCGTCGCCGGCGTCAAGGCCGGCCACTGGGTATCGGTCGGCCAGCGCGTACCCGTGCAGGCGATTGCGCTCGACCTGCAGGGCAAGCCGCGCGCGTCGGTGCCGATCGAGATCAAGGGCGTCGCGCACATCACGACGTCGTCGCGCAAGCGGATGGTCGGCGGCTTCTACGCATACGACAACAAGAGCGACACGCGCGACCTCGGCGTGCTGTGCTCGGGCAAGACCGACGACAAGGGCCGCATGGCGTGCGACGCGACGCTCGAGCAGGCCGGCAACGTGCAGTTGATCGCCGTCGCGAAGGATGGCGACGGGCGCACGTCGAACGCGTCGTCGTCGGTGTGGGTCACGCGCGAGGACGAGCTGTGGTTCGGCGGCGACAACACCGACCGGATCGACGTGATTCCGGAGAAGACGTCGTATGAACCCGGTGAAACGGCCCGCTTCCAGGTGCGGATGCCGTTCCGCTACGCGACCGCGCTCGTCGCCGTCGAACGCGGCGGCGTGATGGAGACGCACATCGTCGAACTGAACGGCAAGAACCCGACCGTCGACCTGAAGGTCGGCGAATCGTGGGGGCCGAACGTCTACGTGTCGGTGCTCGCGCTGCGCGGCCGCATCCGCGAAGTGCCGTGGTATTCGTTCTTCACGTGGGGCTGGAAGGCGCCGCTCGACTGGGCGCGCGCGTTCTGGCGCGAAGGCCGCCACTACGAGGCGCCGACCGCGTTCGTCGACCTGTCGAAGCCCGCGTTCCGCTACGGCCTCGGCGAGATCAAGGTCGGCACGGGTTCGCACCGGCTCGGCGTGACCGTGACGACCGACGCGACCCGCTACGCCGTGCGCGGCAAGGCGCAGGCGCACGTGAAGGTCACGCTGCCCGGCGGCCAGCCGGCGCCGGCCGGCACGCAGGTCGCGATCGCCGCGGTCGACGAGGCGCTGCTCGAACTGATGCCGAACCAGAGCTGGGACCTGCTCGACGCGATGCTGCGGCGGCGCGCGTACGGCGTCGAGACCGCCACCGCGCAGATGGAAATCGTCGGCCGCCGCCACTTCGGCCGCAAGGCCGTGCCGGCCGGCGGCGGCGGCGGCACCGCGCCGACGCGCGAGCTGTTCGACACGCTGCTGCTGTGGAACCCGCGCGTGACGCTCGACGCGAACGGCAGCGCGACCGTCGAGGTACCGCTGAACGATGCGCTGACCCGCTTCCGGATCGTCGCGATCGCGGCCGTCGGCCCCGACCGCTTCGGCAGCGGCAGCACGTCGATCCGCAGCACGCAGGACCTGCAGCTGATCTCCGGCCTGCCGCCGCTCGTGCGCGAAGGCGACGCGTTCCGCGCGCAGGTCACGCTGCGCAACACGACCGAACGCACGATGAAGGTCGTCGTGACGCCGCACGCGACGGGCCTCGACGTCGCGCCGCAGACGGTATCGCTCGCACCGAACGGCGCAAGCGAAGTGGCGTGGACCGTGACCGTGCCCGAGCAGGCGCTCGATGCGGCCGGCGCACTGAACTGGCGCATCGAAGCGGCCGAACAAGGCGGCGCGCGTGCCGCCGACGCGCTCGCGATCGCGCAGAAGGTCGTGCCTGCGCTGCCCGTCACCGTGCAGCAGGCGACGCTCACGCAGGTCGACGGCACGCTCACGCTGCCCGTCGCGCCGCCGGCCGGCGCGGCTCCTAACGCGCAAGGCGCGCCGCGCGGCGGCATCGCCGTGTCGCTGCAGTCGAAGCTCGCCGACGGCCTGCCGGGCGTGCGGCGCTGGTTCGAGCGCTACCCGTACCGCTGCCTCGAACAGCAGGCCTCGCGCGCGATCGGCCTGCGCGATCCCGCGCAATGGCAGGCGCTGACCGCGCGCATGCCCGTCTACCTCGACCGCGACGGGCTCGCGAGTTACTTCCCGCCGCCGTCCGACAACGATCATTACGGCAGCCCGACGCTGTCTTCGTACCTGCTCGTGCTGTCCGACGAAGCGAGCCGCGCCGACGCGCGCTTCGCGCTGCCCGAGGACGTGCGCACGCAGCTCGAGACCGGGCTCGCGCGCTTCGTCGAAGGCCGCATCGAGCGCGACACGTGGGCGCCGCGTCAGGACCGCGACCTGCGCAAGCTCGCGGCGATCGAGGCGCTGTCGCGCTACGGCGCCGCGCAAGGCCGGATGCTCGGCTCGCTTGAAATCGCGCCGAACCAGTGGCCGACGTCGGCCGTGATCGACTATCACGCGATCCTGACGCGCGTGAAGGACATCCCGCAGCGCGACGAGAAACGCGCGCAGGTCGAGCAGATCCTGCGCGCGCGGCTCACGTACCAGGGCACGCAGCTCGTGTTCTCGACCGCGCGCAACGACGATCTGTGGTGGCTGATGACGAACAACGAGACCAACGCTGCGCGGCTCGCGCTCGAGTTCGCGGGCGACCCGGCATGGAAGGACGAGATGCCGCGCGTGACGGCCGGCCTGCTCGCGCTGCAGCAGCGCGGCGCGTGGCAGACGACGACATCGAACGCGCTCGGCCTGCTCGCCGTCGAACGCTTCTCGCGCACCTACGAGAGCACGCCGGTCAGCGGCACGACGAAGGTCGCGCTCGGCGGCGACACGCGCGCGATCGCGTGGTCGCAGCCGGCTGCGCTGCCCGCGCCCGCACCGGCGCCCGCCATGCCCGCCTCGGCAACGCCGGCAACCCGGGCCGCCGCCGCGCGCAGCGTGTTGCTGCCGTGGCCGCGCGCCGCGCAGCCCGGCACGCTGAGCGTCGTGCAGGACGGCACCGGCCGCCCGTGGGCGACGGTCGAAAGCCTCGCCGCGGTGCCGCTGCGCGCGCCGTTCGCCGCCGGCTACCGGATCACGAAGACCGTCACGCCGGTGTCGCCCGCGGTCAACGGCGTGCTGACGCGCGGCGACGTGGTGCGCGTCCATCTCGACATCGATGCGCAGAGCGACATGACGTGGGTCGTCGTCAACGATCCGATTCCGTCCGGCGCGACGATCCTCGGGTCCGGCCTCGGCCGTAATTCCGAGGCGGCAACGCAGGGCGAGAAGACGACAGACGGCGCATGGCCCGCGTTCGTCGAACGCGACTTCGACGGCTACCGCGCGTATTACGACTACCTGCCGAAGGGCAAATTCTCGGTCGAATACACGGTGCGGCTGAACAATGTCGGGACGTTCGGCCTGCCGCCGACGCGCGTCGAAGCACTGTATGCGCCGTCCGTGTACGGGCTCTGGCCGAATCCGCCGGTGACCGTCAAGCCGGCCGACGCGGGCAAGTCGTGAGCGTGCGATGAAGGGTTTCGTTTCGCGTGGGCCGGCGCCTGTCGCCCGTATTGTCGGCCGCCTCTTCATCGCAGTGGTGCTCGCGGCCCCGCTCGCCGCGCACGCGCTGCCGTCCTACGACGACGTGCGCCACCAATGGCGCAGCTCCGACTGGGTGCTGCTCGCGCGCGACGGCACGCCGCTGCAGCGCACGCGCGTCGATCTCACCCAACGGCGCGGCGACTGGGTCGCGCTCGCCGACGTGTCGCCCGCGTTCCGCGAAGCGATCGTCGTGTCCGAAGACAAGCGCTTCCATGCGCATAGCGGCGTCGACTGGCGCGGCATCGCGGGCGCCGCGTGGGGCAACCTGTGGAACGAGCGCACGCGCGGCGCGTCGACCGTGACGATGCAGCTCGCGGGCCTGCTCGGCGATTCGCCGCGCCGTTCGGGCCAGCGCTCGTTGCCGCAGAAGGCCTCGCAGGCCGTGAACGCGCTGCTGCTCGAACGCGGCTGGCGCAAGGACCAGATCCTCGAGGCCTACCTGAACCTCGTGCCGTTCCGCGGCGAGACTGTCGGGCTCGATGCGATGTCGCAGGCGCTGTTCGGCAAGGCGCCGTCCGGGCTCGACGTGCGCGAATCCGCGGTTGCCGCGGCGCTCGTGCGCGCGCCGAACGCGAACGCCGCGAAAGTCGCCGAACGCGCGTGCCGGATCCTCCGCGACATGCAGGCCGCCGACGCGTGCGCGTCGCTCGACGGGTACGTGCAGCTCGTCACGTCACGCCCCGCGGGCGCCGGTCGCGACGATGGCGCGGCGCTCGCACCGCATTTCGCGCGGCGCATCGCGGCGGAGGTCAGGCCGGCCGCGGGCGTACAGGTCCGCTCGACGCTCGACGCGTCGCTGCAGCGCTTCGCGCGCGACACGCTGACCCGCGCGCTGACCGAACTCAATGCGCCCGCGCATCGGCGCAACGTGCAGGACGGCGCAGTCGTCGTGATCGACAACGCGACCGGCGAGATCCGCGCGTGGGTCGGCTCGTCCGGTGCGCTGTCGAACGCGCGCGACGTCGACGCAGTGCTCGCGCCACGCCAGGCCGGCTCGACGCTGAAGCCGTTCCTGTATGCAGAGGCGATCGACGAGAAACGGCTGACCGCAGCCTCGCTGCTCGACGACGCGCCGATCAATCTCGCGGCCGGCGGCGGCCTCTACATTCCGCAGAACTACGACAAGGACTTCAAGGGCTGGGTGAGCGTGCGCAGCGCGCTCGGCGGCTCGCTGAACGTGCCGGCCGTGCGCACGCTTGTGCTCGTCACGCCGCACCGCTTCGCGCGCACGCTGACCGCCCTCGGCCTGCCGCTCGCGCAGGAAGGCGACTATTACGGCTTCAGCCTCGCGCTCGGCAGCGCGGATGTCACGCTGCTGTCGCTGACCAACGCGTATCGCGCGCTGGCGAACGGGGGCGTCGCGCGCAAGACCGTCGACTTGCCCGCTTCAACTGTGCCGGCTGCGTCGGCTGCTCCGGCTCCGGCTCCGGCTTCAGCGTCGATGCCCGCACGTGCCGCCGACGGTACGCGCGTGTTCAGCGAGGCAGCGGCCTTCGTCGTCACCGACATCCTCGCCGACAACAATGCGCGCGTGCGCACGTTCGGCTTCGACAACCCGCTCGCGACGCGCTTCTTCTCGGCAGTGAAAACCGGCACCAGCAAGGACATGCGCGACAACTGGGCGGTCGGCTACACGTCACGCTATACGGTCGGCGTATGGGTCGGCAACGCGGACGGCTCGCCGATGTGGGACGTGTCGGGGGTCACCGGCGCGGCGCCCGTCTGGTCGGCGGTCGCCGGCTACCTGCATCGCGATGTCGCGAGCCGCGCGTCGCGTCCGCCCGCTGGCGTCGAAGCGCGCCGCATCACGTTCGAACGCGACATCGAACCGTCGCGCAACGAATGGTTCGTCGCGGGCACCGCGGTCGATACGGTCCGGCTGGCGGCGCCCGTGGCGTCTGGCAAAGACGGGCCGCGCGCGCCGCTGACGATCGGCGCGCCGACCGACGGGACGATCTTCGCGATCGACCCGGATATTCCGCCGAAGAATCAGCGGATCTGGTTCGAGCGCACCGCGGGACACGCAACGAAGTTTTCGTGGCGGCTCGACGACAAGGTGATCGGGCACGCGGATCGTGTCGCGTGGCTGCCGTGGCCTGGCCGGCATCGGCTCGAACTGGTCGATGCGCGCGGCAATGTCGCGGATACGATCCGCTTCGAGGTGCGGGGCGCGTTTGCGAAGGCGGGGGCGCGGCGGCCCTGAGCGGGGCCGCGCACCGGCGCCGGAAACTCACTGACTGGCTGCCGCGTTCGGCTTTTGCGCCGGCGCCGAGAAATCGATCACCGGTGCGGTCGACACCGCGAATTGAAACCACGCCCCGCTCCTTCATGACAGACGCGTGCTCTCGTCATTTTTAATGACGTCCCGCAGCACAACCCATCACCTGACGAATCGAAAGGATTTGGGTTTCTGCCGATGGCAGGCTATTGGGATGCGTAGGCGCAGTGCCGGGACATTTGTCGGTATGCGACTTTCACTTCGGCCATTGTCGGAGGCCGTCCCCGATGGGTCGCCTCGCATGCAACGCACCCGAGCCGGGGACGCCGGTTGTTCGGATTTACACGGCCCGTGCCTTCGTGTAGCGTCATCGGGTCAGGCACAAACTAATTGAAGTCTGCGGCCCGATCGGGGAATGGGAAGCATAATGAAGAAATCCAAGACATTTGCGCGGGTTGCCGTGATTTTCCTGGCGCTAGGTCTGTATCAACTGTGGTCGTTTTTCGACGCCATCCGCACCGGCTGCCTGCAGATTGGTGCGCAATTGATGTGCAGCTACCAGAACGAAGGGAATTTCCAGTCGTCGAATGACGCGCAACTGCTGTTCGGTTGCTTGTGGCTTGCGGCAGCCGGCTATTGTGTCGTTGCTGCCATTGAAGCGAGGAAGAAGACGTAGCCGCAGGGGATGGGCTCCCGTCTCGTCATGCGGCAGTAATGGGTCAGCGATTGCGATTCAATTGTCCGCAATCGCCACGTCCTTCCCACCCCTCCCCGTCACGAGGCAGGCCGACATGAACGCCTCGCCCTGACTGTTGGCTGCGGCATCGTCGAAGCCCCGGCTGAGCGCGTCATGCTTCACCCGCTCCGAGCCTTGGGCGCACGCAAGCGGGGTGGCATCGCGACCTTGCGCATGCAGAAGCGCGCGATCAGCAACGAGATACGCCAGCAGCGCAAAAACAGCGACGTGTACGGCTCTTCTCATGGTTCGTCTCCTCGTTAGTCAAGGGTAACGCGGAGGCTTTTCGTGTGGCACTTGGGGGTTCCCCGGTAATGGTCTGCGGAAATTGGGGGTTGGGAGCTTGCTTGAGCCGCGGTTATCTGTGGGTCACTTGTAATGACGCGTAGGTCGACCTGTTGAATCCTCAGCCGAACAATGAAGCTCGTCGTTCGCCAGCACTCAATCTTGTTGCGCACGGTCGACATCGCTGCTTCGCTTGACGAAGATCCATTGAGCGTGACGATCACACCGCTGCATTTGACCGTGGTGTCGAATTCCGAGGCTGCGGACAGCAGCGGGAACGAGCACGCACCCCGAGCGGCCGGTTCGCTTCGAATGGCTGGTCGCAATCCACGGCTGACGATCGTCAGCGATATCCGTCATCCTGCTTGAAGTGACCGTCGAGTCGGACGTCACATTGCTTCCAGTCGAACGAACGGTATTGAGTCCGGGCTATGCCGCAGTGGTCCGGGTATTTCAGGCAGGTCACATCGTCGCGACCTTCGCTCCGCTAAGGTATGGCGCAACGGGCGGCCGCCCCTTTACTACCGAAGCCGATGCGCTGCTTGGCGGGTATAGCGCGGCGCGCAGAATCGTCGACGATCTTTTCAGCCAGGAATCTCATTGATCGCGACGGCGCCGCAGCGTCTCAGTCTGCAATCGAAGCGGATGACACCGGAAGCCCGCTGAGCCAACAGTTTCGTGCAGAGTCCGCCGATGCGCCGCTTCGAGTCATTTATTGCGCGATCTTGAAAGACTCTGTCTGGCCGAACCAGGACCATCGCGACCCACGACAAACCGCCCAGCAGCGCATTTCTCGCCCGTTGTCGCGCCAGCCGGCCAGGACGCATCAGGAATCGAACCCGAAAACCGTGCCGACGTGCGGTCTAGCACGTGACATGCAGGATCGCGTTGGTCTGGTCCGGGCGTTCCTTGAGCCTGGCGATGGCTTCCGCGGTCGGCAGGATGACCAGTTCGACTCGCCGACGCCTGGCCTCGTGCTTCACCTCGTCCATGACCGGCAGCGCCCCGGTGCCGGTCCCAATCACGAGCCAACGGCACTTCCAGGGTATCTCTTCCGCCGCTGACAGCGGTGTGTGCCCAAAGGCCTCGCGGAACTGCCTGGAGGGCTTCTTCTTGCGTTTGCGAACCTGCCCATGGTCGATCACCACGTCATGCAGGTAGGTGACGCCATCAATGCGGATGGAACCAAACGAAAATGCTTCGAAGCGCATACCCGCCTCCCACGGTTTCGTGCTGGCAGCGATTCCCTCGGTCGGGGCCCGTCGAATGAGCGCCCGATACTCAATGAGTATAGGTTGGCGCCATTTATCGGCGAACAGCACAAGTGCACAGTGGAACCCGCCGACGACATCGACAATCAGGGAGGGGACGTATCGTGGGCATGCCGCCGGTCTTCACGCTACCGTTCACACACGTTTTCGCCCTGGCGCCCGCGTATGAGAGGAAGGGCTGCTTCATCATCGCCAGTGAGCAGGTTGGTGCCCACGAGCTTTTCCTTGCACACCGCTTCGGCCAGGCGCCGACCTCGATACTGCATGAGCCATCGGACAGGCCACACCCGCGCGGTTCCGTCAGCGGACGCGGTCACCACCCGCTGGCCGTCCGGGCTGAAGGCGACGGAACCCACTGCCCGCTGATGCCCGCCGAGCTGCGCGATCATCTGTCCGGTTGCCGCGTCCCACACCCGCGCGGTCTGATCCGCGGACGCGGTCACCACGCGCCGGCCGTCCGGGCTGAAGGCGGCGGAATCAACCGGCGCTTGATGCCCGCTGAGCTGGGCGATCTGTTTGCCCGTGGTCACGTCCCACACTCGCGCGGTCTGATCCGCGGACGCGGTCACCACCCGCTGGCTGTCCGGGCTGAAGGCGGCGGAAGAAACTGCCCCCTGATGCCCGCTGAGCAGCACGACCTGTTTGCCCGTGGCCGCATCCCACACTCGCGCGGTCTGATCCGCGGACGCGGTCACCACCCGCTGGCCGTCCGGGCTGTAGGCGGCGGAATCAACCGGCGCTTGATGCCCGCTGAGCAGCAAGATCTGTTTGCCCGTGGCCACGTCCCACACCCGCGCGGTCCTGTCCGCGGACGCAGTCACCACCCGCTGGCCGTCCGGGCTGATGGCGGCGGAAGAAACTGCCCCCTGATGCCCGCTGAGCAGCACGATCTGTTTGCCCGTGGCCGCATCCCACACCCGCGCGGCCTGATCCGCGGACGTGGTCACCACCCGCTGACTGTCCGGGCTGAAGGCGGCGGACACCACTGCCCATTGGTGCCCGCTGAGCTGGGCAATCTGTTTGCCCATCGTCACGTCCCACACCCGCGCGGTCCTGTCACGGTACGCAGTTACCGCCCGCCGGCCGTCCGGGCTGATCGCGGCGAACACAACCGGCTCCTGATGCCCGCCGAGCAGCAAGATCTGTTCGCCCATCGTCGCGTCCCACGCGCGCGCGGTCCGATCCACGGATGCGGTGACCACCCGCTGGCCGTCCGGGCTGAAGGCGGCGGCGTTCACCGGCCCCTGATGCCCGATGAACTCCGCGATCACCTGGCCGGTCGCCGCATCCCACACCCGTGCGGTCTTGTCATCGCATGCGGTCACCACACGCCGGCCGTCCGGGCTGAAGACTGCGTAGCTCACCGGTCCCTGATGCCCGGTGAACAGCGCGATCAACTGGCCGGTCGCCGCATCCCACACCCGCGCGGTCTTGTCCGCGGACGCAGTCACCACCCGCTGGCCGTCCGGACTGAAGACGGCGGAGAAAACCGGTCTCTGATGTCCGATAAGCGGCGCGATGACCTGGCCGGTCGCCGTGTCCCACACCCGCGCGCTCCTGTCCGCGGACGCGGTCACCACGCGCCGGCCGTCCGGGCTGAAGGCGGCGGAATAAACCCACCCCTGATGTCCGATAAGTGGCGCGATGACCTGGCCGGTCGCCGCATCCCACACCCGCGCGCTCCTGTCCGCGGACGCGGTCACCACCCGCTTGCCGTCCGGGCTGAAGGTTGCGGAATAAACCCACCCCTGATGCCCGCCGAGCAGCACGATCTGTTTGCCCGTGGCCACGTCCCACACCCGCGCGGTCCCATCCCAGGACGCGGTCACCACCCGCTTGCCGTCCGGGCTGAAGACGGCGGAATCAACCGGCTCCTGATGCCCGCCGAGCAGCGCAATCTGCATTGATGCGTGCGCGCCACGCATGAGTTCCAGTTCTGCTTCGACCGATCCCGGCGAGAACCAGCCTTTCCCCATCGCGAGCACGGCGAAGCGCATTCCGCGGTCATGGATTCCCGCGTCGTTCGCCGCCATCGCGGCCGATGCCAATACAAGGGAAGTCTGGCGTGCGGCCGCCCGAGTCTGGTGAATGATCCACCCACCTGTCACAAGCAGAATGAGCGCGATGACGCCCATCAGTACCCGGACCTTCGCACACCGGCGCACGACCATATCGCGTTCCATCCCACTCATCTCGAGCGCATCGTCAACATCGATGCCCTGGTACCGGACCGTGCTTTCGAGCTTGCTGTGACCGGGCAACAGTTGGACCGTTCCGAGTGCATGGGCTGACCATGTCG
Organism: Burkholderia sp. PU8-34; assembly: GCF_053427725.1. Taxonomy (NCBI): domain Bacteria; kingdom Pseudomonadati; phylum Pseudomonadota; class Betaproteobacteria; order Burkholderiales; family Burkholderiaceae; genus Burkholderia; species Burkholderia sp. PU8-34. The sequence goes on from NZ_JBSAXC010000001.1 coordinate 222,512, forward strand.
AGCCCCAACCCGTTGAACCGCGCCCCTGACGTGCCATTAGCTACGGCCGGTTGCCCGTTCGGCACGCGCACGTACCAAAAATCGCCTGCGAACGCGCCATCGATCGTGATTCAGGTTGGCGGTTGAGCGCCCTGACCTCGCGGTTTGCGCCGGGCGCCCGAGCGCGCGCGGCGTGACGACAGTTTCCCGCACGCATGCCATCAGCGCATCAGCGGTCTCGCTCAGGGTCTTCTTCATCTGGAGAATGCCATCGTCCGCGGCGGCCTCGAACGGCTCGCGCCCCTGTTTCACATTCCGAAATCCAGAGCCGATACGGTCTACCTCATGCCAGAGGACGATCAAAAATCGCGGTCGAATGGCTTGCCGCAGATCGTCCCCGTTCCTGCTGACGACAGTCAGAATTGCCAGAAATCCCTTGTGTGACAAGGCTCTCAGGTAAGCCGCCAGATTTCACACGAACGGTACGACCCCGCCCTTGCAACCACGATACCCAACGGTTTTACAGTCTCAACTCTTATATAAGATATAAGATATTTGACGATCCAGGCCGTTGCGATTAGAATCGCGATCAAAGCAGTACCTGGAACACCTCGGAGTGCCTCAAAAGCCTTCCCCTGAAACGCAACTTCAGCAGGTCCCCCCATGCTTGAAAACTTTCGTGCTCACGTGGCCGCTCGCGCCGCGCTCGGTATTCCTCCCCTGCCGCTGACGGCTCAGCAGACCGCCGAACTGGTGGAACTGTTGACGAACCCGCCCGCCGGCGAAGAGCAGACCCTGCTCGACCTGATCACCCACCGCGTGCCTGCCGGCGTCGACGAAGCCGCCCGCGTGAAGGCCGGCTTCCTGGCTGCCGTCGCCAAGGGCGAGACCGTCAGCCCGCTGATCTCGCGTGAGCGCGCCACCGAACTGCTCGGCACGATGCTGGGCGGCTACAACATCCAGCCGCTGATCGAACTGCTGTCCGACGATGCAGTCGCGGCCGTGGCCGCCGACGCGCTGAAGAAAACCCTGCTGATGTTCGACCAGTTCCATGACGTGAAGGAACTCGCCGACAAGGGCAACGCACACGCGAAGGCCGTGCTGCAAAGCTGGGCCGACGCCGAATGGTTCACCAGCCGTCCGGAAGTGCCGCAAAGCCTGACCATCACCGTCTTCAAGGTGACGGGCGAAACCAACACCGACGACCTGTCGCCGGCCCCGGACGCCACCACCCGCCCGGACATCCCGATGCACGCGCTGGCGATGCTGAAGAACGCCCGTCCCGGCATCACCCCGGAAGAAGACGGCAAGCGCGGCCCGGTCAAGTTCATCGAATCGCTGAAGGAAAAGGGCCACCTGGTCGCGTACGTGGGCGACGTGGTCGGCACCGGCTCCTCGCGCAAGTCGGCCACCAACTCGGTGCTGTGGTTCACGGGCGAAGACATCCCGTTCGTGCCGAACAAGCGCTTCGGCGGCGTGTGCCTGGGCGGCAAGATCGCCCCGATCTTCTACAACACGATGGAAGACGCAGGCGCACTGCCGATCGAACTCGACGTGTCGCAGATGGAAATGGGCGACGTGGTCGAACTGCGCCCGTATGAAGGCAAGGCGCTGAAGAACGGCGAAGTGATCGCCGAATTCCAGGTCAAGTCCGACGTGCTGTTCGACGAAGTGCGCGCCGGCGGCCGCATTCCGCTGATCATCGGCCGCGGCCTGACCGCGAAGGCACGCGAAGCACTGGGCCTCGCGTCGTCGACGCTGTTCCGCCTGCCGCACCAGCCGGCCAACAGTGGCAAGGGCTTCTCGCTCGCGCAGAAGATGGTCGGCCGCGCATGCGGTCTGCCGGAAGGCCAGGGCGTCCGCCCGGGCACGTACTGCGAACCGAAGATGACCTCGGTCGGCTCGCAGGACACCACGGGCCCGATGACCCGCGACGAACTGAAGGATCTCGCGTGCCTCGGCTTCTCGGCCGATCTCGTGATGCAGTCGTTCTGCCACACCGCCGCTTATCCGAAGCCGGTGGACGTGAAGACGCACCAGACGCTGCCGAACTTCATCAGCACGCGTGGCGGCATCGCGCTGCGCCCGGGCGACGGCGTGATCCACTCGTGGCTGAACCGCATGCTGCTGCCCGACACCGTCGGCACCGGCGGCGATTCGCACACGCGCTTCCCGATCGGCATCAGCTTCCCGGCAGGCTCGGGCCTGGTCGCCTTCGCAGCCGCCACCGGCACGATGCCGCTGGACATGCCGGAATCGGTGCTGGTCCGCTTCAAGGGCAAGATGCAGCCGGGCGTCACGCTGCGTGACCTCGTCAACGCGATTCCGCTGTACGCGATCAAGCAAGGCATGCTGACGGTCGCCAAGCAAGGCAAGAAGAACATCTTCTCGGGCCGCATTCTCGAGATCGAAGGCCTGCCCGACCTGAAGGTCGAACAAGCGTTCGAACTGTCGGATGCGTCCGCCGAGCGCTCGGCCGCCGGTTGCACGGTTCACCTGAACAAGGAACCGATCATCGAATACCTGAACAGCAACGTCACGCTGCTGAAGTGGATGATCGCCCAGGGCTACCAGGACCCGCGCAGCCTGCAGCGCCGCATCACGGCGATGGAGCAGTGGCTGGCCGACCCGCAACTGCTGTCGCCGGATGCCGACGCCGACTACGCGGCCGTCATCGAGATCGACCTGGCCGACATCCACGAGCCGATCGTCGCGTGCCCGAACGACCCGGACGACGTGAAGACGCTGTCCGACGTGGCCGGCGCGAAGATTGACGAAGTGTTCATCGGCTCGTGCATGACCAACATCGGCCACTTCCGTGCGGCGTCGAAGCTGCTGGAAGGCAAGCGCGACATTCCGGTCAAGCTGTGGGTCGCCCCGCCGACCAAGATGGACCAGAAGCAGCTGACCGAAGAAGGCCACTACGGCGTGTTCGGCACGGCCGGTGCGCGTACCGAAATGCCGGGCTGCTCGCTGTGCATGGGCAACCAGGCGCAGGTGCGCGAAGGCGCGACGGTCATGTCGACGTCGACCCGCAACTTCCCGAACCGTCTCGGCAAGAACACGAACGTGTACCTCGGCTCGGCGGAACTGGCGGCGATCTGCTCGCGTCTGGGCAAGATCCCGACCAAGGACGAGTACATGGCCGACATCGGCGTGATCAACGCCAACGGCGACAAGATCTACAAGTACATGAACTTCGACCAGATCGAAGACTTCAAGGAAGTGGCCGACACCGTGCAGATGTAAACGTGCTGTCGGGCTACGGCGTGCGGTTCGCGTCGTAGCGCCACGGAATGGCGCCGCGGGCTGAACACCTGCGGCGCCATTTTTTTCTAGTTCGCATTGAACCCGACCCGGGTCATCTCGCCCCAGGACTTGTCTTTGCGCAAAAACTGCCACCAGCCGAGCATGCGCCAGCAGCTATTCAGCTGACGGTAACCGAAATTCTCGATCATGGCGGCCAGCGCCAGCCGCAACAAGTCGGCGAGGCGCGGAAACGGATGCGTCGCAACTTCGGACAACACGAGCGACGACACGCTGAGAAACATGCCGAACAGCACAACCAGCGAAAGGAATGCCTTGAAGTAGGCGATGTCGACCCAGCCGAGCATCCAGAACACGGGCAACAGGATGTAGCCCAACAGCTCGGCGAGCGGCCCGAGGATATCGACGATCAGGATCTGCCCCATGCCCAGCCAGCCGATGCGGCCATATCGGGATCGGAACAGCATGTCACGCTGCTTGAAGAACACTTCCAGTGCGCCGCGCTGCCAGCGGCACCGCTGCCCCTTCAGCACGCGCAACGATTCCGGCGCCTCCGTCCAGCAGATCGGATCGGACAGGAACACGATGTTGTAAGGTCGGCGCTGCTCCCGCAGATGGCGGTGCATCTTGATCACCAGGTCGAGATCCTCGCCGATCGTATCCGTGCCGAATCCACCGACCTGCACTGCCACGTCGCGCCGGAACAGGCCGAATGCCCCCGAAATCAACGTCAGCGCGCCCACGCCGCTCCACGCGACACGCGCCATCAGGAACGCGCGCAGATATTCGATCGATTGCACGAGCGGCAGGAAGCGCTTCGGGGCGCGCATTTCGACGACCCGTCCGCTCTGAACGTGGCATCCGTTGACCACCCGCACCACGCCGCCGACCGCGACCGTGCGTTGCGGCTGCTCGACAAAGGGCCGCACGATGCGCAACAACGCGTCCGACTCCAGCAGCGAATCGGAATCGATCGCGCAGAACAGCGGCGCGCGCGCCAGATTGATTCCGGCATTCATCGCGTCGGCCTTGCCGCCGTTTTCCTTGTCGATGACGAGCAGGTTCGGATGGACGCGCGACGCATAGATGCCGCGAATCGGCTTGTGCGTGACGACCATATCGAACGTGCGCTGGGTTGGCGTCAACTCGAACGCGTCGGTCAGGACGCGCAGCGTATCGTCCGTCGAGCCGTCGTTGATGACGATCACTTCGGTCAGCGGATACTCGAGCGCGAACAGCGCCTTCACGCAGTCGACGATGCCCATCTCCTCGTTGTAGGCCGGCGCCAGCAACGCGATCGGCGGCGCGCTCGCGCCATAGCGACGCCACAGCTGGACACCCCCGCTGTTCGCGCCAGGACGGATCAGCACACCGACCGCCGCGGCGATCTGGAACAGGTAAAGCACGTTCTGCAATACGTTGACGGTCAGGATGACGGCCACGACGCCGTGCACGATCAGGGACGGGATGCCATCCGCGGTCACGATCCAATCTCCTTGCGCTCCAGCAGCATCAATGCGGCGACGTCGCGCGCCGTGGAAGGCTCGCCCTGCGCCGCGCGTTTCAATATGCGGTAACCGCGGTCGCCTTCCATCGCGAGCGCCTCCGCCGCCCGGAAGCGGACCCACCAGTTGCCGTCGCTCATCAGGGCCTCAATCTCGCCGTCGAGCGATGCAACGTCGATCTTCCCCGCCGCTTCGGCGGCCGCGACCCTGACGTACCACACATCGTCCCGCAGGAGCGCCAGCAGCGACGACGCGGCGAGCGGATGATGCAATTGGCCCAGCGCCCGTGCCGCCGCCGCCCGCACATCGGGCTGCCGCGATCGCGTGGCGTCCGCGAATACGGGAATCAGCGCGTAGTCACCTGCCGCGGCCAGCGCCCGAATCGCGACGCCGCGAAGCCGCGGCAGCGCCTGATCGTCCGCGGCGAGCGCGATCAGGTCCGACGTCTGTCGGCTCGCCAGACGCTCGAACAATTCCAGCGTCAGCATCGAATCGCTCAATCCGCCCAGCTTCTCGATGACCTGCTTCAACGGAACGTGATGCCCCCGTCGCGCCAGCGCCCAGGCGGCCGCCAGGCATACGGTGGGTTTGCGGTCGTCGAGGGCGCCGATCAGCGCGCGTGCCGAATCCTCATCGTCGAACAACGCGAGCGACTCCGCCGCACGCCGCCGGATCCACGACTGCCGCCGGCGCCGCAAGTCGCTCACCATGCGTTCCCCAAGCCCCAACCGGCTGGCCAACTGTATCAACCGGACATGCTCGTCGCCGCGCAGCTGGCCCGCCAGCCTCAGCACGAGCGACGTCACCAGCGCCGGCTTGCGGCGCGCGACGCGTTCAATCTGGGCGACACTCGCTTCCGGACCGACGAGCCAGACGATCAGCTCGCGCGACAGCGCTGCCGCCAGCGCCGCGTCGCGCGACGCCTGCCGTCCACGCACGGCATGGAACAGCAGCAGCATCGCCAGCAGCAGCACCGAGATGGCGCTGAGCGTGAGCGAGACGATCTGGATCGCGTTGACCATGGGCGCGTGCGCTCAGAATTTCACGGTCATTCCGAGCCCGACCACGTCGCGGTCGTAAAGGCCCCGCCGCATCTCGCGCGCAGCCGAGACGTTGATCGCGAACGCGTCACTGACATCGAACACGGCCCCGCCATAGACGGCGCGGGTCCTGACTGTCACGCCCTCGTCCGACTCGGGCGCATCGGCGAACCCGACCAGCAGGCGCAGCCGGGGCCACGCCTGCCAGTCCGCGCGCAGTGCGTATCCGGTCAGATAGCGGTTACGCTCGTCGAGCGTGTTCACCCACTTTGCCGTGATCCACAGTCGGTCGTCGCCGAGATACTGGATGGCGCCGATGTCGCCTGACCAGACACGCGCATTCTCGTAGCGGGCGTAACGCGCATCGAGCGTCGCGAAGGTCGACCCCTTGCCGGCCGACGGATTGAGCCGCCACTGCGCACCCGTGCCGATCGCCACCCTCGGCAGAATCGACGCGTCGGGCGTGCCGCCGCCATACAGGTAGACGCTCAACCGGTCGGAATAGCGATGATCCAGCCGCAACTCGGAATAGACGTTGGTCATGTCGAATCGACGGCTGACGTCCGAGCCGACGGCGACCACGTTGCGATCGTCGATCGAATACGCCAAACGGACGGAGCCTTCCTTCCAGGCCGGCGATCCGTTCGACAGGCTGCTGTACTCGCCGCCGACATCCAGGCGGAATCGCGGGTGATCCGGCAGCTCGGCGCGTTTGCGCGCGACGGTATCCTCCGGCGCCAGCGCGGCTGCCTCGCGGTAGGCCGCGCGAGCCTCCGCGTCGCGCCATTGCGCGCGCAAGCTGTCGCCGAGACCGATCAGCGCGGACGCGCCGCCGGTTCGCTCACGCGCAAGCGCGCGATACGCCGACTCGCTGCCCCGCGCGTCGCCCTTGGCCAGCAGCAAGTCCGCGCGCAGTTCGCGCGCTTCGGTATCGAGCGGCGCGTCGCGCAACACGGCATCGACCTGCGCGAGGGCCGCATCGATGTCGCCGCGCCGCTCGGCGATCCGGGCGAGTGCGAGGCGCGCATCCTTGTAACCGGGCGCCAGCGACAGGACGCGCTGAAACAGGGCGGCTGCGTCGTTGTCGCGCCCTTTCGCCATCAGCACCAGGCCCTCCTGGAGCAGCACGTCGACATTGTCCGGCGCGGCGGCCGCCGCTTGAGACAACAGATCGAGCGCTTCATCCATGCGCCCGGCCAGCCTCGCCTGCACCCCGGACTCGTACAGACGGGTGATTTCCGCTCCGGAAAGGCCCGGCCCGCGCTGGGCGACGGCGGTCGGCACGCTACCGCAGACCAGCATGGTCGCGAGCGTGCAGCGGCCTGCGAATCGAATCCGATCCGCCATCAGGCGCGCTCCGGCGGGGAAATGATGCGTGAGATGCGCGACTGCAGCTCGCTCAGCGAGAACGGCTTGGCCAGGTAGTCCTCGGCTCCCCACCGAAACGCGTTGACGACATCGGATTCCAGTTTGCGACCGGTAATCATGATGACGGGCGTTTGCTCGAGCAAGCCGTCCTGATTCATCTTGCGCAGCAGCGCGAAACCGTCGAGGCGCGGCATCATCACGTCCAGCAACGCCATCGACGGCTGCTGCGCGCGAATGAGCTCGTACGCGGCCTCGCCGTCGGACGCCGACAGCACCGCGTAACCCCAGGTCGACAGTTTGTGCTCGAGCAGCTCGCGAAGGAGCGCGTCGTCTTCAGCGACAAGAATCTTTGGTAAATCCGACATTTCCGCTTCCAGGACCATGGCTGTTGGATGACTTGCCCTACTCGCGGCGGGACCGGCCGGAGAGACATTGCGCCCCCCCGGCCGACGACCGCCAATCAATGATCCAGCAGCCCGTGAAACGCGATGCCGGCATAGTTCGGCCATGCGCGAAACACGGGTTGCAGGCCCGCGGAGACGGTCAGCAGACGCTGCGCATCTCCCAGAAAACTCACCGTGGCTGCGTCGATTCGTTCCCGGTGCCCCTCGACATACCCGACGCCGCGCTCCGCCGTGGCGGCATGATCCAGGCGCATGGCGACCACGCGGCCGTCCTCGGGCAACAGCCACAGGGTCGCTGCGCCACCCGGCGGCACGGGTGCGTACGTCTGCGTCCACTCGTCCTGCATCGGGCCGCTTTCCAGCGCGACGCTGACGGGGAAATTCCGGGCTGCCCCCCACGCCAGCAAAGGCGCCGCCACCCGCTGCACATGTTCGGCATCGGTGCGATACGCCATGATGGTCAGCGAGCGCGCAGACTGACCGATCCGCTCCAGCAGCTCATCGCCGCCCGGCACGTCGAGCAGCCAGAATGGCAGGACCGCGTCGAGCGGCACGTCGGCCGCCTCCCCGAGCGCGGCGACCGTCGTGCCCCACGCGTGCACCACCGCATTCGGATCGTCACGATACGCAGGCAACTGGTACGGTTCGATGTCGTACTGAACGCCACCCAGCCGCGCCCGCTCCGTCGACGCGCGCTGATACTGTCCGATGGCCCGCAGCCGCGCCAACGCTTGCTCGCGCCCCTTTTCCGTGACCATTTCCGGATCGCCTTCGACCGCCCAGACCTCGATGCCGGCGCCGCGCGCGCGCGCCACGAAATCCCGCAGCGCCGCGGCGCCGGTCACCTCGTCGTCGGCGATCGGCAACGCGATGTAGAGGCGCGTTACCTTGTACCGCGCGGCATCCGCGAGCAAGTCGCCGCCGCCGTCCTGCCACCGGTCGCGCTGCCACACCCATGCGGCACGCCCGCCTTCTGCCGCTGCAGTGCGCGGTGTGAGGCGAACGTCGGTCAGGTCGATGCGCCCACCGTCGGACGGACACAGCAGCACGAGGTTCCGAGCGCTGTCATCCGTCCCGGCCGGGACCGTCGCCAGATCGATCCGCCCGTGCAACTGCCCATTGCCGGCCGTTCGATGCAGCGGGTACAGCGCGGCGGGATCGCGCCCGTTCGCAGCCATCCCCCACTGAAAACCGTCGTCCCCGCGCCCGGCCAGTACGACGTCGCCCGCCACGGTGCGCGGCCAGCGCGCGCTTGCGCGCTCCAGAACGACGCCGGCGGGCTGCCGGCCCGGCCGGCAGGCGATCGCAATCGCATCGCCTTCAGGACTCCGGCGTGCGCTTGCCCGCTCTTCCTGTCCAAACGGCCGTAACGTGAAGCCGGACAAAAGCGGGGTGTTGAACAGCAGCATGTCGGGTTTGGCCGGGTAGTCGGGCGAGGCCGGGCCGATCGCCACGGGTACGAATCGATTGTCGTCGACGACGCCCGACACGGCGATGCGACCATCCTTAATGGTCCCCGCGGACGGCAGCCAAGCGGACCACTGCAGTTGCGCGTCGTTCGGCAGATCCAGTGAGAAACAGTGCGGGGAAGACGCGACCGCCCGCCCTTTTTCGTCGAAACACTGCAGCCGGCTTGATTGGGCGTGCGCGGATACCGATGCCGTTGCCGCCAAAACCGCAACAAGCCACAGCGTGATTGGAAACTTCATTCTTCTGACCGGTCGCGTTCAGTCGATTCGATGACTGCCAAGTGGCGAGATTCGTCTTTCGCCCGAAAGCGGTGCGTATGCTTCCGGGGGCGCACGACACCACCCGCCCACTTTGGTCGACTTCTCGTCGCCCAAACCGCGGCATTTTGGCTCAATTCCCCTGTTCTTGACTAGACTTCCGGCGACTGCAGGTCACAATTTAACAATCTGATTGCACCCCATTTTCACGTTCTTCGATATCCGAATGCTTGTCCACGTATTCACGCTGCGCCCCACCGGACCGACGCTCGACCTGAAAACCCGATCACGCGTCACCGCGCTTCGCTGCGACGACTTATTCCATGGCCAACGAAGCGGAGGCGGCGAATGAATTTTTCGATCGAGGCGACGCGGCAACGATGGCTGCGGAAATCGTCAAAGCGGCGTTTCAGCGCGGATCGATCCGTCTGCCCGGGAGTGCGTCGGATCCTGCCCTCGTTCAACAACATGCAAGCCACGATTCCAGGTATCTTGCGACACGCATCAATGAGTTGGCCGAGGAGCTGACGTATCGGGAATGGCGATTGCAAGGCCCCGCTCTGCGCCTGGCGGGGATTTTGTCATACGTATTGACGCCTCAAAGGGCCGCAACGGGTCGACACTATCCGAACGCAGGCGACGTCCACGCAACAACGGCGACAACAAGCCCGGTTCACTCACGCCCCCTCAGGCATCAACCTTGAACGCCGCCGCCCGCCGGATCGGCGCGGCGATCCCGCGGCCGACCAGCAGAATGACGACCAACGCGACGCCCAGGCCAATGACGGCAGCCACCAGCGCGGCATTCCGGATCGCATGCGTGACGGGCCCGAGCAGTTCCGCCTGCGGCACCTCGACGACAACGTAGGCATCCAACTCGGGAATGAAGGACGTCGCGATGAAACGCGCGCCCGCTGCGCCCGCATAGCTCAGGTAAGCGTACGGCTTGCCGGATGCGATCAAGGCCGTCAGCCAGCGATCGTTGTCGCCGACCTTCCGTTGCAGACCGGCCTCGTTGTAGTAATTTCCGCTCTTCAGCGATACCCACTGAACGGACGCGGCCTTCTGCTCCGCCTTCACGTTCTCCGCAAGATGCATCCAGTTGCGCGTGCCGGCGTCGGGTTCGCCGTCGGCTTCCCATTGCAGCAGAAAGGCGTCGCGAGCCAGCACGCGCGATGCGGCCACCGGCCCGGCGAGCTGGCGCTGCACGTCGGCGCGAATGCTGTTGACCGCGGTCGGCAGTTCGTCATGCACGACACGCTCGCGCACGGCGTTCCCGATCAACCGGACGCTCACCCCGCTCGAAATCGCGACGAACACGAGCAGGCAACTGGTCATGCTGAGAATCAGCTTGTTCTGAATGGATAGCTTGCGCCAGAAATGCATTGAAAACCCTCGATATTTGCCAGGGACTGTTTGCATACGGAACACGCATGCAAACAGACGTCCGGATCTTGGCCAGCATGGGTTATCGGCACGCAAGCGCAGATCGTTAGGGGTTGGGGCGAATAGCGGGTATCAGCGAATGCGCATTCTCGGCCTGCATTCCTGGGCGCCAGTCACCGCGCTGATCGAGATGAACCTGGCCGCCGAATACGACACGTCGTGCAGCAAACGGGAGATCGCATCGCGTCCGTTGCGGGCGGCGGATTGAACACACACGCACGAGATGCAGGTCGTCGCGCGTACGGGTCGGCATGCTTTGGCGTGCCGGCGGGTTTCGACGGAGGAGACGGGCGTCCTGTGCGGCTGCGGATACCGGATCGACGGTTCACCGAATTCGGGGCGACCATGATCCGTCGATGCCATATATCCCGCCCGGATAGTTTGCACTTCGAAATTAAAGCGCCAATGAGACGTCAGCGGCAAATCCTCTCCCCGCGCCAAGAACGTCGCGCTGGCATCGAAGATAGGTGAACGCCGGTCGTACTACCCCGGATTATTTCCTGAGCAAGCACTCGGGATGGCCATGGTTTTGATCATTGCAACGATTCCCCGGAATGAGATGCGAAATTGAATATTCGCGGCGCCGTTCCTGTCGTTCCATTCCCGGTCAAACCGCGATAATGGGCCGTCGGCGTCGAATGCAATTCATGGTAGGAAACTATCGCTGAATTACAAGACGCTCCTGTGGAACGTGCATGCGCTAAATTCCTGCCCGCCGATACAACTCGGCGGCGTTGCTTGCGCAACGTTTCGCGTTGGATGTAGCAAAAAAAATCGACAACGAATAGTGAGCGGCACAGGAATCGTCTACTCTGGAATCTGCCTCATCCCGGAATTGCGGTCACGCAGTGGCTCGTCGTGGCGCTACGCAGACTGCGCGAGCACGGATGCGGCGAGCACACCCAGTCCCCGGCGGACCGTCACGGTGCGCATCGTCCGCAAGGGTGTCGACAGCAAAGCGTGCGTGGAGCGTCATCGATGGATCGTCAGGCGAACGCAGACATGGTTTGCAGATGCCGACACGTGCCGCACGCGGTTCGGGCGTCGTGGCTGCATCCCCTCTGCGCTCCTCGCTCAATACTGCGCCTGATCTGTCGGATTCCTGAAAAGCTGCTTCATCTCGGCCGACAGCGGATAGTTCAGGTTCACCCCCTTCGGCGGAATCGGCTGCGTAAACCAGCGGTTGTACAGCTTCTCGGCTTCCCCCGACGTCTGCATCTTCGCGATCACGCCGTCGACGACATGCTTGAACGCCGGATCGTCCCTGCGCATCATGCACGCGTAGTTCTCGTGGACGAGCGGCGTGCCCGTCACCGTGTACGCGCCAGGATTACGGTCCTTCGCGAGTTCGCCGTACAGCAGCGGCTCATCCATCACGAACGCGACTGCGCGGCCGGTCGTCACGTTCATGAATGCCTCCGCGTGGTCCTTCGCGCTGATGATCGTCATGTTCATGCTCTTTTCTTCATTGAGCTTGCGCAGCAGGCGCTCATCCGACGTGCCGGCCGTCGTCGCGACCGTCTTGCCCGCGAGATCAGCGAAGTCCTTCACGCCCGAATCCTTGCGCGTGCTGAAGCGAATGCCGTACAGGAAGATGCTGTTCGAGAACGCCGCCTGCTTCTGCCGCTCGAGCGTGTTCGTCGTCGATCCGCATTCGAAATCGATCGTGCCGTTCTGCAGCAGCGGAATCCGGTTCTGCGACGTGATCGGAATCTCCTTCACCGTGAGGCCGGGCTGGTTCAGGTCCGTCCTGAGCTGGTCGATGATGCGCGACGCGATGTCCCGCGAATAGCCGATGTTCTTCTGCTGGTTGTCGGAATAAGAGAACGGCACCGACGATTCGCGGATGCCGAGCGACACGACGCCCGTGTCCTTGATCTTCTTCAACGTACCCGTGAGCGCCTGCGCATGCGCGGCGCCCGCCAGCGCGCACGACAGCGCGACGGCCAGCCAGCTGTAACGACGGTCCATGCCTTTCTCCTGACGAATCGTGGATCGAACCGCGATCCTACGCCCGACAGAAACACACCGCATCAGGGAAATCGTAAGGTCTGCGGCCGCCGTCCAGCCATGCATGTGCGCCGCCGTGCCGCACAATCTCGCAGCGCCGCCGGCCCGCCTGATGTATCGACCGTTCGAAACACATGTTCGTGCTGGCGTGCAGCAACGCTATCGTTTGCGCGCCGGCCTTGTTTTCTTTTGAAACGCACTCAAGAAGCGGCCGCGACGGCCGTTACCCACAGCGTGGCGCGCCGCAGCATCTGTCGCTGAGGCCACCAGAAAACAACGAGAAGGACCGGCTGCCCGCCGAAAGCCGCCGAAGCGACCATGCAACGACAGGCGACGATCACGGCGACCGGCCCGACTGCCACCGCCGGCACAACGGCTATCGACAAGGATCGAGTTTCACCATGAGAGCCAATCGTTTCAATCCCGCTGTGGCACGGTTCGCTCACGCCCGCACGCTGGCCGGCATGCTGTCCGCCGCCGCGCTCCTGCCGCTCGCCGGTTGTGGAGGCGGCGGCGACGGCAACAGCGCGACGCCGTCCGCGGCCGCGCCGGCACCTTCGCCGTCGCCTTCCCCTTCGCCCACGCCGACACCCAACCCGCCGTCGTCGACCACCAGCGCGTGCCCGACCCAGCAGGCAGCCGCGCAGTTGGCCGCGCAAACCGTCGCGGCGAACGCGCCGCCGGTCGATCACCTGATCGTGAAGCTGAAAACCGTCACGGCCGCGTATGCGATGTCGGCCGCCAACGGCACGTCGCGCATCGACGCGGTGATCCAGCGCGCGATGACGCAATGGGGCGCGCCTGGCGGCGCCGCCCGCGCGTATGCGAGCATGGCGTCGCAGACGCCGCTGAACGTGCAGGTCGAGCGGACGATGTCGAACGGCGCGGCCGTGCTGATGCTCGGGCAGCACATCGCGGCGGCCGATGCAGCCGCGCTCGCGCAGGTGTTCGCCGCCGACGCGGACGTCGACTACGCGGAACCGGACAGCCGGATGAGCGTGCGCGACACGCCGACCGATCCGGACTACAGCCAGCAGTGGAACCTCTTCGACCCGACGGCCGGCATCGACCTGCCCGCTGCCTGGACGCTGACCAAGGGCGCGGCGACGGTCGTCACCGCCGTGCTCGACACGGGCTACCGCCCGCACGCCGACCTCGTCAGCAACCTGCTGCCCGGCTACAGCTTCATCTCCGACGTCAACACGAGCAACAACGGCAACATGCGCGGCCCCGACGCGACCGACCCGGGCGACTGGGTCACGCAACAGGACATCGACAACACGAACGGTCCGTTCTACCACTGCGCGAGCGAACCGAACAACAGCAGCTGGCATGGCACGCGCGTGGCGGGCATCATCGGCGCGGTTGCGAACAACAACATCGGCATCGCCGGCGTCTCGTGGCTCGGCAAGATCCTGCCGGTGCGCGTGCTCGGCAAGTGCGGCGGCGTGACGAGCGATATCGCCGATGCGATGCGCTGGGCGGCCGGCATCTCGGTCAGCGGCGTGCCGGCCAATCCGACGCCCGCGAAGATCATCAACCTGAGCCTCGGCGGCACCGGCACGTGCAGCCAGACGTTCCAGCAGGCGATCGACGACGTGACCGCCAAGGGCGTGACCGTCGTCGTCGCGGCCGGCAACGACGGGCTGTCGACCGGCCTCGACCAGCCCGCGAACTGCCGCGGCGTGATCAGCATCGCCGCAACCGATCCCACCGGCATGCGCGCATCGTTCAGCAACTTCGGCACGGACGTCGCGCTCTCCGCGCCGGGCGTCAACATCCTGTCGACGTCGAACACCGGGACGACCGTGCCCGGCGCGGACAGCTACGGCCTCGCGACCGGCACGAGCCTCGCCACGCCACAGGTGTCGGGCGTCGCCGCGCTGATGCTCGCGGTCAACGGCAACCTGACGCCCGCGCAGATCCAGCAGAAACTGCAGGGCGGCGCGCGGACGACGAAGCTCGCGGCCGGCACGTCGTGCACGGCGCTGCCCGCGGGCTCGGGCATCCTCGATGCGGCCGCCGCCGTGGCCGCGTCGATGCACTGACGCACTTGAGCGGCGAAGCGGTCACACACGCGCCTTCGGCAACTGCCGAGGGCGCGTTTTGCTTTCGGCGACGCGTCATGTGCGGCTTTGCCAAAAGGTGCTGCGTTACGATCCGGCCGGCGATGCCTGACAATCTCGAAAAGAATGTCTTACAAAAGGGTTGACGCTTCGCACTGCGTCCCTTTACCATCGCCCCCGTCTAAACACATGGAGTGTTCTGTGAACACCGATGCGAGTTGTAGTTGGTGCTTGACCAACTTGACTGCCGCCTGAGGAAACTGCGCAGAGCCTCGTCTTCTGCCGCATCCCGGGAAGCAGGATGCGGCGCCCTTCCGGCCTGACCGGCCAGAATCCCCGCCGATTTTTTTGAACGACGTGCGACCGCCGACGCGGTAGCGCACGTCCGTCGCGCGCGCAGCCCGGCTGCGAGCGTATTCCGTTCGCGCGCCGTCCGGCGTGCGTGCCGCCATGCACGCACCGCCGCCGATTGCCCGTGCCGTCGACCGACAACGACAGGAGTGCAGATGAACTCAGACGACAGTAGTCGATTACCGCTCGCCGGTGCGGCCCTGCGTGCCGACTGCATGACGACGCACGGCGCGCCGGCGAGCGTTCCCCCCTTCACCGATACACAGCCGATCGCGCCTGACGCGACGCGGCAGGGAGCGTTCGTTCGTCGATAACGTGCGCTCCCCGCCCGCCGCCTCGCGCGCATGGAGCAACACATGACACAACGCAATCCGTCGCACAAGAAACAGCGCGGCTTCATCAAGACCGGCGGCGCCGGCCAGCAGAACGAACCGCGCATCATGCGCGCCGCGCAGGAAGCCGCCGGCCCGCTCGAAGACACGCTCCGCAACCTGCGCACCACCACGCGCGGCCTCACCTACGATCAGGCCGCCGACCGCCTCCAGCGTCACGGCCCGAACGAGATCGCGCACGACAAGCCGCCGTACTGGGCCAGCCAGCTGCTGCACGCGTTCCACAACCCGTTCGTCTACGTGCTGCTCGTGCTCGCCGCGATCAGCTTCTGCACGGACGTCTGGTTCGCGGCGCCCGACGACCGCGACTTCGTCGGCATGACGATCCTGCTGACGATGGTCACGATCAGCGCGCTGCTGCGCTTCGTGCAGGAATTCCGCTCGCTGCGCGCGGCCGAGAAACTCAAGGCGATGGTGCGCACGACCGCGACCGTGCAGCGTGCGGTGACCGACACCGCCGAGCCGTCGCGCCGCGACGTGCCGATGCGCGAAGTGGTCGTCGGCGATATCGTGCACCTGTCGGCCGGCGACATGATTCCGGCCGACGTGCGCCTGATCGCGTCGCGCGACCTGTTCATCAGCCAGGCCGTGCTGACAGGCGAAGCGCTGCCCATCGAGAAGTACGACACGCTCGGCGCGGTTGCCGGCAAGTCGGCCAATGCGCCCGACACGCCCAAACCGCACACGGCCGCCGCGAACGACGCGTCGCTGTCACTGCTCGATCTCGAGAACATCTGCTTCATGGGCACCAACGTCGTCAGCGGCACCGCCACCGCGGTCGTGGTCGCAACCGGCGAGGACACCTACTTCGGGTCGCTCGCGCGCAACGTCGTGAGCCACAAGCGGATCGAGACGAGCTTCGACCGCGGCGTCGCGAGCGTGAGCTGGCTGCTGATCAGGTTCATGTTCGTGATGGTGCCGATCGTCTTCATGATCAACGGTCTGACCAAGGGCGACTGGCTGAGCGCGCTCACGTTCGCGCTCGCGGTGGCCGTCGGCCTGACGCCGGAAATGCTGCCGATGATCGTCAGCGCGAACCTCGCTCGCGGCGCGGTCGCGATGGCGCGCCGCAAGGTCGTCGTGAAGCGCCTGAACTCCGTGCAGAACTTCGGCGCGATGGACGTGCTCTGCACCGACAAGACCGGCACGCTCACGCAGGACAAGATCATCCTCGAGCACCATCTCGACCTGTCCGGGCACAAGAACGAAGACATCCTGAAGCTCGGCTGGCTGAACAGCTTCCACCAGAGCGGCCAGAAGAACCTGATCGACATCGCGGTCGTCAATCGCGCGAACGAGATCGGCGATCGCGTGAAGCCGCAGGGCTACAAGAAGATCGACGAGCTGCCGTTCGATTTCGTGCGGCGCCGCCTGTCGGTCGTCGTCGAGGACACGCGCGGCACGCACACGCTGATCTGCAAGGGCGCCGTCGAGGAAATGCTCGTCGTGTCGACCCATGTGCAGGACGAAGACGGCGTGCGGCCGCTCGACTTCGTCGCCCGCAAGCGGCTGCTCGAACAGGCGAACGCGTACAACGAGGACGGCTTCCGCGTGCTCGTGCTGGCCACGCGCGCGATCCCGCGCGGCGACGAGCGCGAGCAATACCGCACCGCGGACGAGCGCGACCTCGTCGTGCGCGGCTTCCTGACCTTTCTCGATCCGCCGAAGGAATCGGCCGCGCCCGCGCTCGCGGCGCTGCGCGAGAACGGCGTCGCCGTGAAGGTGCTGACAGGCGACAATCCGACCGTCACGATGAAGGTGTGCCGCCAGGTCGGCCTGGAGCCCGGCAAGCCGATCCTCGGCACCGAGGTCGAGGCGCTCGACGACGCGACGCTCGCGCAGGTCGTCGAACGCACGACCGTGTTCGCGAAGCTCACGCCGCTGCAGAAGGCGCGCATCGTCAAGGCGCTGCAGGCGAACGGCCACACGGTCGGCTTCCTCGGCGACGGCATCAACGATGCACCGGCATTGCGCGACGCCGACGTCGGCATCTCCGTCGACAGCGGCGCCGACATCGCGAAGGAAACGGCCGACATCATCCTGCTCGAGAAGAGCCTGATGGTGCTCGAGGAAGGCGTGATCAAGGGCCGCGAGACGTTCGGCAACATTCTCAAGTACCTGAACATGACCGCGAGTTCGAACTTCGGCAACGTGTTCTCGGTGCTCGTCGCCAGCGCGTTCCTGCCGTGGGAGCCGATGCTCGCGACGCAGCTGCTGGTGCTGAACCTGATCTACGACACGTCGCAGATGCTGCTGCCGTGGGACAAGATGGATCCCGAGTTCCTGAAGAAGCCGCGCAAGTGGGAAGCCGGCAACATCAGCCGCTTCATGCTGTGGGTCGGGCCGACGTCGTCGGTGTTCGACATCACCACGTACGTGCTGATGTGGACCATGTTCGGCGCGGGCGCGATGTATCACCTGCACGGCGGTTCGAGCGGCCAGATCGTGATGAACTCCGGCTGGTTCATCGAAAGCCTCGTGTCGCAAACGCTCGTCGTGCACCTGCTGCGCACGCAGAAGATTCCGTTCCTGCAGAGCACCGCGGCGCTGCCGGTGCTGCTGTCGACGTTCACGGCGATCGCGATCGGCTGCTGGCTGCCGTTCTCGCCGTTCGCGGATTCGCTCGGCTTCATGCACCTGCCGGGCAGCTACTGGCTGTGGCTCGCCGCGACGATGGTCGGCTACATCCTGCTCGCGCAGATCGTCAAGACGATCTACGTGCGCCGGTACAAGCAGTGGTTCTGATCCGTTCCGCTTCCCACGCATGACGACTGGCCGGCTCGCGCGCGACGCGCGGGCCGGGCCGTGTGCAACGATTCACAGGGGGTGTCATGAAAAGAATGCTTCCGCTTGCCGCCGCAAGCGCTTTCTTCGCGCCGATCGGCGCCGATGCGGCCCATCCGCTCGTCAGCGACGACACGGGCACGCAGGGCAATGCGAACTGGCAGCTCGAACTGAACGTCGAGGAGACGTCGAAACAGCCGGAAACCGGGCGTCAGCAGCTGTGGAGCTCGACGTTGACGCGCGGGTTCGGCGAGCGGGTCGATCTGTACATCAGCGCGCCGTATACGCATCTGCAGACGCGCTCCGACGAGAACGGCTCGGGATTCGGCGACGTCGAGGCCGGAATGAAATGGCGCTTCGTCGAACGCGGGCCGTTCACGCTCGCACTGAAGCCGAGCGTGACGATGCCGACCGGGAACGATCGGCGCGGCCTCGGAACCGGCCGTGTCGGCGCCGGCGCGACGATGCTCGTACAGATCGACGTCGCGCGGTTTTCGTTTCTCGCCAATGCCGGAATCGCGTATCAGCCGAATCGGCAGGACGACCTGACTGCGATCTGGCAGGTTTCCGGCGCCGCGATCTATCGCGCGACGGATGCGCTGCAGCTGGTCGTCGATGTCGGGACGTCACGTAACGCCGAGCGCAGCGCGTCGGCGAATCCCGCGTTCGTGATCGCCGGCGCGATCTATTCGCCGAAGCCCTGGCTCGATCTCGATGTCGGATACCGGCGCGGGTTGAACGACCAGACCTACGATCATTCGGTCATGGCGGGGGTGACGGCGCGCTGGTGAGCCACGGTGCGTCGACCGGACCGATGGCGGGCTGCTGCGGCGGCCCGCCTTTTTACGCCGCGTCGAAAAGCTGTGCGCACAACGCGCGACCTTCATCGGTCAATGCCGCCGAGCCCGTGCCGTCTTCGCGCACGGTCGTCGCGGTCAGGCCGCCGGCGTCGAGCTGCGTCAACACGCGGCGCAACGCGCTCATCGGCAATTGCGTGCGCTTCGCGAGCTTGGGGAGCGACCACGGTTTGCCCGCGGGGTCGCGCGCCGCTTCATGCAGCGCCGCGAGGATCGCGGCAATCGCGGGATCGAGATCGTCGTCGTTTTGTTCGGTGGTCATCGGTATGGCGTGTCGAGGATTCGTCGTACGGGCGGTGACGGGCAAGGCAAGCATTGCATGCTCGCCGTCGCCCGTCACATTGGCGCTACTTTAACCAAACGCCGGCAGTTGCGACATCGAAGCACGGAAGCGGCGACGAATCCGACGCTGGCCTCAGAATTTGTGCCGCATCGCGACACGCACCAACGTCTGGTTGCTCGTCGACGAATCGCCCGCGTTGCCGATATCCGCCACTGCTGCGGTGCCGGTCGACGAGATCCCCGACGCCTTCTGGTATGCACCCTCGACGTACAGATCCGTCCGCTTCGACAGCGCATAGTCGGCGATCAGGCTGAACTGATTGAAGTGCTGGTTTCCGAGCCCCACTCCGCCCAGTTCCGCGACCCGGTAACCCTTCGTGTAATCGTAAGCCGCGCCGACATAGATGTACGGCGTGATCGTCCACCGCACCCCGACGTCGACGTTGTTGAATCGCGCCGTCGCGCCGCCCAGCGCGCTGATGCCGCTGTACTGGATGTTGGCGAACGACGCGCCGACGAGCACGGGGCCGAGGCTGTATGTGCCGCCGCCGATCGCCACCTGATATGCGTTCGCGGACGCGTAGCCTTTGTTGAGCACACCCGTCAGCACCGTCCCGCTTGCGTTGCCGGTGAAAAACCCGGAAGAGCCCGTGTTGCTCGTCGGATTCTTGAAATACAGGTACGCAGCCGCCAGCGACAGCGGGCCATGGGTATAGGCAACGCCCGCCGAGTATCCGCTGTTGCCGCTGATGTTGCCGGGCACGCCGCCGACGCTGACCTCCGCGCCGAACGTCAGGCCATTGAAGCTGGGGCTCGCATACCGGATCGCATTGTTCGTGCGCAGCGAGTTGGCCGTGTTGTCGAGGTCGCCGGGATGCTGGAACACCTCGCTGCCAAGATAGCCCTGTATCGTCACGGCCTGCGCATAGTTCACCACCGAGTCGTACTGACGCCCCATCGTGAGCGTGCCGTAACGATCGTTGCTCAACCCGACGTACGCTTGCCGGCCGAATTCCAGCCCGCCCTGCGCGAGTGCGCCGGAATTCAGATTGATTCCCGACTCGAGCGCGAATACAGCCCTGGTGCCGCCACCCAGGTCCTCCACACCCCGCATTCCCCAGCGGCTGCCATACAAGCCGTTCAGCGAATCCAGATAAACCTTGCGCCCGCCCGCCGGCAACGCCGCACTCGCGACGTTGCTGTTGAACATGATGCCCTCGTCGATCACGCCATACAGCGTCACGCTGCTTTGCGCATACGCGGCGGATGCACACAGGCACAGCGAAGCCGTTGCAACAAAAACCTTCTTCATCAATCGATCTCCTGTCCAGTCAATGTCATTGTTGAAATTCGCGCGCTCGCGCGTCAGTGCTGCGGCGCGGCCGGCCCCGCTGCGCGTTCCTGCTCGGTGTATTCGGGCCGGCAGTGGACGATCGCATGCAGTGCGCCGGCGGCAGCCAGCGCCGGCACCGCGAGCAGGCTGAACACGTCGCTGAAATTCCAGCCCAGCCCCATCAGTGCCGCGCCGACGAACGCGCCCGCGACGCCGCCGATCCGCCCGATCCCGAGCATCCAGGCCACGCCGGTCGCCCGGCCGCGCGTCGGATACAGGCTCGCCGCATAGGCCGACATCGACGTCACGGCACTGGTGACGACGGTGCCGCACAGGAAGATCAGCACGCCGAGCCATGCCGTGTGACCGATCGTGCGGCCAACCACCAGCACCAGGCCTGCCGCGAGCACATACGCAACGACGATCGTCCGGTTCGGGTTGAAACGGTCCATCAGCCAGCCCGTGCAGAGATTGCCCAGCACGCCGCCGAGCGGGAACAGCGATGTCATCAGCGCGCCGCGCCCGGCGCCGAAACCGGCATCGCGAAACAGCGTCGGCATCCAGTTCGTCATCAGGTAATAGATCAGCAAGCCCATGAAATACGCGAGCCACAGCATCAGCGTGCGCGAGCGAAACTTCGACGACAGCACCAACGAAAGCGCGGAGCGGCCGTCATCCGCTTCGGTGTGCGTATGGGCAGCGACGAACGTGCAGTCGTCGAAGCGCTGACGCGGCGCGATCCGTGCGAGGATCCGCGCGATGCGCGCATGCGTGCCGGGCCGCGCCGCGAGAAACTGCGCCGACTCCGGCAGCAGCACGACGAGAACCGCGGCCAGCACGATCGGCCCCATGCCGCCGGCAGTCAGCACGCTCTGCCAGCCGTGATGCGGAATCAGCCATGCCGATGCGACGCCGCCCAGCGCGAGTCCGCATGAGAAGCCGCAGAACATCGCGTTGACGACGATCCCGCGTACGCGCGCCGGCGCATACTCGGACATCAGCGTGACCGCATTGGGCATTGCCGCGCCGAGCCCGAGGCCGGTCAGGAAGCGCAGCGCCGTCAGTGCGTCGATGGTCTGCGCGTGCGCAGATACAAGGCTCCAGACGCCGAAGCACGCGACGGACGACACCAGCACAGTCTTGCGGCCGAACCGGTCCGCCAGCGGCCCGGCAGCGAGCGCGCCGATGCCGAGCCCGGCGAGCGCCGCGCTCATCACGGGGCCGAGCGCGCTGCGCGCGATTCCCCAGTCGTGCACCAGCGACGGCGCGATGAAGCCGATCGCCGCCGTGTCGTAGCCGTCGGCCGCGACGACGCAAAAGCACAGGATCAGGATCAGCCACTGGCAAGCGGAAAAGCGCTCGGTGTCGATGACCGACTGCACGTCGAGCGTACGGGTAGAGGGTTGCATCTGATGTCTCCTTGTTGTCCGGGCGAGCACGCGCCTGCGCCGCTCGCGCACGGATGTCTCCATGTTTCGTTCTGAATGGTTTGCCGGTCGTGGCGCGCGTCAGTCGGGCGGCGGCTCGGTGCCGCCGTACGCGAGCCAGCCGCCATCGACGTTCAGCACGGTGCCGGTGATGTCAGCTCGCCGCGTCCGATGCCGGAAAGGCGATCGCCGGCGTGCGTTGCTCATGTCGCCTCCCGATTGCGGTTGACCCGCTCAAGACGTCAGATGCCTGAGGCTCGGAAAATCCACGCGGCGGATGATCCGGCTCTCCTGCGCGACGATCAGATGGCCCGACGCCTGCAGGTAGGCCGGCCACGCCGGATCGGCATCGCGCGCGGTGCGTCGGGCGTCGTAGTCGGCGATGTTGTCGTAGCCCCACAAATGGACGACCTGGTTGAGCGCGCCGATGTCGCTCATGTAGAAACCGACGGGCGCGCCGAGATGCTCGAGCTGGACCGGCATCGCGAGGCGATCGAAGATCTCGAGGAATTCCGCCATGCCGCGCGGGCGGATCGTGTAGATGCGATGGTCGATGAAGGCTTTCGAGGTATTCATGGTCGGTGCCGGTTCAGGTGGTTTCGCGAACGCGTTCTGGGCTCGGCGCAACAGCGGCGGGTGCCGGTTCATACAGCCCCGCAACGTGACGCGCCGTCAGGTATCCGAACGTCATGATCGGCCCGAGCGTGATGCCCGCGCCCGGATAGTTGCCGCCCATGATGCTCGCGCGATCGTTGCCGACCGCGTAGAGCCCGGCGATCGGACGATCGTCCGCGGCCAGCACCTGGCCGGCGACCGTGGTGCGAATCCCGTCGAACGTGCCGAGGTCGCCCATCAGGATCTTCAGCGCGTAGTACGGGCCGTTACCGATCGGCGCGACGCAGGGATTCGGTCGATGATCCGGATCGCCGAGATAGCGGTTGAACGTGGTCGTCCCGCGGCCGAACTCGGGATCCTCGCCACGCGCAGCGCCTTCGTTGTAGCGCCGCACCGTGACTTCCAGCGCGGCCGCGTCGATGCCGGCGTGCTGCGCGAGTTCCGCGAGCGTATGGCCCTTGACGAGGTAGCCGTTGCGCAGCAACGGCCCCAGCGGCACCGGCGCAGGCTTCGCAAAACCGAGGCCGTACTTGCGGATCGTCGTGTGGTCGCAGACGAGCCACATCGCCGTGTCCGCGTCATCGCGGCACGCTTCGATCATCGCGGCACCCACGTCGTGATACGAATTCGATTCGTTGGTGAAGCGCTTGCCGCGCCGCGTCACGCCGATCACGCCCGGCTTGTAGCGATCGAGCAGGTGCGGAAAGACGGCGAACCGGCCGTTGCCGACCGGCACGCGGGACACGGGCATCCACGCGGCCGGCTGCGGATAGCGGATCTCGACACGACCACCCGCGCGTTCGGCAAGCTTCGCACCGTCGCCGGTATTGCCCGATGGAACCGGCGACACATGCTCGCCGCCGCGTCGCAGATGCGGGTACGCCTGTGCGATACGCGCCACGTCGTGCGAAAAGCCGCCACATGCGAGCACGACTGCACGGCGCGCAACGATGCGTTGTTCCGCGCCTTCTCGCTCCACCACGGCGCCAGTCACGCGGCCGTCATCCATGATCAGTTCGCGCGCGCCGGTACGCGTGAGAATCGGAATCCCGAGATCGAGCGCCGATTTCGCGAGCCGTGCGGCAAGCGCGTTGCCGCTCGTCACCTGCACGCCGCGGCGATACAGCGCGAGATCCTTCAGATGCGATGCGAGCCGCTTCGTCACGTACCACGCCGATTTCAGCGAACGCGTCGCGTTGAAGAAATGCTTGAGGTCCGCATTCGACGAATTGAACATCATCCCGATGAACGTGATCGTCTTCAACGGCGGCAGAAGCCGCTCGAGGTTCGGGCCGAGCCGGCGCGCATCGTACGGCGCCGCCACCACCGACCGGCCGATGTCGACGCCGCCCGGCACGTTCGGGTGATAGTCCGGATAGAGCGTCGGGACGAACCTGACCTCGGTTTCCCGCTCGAAGAATTCGAGCATCCGCGGACCGTGCTCGAGAAACGCGTCGATTGCGGCGTCGTCATGGAACGCGCCCGTTTCGCCGCGCAAATAGGTGCGCGCGGCTTCACGCGTATCCCGTACGCCGTTGGCCGACGCATGATGGTTGCCGGGAATCCACAAGACTCCACCGGAAAATGCGGTCGTCCCGCCGAAGCAGGCTTCCTTCTCGATGACGATCACGTCGAGCCCGGCCTTGCGCGCGGTAATCGCGGTCGACAGGCCTCCCGCTCCCGAGCCGATCACGAGCATGTCGCACATGAGCTCGTTCGAACGCTGCTGGGTGTTCATGGCGTCCCCTCCTGCTATGAGTCGCATCTGCGCCGTGGCACCGCCGGTGCCGCCATCACGCTACCGTGGCGGCGATCGCCTTCGGTCGCGACGCGAATGATGTCGTTGAATTACCCGGCGGTGCCGGCGTCGAAGCCCGGCCGCGGAACCAGATCCATCAGCATCGAATCGAGACCGCCGTCGACGACCAGCTCCGCGCCGTTCACGTACGACGCGCGCGGGCTCGCGAGGAATGCGACGACGTTTGCGATGTCGTCGGGCCGGCCGATGCGGCGGCTCGCCGTCATCGCGCTGCGTCGCGCCTCGATGTCGCCATGTGTATAGAACGACTCGGAAAGCGGCGTGCGGATCATGCCCGGGCACACGGTGTTGCTGCGCACGCCGCGCGGCCCCCACTCCGCCGCGAGCTGCCGCGCCAGCATCGCGACCGCGGCCTTGCTGGCGCTGTATGCGCCGCTGTACGTCTGAGGGTGACGGGCCGCGATCGACGCGACATGCACGAGCGCGCCGGCACCGCGAGCAAGCATTGCGCGCCCGAATACCTGCGAGCACAGCATGTAGCCCGTCAGATTGACCTGCAGCATCGCGTTCCACGCGTCGAGGTCGAGCGTGTCGATGCCGCCGGGACGCAGCAACCCTGCGTTGTTGACGAGCACGTCGGCCGTGCCCAGCTCGCGATGCACACGCTCGGCTGCGTGCGCGACGCTCGATGCGTCGCCGATATCGCAAGCGATCGCGACCGCGTCACGACCACGCGCGCGCAGTTGTTCGGCGAGCGCAATCGTCCTGTCGGCGTCCCGGTCGAGCAGCGCGAGCCGCGCGCCTGCGTCGGCAAGAACTTGCGCGATCGCGGTGCCGATGCCGCCGGCCGCGCCCGTTACCACACATATCTGGTTGTCGAGCGCCAGCCAGCCCGCAGCTTGAATCTCAGTCTCTGACATTTTTTACGGTATCCTGATCGATTGTCGAAGATGCGTTGCTTCGACGGTTGGATGCGACGCGAAATCAGCGCCCGGTGGGTGAATCACGCAGGCTGTTCCGGTGAAAAAAAGTATAGAAGCGCGTGGCGCGCGGAAATTGGACAAACGCAGCAAGCGGCAGGACAATTTGTACACAGGAGGCCAAACGGCATGAGGAGAATCCCTAACTACGACCTGTACGGCGAGTCGGCCCGTCCGCCTTGGTACAACGCGTTCAACTTCGAATGGATCCCGGAGCGCAGCCGCCCGAACGACTGGCATATCGCCGCGCACCGCCACGACGCGCTATTGCAGATTTTGTACATCCGGGGAGGAGACGGACACGTCGTGATCGAGAGCGGGAAGCACGCGTTCGATCCGCCGTGCATCGTGCTGTTGCCCGCACAGACCGTGCATGCATTCGAGTTCACGCCGGAAATCGACGGGCTCGTGATCACGGTCGCGCAACGCGCGCTGGAAGCATTGATGAAAGTGGCCGCACCGGGCGTGCTGCCGATCCTGCAGCGTGCTGCCGTCGTTCCGGTCAGGGGGCCGGATAACAGCGTGTCGATGCTGATGCCGCTGTTCGACCTGCTCGAGCAGGAATTTCGTGGCGGCGCGCGCGGCCGGGATGCCGCCGGGATGGCGCTGCTGGTTGCGCTATTCGTGCAGATCGCCCGCCTCAGCGATCTCGCCGCCGTGCCGTCGAATGCCGGCGCCGATCGTCGCAGCGCGCTGCTGCAACGCTTTCGCGAACTGATCACCGCGCATTTTCGTGAACATCGGCCGGTCGAGTTCTATGCGGAGCGGCTCGGCGTGACCGCCGCGCAGCTTGCGCGAATCTGCCGGGAAGAACTGGGCACGTCGCCGACTGCGGTGGTCAACGAGCATGTGATTCGCGAGGCGCAACGGGATCTCGTCTACTCGAACCTGAGCGTCAAGCAGATCGCACACGAAATGGGTTTCGACGACAGCGCATACTTCAGCCGCTATTTCCGCAAGCAGACCGGGCTGACGCCCGGCGCATTCAGGGAATCGGCGCATCGGGACTTGATGCTGGCGTCCTAGGCGCTGTTCGGGCCAGTAACGGGCATGCGAACATGCGTTGCCGGCTGTCCCCCGACGGGACTTCCTTCGGGCGCGTACAAGAAGCAAGGAGCGCTGTCTGGACGAGCCAAACAAGCGACGCGCGACGCGTACAACCCGCGTCGCGCGGGAAGCGTCAGACCGCCACCGCTCCAACGTAGTTTTCCGCCATCGCCGTTGCCGCCGGCCGCGACGTCGTCACATGCTCCAACTCCGCGACCTGCAGGCGCTGCTCGAACGGCGACGCGTCGTCGAGACGATGCATCATCCGCGTCATCCAGTACGAGAAATGCTCCGCGCGCCAGATCCGCCGCAGCGCGGTTTCGCTGTACGCATCGAGCAGATCGGTGCGGTTTTCCTGATAGAACGCCTGGAGCGCCGTCGTCAGGATGCGCACGTCCGACACCGCCAGGTTCAGCCCCTTCGCGCCCGTCGGCGGCACGATATGCGCGGCGTCGCCCGCCAGGAACAGGCGGCCGTGCTGCATCGTCGTCGACACGAAACTTCGCATCCCGACGATATTCTTCTGGAAAATCTTTCCTTCGACCACGTGCTGGCCGTCCGCCGAATCGACGCGCGCATGCATCTCCGCCCAGATGCGGTCGTCGGACCAGTTGTCGACCGAGTCCTTCGGATCGCACTGGAAATACATGCGCTGCACGTTCGGCGAGCGCGTGCTGACGAGTGCGAAACCGCGTTCGTGGCGTGCATAGATCAATTCGTCGGACGAAGGCGGCGCGTCGACCAGAATGCCGAACCAGCCGAACGGAAAGACCCGTTCGTAATCCTGGCGCAGCGCGGCCGGAATCGCCGCGCGCGACACGCCCTGCGAGCCGTCGCAGCCGATCACGAAGTCGCAGTGCAGCGTGTGCGGCTCGCCTTCGTGCACGAAACGGATCGAAGGCGTATCGGTGTCGATGTCGGCAATCGTGGTGTCCGACACGTTGAAATACAGTGCGCCATTCGCGGCGACACGCGCGGCGACGAGATCCTTCAGCACTTCGTGCTGCGCGTACACGGTGATCGCCTTGCCGGTCAGCCCGGTGAGGTCGATGCGGCGGCGCTTGCCCTCGAATGCCAGCTCGAATCCGTGATGCAGTGCGCCTTCCGCTTTCATCCGGTCGCCGACGCCGGCTTCGGTCAGCAGGTCCATCGTGCCCTGTTCGAGCACGCCCGCGCGGATCGTGGATTCGATCTGTTCGCGGCTGCGGGTCTCGAGCACGACCGAATCGATCCCGCGCAGATGAAGCAGATGGGAAAGCAGCAGGCCCGCGGGCCCTGCGCCGATGATGCCGACTTGCGTACGCATGTTCGTCTCCTGGTGGAATTGATTTTGCGCAAGTTTGGCGGCCGCACCGGGTATCGCGCAACGCGATATCGAGAATAGGCAATATCTCCAAAGCAAATAGAACCGGACCCGCGCCGCATGACCGGCGGCGGTCATCGCCCCGTCAGTTTCCGGAGAATGTCCTGCAGCAAATGCTCGTGCTGATCCAGTGCTTCGTCGAGCGTACGGGCGGCGAAGGCCGGGTTGTCCTGCGCCTGCAGACCGGCGACGCGCGTGACGAACAGGCAGGCATCGCCGGTCTTCGCATCGGATACGCCGCGAAAGCGCGTCGTGATCGTCACGCCGGATTCGTCCAGCACAGTGCGACGGAACACGAGATCGTTCTCCGACATCCAGCGCGACCACGCGCCTTCGTCGAACACTTCGACGGGTGCGTCGTTCGCATCGAGGATGTAGAAGCGTCGCCCTTCGGGCGGACCGGAGCGGGGCTTCATCGCTCAATGGCGCGGCGCGAGCAGGAAGCCGATCGCGTCCTGCCACCACGCATCGTTGACCAGGCCGATCCAGTCGTTATG
The DNA here is from genome assembly GCF_053427725.1 of Burkholderia sp. PU8-34. Taxonomy (NCBI): domain Bacteria; kingdom Pseudomonadati; phylum Pseudomonadota; class Betaproteobacteria; order Burkholderiales; family Burkholderiaceae; genus Burkholderia; species Burkholderia sp. PU8-34. Next base: position 251,011 of record NZ_JBSAXC010000001.1, read on the forward strand.
CTCCGCGGACTTCACGACCGTCAGGCGTTTCGGATCGGCGAGCGCATCGTAGAGCCCCTCGCCGAAGCGCGCTGGGACGATGCTGTCGTGCTCCGCGACCGCCACCACGACAGGTCGGCCGAACGACGCAAGATGGGCAGCGCTGTCGTAACGGTCCCGCAGCAGCCAGGTCACGGGCAGCCACGGATAGTGATGCGCGGCGACATGCCCGAGCGTGTCCCACGGCGTGATCAGCAGCAAGCCGGTCACGTTGTCGCGCTCGCGCGCGCCCGCCTCTGCCGCCACGCCGGCGCCGAGCGATTCGCCGACGAGCAGCAGCGGCATGCCGTAGCGGCGATGCGCAATCGCGATCGTCTGCTGCGCGTCGGCCACCAGGCTCGCTTCGCTTGGCGCTCCGTCGCGCGGCCCGTAACCCGGATATTCCGCGAGGATCACGCGCAGTCCCATGCGGGTGAGTGCCGTCGCGTAGTACGAACGGTACCCGGCATGCCCGGCATTGCCATGGAACACGATCGCCGTCCCGCGCGCGGCGCCGGCCGGCTCGGCCACGAGGCCCCGAAAGGCGTCCGTCGACGGCCACGCTTGCAGTTCGCCGGAGACGATCTCGCGGACCGTGATTCTCTCCGGGAAGTAGATGAGGCGATCCTGCACCATGACGACTCCCGCGAACGCGACAACACCAACCAGACACGTGACGGCGACACGCAGCGCGATCCCGACGGGCTTCATCGCGGCGCGCCCAGGCGATCCACCGGATCCATCGTTATGGCGGCGCATCGGGCGTCCACCGGCGAATTCGCAATCCGCTCCATTCTTTTCCGCTACGCTGTATCCCGTTCCCGCATGCGCACATGCGGACGGAACAATCGGTGATATATCGACAAACAAGCATACGCCTGACGGTCAGATGGCGCGCAACGCGCATTCCGATACCGCAGCGTTTCCGTCGAACCCCGCAACGACACCATGATCTGGCTCGCGAATACGGTTCTGGTCCTGCACGCGATGCTCGTCATCTTCATCGTCGGCGGGCTGCTCGCGATCTGGGTGGGCACCGGATTCAAGCACAGCTGGGTGCGCAATCGCGCATTCCGGATCACGCATCTCGGCGCGATCGGCATCGTCGCGGCGCTGGCTGCGCTCGACCTGCCGTGCCCGCTCACGGTCGTCGAGGACCGGCTGCGCACCGGCAGGACCGGCCCGCAGGGTTTCATTCAGCATTGGGTAAGCGTCTGGATGTACTACGATTTCCCGGGCTGGGTGTTTGCCGTCACCTACGTGGCGTTTCTGCTGGTCGTGGCCATCACCTGGCGCCTGATCCCGCCGCGATCGTGATGAGCGCCGTCGGAAGCAGCCACCTCGGCCCGGCCTCCACCTGAAGACGAGTCCCCGGGCCGCTTGCCGGCGATCCCGCACGTATCGGCTTCGTATCGGCTTCCGGCCCCTGCCCGGATCGGCCCGTTGGTGGCCGCGAACCGTTCCCGGTAGAATCGGCGCGGCCGGGCCGAACCCTCACCGGCAACAGAACCCCGCTTTCCACTGTGACAACCACGCTCGAACAACTTCGCGCCGGACAACTTTCCGGTGCCCGGCACCTCAAGCTCGCTTGCGGGCTGACCGAATTCCCGCGCGAGATATTCGATCTTGCCGACACGCTGGAAACGCTCGACCTGTCCGGCAATGCGCTGTCGACGCTGCCCGACGATCTGCCGCGACTGAGCCGATTGCGCATCCTCTTTGCGTCCAACAATCCGTTCACCGAATTGCCCGACGTTCTGGGCGAGTGTCCGCAGTTGAGCATGATCGGCTTCAAGGCGAACCGCATCCGCAAGGTTTCGGGGAAATCGCTGCCGCGTGCGCTGCGCTGGCTGATCCTGACCGACAACGAGATCGAATCGCTGCCGGCCGAAATCGGCCGCTGCTCGCGGCTGCAGAAGCTGATGCTCGCGGGCAACCGGCTGCGCGCGTTGCCTGACGAAATGGCCGCATGCACCCGGCTCGAACTCGTGCGGCTGTCGGCCAATCGATTGACCGCGTTGCCCGAATGGCTGTTGCGCTTGCCGCGCCTTGCGTGGCTCGCGTACGCGGGCAATCCGCTCGGCGCGGCGCTGGAAGCGGCGGCATCGGCCGATACGGCCCTCGCCGATCTTCGCTGGGAATCGCTGACGCTCGAGCAGAAGCTCGGCGAAGGTGCGTCGGGCGTCATCTATCAGGCAACGCGCGTGACGGCTGCCGATCATGCGCCGCAGCCCGTTGCGGTCAAGCTGTTCAAGGGCGCGGTGACGAGCGACGGATTGCCGGACTGCGAAATGGCCGCCTGCATTCACGCAGGGCAGCATCCGAATCTGATTCCGGTGATCGGCAAAGTGAAGGACCATCCGATGGACACGCACGGCCTCGTCATGGAACTGATCGATCCGGCGTTCGCGAATCTCGCCGCACCGCCCAGCCTGGATTCCTGCACACGCGATGTCTATGCGGAGGACGTGCGATTCGATCCGGTGTCGGCATTGCGTATCGCATACGCCATCGCATCGGCCGCCTGTCACCTGCATGAGCGCGGGATCATGCATGGCGACCTGTACGCACACAATATCCTGCATGGCGGCGCCGGGCGCGCGTTATTGGGCGATTTCGGCGCTGCGTCGTTCTATGCCGCCAGCAATCGCACACTCGGATCGGCATTGCAGCGGCTGGAGGTGCGGGCATTCGGCCATCTGCTCGACGAGCTGATCGAGCGATGCGAGCCGGGTACGCTGCGCGACGCGGGCGAACTCGAGGCCCTCATCGCCGCATGCCTGAGCGAGAGCGTGGAGAGCAGGCCTTCGTTCGAAACGATCGCCGCCAGCTTGCTGCCGTGGACGGCGGCATGAACCCGGCGCAGCGAATGCGCTGAAGCGACTGGATGCCCCCGTCCTTCAGGCGTCCTCCATCAGTTGCTGCTCGTTGAAATAGCGGCAGGCGCCACTCAGGATTCGCTCAACCTTCAGGAGAGGAGCCGATTCGATGAAAGACGAATACCGTTTCAACGCTTTCGGACGCCTGCTTGCGGTCGTGCGCGACCGCGATCGCTGGGTGGTGTTCGACATCGGCGCCGAAGGCAAGCGGCGCCTGGCCAATCTCCATTTCCCGACCGCGCTCGCCGCAGACGAACTCGCGCAATACATCGGCGACCTGCTGCATGAAGACGCGACGCCGCGCAACGGCGAGGTCCGGCCGATCGGCGCAGGCGGCCGCGACTAGCGTCGTACGCCCCGTCAACTCACTGCGTCGTGCGTCACGCAGGACAGCGACCGGCTGCGCAAAACGCGCCGCCTCCCAAACCCGCCCATTCAAACCGTTCCCCGCTGTCGTTCGCATGCCCCCGAGCCGGGGCCCTCATCGCTGTGCACCCAACTAAATCGACAGTTTAACTTGTAAGTTAAACTTTCTTCTTCTACGATCCGCTCCATGACCTCCGCACGCCAAACCGATCCCGCCGCCGAAACCGTCGTCGCCGACCTGACGCTCGCCGTCGGGCAACTGATCCGCCGCATCCGGTCGGAAGTCGATTCGAGCGGGCTCAACCTGTCCCAGATCAGCGCATTGGCGCGGCTGGAGCAGAACGGACCGATGACGACCGCCGACCTCGCCCGCGCGGAATCGATGAAACCGCAATCGATGAAGACGATCCTCGCGAGCCTGGAGGAAGAAGGCCTCGTCGAGCGCCGGCCGCACCCGACCGACGGGCGGCAGATCCTGTTCGTGCTGACCGAAGCGGGCATCGAGGAAAGACGCAAGCGCAACGTCGCGAAGCGCGCGTGGCTCGTTTCCGCGCTCGCCAGACTCGATCCGGACGAAACCCGAACACTGATCGCCGCGATTCCGCTGATCAAGCGGCTCGGCGAATCGTAAATCTCCCCCTCCGGAAGGCCCGCGATGCTACGCGCCTTCCGGCCGCCAACCGCCTGCCCGAAGGAAGCCACCATGAGCGCAACACGTCTCGACCCGACCTCCGCATTGATCGTCATCGATCTGCAGAAAGGCATCACCGCCCTCACCACCGCCCATCCGGCTGCCGACGTGATCCGGCAAGCGGCCGTACTGGCCGACGCCTTCCGCCGGCGCGGCCTGCCGGTCGTGCTCGTCAACGTTGCCGGCGGGGCGCCGGGCCGGACGGAGCACGCGGGCCTCAGCAGCCCGTTGCCCGATGACTGGACCGATCTCGTGCCCGAACTGAACCGGCATCCGCACGACCATGTCGTGACGAAACGCACGTGGGGCGCATTCACCGGCACCGGTCTCGACGCGCACCTGAAGGCCGCCGGCGTCACGCAGATCGTGCTCGCGGGCATCGCGACGAGCATCGGCGTCGAGTCCACCGCGCGCCAGGCGCACGAACTCGGCTACAACGTGACGCTCGCCGTCGACGCGATGACCGACCTGAACGCGGACGCGCACGCGAACAGCATCGCGCGGATCTTTCCGCGGCTCGGCGAGAGGGGTTCGACGCAGGACATCGTCGCACTGCTCGATACGCTCGATGCGTGATCGCGGAGCGGACGTGAGCGGCGGACCCGCGCGGTCCGCGCCTGACCGCGCACCCGCCCCCGCCGACCGGCTCGATCCGTCGATCTGGAAGGTGAGCGCGATCGCAACCGTGTTGCTATGGCAACCACATCAGCGCGATCGACATGACGAGCAGCAGGCTCAATCCGACATTCAGCCGTCGCCATTGCGCATCGGTCCGCAACAGCCGCGCGAACAGAAGACCGGCCGCGCACCACAACGACAGCGACACCATCGCGGCCGCACCGAACGCGATGCCGAGCAAGGTGCCGAGCAAGGTGCCGAGCCGCAGCGGCCCGGGTGCAAGCGCCGCAAACGACGCCGCAGCCCCGAGCGTCATCGCCCATCCTTTCGGGTTGTGCCACAGCATCCAGACGCCGCTGACGAACCCCCGCGGCTTGCGCAGATGTGCGTCGAGACGGGGCGGGCCGCTGCGCCCGATCCGAACGGCCATCGTCGCGCGCATCGTGCGCACCGGCTCATTGGCGTCCTGCCCGGCTCCCGCGCTACAGCGTGCCCGCCTCGTGCATTTCCGGATTCACGCCCGCGGCCGCGAGCGCCTCATGCAGCGTCTTGAAGATGTTCGACGGGCCGACGATCGGCGTGATCCCGTGCCGGTCCATGTCCGAGCGCAGGTAGCGGTTCACGCGGCCGAACAGCACGACGATGTTGCGCTCGCGCAGCGTCTTGATCAGATCGCTGACCGTGCGCGCGGCCGAGTAGTCGAGATCGGTGATCGCGCCCGCGTCGACGACGAACCAGAGCGGCGTCTCGGGCGCCGCGTCGATCAGTTCGGTCACTTCCTCGGCGAACAGATTGTCATTCGCGAAAAACAGGTCCGAGCCGAACCGGTAGACGATCAGCCCCGGCGCCGTCATCGCGCCGGGCCGCGCGGGTATCGGCTGCCACCGCCCCGTTTCGGCAGCGGGTTCCAGCACCATCGTGTGCGGACGGTAGCTGTGCCGCACGTGCCGCAGCAGCGACAACGCGATGGCGAGCAGGATGCCATGCTCGACGCCGGCGATCACGACGGCGGCGGCCGTCACCAGCGCCAGCGTGAATTCGCCCGGGCTCTCGCTGCGGATCGCCATCAGACTGCGCACGTTGATCAGGCCGAGCGCGATCGTGAACACGATGCCCGCCAGCACGCCATGCGGCAGATACTGCAGCGTCGGGCTCAGGAACAGCAGCACGACCGCCACGACGGCCGCGAACGCGAGTTGCGCAATCTGGCTGCGCGCGCCGGCGCCGGCAGCCATCGCCGTCTGCGTCGGACTGCCGTTCACGACGAACGCGCCGCTGAATGCGGCCACCGTGTTCGCCGCGGCGAGCCCGAGGATGTCGGCATTGGTGTCGACCTCTTCGCGGTACTGCTGCGCGAACACGCGCGCCGCGGCCGCGCTCTGCGCGATGATCATCACGAAACACGACGCCGCGACCGGCACGAGATCGAGCCATTGCTGCCAGGTCACGGCCGGAAAGCGCAACGGCGGCAGGCCGCCCGCGACAGGCCCGAGCACCGCGATGCCGTGCGCGGCGAAACCGAACGCATAGCTCGCCGCGATGCTGCCCGCCACGGCGATCATCGGCATCGGCACGCGCGGCAGGAAGCGCTTGCCGCCGAGAATCGCGACGACCACCAGCGCTGCCAGCGCCAGCGTCGGCAGGTGCGCGTGGCCGATGTGTTCGACGACATACGTGAACTGCGCGATGCTGCGCGATGACGGAATCGGCACGGCCATGCCGAGCATGTCGCCGAGCATCGCGATCGACACCTGCACGCCGACGCCCGCGAGGAAGCCGACGAGCACGGTCCGCGACAGGAAATCGGCGAGAAAGCCGAGCTTGAAGATCCGCGCGAGCAGCAGCATCACGGCGGTCAGCAGTGCGACCATGCCGGCCAATGTCACGTACTCGGCGCTGCCGATCGGCGCCATCGACGCCACGCGGCTCGCGAAGATGGTCGCGGTGGCGGAATCGGCGGCCACCACGAGATGCCGCGACGCACCGAACAACGCGAATGCGACGAGCGGCAGGAACACCGTATACAGGCCCGTCACGGCCGGCATGCCGGCGATGCGCGCATAGCCGAGGACTTGCGGGATATCCATCGACGCGAGGGAGATGCCCGCGAACACGTCACGGATGCCAGAGGCCCGGTTGATCGGAAGAATGCCTTTCAGAAGGCGCACGCCTGACGGCGGTTTGTCGTTTGAATCGCTCATGCAGACATCGTATCGTCGGAACGTCTTTCGTGCATCGCGCCCGCGCGCACGCGCGACGCCTGGCGCGGCAGAAACAGAGGAGCCCTGTCTAATGGTGAGAATGTTCGGGAGTCCCGGAACCCAGGCGCCGCCGCGCTGTCCCTTTCATGCGCCCTTCGGCCCGGGCGCGCGCCGCGACGCGGCGCCGGATCAACACACAAGAAACGAAGAACCCTGCTACACCCCATGACCCTGAATGACATCTGGATTAGCCCGCTCGTCGGCTCCGTCATCCTGCTCGCCGCGTCGTGCGCGATCGGCGCGGCTGTCCACTTCCTGCTGTTCCGCGTGGTCGCGCGACTCGCCCGGCTGTCGGCCACGCGCGTCGACGACGCGCTGTTCGAGTTCGGCGCGTTCAAGTGGCTCGCCCGCGCCGTGCCGTTCGTCGTGGTCAAGTTCGGCCTCGGGATGGTGCCCGGCGTGCCGGCGGCCATCGCGCAGGCTGTCGACAAGACGCTGTTCGCGCTGATCGCGTTCGTCGTCACGATGACGATCAGCGCGACGCTGTCCGCGCTCGAGCACACGTATCGCTCGAGCCGGCGCGACCAGCCGCGCCAGTCGCTGAAGGGCGCGATGCAGGTCGTCAAGCTCGTGATGTTCGGCACCGCCGCGCTCGTCGTGATCGGCGATGCGACCGGCAAGCAGATCGGCTTGCTGCTGTCCGGGGTCGGCGCGATGTCGGCGGTGCTGATGCTGATCTTCAAGGACACGCTGCTCGGCGTCGTCGCCGGCGTGCAGCTGTCGTCGAACGACATGCTGCGGATCGGCGACTGGATCACGATGCCGTCGGCCGGCGCGGACGGCACGGTCATCGACATCACGCTGAACACCGTCAAGGTCGCGAACTTCGACCATACGATCATCACGGTGCCGACCTGGAAGCTGATCACCGAGAGCTACCAGAACTGGCGCGGGATGACCGAGGCCGGCGGGCGGCGCATCAAGCGCGCGCTGTTCGTCGACGCGACGAGCGTGCGGTTTCTGAGTACCGACGAGCTCGAACGGCTCGAGCGCCTGACGCTGCTGAAGGACTACCTCGAGGACAAGATCGACACGCTCACGCAGTGGAACGGCGCGCTCGGCGCAGACGGCGAATGCGCGGCGAACCGCCGCCAGCTGACGAACCTCGGCACGTTCCGCGCGTATGTCGTGAACTATCTCGCGCGGCATCCGCGCATCCGCCGCGACATGACCTGCATGGCGCGGCAGCTGCCGCTCACCGCCGAAGGCATTCCGCTCGAACTGTACTGCTTCACGGACACGACGACGTGGGTCGACTACGAGTCGATCCAGGCCGACCTGTTCGACCACCTGATCGCGGTGCTGCCGGAGTTCGGGCTGCGCATCTACCAGCATCCGTCGGGGTTCGACATGCGGCAGATGACGGCCGCGGTGCCCGTCACCCCCGCGCACACTCCGCGGCCAGCCGCCCCAGCGTCTTCAGCGCCGCCTCGATCTGCCCCGACCATGGATAGCTGTAGTTCAGCCGGATGAAATGCCGGTAATCCGTCGTGGCCGAGAACATGTGTCCCGGCCCGACGGTGATCCGCTGCGCGAGCGCCATCTGGTACAGGCGCATCGCATCGACCTGCGGCGGCAGCTCGACCCACAGCACGTAGCCGCCCTGCGGCTGCGACAGCCGCGTGCCTTCCGGAAAGAAGCGCCTCACCATCGCGCTCATCAGGTTCGCCTGCTGCGCATAGCGCTTGCGGATCCGCCTCAGGTGCAGGTCGTAGCCGTCGTGCTTCAGGTACTCCGCGATCGCGAGCTGCTCGGTCACGGGCGTCGCGAGCGTATTCAGGAATTTCAGCTTCTCGACCTGATCGCGATATCGCCCCGGCATCGCCCAGCCGATCCGGTAGCCCGGCGACAGGCTCTTCGAAAACGACGCGCAGTGCAGCACGAGCCCGTTGCGGTCGAACGACTTCAGCGCGCTCGGCCGCGCGTCGCCGTAATACAGCTCGTGATAGACGTCGCTCTCGATCGCCGGCACGCCGTGCTTCGCGAGCAGTTCGACGAGCGCGCGCTTGCGGGCATCGGGCATCTGGAAGCCGAGCGGGTTCTGGAAATTCGGCATCACCATGCACGCGGCGATCCGCTCGCGCTCGAGCATCCGCTCGAGTGCCGCAAGATCGATCCCGTCGGCCGGATGGGTCGCGACCTCCAGCGCGCGCATCCCCATCCGCTCGATCGCGTGCAGCATCGCGTAGAACGTCGGCGATTCGACGGCGATCGTATCCCCGGGCCGCGCGACGGCCTGCAGGCACAGGTTGATCGCTTCCGTCGCGCCGATCGTCACGACGATCTCGTCCGGCTCGACCGCGATGCCGCTTTCCAGATAGCGCCGCGTGATCTGCCGGATCAGCTCCTGGTTCCCGGGCGGCAGGTCGTCGATCACGCCCCAGCGCGAGCGCCGCCGCGCGATCGACTGCGCATGCCGCGCGAGCCGCTGCACCGGAAACTGCGTCGCGTCCGGATACGGCGACCCGAGCGGCACCGCGTCGTCGCGCGCGATCGTGCGCAACGTCGACAGCACGAGCCGGCTCACGTCGACGGTCGACGACGTCGCGACCGGCGCCGACTGATGCAGCTCGGGCACGCCCGTCGGCTCCATGCGCGCGCGCACGAAATACCCGGACTGCGGCCGGCTCTCGATCGCGCCGCGGCTTTCGAGCACCAGGTATGCGCGCAGCACGGTCGTGATGCTGAGCCGGTGCAGCCGGCTCGCCTGCCGCACCGACGGAATCCGCTCGCCCGGCCGGTACATCCCGCGATCGATCTGCAACTGGAGATCGTCGGCCAGTTTCTCGTAGCGCTTCACCTTCACACCTTTCAAAATCCCTTCACAAACACAATTCCAGCACAGTCTCGTTGCGCACTGCCGCAGATTGGCGAAACTGTACTCTTTTTTGAAGTGAACAGGTGTACACACAGGCGGCGCCGGGTCCCGCGTACCCTCCACACATCGACCCCGACCACTGCATCATGAAAAAGAAATCCGCCACCGCGCGCATCGAGCCTTACACCCACCCGGCCGCCGGCTGGGGTGCGCTGAAAGCCGTCACGATCAACCTGATCAAGGAGAAGGTCGCAGGCGGCAACTACCGGACGCTGCTCCGCCAGAACCAGCCCGACGGCTTCGACTGCCCCGGCTGCGCGTGGCCGGACCGCCAGCACGCATCGACGTTCGAGTTCTGCGAGAACGGCGTGAAGGCCGTCGCAGCCGAAGCGACCAGCAAGCGCGTAACGCCCGAGTTCTTCGCCGCGCACACTGTCACCGAGCTGCTCGAACAGACCGACTACGAGCTCGAACAACACGGCCGCCTCACCGACCCGATGATCTACGACGCGCGCACCGACCGTTACGTGCCGGTTTCGTGGGACGCCGCGTTCGAGCTGATCGCGCGTCACCTGCGCGCGCTGCCCGACCCGAACCAGGCCGCGTTCTACACGTCCGGCCGCGCGAGCAACGAGGCGGCGTTCCTGTACCAGCTGCTGGTGCGCGTGTACGGCACGAACAACTTCCCCGACTGCTCGAACATGTGCCACGAGGCGACGAGCCGCGGGCTGCCGCCGTCGGTCGGCGTCGGCAAGGGCACGGTCACGCTCGACGACTTCGAGCACGCGGACACGCTGTTCATCTTCGGCCAGAACCCGGCGACGAACCATCCGCGGATGATGGGCGAGCTGCGCGAATGCGCGAAGCGCGGCGCGACGATCGTGTCGATCAATCCGCTGAAGGAGCGCGGGCTGGAGCGCTTCGCGGATCCGCAAAGCCCGCTCGAGATGCTGATGATGTCGGGCACCAACATCGCGTCGACGTTCATCCAGCCGACGATCGGCGGCGATTTCGCGCTGCTCAAGGGGATGGCCAAACGCGTGCTCGAACTCGACGACGCAGCGTGCAAGAACGGCGCGCCGCGCGTGCTCGACACCGCGTTCATCGCCGAGCACACGGCCGGCTTCGACGCGTTCGCGGACGACCTGCGCAACGAAAGCTGGTCGGCGCTGACGGCCGAAAGCGGCGTGCCGTACGAGCAGATCGACGGCCTCGCGCAACTGTACGCGCGCAGCGAACGCGTGATCGCGACGTGGGGCATGGGCCTCACGCAGCACAAGCATTCGGTCGCGACCGTGCAGATGCTGACGAACCTGATGCTGATGCGCGGCAACATCGGCCGCCCCGGCGCGGGCCTGTGCCCGGTGCGCGGCCATTCGAACGTGCAGGGCAACCGCACGGTCGGCATCGAGGAGAAGCCGACGCAGGCGTTCCTCGACCAGCTCGGCAAGGTGTTCGATTTCGAGCCGCCGCGCCGGCACGGCTATGACGTCGTCGAGACGATCGAGGCGATGCTCGAAGGCCATCTGCGGGTGTTCATCGGCCTCGGCGGCAACTTCGCGATGGCGACGCCCGACACGCCGCGCACGTGGGAAGGGTTGCGCCGCTGCGACCTGACCGTGCAGATCACGACGAAGCTGAACCGCAGCCACCTGATCCACGGCCGCGACGCGCTGATCCTGCCGACGCTCGGCCGCACCGAGATCGACCTGCAGGACAACGTGCCGCAAGGCGTGACCGTCGAGGATTCGATGAGCATGGTGCACGTGTCGTACGGGATGAACAAGCCGGCGTCGCCGAACCTGATGTCGGAGACGGCGATCGTCGCGCACATCGGGCATGCGCTGTTCGGCAGCGGCAAGATCGACTGGCTCGCCTACAAGGACGACTACTCGAAAGTTCGCGACGCGATCGAGGCGACGCTCGACGGCTTCTACGACTACAACGCGCGCATCGCGAAGCCGGGCGGCTTCCACCTGCGCGTCGCGTCGCGCGACCGCGAATGGCTGACGCCGACCGCCAAGGCGAACTTCATCGCGCACGCGCTGCCGTCCGACACGCCGATCCAGCGCGCCCGCGCGCAGCACGGCGAACGCCTGATGACGCTGATGACGACCCGCTCGCACGACCAGTACAACACGACGGTCTACGGGCTCGACGACCGCTATCGCGGCGTGTTCGGCCAGCGGCGCGTCGTGTTCGTGAACGCCGGCGATCTCGCGATGCTCGGCCTGAAGGCCGGCGACTGGGTCGACATGGAAACGGTGTGGCACGACGGCATCGAGCGGCGCGCGAACGGCTTCCTGCTCGTCGAATACGACATTCCGCGTGGCTGCATCGGCGCGTATTATCCGGAGACGAACCCGCTCGTGCCGCTCGACAGCGTCGGCGACGTCTGCAATACGCCGACGTCGAAGTCGGTGCCGGTACTGCTGCACCGCGCCGCCGCGCCTGCGTCGCAAGCCGCCTGAAGGAGAGTCGCGATGATCGTCCGCCCCCGCGAGCACTGGCTGCGGATGCTGTTCGTGTGGAACGGCTCGGTGCTGCAGGCGATCCTGCCGCAGCTCATGCTGACGCTCGCGATCAGCATCGTCGCGCTGTGGACCGGCGGGCGCGTGATGGGCGAGAAGGTGCCGTTGAACCCGACGCCGTTCACGCTGATCGGTCTCACGCTCGCGATCTTCGCCGCGTTTCGCAACAACGCGAGCTACGACCGCTATCGCGAAGGGCGCGCTTTGTGGGGCGGCGTGCTGACCGCGACGCGCACGCTGACGTCGCAGGCGTTCGCGTACCGCGTATTCGACACTGACGGCGAGCGCCACGCGTTCGTGCGCACGGTGATCGCGTTCGTGTATGCGCTCAAGCATCAGCTGCGCGGCACCGATCCCGACGCCGACCTGCGCCCGCTGCTCGATACGCAGACCTATGCGCACGTCGCGCCGCTGAAATTCCGGCCGATTGCGATCGTGCACACGTTGCGCACGGCGTTCGCCGCGCGCGCGGACGCCGGCCGCCTTGCTGACACGCGCCTGTGGATGCTCGATGCGCGGCTCGACGAGCTCGTCGCGATGGTCAGCGGCTGCGAGCGCATCGCGACGACGCCGATCCCGTTCTCTTACGACGTGCTGCTGCACCGCACGATCTACGCGTACTGCATGCTGCTGCCGTTCGGCCTCGTCGACTCGATCGGCGCCGCGACGCCGTTCGTCACGGTGTTCGTCGCATACACGCTGATTGCGCTCGACGCGATCGCGCATGCGATTGCCGAACCGTTCGGCACCGGCCCGAACCATCTTGCGCTCGATGCGATCACGCGGCAGATCGAGCGCACGCTGCTCGAACTGAACGGCGAGCCGCTGCCGGACGAAGTGAAGCCCGGCAAGTACTATCGCCTCACCTGACGCGCCGCCCTCGCCCGCCCTCGCCGCCGCTCGCCGCCGCGCGCCGCACGCCGCATCGCACGTAATAAACCCTCACAATCGATACAAACCGACCGTCAACAAACGCGATTCGCCACCCGTTCTTGGGGCAAGCGCCGGAAATTCCTCCGCGCAACGACAGGAGAAAACACCATGCGAGCCCTCACCCGCCACCTCGCCATCGCCGCCACGCTGATGTCGGTCCTCACCGGCACGGCCTTCGCCGATACGCCGTGGCAGAAAGCGCATCCGCGCCGCGAAGAGGTGAACCAGCGCCTCGCGAACCAGAACCGCCGCATCCATCACGAAGTGAAGGAAGGCGAGATGTCGCATGCCGAGGCCGCGCGCCTGCATCGCGACGACCAAAAGATCCGCCAGGAAGAGCGGGACATGGCTGCGCAGGACCGCAGCCATCTCACCAAGCCGGAACAGCGCGTGCTGAACCAGCAGGAAAACGCGGTCAGCAACAAGATCGGCCAATAAGGCGGCCTATAAGTCCACTAATAAGCCCACCAACAAGCCCGCCAACAAGCCGGCCAATAATTCGACCAACAAGCGCTCCGCCTCGGTGAACTTCGGACGCCCGCTGCCGCCTCGCCGGCAGCGGGCGCTTGTTGTATCGAATCGTTTCAGCGTGCAATTCGCGTCGCACCCCGCGGGTATACTCCGCCGTCAGCCGCTATTCGCATCCGCTGCATCACGCAGCGCGATTCCGAGTAGTGTCGTCGCGAAGCTTCGCGTTTCGCCTGCCCCCGCGTTCCAGCCTCGACACGAGAGACACGACGACCCATCATGAAACGATTCCTGCTTCTCCTCCCCGCCGCCGTACTCGCCGCCTGCGGATCCGCACCGTCGTCCGACACGGCCGCTTCCGGCTCACCCGGCGCGAACGCGATGATCTACGTGTCGTCGCAGCGCCCGGCAGGCGCGATCGCGAACTGCCTCGGCAGCCGCCTGTCGAGCGTGCACCGGTCGCAGCACAACGGCGTGACCGACATCAGGGTCGGTTCGCGCTCCTACTTCGTCACGCTGACGCCGTCGGGCGCCGGCTCCGTCATCCGGGTCGAGCGCGGCTCGGGCAGCGAGCCGCCCGAAGAAGCAATGCGCTTCGCGATCGCACGCTGCGCGATCTGACGCGCGCCACGGCGCCGGGCGTGCCCGAGCGCCTTGCAAGTACAGGCCGTGCCCGTGCTGCGGCCCGTGCTTGCCACGAATACGCTCGAATAGTTTCGATCAGGCCCCCGTCGATGAGAGAATCGCACCACGATCCCTTTCCGATGGAGCCCGCATGAAGCATCTGTTGTCCAGGCTGTTCGTCGGTGCCGCGCTCACCACGCTCACTGCCCTCACAACGTTCACGCCCGCGTCGCCGGCCCAGGCCGCGACGCCGCCCGGCATCTTCGTCGTCGCCACGCAGCTCGGCGAATTCACGACCCTCGACCCGAGCGTGATCTACGAGCTCGTGCCGTCCGAGTACGTCGCGAACACCTACGAACGGCTCGTGCGCGTCGACCTGAAGGACCCGACGCGCTTCGACGGACAGATCGCGCAGTCGTGGACCGTCGGCGCCGACGGCGTCACGTACACGTTCAAGCTGCGCCCAGGGCTCACGTTCCATTCCGGCAATCCGCTGACCGCCGACGACGTCGCGTGGTCGCTGCAGCGCACGATCCTGCTCGACAAGGGCCCGGCCGGCGTGCTCGCCGATCTCGGCTTCACGAAGGCGAACGTCGCGCAGAAGGTCCGCGCGATCGATCCGCAGACCGTCGTGCTCGAGACCGACCGCAAGTACGCGCCGAGCTTCGTGCTCAACGTGCTGAGCGCCTGCCCGGCATCGGTGTTCGACAAGAAGCTGCTGATGTCGCACCAGCAGGGCAACGACTTCGGCAGCGGCTGGCTGCGCACCAACGACGCCGGTTCAGGCCCGTACAAGCTCGTCAAGTGGACGCCGAACGAGAGCATCTCGCTGCAGCGCTTCGACGCGTACCGCACGCCGTACCCGATGCAGCGTGTCGTGCTGCGCCACGTGCCGGAAGCGTCCGCGCAGCGGCTGCTGCTCGAGAACGGCGACGCCGACGCCGCGCGCAACCTGAGCCCCGACAGCCTCGCCGCGCTCACGAAGGCCGGCAAGATCAAGGTCACGGCGTGGCCCGTCTCCGCGCTGCTGTATCTGAGCCTGAACACGAAGAACCCGAACCTCGCGAAGCCCGAGGTGCAGCAGGCGATGAAGTGGCTCGTCGATTACGACGGGATCCAGCGCGGCATCGTCAGCACGACCTACAAGGTGCACCAGACGTTCCTGCCCGAAGGCTTCCTCGGCACGCTGAACGCGCGGCCGTACAAGCAGGACGTCGCGAAGGCGAAAGCACTGCTCGCGAAGGCCGGCCTGCCGAACGGCTTCGACGTGACGATGGACATGCCGAACGACTATCCGTACCTCGAGATCGCGCAGGCGCTGCAGGCGAACTTCGCGCAGGGCGGCATCCGCGTGAAGCTGATCGCGGGCGACGCGAAGCAGGCGATCGGCAAGTATCGCGCGCGCCAGCACGACATTTTCATCGGCGAATGGTCGCCCGACTACATGGACCCGAACAGCAACGCGCGCGGCTTCGCGTGGAATCCGGACAATTCGGACCAGTCGAAGGACAAGATGCTCGCGTGGCGCAACAGCTGGGACATCCCGCAGCTCACGAAGGACACCGAGGCCGCGCTCGTCGAGCCGTCGCCGGCGAAGCGCGCGCAGCGCTATGAAGCGCTGCAGAAGGCCGTGCTCGCGAATTCGCCGTTCATCATCATGTTCGAGAAGGTGGTGCAAGTCGCGACGCGGCCTGGCGTGACGGGTCCGGAGATCGGGCCGATCAACGATCTCGTGTCGTATCGGACGTTGAAGAAGTAACGAAGAACCCGGCGCCGGCCATGCGCGCATTCCGCCCGGCGGATGCGCGCACGCGTCAACCGGCCGGCATCGCGTCGAGCCGCTCCGCAGCCTGCCGCAAGCCGCCGAGGATGCGGTCCGCTACCTTCGCCGGGAACCCGCGCGGCAGCGCGGCGCCCACCGTGTCGATCACGCGCGGCGTCGCCGCGATCAGCCGCTCGACGATCGGCGTCGCGATATCGCCGAGCAGGCAATGCTCGGCCATCGCGCTGAAATGGCGTCGCGTGATGTCCCGCATCGCGTAATGCTTGCGCTTGCCGTGCATGGCCATCGCGAGCTTCGCCTTGTGCCACGACCACTGGTTCGCGCCGTCGCCCTCGACCGGCCAGATCGACATCACGTCGTACAGCGGCGTGAGCCGGAAGCGCCCGCCCGGCAGCAGCCGCAGGCTGAAGTTCTTCGCGTGGCCGTCCGGCGCGGCGAGCATCCAGAACACGACCAGTGCGGCGAACAGCGTGTCGAGATCCTCGGCGGGCGTCTCCGAGCGCTGCAGGATGCCGACGAGGTCGGGCACGCCGGGGCCGCCGTGCGACTCGTATTTCAGGTGCGGCGGCACGCCGAGCGCCTGGCAGAAATCCTCCTGCGGCAGCCGCAGCAGCCAGCGGCCGTCGCGATGCAGCGCGCGGTCGAAGCGTGCGACCGACAGCACCTTGTGCGCGCCGAACGTGACAATCTCCGCGTCCGGCACCGGCAGCCCGAACGCGCGCAGGATCGCGAGACACAGCCATTCGTTCTCGACCGACGTCGTGAGATCCGCGCGCTTGTTGCCGACGAGGCCGAGCGGCAGCTTCAGGATGTGCGTGGTCGGCGTGGCACCGTGCGGACGCATCCACTTCCCTTCGTGAAACAGCAGCGCGGTCTTTTCCTGCGCGCCGGCGAGCGACAGGCGGAAGTCGTCGTCATCGTCCCAGGCGCCGGCGGCCGCGCCGCTCGCCTGGTCGAGCAGCTGCGCGACCGCGTCGTCCGACAGCGGCGTGCCGTCGATGCGGTCGTAGCCGGCCGGCGTCTCGTCCTCGCCGAGCAATTGCACCGCGCCGACGCAATCGCGGCCGAGCGCGGCGAGCAGGTCGAACGGCTCGAGCGTCGGCGTGCCGAAGCGCGTCGCGAGACGGCGGCGAATTGTCTCGCTGTCGGGCAGCAGGTTGTCGAAATAGTGGTTCACGCGCTCGCCGCGCAACGGCGCGTCGCCGATGCCGAACGGCAGTGACAGCGACAACGGCCGGCCCGCGGCCGACCGCTTCCAGCCGGCGTCGTACTGCAGTTCCATGTCGCCGCGCGCCGGAATGCGCCAGACGCCGACCCTGAGGCCGTTGGCCCAGATCGACAGCGCGCGGGTGTGCGATTTGCGGCCCATGCTTACCACTCGGCGTCGGACGCGCCGCTCTCGCCCTTCGTGCGGACGCTGAGTTCGAGGTCGTACAGCGCAGTCAGCGCGAGGAGCTGGGTCAGCGACAGGCTGGCGGTTCGCGTGGTTTCGAGCAGCGACAGCCGCGGCTGGCCGATGCCGATGCGGGCGGCGGCCTCGGCCTGCGTCATGCCCTTGGCCTGACGCGCGGACGACAGGATCTCGCCAAGCTGGGCGGGAGTGTTGACGATGAGGTTCACGGCGCGGATTCCTGTGGGTAATAAACGCAGTATATTCCCCTCACGCATAAATGCGAAATATTCTCGAAACAGATAAGCGTGCAGTATTTTCTTTGGGAATAACTTGAGTGCCCGGCGCTCCAGCAGAGCTTGACGATTCGCTATCGCCCTGCGTCGAACCATAGTTTTTATCATCTGGCGCGAAAGATTTTGGTTTCGTGAGATGAATGACCATTCGCCGCCCGACGACAACGATCCAGCCATCGATGAACCTGCGCGTTCGCCCGTACCGTCGAAGCCCGTGTCTAAGCCCGTTTCGAAGCCCGTTTCGAAGCCCGTTTCGAAGCCCGTGTCGAAGCCCGTCTCGAAGCCCGTCTCGAAGCCCGTCTCGAAGCCCTTTTCGAAGCCCTTTTCGAAGCCCTTTTCGCCGACCTGACGCCTCCCGCCACGCTGAAACCCCGCCGCCACGCATCGCGTCGAGATCGATCTCGTCCACGCAACCGACTGCGTCCAGACCAGCAAGCCGATCCGCCCGTGCGCGCATTGCCGCAGATCGACAGCGCCGACAGCCGCCCGTGGCACCTGATGTAATGCACGTCCTCTTTCCCGTTCACCGACCGATGGAGCCCGCATGAAACTTCCGACATCACGGCTCGCCGCCTCGCTGGCCGCCGCGTCCGCCTTCGCCGCTCACTCCGCCCTCGTCGTGCTCTCTGCCGCCCCGCTTTCCGCACGCGCGGAAACGCCGAAGGACATGTTCGTGATGGCCACGCTGCTGGACGAATTCACGACGCTCGATCCCGGCGAGATCTACGAGCTGGTGCCGGAGGAATACGTCGCGAACACCTACGATCGCCTCGTGCGCGTCGATCTGCGCGATCCGTCGAAATTCAACGGTGACGTCGCGCAGTCGTGGACCGTGAGCCCCGACGGGCTGACCGTCACGTTCAAGCTGCGCGCCGGCCTCAAGTTCCATTCGGGCAACCCGCTGACGGCCGACGACGTCGCGTGGTCGATCCAGCGCGCCGTGCTGCTCGACAAGGGCCCGGCCGCGGTGCTGACGGGCATCGGCCTCACGAAGGCGAACGTGCTCGCGAACGTGAAGAAGCTCGACGACCAGACGGTGTCCGTCACGACCGACCAGAAGTACGCGCCGACCTTCGTGCTGAACGTGCTCGGCTCGTGGCCCGCATCGGTGCTGGACAAGACGCTGCTGCTGTCGCACCAGCAAGGCAACGATTTCGGCAACGGCTGGCTGAAGACCAACGAAGCAGGCTCCGGCGCGTACAGGCTCGTCAAGTGGACGGCCGGCGACAGCGTCATGCTGCAGCGCTTCGACGGCTACCGGCTGCCGCTCGCGATGAAGCGCATCGTGCTGCGCCATGTGCCGGAAGCGGCGAGCCAGCGCCTGCTGCTCGAAAACGGCGACGTCGACGCGGCCCGCGACCTGAGCCCCGACGATCTCGCCGCGGTCGTGAAATCGGGCAAGGCGAAAGTGACGCCGTCGCCGCAGGCGACACTGCTGTATCTCGGGCTGAACACGAAGAATCCGACGCTCGCGAAACCCGAGGTGCAGGAAGCGCTGAAATGGCTCGTCGATTATTCGGGCATCCAGGCGCACGTCGTGAAGACGACCTACAAGGTGCACCAGACCTTCCTGCCGGATGGCTTCCTCGGCACGTTCGCTGCGAACCCGTACCGGCTCGACGTCGCGAAGGCGAAGGCGCTGCTCGCGAAGGCCGGCGTGCCGAAGGGGTTCACGGTGACGATGGACGTGCGCAACGACTATCCGTATACGGAAATCGCGCAGGCCGTGCAGGCGAACTTCGCGCAGGCCGGCGTCAACGTGCAGCTGATTCCGGGCGACAACAAGCAGACGCTCGCGAAATACCGCGCGCGCCAGCACGACATCTATATCGGCGAATGGTCGGCCGACTACATCGATCCGCACAGCAATGCGCAAGGCTTCGCATGGAATCCGGACAACAGCGACAAGTCGAGCTATAAAATGCTGGCCTGGCGCAACAGTTGGGACATTCCGCAGCTCACGAAGGACACCGACGCCGCGCTCGCGGAGCCGTCCGCCGCGAAACGCGCGCAGCGCTACCAGGCGATGCAGAAGGCGATGCTCGCGCAATCGCCGTTCGTGATCATGTTCGAGAAGGTCGCGCAGGTCGCGACGCGGCCCGGCGTCAGCGGCCTCGAAGTCGGGCCGATCAACGATCTCGTGTCGTACCGTAACCTGAAGAAGCAATGAGATTCACTGCATGTCGACACCCGCCTCCTCCCTCGAAACCCTGCGCACGCTGCCCGCGCGACACCCTGGCGTACGCTGGGCGCTGCGCGTGCTGCGCTGGGCGCTCACGCTCGCCGTCACGTTCGCCGGGCTGCTCGCGCTGACGTTCGTGATCGGCCGCAAGGTGCCGATCGATCCCGTGCTCGCGATCCTCGGCGATCGCGCGTCGGCCGACGCATACGCGGCCGAGCGCATCGCACTCGGGCTCGACAAGCCGCTTGCGACGCAATTCCTGATCTACGTGCGCGACGTGCTGCACGGCAATCTCGGGATGTCGCTGCTGACGTCGAACCCCGTGCTCGACGACATCAAGCGCGTGTTTCCGGCGACGCTCGAACTGGCGACGCTCGCGACGCTGATCGGCATCGCGCTCGGCGTGCCGCTCGGCGTCGCGGCCGCGGTCAGGCACAACCGGCCGATCGATCACATCGCGCGCTTCGTCGGGTTGATCGGCAGCTCGGTGCCGGTCTTCTGGCTCGGCCTGATGGGGCTCTTGCTGTTCTACGCGCGGCTGCACTGGGTCGCGGGGCCCGGCCGGATCGACCCGGTGTTCGACGGGATGGTCGACACGCGCACCGGCAGCCTGCTGATCGATTCGGCGCTGGCGGGCGAATGGGACGTGTTCCGCAACGCGCTGTCGCACATCGCGCTGCCGGCGGCGATCCTCGGCTACTACTCGGTCGCGTACCTGAGCCGGATGACGCGCTCGTTCATGCTCGACCAGCTCAGCCAGGAATACATCGTCACCGCGCGCGCGAAGGGGCTCTCCGAGCGGCGCGTGATCTGGCGTCACGCGTTCGGCAACATCGCGGTGCCGCTGTTGACCGTAATCGCGCTGACCTACAGCAACCTGCTCGAAGGCTCGGTGCTGACCGAGATCGTGTTCGCGTGGCCGGGGCTCGGCATGTACCTGACGGGCGCGCTGCTGAACGCCGACATGAACGCGGTGCTCGGCGCGACGCTCGTGATCGGCGCGATGTTCATCACCGTCAACCTGCTGACCGACGCGCTGTACCGCGTGTTCGATCCTCGCGCGCGCTAGCGTCTGTCTGCATAGGGACCGTTTCGACATGACCGTTTCATTGCGTCTTTCTTCGTCATCGCTGCACAAGGCTGTCCTCCGAACATGAATGCCGAGCGATCGACCCTGCGCGCATGGCTGCTGTCCGATGCGCCCGCATCGCGCGCGCAGGCCGCGTGCGGCCTCGCGTACCGCCGCTGGCGCCGTTTCGCGGCGAATCCGCTGAACCTGTTCGGGCTCGCGATCCTCGTCGCGCTGATCGCGGTGGCGATCGTCGGCCCGCTGATCATGCCGCACGACCCGCTGCGCCAGGTGCTCGCCGACCGGCTGCTGCCGCCCGGCTCACCGTCGCACTGGCTCGGCACCGACCAGCTCGGCCGCGATATCCTGTCGCGGCTGATCGGCGGGTCCCGCCTGACGCTCGGCATCGCGCTGCTCGTCGTCGTGATCGTCGTGCCGATCGGGCTTGCAATCGGCACGACGGCCGGCTACTGCGGCGGGTTCGTCGACAGCGTGCTGATGCGCATCACCGATGTCGCGCTCGCGTTCCCGAAGATCGTGCTCGCGCTCGCGTTCGCGGCCGCGCTCGGGCCGGGCGTGGTCAACGCCGTCGTCGCGATCTCGATCACCGCGTGGCCCGCGTATGCGCGGCTCGCGCGCGCCGAGACGATCCGCATCGCGCAGGCCGACTACATTCATGCCGCGCGGCTGCAGGGCGCGTCCGGTGCGCGCATCCTGCTGCGCTACATCGTGCCGCTCTGCATGTCGTCGGTGATCGTGCGCGCGACGCTCGACATGGCCGGCGTGATCCTGACCGTCGCGGGCCTCGGCTTCCTCGGCCTCGGCGCGCAGCCGCCGAGCCCGGAATGGGGTTTCATGGTCGCGTCGGGGCGCAACGTGCTGCTCGACGCGTGGTGGGTCGCCACGCTGCCCGGCGCGGCGATCCTGCTCGTCAGCCTCGCGTTCAACCTGCTCGGCGACGGGCTGCGCGACGTCTTCGATCCGCGACATGGAGCGTGACATGACCACCCAACACGCCAATCAAGCCTATGCGCCGCTGTGCGAAATCGACGGACTGCGAATCGGCTTTCGCGGCCACGACGGCACCGTTACCGATGCGGTGCGCGACCTGTCGCTGACGCTCGCGCCCGGCGAACGCCTCGGCATCGTCGGCGAATCGGGCTCCGGCAAGTCGCTCACGGGCCGCGCGTTGCTCGGCCTGCTGCCCGACGCCGCGCGCTGGTCGGCACGCACGCTGCGCTTCGCGGGCCACGATCTGCTTGCGATGCCCGCGCGCGAACGCCGGCGTCTGTGCGGCAGCCAGATGGGGATGATCCTGCAGGACCCGAAATATTCGCTGAACCCGGTGATGACGGTCGCGAAACAGATGGGCGAGGCGTTCCGCCTGCATGAGCCTGGGCTCCGCGGCCACGCGCTGCGCGAACGGATCGTCGACGCGCTCGCGGCCGTGCAGATCCGGGATCCGGCGCGTGTTGCCGATGCCTATCCGCACGAGCTGTCGGGCGGCATGGGGCAGCGCGTGATGATCGCGATGATGGTGTCGACCGGCCCGCGCCTGCTGATCGCCGACGAACCGACATCGGCGCTCGACGTCGCGGTGTCGATGCAGGTGCTCGCGGTGCTCGACGCGATGATCGCGCGGCACGGCACCGGGCTGATGTTCATCAGCCACGACCTGCCGCTCGTGATGTCGTTCTGCGACCGCGTCGCGGTGATGTATGCAGGGCGCGTCGTCGAAACCTGCGCGGCAAGCGACCTGCGGCACGCGACGCATCCCTATACGCGCGGATTGCTCGCGGCGAACCCGCCGCTCGCGAATCCACCCGACGAACTGCCGGTGCTGCAACGCGATCCGGCCTGGCTGAATTTTGCACGGGATCAGGAGGCCGCCCGATGATCGACATCGACCACGTCTCGATCCGTTTCCCGACCCGCACCGGCCATGTCGACGCGGTGCGCGACGCCAGCTTCGCGGTGCGCGACGGCGAAGTGTTCGGCCTCGTCGGCGAGTCCGGCTCCGGCAAGTCGACGCTGCTGCGCGCGCTGACGGGGCTCGTGCCGCTCGCGGCCGGCAGCCTGTCGATCGACGGCCGGCCGATCGGCGGCAAGCTCGACCGCGCGTTTCGCCGCAACGTGCAGATGGTGTTCCAGGATCCGTACGCGTCGCTGCATCCGCGCTTCACGGTCGACCAGACGCTGCGCGAGCCGCTGGCGATCCACCGGATCGGCGACGCCGACGCGCGGATCGCCCGCGCGCTCGGTGAAGTCGGCCTCGGGCCCGCGTTCCGCTTCCGTTACCCGCATCAGCTGTCGGGCGGCCAGCGGCAACGCGTCGCGATCGCACGCGCGCTGATCGTCGAGCCGCGCGTGCTGCTGCTCGACGAACCGACGTCCGCGCTCGACGTGTCCGTGCAGGCCGAGATCCTGAACCTGCTGCGCCGCCTGCACCGCGAGCGGCGCCTGACGATGATCCTCGTCAGCCACAATCTCGCGGTGGTCGGCTTCCTGTGCCAGCGCGTCGCGGTGATGCAGCACGGCGAGATCGTCGAGCAGTTGCGGGTCGAGGACGTGCGCGCCGGGAACGTTGCGCGCGACTACACGCGCACGCTGCTGCGCGCGACGGAAGGTTATCGGCGGATCGATCCGGCAGTCGACGCATCGGCTGCGTGATCTCGGCACGGTTCCTTGGCACGACTCCTCGGCACGACTCATTGGCATGACCCGTGCGCACGCGATGCCCGGCGTGCGCGAGCGCTTGTGCGTGCGTGCGTGCTTGCGTGCTTGCGTGCTTGCGTGCTTGCGTGCTTGCGTGCTTGCGTGGGTGCGTGCGGGCGGGCGAGCGTCGGCGCGGGCCGCAAGGAACCCTTGCGCGTCACGTGAGTCCATCCGACATTCGTCCAGCCCTGATCAGGAGGCGCTCGTGTTGCAATTCATCGAAACCCTGGTGGTCGGGTTCATCGTCGGCCTTCTCGCTCGCGCGCTCAAGCCGGGCGACGACAAGATGGGCATGCTGATGACCACCGTCGTCGGCATCGTCGGCTCGTTGATCGCGGGCTACGTCGGCCGCGCGGCGGGCTGGTATGCGCCCGGACAGGGCGCTGGCTGGATCGCGTCGATCATCGGCGCGATCGTGCTGCTCGTGATCGTCGGCGCGATGCGCAAGCGCGGCGGCTGACGCCGCGCAGCGTCCCTTCCGCATACGGCAACGGCCGCTCTTGACGAGCGGCCGTTTTGCTTTTGGGTAGCGTCATCCAATTCACGCCGCAATTGCCGATCGTAGCGCGCCCGGTAATACCCTGACTTGCGATCGCTCAGATTCGGCATATATTGAATCGAGCAATATTCAGGTTATTTGACTATTCGGAATATTTGCGAATTTCCATTCAAGAGCTTCGATGATTTTGCCGTTTACGCATTCAGCTTCGCAGCGTTGACGGACTGCCATTCGAGCGGCCTCGCTGCGATGCGCTTCCACCCTGGAGCCTGTCTTGACGTCCTAGCCCGCCTAAAGGCGGGCGATTCCCACTACTGGCGATGCACGTCCGCATCGGAGAATGTTCAACGCAGCGTTGGTATCTCGATCATGCACGACACCACAGCCACTGCAGGCCCACGCTCTTATTCGCAGTCCCGCGATACCTTTCGGCCGCGTTGTGCTGTCTTTCGACCCGCACGCAGAACAGGACTGGGTAGAACCGCTTTCGTCCACTTCCTCGAACGTCGCGCCGTGCGCCATCGCCTTGTAACGGAGCTTGTCCCGGAAGGACGACCAGGATGCGTCGTAGACGCTCTTCGCCATCCTGGTTCTGGCGAGCTTCACGGCCGACACGTTGCCGACCGCGATGTAGTCGAAGCGCCGCACCAGCTCGAGCGCGAGCTTGTGCTGGAAATCGGCGCGGGCATTGGCCACACTGGCGTGCAGCTTCGCGATATGCCGCTTGTGCTTTCGGGCCCGCTGCGCTTTCGCGAGCTTGTCGGCCGCGTGTCGACCGAACCGGTCATTCGGCAGCTTCTCGCCGGTCGAAAGTGTGGCGAAGTGCTTCAGGCCGAGATCGATGCCGACGCCGGAACGGATCGGGCGGGCCGGAACATCGGGCATCTCGATCACGATGTTGAGAAACCAGTTGCCGCGCGCATCCTGCGCGAAGTTGGTGCCGTCCTTGATCTTGCCGTCGGGAAGTGGCCGGCTACTGAACACGCGGAAGGTGTTGCCGGCGAAGCGGAATGCGTCGCCCTCGCGCTTCAGGTCGCGGCCCTTCAGCGGCACCCAGCCCAGCGATTTCCTGCCGCGATAGCGCAGGTACGGGCGGCGGTGCTGGCTGCGCGCCTTCGCGTATTGCTCGCACGTTGCATTGACCGTGCCGGAGTGGATGCCGAGCTCCTTGCTGCTGCCGGTCGTCAGCACGTTCAGGTCGAACCCCGTCGGCCACTTCTTGCTCCACTTGAGCGCGTGCTTCTGCGTGTCATTGCAGAAGTTCCACACGTAGTTCACCGCACGGCTCTGCTGGTTCAGCAGTCCGTTGAGCGACTTCACCCGGTAGCGGTAGACAAGGATCATGCCGGCCATCCTAACCCGTGGAAGAAGCTGCCCGTCAAGCGCGCTCCTTTCCTCCCCGCCATCAATGGCGGGGTTTCTTGGAGCAAAATCTGATGAAGCACCGCTTCCTTGCTGCCTCGTTCATGTTGGCTGCCTCGCTTCTGGCGTCGTCCTCGTGCTTTGCCGAGGGGACTTCCGGCATCATCCGCTTCACCGGCATGATCGTCGAACCGCCGTGCTCGTTCGACATCGACGCGGCCAATGCCGCTCACGCGAGCGTGCATCCCGCGTGCCCGCGCCCCGCCGCCGGCCAGATCGCTTTTGTCGATGCCGCCACCCAACAGGCTGTCAAGACAACGACATTCACGCAATTGTCACGCGCAATCGATTTACCGAATCGCGCCGGCAAGTTGCATTCACCGATGATTGCAATCGTCACGTATCAATAACGTGCGCGTCAGCGGCCGGCCGCATTGAATTCGCGCAGCCCGGTCGTCCGCCATTTCGTCAGTCGCGATGGCGTGCGATCCAGTCGCTGAACGCGCGGATCTTCTGCTGGTTGCCGAGCGTTTCGGGATACACGAAGAAATAGCGTGCGCCCGTTTCGAGCACGATGTCGAACGGCCGTTCGAGGCGTCGCGCGCTGACGTCGTCGTCGACGAGCGTCACGTCGCCGATCGCGACACCGAAGCCCTGCATCGCCGCGTTCGTCGCGAGATCGAGCGTGTCGAAGCTCGGCCCGCGCTCCGGATCGACCGTGCGCGCGCCCGCATGGTCGAGCCACGCGCGCCAGTCGCGATGGTCGCGCGTCGGATGCAGCAGCGTGTGGCGCGCGAGATCGTCGACGTCGTCGAGCGGCGATGTCTGCCGCAGCTCGGGCGCGCAAACAGGCGTCAGCCGTTCGTCGAACAGCGGCAGCGCGAATACGCCCGCGCCCGGCGACGTCCCGTAGACGATCGCCGCATCGAACGGCTCGGTCGCGAAATCGACGACGTGCTGCCACGCGGTTGTGATCTGCACGTGGAGGTCCGGATGTTCGCCCTGGAAGCGCATGATGCGCGGCAGCATCCAGCGCATCACGCAGGTCGGCACCTTCAGCGCGAGATCGGTGCGCTGCCGCGTGAGCTTCAGCGAGATGTCCTCGATCCGCGCGAAGCTCTCGTTGACGACCGGCAGCAACTGCTCGCCCTCGGCCGTCAGCGTCAATCCCTTCGCATGCCGCTTGAACAGCGGGAAACCGTAGTGCGCCTCGAGCGTCTGGATCTGCCGGCTCACCGCGCCCTGCGTGATGCAGAGCTGCTCGGCCGCACGCGTGAAGCTGCGATGGCGGGCCACCGTCGAGAAGATCTGCAGCGCGTGCAAGGGGGGAAGTCGGCGCATGGCGAAGCGAGGTGAACGGAAGGATCGCGCGCCCGACGCGGCGCGCGCAGACCGACACGATAAGGCAAACGCCGGTTTTGCGCGAGGCGGTGAAAGCCGGAGTCGGGCCACCGTTGGGCGTTGGGCGTTGGGCGTTCGCCGTTCAGCGTTCAGCGTTCAGCGTTGGCCGCCAGCTTTCGGCTACCGTCAGCCGCCTGCAAGTGCGGCAGCCGCAATACGCGCCGCCGACGTCACGACGTCCGCGCGCGGCGCCGCGTCGGCGCGCGGCTGCGTGAACGACACCGCGATCACGAGCGGCGCGTGCGACGGCGGCCATAGCACCGCGATGTCGGTCGTCGTGCCATAGCCACCCGCCCCTGCCTTCTCCGCGACGCGCCAGTCGGAAGGCACGCCCGCGCGGATGCCGGTGCCGCCGCCCGCACCGCCGCTCGCGTTGCCGACCATCCACTTCGTCAGCAGTGCGCGCTGGGGTTCGCCGAGCGTATCGCCGAACAACAGCCGGCGCAGTGTCTCGGTCATCGCGAGCGGCGTCGACGTGTCGCGTTCGTCGCCGGGTGCGGCCGTGTTCAGCTCGGGCTCCCAGCGGTCGAGGCGGAACAGCGTGTCGCCGCTCGTGTGCGCGAATTCGGACACGGCCTGCGGGCCGCCGAGCACGTCCATCAGCAGGTTCCCCGCGGACTTGTCGCCGGACTGCAGCATCGCGATGCACAGCTGCTCGATCGTCAGACCGGTGTCGACGTGGCTCTCCGTGACGGGCGAGCCCGACACGACGTCGTATCGGCGGTACAGGATCCGGCGCGGCAGCAGCGATTCGTCGAGTGCGCTGCGCGCAAGCATCGCGGCGACGGCGACGACTGCATACGTCCCGCACAACGGGAAGTGTTCGCGTGAGCGATAGGTGATATGCGCGCCGGTCGCGGTGTCGAGCGCGGCAACGCCGAGACGGCCGTTCGACGCTTTCTCGAGCGCGTCGAGCTGGGTCTGCGCGGCGTGGACGCGCTCATGATCGGCAACAGGCGCCGGCGCGCACGCAGCGACGAACGGCGCGGCAACGGCGGCAAGCAGCAGCGAGCGGCGTGACGAAGAGTAGTCCATGGATGACGAGGCGGCTGCGTGTCTGGGGCTGCGTGTCTAGGGCGGCTTATTTGCGCTGCTTATCGCAAACGAAGCACGTGCACACCCGCGTGCGCGACCGGCTACGCACGCTCGGGCTCAACTGTCGGCACTGGCACTGGCACTGGCACTGGCACTGGCACTGGCAGCTAGCGTAACAGCGATGGCGCCCTTGTTCCAGCGGCGGCCGCGCGCCGCGTTCAGCCTTGCGTCGACGGCAGATACGGCATCGGGTTGACCGGCTTGCCGTCGCGCCGCACCTCGAACAGCAGCGCGACGCGCGAGTTGTCGAGGTCGCCCATCTCCGCGATCTCGTCGCCCTTGTGCACGACGTCGCCCGTCTTCACGAGCAGCTTGCGGTTGTGCGCATAGGCCGTCAGGAAATCCGCGTTGTGCTGGACGATGATCAGGCTGCCGTAGTCGTTCAGGCCGGTGCCCGCGTACATCACGCGGCCGTCGGCGGCCGCGCGCACCGGGTCGCCCGCCCGGCCCGCGATCTGGATCCCGCGATTCTGCCCCGGCTTGAACGGTTCGACCACGTTGCCGCGCGCGGGCCACGCGAGCGCGACCGCGCTCGCGTGCCGCTTCGTATCCTTGACGACCTGCCGGTCGCTCGTGGTCTCCGCGGCCGGCTGGCCCGACACCGCCGTCGTGCCGCCGCTTGCGGCGGCCGTCGACGCGGGCGCCTGCGGCGTTTCCTGCTTCACGATCCGCAGCGCCTGCCCGGCACGCAGCCGGCTGCGTGCGTTGAGCTTGTTCCACAGACGCAGGTCGGCCACGCTGCAGTCGTTCGCCGTCGCGATAGCCGCCAGCGTGTCGCCACGTTTGACGACATAGCGATGCGCGACGAGGATCGGCGCCGGCGGCATCGGCGCGGCGGCAGGCTGTGCCGCCGACGCAGCAGCCGCACTCTGCGGCGACGCCGACGCTCCCGCAAGCGTATCGCTCGGCGGGGTCTGCTGCGTACTCGCACAGCCGGCCATCACGAGGACGGCGGCCAGGCCCGGCAGCCATCCCGCCATGCGATTGATCTCGCGCTTTTCCATGGTCGACCTGATTCCAATTTGACAATCTTTCAAGCATCTCAAAAATGGGATGGCCGACGTGTAACCGGATGCAAACAATGATGACAAACGATCACGAACCCTGTGCCGGCAGCATGTTCGATGCCGGTAATACGGTCAGATCCGGAAAAACTTGATGCCTGGCGGCGAGATTGGCGAAGAAATTTCCGTCTTGCGGAAAAGATGACGGATGGCGTTCATGCCAGGCCGTCCGGCAGCGCCGCCCGTGAACGCTTCCAGCCTGACGGCCGGCGGCACGGGGTCGCCGCGTTCAGCGCAGCCATTCGGCAACTTCCAGGCAGGCCAGCACGATGCCGACACACAGAAAGAACAGATGCAGGGCGATCTTGAACGCCACTCCCCACGAAGGATCGATGCGCATGGCAGGCTCTCAGGTTCGAATTCCGGCCATGATCCGGCATTGTTCGCGCCCTGAAAATACGGAAGCGGCGAATCGGGCCTCAGGCAGCGCCTGAGCCCTCGTGCGCATTCCCTGCTACCTTATCGCCCAAACCAACGACATCCGACCCCATCATGCGCTTCGACCTGATCGACCTGCGGCTTTTCCTGAACATTTGCGACGCGGGCACGATCACGGGCGGCGCCGAACGCACGCACATCACGCTGCAGGCCGCGAGCGAGCGCATCCGCGGGATGGAGGACGAACTCGGCGTGCCGCTGCTGCACCGGACCAAGTCGGGCACGCGGGTCACCGACGCCGGCCTCGCGCTCGAACACCATGCGCGCACCGTGCTGCAGCAGATCGACCATATGCGCGGCGAGCTGCAGCAATATGGGCAGGGGCTGCGCGGCCACATCCGGCTGCTGTGCAACACCGCGTCACTCAGCGAATACCTGCCCGACGCGCTCGCCGACTACCTGCCGCAT
This sequence comes from Burkholderia sp. PU8-34, assembly GCF_053427725.1. Classification (NCBI taxonomy): domain Bacteria; kingdom Pseudomonadati; phylum Pseudomonadota; class Betaproteobacteria; order Burkholderiales; family Burkholderiaceae; genus Burkholderia; species Burkholderia sp. PU8-34. Next base: position 280,920 of record NZ_JBSAXC010000001.1, read on the forward strand.
CATCCGAAGCTGTCGATCAGCGTCGAGGAGCGCTCGAGCCAGGACATCGTGCACGCGATCCGCAACAAGACCGCCGACGTCGGCATCGTCGCCGATTCGGTCGGTCTCGGCGGGCTCGAGCAGAAGCCGTTTCGCGAGGACTGGCTGATCGCCGTCGTGCCGGCCGGCCATCCGCTCGCCGCGCGCGACAAATTGACGTTCGACGAGATCGTCGATGCGGACTTCATCGGCCTCACCGACGGCAGCGCATTGCAGGTGCATCTCGCGGACCAGGCGCGCGCGCTCGGCAAGCGGATCCGCTATCGCGTGCAACTGAAGAGCTTCGATGCGATCTGCCGCGTGATCGAAAGCGGTGTCGGCATCGGGATCGTGTCGCGGCACGCGGCATTGCGCGCGATGCAGACGATGGCGGTGCAGACGGTCGAGCTGTCCGATGCGTGGAGCCATCGGAAGCTCACGCTGTGCGCGCGGTCGTTCGACGCGCTGCCGAAGTACACGCGGGAGTTTGTCGGGTTCCTGGCGGGCGAGCCTGCCGGCAACTGACACCGCCGGCGCGGCTCGGCAAACGGGGCATGCGGCCGCATCCCGCATATCGCCCGCATCTCGTCTGCATCTCGCCCGCATCTCGCCCGCATCTCGTTTGCATATCGTCCGCAAGCCCGCCAGTGCCGGCCATTGCCAGACATTGCCGCACATCGCCCGCCATCGCCAGCCATTGCCAGCCATCGCCCGCTATCGCCCGACACGCGCCTGCAGCGACGCCGGATACCGGTCGCCTTCGATCCGCACCGATTCGAGCGCGTCGGCGATCTTGCGCAGATCGTCGGCGGAAAGCTCGACCGCCGCGGCATCGAGGTTTTCCGCGAGCCGATGCAGCTTCGTCGTCCCGGGAATCGGCACGATCCACGGTTGCCGCGCGAGCAGCCATGCCAACGCAATCTGGGCACGCGTGACGCCCTTGCCGGCGGCGATCTCGCCGAGCACGTCGACAAGCCCGCCGTTCGCCTTCCGGTTCGCTTCGGAAAAGCGCGGCACGATGGTGCGGAAATCGCTCGGATCGAACGCCGTGTGCTCGTCGATCGCGCCGGTCAGGAAACCCTTGCCGAGCGGACTGAACGGCACGAAGCCGATGCCCAGCTCCGCGAGTACCGGCAGGATCGTGGCTTCCGGTTCGCGCCACCACAGCGAATACTCGCTTTGCACGGCCGCCACCGGCTGCACCGCATGCGCGCGCCGGATCGTTTCCGCGCCGGCCTCGGACAGCCCGAAATGGCCGACCTTGCCTTCCCGGATCAGATCGGCGACGGTGCCCGCGACATCCTCGATCGGCACGTCGGGATCCACGCGATGCTGATAGAACAGGTCGATGCGATCGGTCTTCAGGCGCTTGAGCGATGCGTCGGCCACTGCCCGGATGCGTGCCGGGCGGCTGTCGAGCGGCTGTTTCGAGTCGCCGTCCCGAAAACCGAACTTGGTGGCGATGACGACCTGGTCCCGAAACGGCGCAAGCGCCTCGCCGACCAGTTCCTCGTTCGCGAACGGGCCGTAGCATTCGGCCGTGTCGAAGAACGTGACACCGCGTTCGAATGCCGTGCGGATCAGCGCGATACCGTCCGCTTTCTCCGTGGCGGGGCCGTAGCCGAAGCTCAGCCCCATGCAGCCCAGCCCCAATGCGGACACTTCGAGTCCGCTCCTTCCCAGTTTTCGCGTTTGCATCCGTTTCTCCTGCGTGCGGCTCGCGGCGTGACATACGCGCGACGTCCCGGCAACGCTGCGAAGTCTAGGTTGCTGACGCTAGCTCAACAATCCATCATTCGCTTGATGATGTATTGAGGGATTTTCACAAATGATGCGTACCGGCCTGCCTGAGCTGACCGCGTTCATTGCGATCGCGGAACAGCAGAGCTTCAGCCGCGCGGCCAGCGTGCTCGGCGTGTCGCCGTCGGCGCTCAGCCACACGATGCGCAATCTCGAGGCCAAGCTCGACGTGCGCCTGTTCAACCGCACGACCCGTTCGGTCGCGCTGACCGAAGCCGGCGAGCAGCTGCTGCGCCGTGTAAGGCCCGCGATGGCCGACCTCGAAGACGCGATGAACGAAGCCGCATCGGCGCGCAACCGGCCATCGGGCTCGATCCGGATCAGCGCGTCGGAATTGTCGGCGAGGCCGCTGATACGCGAGGTGCTGCCGGGGTTTCTCGCCCGCTACCCCGACATTCGCGTCGAATTCGTCGTGGATACCCGGCTCGTCGACATCGTCGCCGATGGCTTCGATGCCGGCATCCGGGTCTGGGAAGACGTGCCGCGCGACATGATCGCGATCCGTTTCGGCCCCGACATGCGCTTCGCGGCCGTCGCGTCGCCCGAATACCTGGCCACGCGCCCGCGGCCGAAAGCGCCGCACGACCTGAAGCAGCACCACTGCATCCGGTTCCGCTTCGAAAGCGGCGCGCTGTACCGCTGGGATCTCGAATATCGCGGCAAGAGCGCGAGCATCGACGTCGACGGGCCGCTGACGCTGGGCAACCTGAACCTGATGGTGGAGGCCGCGCTGAGCGGAATCGGGATCGCCTGGGTGCCGGAACATCTGGTCGCCGGGCATCTCGCGTCCGGACGGCTCGTTCACCTGCTGCGCGAATGGAGCCCCGGCTTTCCGGGGCTGTGCCTGTACTACCCCGCGAACCGGCATCCGCCGACGGCGCTGCGGCTGTTTGCGGAAGCGGTTCGAGAATGGGCGGGGAAGGCGTGAAGCAACAAGACAAACTGCCCGGCGCGCCGGCCGCAAAAATGACCCGCAGAAACCGGGAACGTCGTTATGCAGTCGACATCAGCCGGACGATTTCCCGCAGCAGATAGTTCGCGGCCGGACCGAGCCGCCGCCCAGCCCGCGTGATCACATAGCGATCAAATGTCCGTGCGATCGGGTGATCGATCGGCACGGCTTTGACCTGACCGGCCGCAATTCTTTCCTGTGCCGCCGCGCGCGTCATGAATGCAACGGCCAGGTTCTGGGCGGCGATGGCGGTGGCCGTCGAAAACCGGTCGCATCGGAATGCCGGCACGTACATGCGTCCGATATCGGCCAGGATCGCATTGACATGGGCCTGCAGCCCGAACTCCGGGGGCATGAAGACCACGCGCTCGTCGGCGAGTTCTTCCATCTTCACCGACTTGCGGGACGACATCGGATGGTCGACCGAGAATATCGCGCACAACGGTTCGCTCTGGAACTTGCGCGCGCTCAGTGTCGGATCGGTCGACGCGCCGATGGACACGCAGATATCGACCACATCCTCCCGGATCATGGAGATGAGTTGGGGAAGCGAGCCGGTGCGCAACTCCACGACGATGCCAGGGTATTTGTCCAGGAAGGGTTTCAGCGCAACCGAGACCAGACTCGTCACGATTCCCTCGCCTGCAGCGATCGTGACCTGCCCGCGCTTGAGGCCGCGATATTCATCGAGCTGTGCGCGAAACCGGCGGGCATTGCGTTCGCAGTCGCGAAAGTAATCGACCGCCATCTGCCCTGCCTCGGTCAGCTCCATTTTCCGGCCGCGGCGTGTCACCAACGACAGCCGCAGCTCGCGTTCGGCAATTGCGACCTGCCGACTGATCGTCGACACATTTACATCCAGGCCCAGTGCCGCCTGACGCATCCCGCCGTACGTTGCGATCGCGACCAGGTATTGCAGCGTGCGCTCCGAAAGGCTCCGTTCGACAGTATCCAATGCGGGCTCCGGTGTTGCATTAAACGCAACATTTTCGCCGCAATGCAGGCAACTTTCCATCCAGATTCTGACCGATACTCCGCCCGGAGCCGGTCAGGGAATACGGACATTCCCAAGCCGCATGGAGACAACGCGAATTACAACGCGAAAGCATCGATGGAGGAGCAGCATGAACGACGCCAGCCGGCGAATTGAACGCGTGGAGCAGCAGCGCCAGCCAGCCCGCGCGGGCGGCGGCAAGGAGCCGATCAGCCCCTATGTGCTGCTTTTCGTGATGCTTGCGGTGGCCGCGATTGCAACCTGGATCGTGCCGGCGGGCGAATTCTCCCGCACGGTCGGCAAAGGCATCAGCTTTGTCGTGCCGGGCAGCCTGAAACCGGTCGCCCAGCATGGCGTGATGCCCGGTGCGATGTTTGTCGCGCTCGCCGACGGGATGATCACATCCGCCCCCATCATCTTTCTGATTCTCTTCACCGGCGGCGCGCTCGCCGTGCTCGAAGCGACGGGTGCCGTCCGCAGGGCGCTCGACGCAGCCGTACGGGGTGACGGCGCGCGGACGCACATCACCGTCATTGTCCTTTGCGCCACCTTTTCGCTGCTCGGCACACTGGGCGTGGTGACGAATTCGGTCGTGGCGTTCGTCCCGCTTGGATTGCTCCTCGCCGAGTCGATGGGGTTGTCGAAGGAAATCGGGGCCGGCCTGATCTATCTGGGCACCTATGCCGGCTTCAATACAGGCATCCTCAACCCGGTGACGACCGGACTGTCGCAACGCCTGGCCGGCCTGCCGATGTTTTCCGGCATGACGTTCCGCATGTGCATCTACATCGCGTTCGTGGTGGTCACCATCATTTTCTTCATCGTCCGAATCCGCGCCTATCGGATGAGTGCCGCAACGCAAGCCATGGCGATGCCGGGAGATGGCGGATCGATGTCGCCCGCCCCTCGACCACGACTCGATGTCCGGCAAATGGCGGTCGTCGGCATCGTGCTCGTCTGCCTGTCGGTCTATGTCTACGGTTCGTCGACGCGCAACTGGGCCGAAACGGAGATGATCGCCATGTTTCTCATCATGGCGATTGCGTCGGGAATCGTGACCGGCACTCGGCCTGGCAGCATCGCGGACACCTTCCTGCAAGGTTGCGGCGGGCTCGTCAAGGGCGCGCTCGTGGTGGGATCGGCACGCGCGATCTCGATCGTCCTCAGTGACGGGAAGATCCTCGACCCGATCATCAACGCGCTCGCCGGAATGCTTGCGCCGCTTCATTCCACAATGGCCGCGATCTGCATATTCCTGAGTGCCGCGTTGATGCACGTCGGCATTTCGTCCGGATCGGGTGAATCGGCCGTGCTCATTCCAATCTTCGCGCCGCTCGGCGATACGCTGCACCTGACCCGCCAGGTCACGGTCCAGGCGGTGCTGCTCGGCGAAGGCTTCATCAACTGCTTCAACCCGACTTCCGGCGTCCTGATGGCTGTCCTCGCGACGTCCGGCATTCCCTACCTCAAGTGGGTGCGCTTCGTGGCGCCTCTGCTGCTTGCCTGGTCCGCCATCTGCATCGTTGCCATTGCAACCGGCGTCGCCATGCATTGGGGCCCCTTCTAGTCAGCCGCTTCTTCGTGGATCGATCATGCTATTTCCTGACCTCAGTTCCATCTCCGACCTGGAGCCGTTTGCCGACGACATGCGCAAGCTCCGCTATACGCTGCACTGCTGCCCGGAGCTGGCATTCGAAGAGGTGCAGACTGCGGAGATCGTGGCGGGTCGCCTGAAGGAATACGGCTACGCGGTCGAGGCGGGGATTGCCGGCACCGGTGTGGTCGGAACGCTGCGACTGGGCACGAGCGAACGCCGCATCGGGATCCGCGCCGACATGGACGGGCTGCCGATCGACGAGCTCAACACGTTCAGCCACAAGAGTCTCCTTCCGGGAAGAATGCATGCGTGCGGCCATGACGGGCATACCGCGATGCTGCTCGGCGCGGCGCGACACCTCGCGCACCACCGGCGATTCGACGGCACCGTGCATCTGATCTTCCAGCCGGCCGAGGAACGCGGCTACGACAGCGGGGCGAAGCGCATGGTCGAGCAAGGGCTCTTCACGCGGTTTCCCTGCGATGCGGTTTTCGCGCTGCACAACCATCCAGGCGCGCCGGCGGGCACGTTCATGTTCCGCAAGGGCAACTTCATGGCTGCGGGCGACCGCGTGTTCGTGAGAATCGTCGGCAAGGGCGGGCACGCTGCCCGCCCGCATCTGGCCTGCGACCCGATCGTCGCGGCAAGCAGCATCGTGATGGCGTTGCAGACCATCGTGTCCCGCAACGTCGATCCGACCCAGTCCGCCGTCGTGACCGTCGGGAAAATCGCCGGCGGATCGGCTCCCAATGTGATTCCGGGGGAAGTCGAGCTAAGCCTGAGCGTGCGATCGTTCGACCCGGCGGTCCGCCGGATGCTGAAGGAGCGAATCACGCGGCTAGTGCATGCGCAGGCCGACAGTTATGGCCTCACTGCCGTCATCGACTACGTGGAAGGCTATCCGATGGTGACGAACACCGATGCCGAAACGGAGCTTGCGATCCAGGTCGCGAAGGAACTGGTCGGCGAGGACCGGGTGACGGAGCAGATGGCGCCGTTGATGGGCAGCGAGGATTTTGCCTACATGCTGCAGGCGTGCCCCGGTGCCTTCCTGCGGCTCGGCAATGGATCGATCGAAGGCGGTAAAACGCTGCATAGCGCGACCTACGATTTCAATGACGAGAACCTGGTCGTTGGCTCGGCCTTCTGGTCCCGGTTGGTGGAACGCTATCTGCCTATCCGATGATCAGCCGGCGACGCGCCTGACGCACGCTGTGCCTGAGGCTGGCTCGGGCACGCACGGCGGGGCCGGCTTGACCAGCAGGCTGGGTCGCCCGGCCAACCGTGCCTGCGCAGCGAACGGCCGCCCAAGCGCCGCCACGTGCGCCGCCCGACGTCAGTGAGGCAGCGAACCCGGCAACCGCTCACCTGTTGTGGCCATCCCCCCGCCCCTGCTCGCTGTCGAGGTGCTCCATCTGTGCGGCCGGATAACGATCGCCGGCCGCCGCCCCGGCGGGAACCGCCGCTTGGATGCGTGTGAGATCGTCGACCGTTAGTTGCATATCAAGCGCCGACAAAGCGTCCTGCAATTGCGTGCGCTTGCGCGCGCCGATCAGTGGCACGATGTCGTCGCCGCGCGACAGCGCCCACGCGATCGCGACCTGCGCCGGATTGCGGCCCTTCCCGTCGGCGATCGCGCGCAGCGCGTCGACGAGCGTGAGGTTGTGCGTGAGGTTCTCGCCCTGGAAGCGCGGGCTCGCTGCGCGGAAATCGCGTCCTGTTTCTTGCCCCGCTTCCCGCTCCGCCGTCCAGCGTCCGCTCAGCAGCCCGCGCGACAGCACGCCGTACGCGGTCACGCCGATCCCGAGTTCGCGGCACGCGGGCAGGATCTGCGCCTCGATGTCGCGCGACAGCAGCGAATACTCGATCTGCAGGTCGGCGATCGGCGCGACGGCCGCGGCGCGGCGCACGGTATCGGCGCCGACCTCGGACAGCCCGATATGCCGCACGTACCCTTCCTTGACGAGATCGGCGATCGCGCCGACCGTCTCCTCGATCGGCACCGCCGGATCGATGCGCGCCGGCCGGTAGATGTCGATGTAGTCGGTGCCGAGCCGCTTCAGCGAATACGCGACGAAGTTCCGGATCGCCGCGGGCCGCGCGTCGTAGCCGACGAACTTCCCGGCCGGATCGCGCAACGCACCGAATTTCACGCTGATCACGACCTGGTCGCGTGCCCTGCCGCGCAGCGCGTCGCGGATCAGCATTTCGTTGTCGCCCATCCCGTAGAAGTCGCCGGTGTCGAGCAGCGTGATCCCATGGTCGAGCGCCGCATGCAGTGTCGCGATGCTTTCGTCGCGGTCGGCCGGCCCGTAAAGGTCCGACATGCCCATGCAGCCGAGCCCGATCGCGGAGACCTGCGGGCCCGTGCGGCCCAGTTGACGCAGTTTCATGTCCGTTCCCTCGCAGTGGTGAGTGGATGGACGCGATTCTGGCGAGAAACGCATGCGGCGATAAACGCGAAAGACTCCACCAAACTATTCGACGCTGATTAACAATGGAGCCTGTCCCAATCCGCCAGGTTTTCCGCTCCGCATGGACCATCTGCACGCTATGCGCATCTTCGCGCGCGTCGCGCATCTCGGCAGCTTCACGAAAGCGGCCGAGCAAATGCAGCTGCCGCGCCCGACAGTCAGCAACGCCGTCCAGTATCTCGAGAAACATCTGAAGATCCGGCTGCTGCAACGTACGACGCGACGCGTCGCGCTGACCGCCGAAGGCGCGGCCTACTACGAGCGCTGCACGCGACTGCTCGCGGATCTCGACGACGCCGAGACGCTGTTCGAAGACGCCAGCGCGTCGCCGCGCGGGATGATCCGCGTCGACTTGCCCGAGCGCTTCGCGCTGAACGAAGTGATCCCCGCGCTGCCCGCGTTTCACGCGCGGTATCCGGACCTGCGCGTCGTGATGAGCACGACCGACCGCTTCGTCGATCTCGTCGCCGACGGCATCGACTGCGCGGTGCGGGTCGGCGCGCTGTCCGACACGTCGCTCGTCGCACGGCGGATCGGTGAGCTCGCGCAGGTCAACTGCGCGTCGCCCGCGTATCTCGCGCGGCACGGCACGCCCCGCTCGCCGGACGACCTGCCCGAGCACGTCGCGGTCGGCTACTTCTCGACGCGTACGGGCCGCGAGCTCGACTGGGAATATGCGGACATGGATACGGGCGAGATGCACGCGCTGAAGATGCGCAGCATCGTGTCGGTCAACAGTTCGCAGGCGTACCTCGCGTGCTGCCTCGCGGGGCTCGGGATGATCCAGGCGCCGCGCGACGGCCTCGCCGAGCCGCTCGCGAACGGCTCGCTCGTCGAAGTGCTGCGGGAATGGAATGCGGCGCCGCTGCCGGTGTCGGTGGTGTTTCCACACGGCCGGCACCTCGCGCCGCGCGTGCGGATTTTCGTCGACTGGCTCGCGCAGACGCTCGGCCGGCCGCATCGGGCCCGCTGACCGGCAGCCCGGAGGGCTGCGCACCGATAGCGGTCCGGCACCCGCCTCCGAGCGCGTCGTCAGCGGCAAGCGCGATGATCGGACGCGATCGCAACCCGTATCCGGATTGGCGTGCGGCACGCGACATCGCGCGTGCCGCCTTCGGACCTCAGAACTTGTGGCGGATCACCGCGCGCACCGCGAAGCGGGATGATCGGGCGCGATCGCCCCCGTATCCGGAATGGCGCTGGCACGCGACGTCGCGCGTACCGCCTTCGGGCCTCAGAACTTGTGGCGGATCGCCGCGCGCACCGCGAACTGGTTCGCCGACGACGACGGGCCGTCGGTGCCGACCACGTAGCCGCCGTCGGCGGCCGTGCCGGTCTTGTCGCCGGCCACCTTCTGCCACGCGCCCTGCAGGTACACGTCGGTGCGTTTCGACAGGCTGTAGTCGGCCATCAGGCCGACGGTGTGGTACTTCGGCTTGATCGAGCCGGTCGCGGCGTCGAACTTGCCGTCCGTGAACACATACTGCGCGCCGAGATAGAAATCGGGCGTGAGCTGGTACTTGCCGTTGACCTCGAAGTTCTGGAACTTCGTCGCGGACAGGCCGAGGCCCGCGAACGTCGACGCCGGCAGGTAGACGGTCGACACGGGGTTCTTCACGTCGGTCTTCGTGTAGACGAAACCGACCGTAGCCGGGCCGAACGTGTAGTTGATGCCGCCGCCGAAGATGCGCAGGCGGTCGGCGACGAAGTTCGCGTCGTCGGCCGCGATCGCGCCCGCGTTGCCGATGCCCGGATTGTTCGCCTGCAGGTAGGCTGCCGCGACCTGCAGCCCGGCGAGCGAATACTGCGCGCCGATGCTGTACTGGCGGTTGTTCGAGAAGCCCGTGCTGTTGCTGAAGCTGTACGTGCCGCCGAGCGTCAGGCCGTTCCAGTCCGGGCTCGCATACTTGACCGTGTTGTTGACGCGGAACGAGTTGTCCGTGTTGTCGTTGTCGAACGGATGCGAGAACAGCGTGCCGCCCCAGTTGCCGTTCGCGGTCAGCGGCGCGAGATAGTCGACGACGGCATCGTACTGGCGGCCGAACGTCAGCGTGCCGAAGCGCGATTCGGTCAGGCCGACGAACGCCTGGCGGCCGAACATGCGGCCGCCCTGGCCGAGCCGGCCGTTGTTCACGTCGAAGCCGTTTTCCAGCGTGAAGATCGCTTTCAGGCCGCCGCCCAGGTCCTCGGCGCCGCGCAGGCCCCAGCGGCTGCCCTGCGCATAGCCGCTCGCGAGCTGGTAGTTGGTCTTGCCGACCCCGTTCACGTTGACGTTGTTCGTGTAGTTGAAGCCTTCGTCGATCAGGCCGTACAGCGTCACGCTGTTTTGCGCAAACACCGGCGCGGCAAAGACGGCGAGCGTGGCGGCAACAATCACGCGCTTGTTCATGTCGTATCTCCAGAACCGGGATGCCGGGCGCTGCATGTGGTGCACCGGGCGAGTGTTTTGTCTGTCTTTTTGCATGGCCCGCTCGGCGGGCAGCGCGGGGTGGCACGCCGCGCAATGGTCAAAATGGTGTCACGTCGCAAAACAAACGTCCATCCGGGCGACAGCCCGTCGCGGAAAGCGTTGCGCCCTTCCAACTGGCCCCATTGTGCCGATTGACAGGCGGGCCTTGCGGGCCGCGGGCGGCCGGCATGCCATCCGCGTAAACCCGGAAACCGGCGCTTCGATGGCACAATGCACATCTGTTCGTCACATTTCTTCACGAAGTCATGCTTCACCCCGATTACCGCGCGGCATGTGCCTGCCGCGCGATCGGCGCGCCGTCCCCGGAGTCCGGCCGATGACCGCCGCCGCCAAGCCCGGCTCCGGCCGCTACGCCGAACTCGATTTCTTCCGCGGCCTCGTCCTGCTCGTCATCGTCGTCGACCACATCGGCGGCAGCATCCTGTCGCGCGTCACGCTGCACGCGTACGCGCTGTGCGATGCGGCCGAAGTGTTCGTGTTCCTCGGCGGCTTCGCGACCGCAATCGCGTACAACTCGCTCGCCGAGCGCCACGACGAGGCTGCCGCGCGCCAGCGTTTCATCCGGCGCGCGTTCGAGATCTATCGCGCGTTCCTCGTGACGGCCGGCCTGATGCTGCTGATCACCGCCGTGCTGAACGCGTTCGCGATCGACGGCCCGAACATGCCGACCAACGATCTCGACGGGCTGATCCAAAGGCCGCTCGCCGCGCTGCGCGACATCCTGCTGTTCCGGCGCCAGCCTTATCTCGCGTCGGTGCTGCCGATGTACGCGTTCTTCGCGCTGCTCGTCCCGCTTGCGCTGCCGCTTGCGCGCAGCCAGCCGTGGCTGATGCTCGCGTTCAGCGCGTCGCTGTGGTTCGCGGCGCCGCGTGTTGCCGGCTACCTGCCGACCGTCGAAGGCGTGCCGTGGGATTTCAACCCGTTCGCGTGGCAGTTCCTGTTCGTGCTCGGCGTGATCTCGCGCTGCCAGCCCGTCTACCAGACGCTCGCGCCGAAGCCGCAGGGCTGGCTGCTGACTGCCGCGGCGCTCGCGATCGTCGCCGCGGGCGCGTACTACCGGCTGCGCATCGAGCCGTTCCCGACCGATCCGTCGATCAAGCAGAACCTCGGCGCGCTGCGGCTCGCGAACTTCCTCGCGATCGCATGGCTCGCGGCCAAGCTCGTCCACCTCGGCTGGATGAAGAAGGTCGCGCATGCGATGCCGTGGGTCGGCACGATCGGACGACAGGGCCTGCTGTGCTTCGTCGCGGGCACCTGCATCTCGCTCGCGGTCGATTCGGTGCTGTACCAGGCAACCGAAGGCTACCTCGACGTGCCGCTCGGGCTGACCGCCGACGTCGTCGCGACGGGCCTGCTGTATCTCGTCGCGAAGCTGTACGCGCCGCTGCTGTCCCGGCTGCCGTTCCGCACGCGACGATAAACCACCGCACGGACGTCATTCGCCGCTGCTACGATAGGCAGCGACTATCCTCCACCCGCTCGCCATGCGCCGATTCATTCTCCCGCTCGCCGCCGCACTGACCGTCGGCTTCGCCCAATCCGCCGAATCCAGCCAGCCCGCCCCGGCGGTCCAGGCAGCACCGATCAACGACGACAGCAGCGTCGTGATGCGCACGTTCCATTCGGCGTCGCTGCAGCGCGACTGGTCGTACACGGTCTACCTGCCGCCCCGCTACAACCCGGAAGGCGCGCGCTACCCGGTGCTGTACCTGCTGCACGGCAATGCGGGCAACGCGAACGACTGGGTCACGCAGGGCCACCTGCAGGCCACCGCGGATGCGCTGATCGAGCGGCACGACATCCCGCCCGTCGTCATCGTGATGCCGCAAGGCGGCACCGACTGGTATGTCGACCGCAAGGAGCGGATGCAGAGCGCGTTCCTCAACGACCTGCTGCCGGACGTCGAGGCGCACTTCGCGGTGTCGAACCAGCGTGCGGGGCGCGCGATCGGCGGCGTGTCGATGGGCGGTTTCGGCGCGCTGCGCTTCACGCTGCTCGAACCGGGCCTGTTCTGCGGCGCGATGCTGCTGAGCCCCGCGATCTACGCGACCGAGCCGCCGCTGAACTCGGCGGCCCGCTATGTCGGCGTGTTCGGCGACAAGCAGTTCGAGCCGCGCGTCTGGCACGAACTCAACTACCCGGCGCTGATGCGCGGCTATTTCGCGCGGAGCTGGCGCGTGCCGATGTTCATTGCCGCCGGCGACGACGACCTGACGATCCAGGCCGAATCGAGCGTGCTGTACACGCAGCTGCGCCGCGCGCAGAACCCTGCCGAGCTGCGCATCGTCGACGGCGGGCATACATGGGACGTGTGGCGCGGCCTGATCGGCCAGGCGCTCAAGTACACGCTCGAGTGCGTGAAGTAGGCCGGAACGCAGGGGCATGACGACCAAAACCGTTGAACGCGAGCCACGGGGCGCGGCTCATGTCATTCAGGTCGCCGGTGTCGCCGGCACAAGCCCGGACGGAACCTGGGACAGCCTCTGGCGAGAGAAAATTATTCTATAAAGGGCGCAATACTCAGCCAAGTTTGGATCCTTATTCCTGACTGCCCGCCGTATCATTTCTTGCATTGCAGAGTGGCAAGTAAAGGATATGAGCGAGAACAACACATTGCATTACCTCGACTACGCGGCGACTACGCCGGCAGATCCGCGGGTGATTGAATCGATGGCCGCATGCCTCGGTGTCGACGGCGTGTTCGGCAATCCGGCGTCGAACTCGCATGTCGCGGGCAGGCAGGCGCGCGCCAAGGTGGAACGCGCACGCGAACAGGTTGCGGCGCTGATCGGCGCGAATGCGGACGAAATCGTCTGGACGTCAGGCGCCACGGAATCCAACAACCTGGCGCTCAAAGGCTACGCGGATGCCGCAATCGAGAAACGCCATCTGATTACGAGCCGCATCGAACATAAGGCCATCCTTGACACGATGGCGAGCCTGTCGCAGCGCGGTTTATCGGTTTCGTACCTCACGCCGACGCGCGATGGCGAAATTACGCCCGACGCCGTAGCGGCGGCGATTGGCCCCGACACCGGCCTTGTGTCGCTGATGCTCGTGAACAACGAGATTGGCACACTCACGGACATCGGCGAGATCGCTCGAATCGTGCACGCCGCCGGTGCACTTCTCCACGTCGACGCGGCGCAGGCGCTCGGCAAGACCCCGATCGATGTCCGCGCGCTGGGAATCGACATGATGTCGATGTCCGCGCACAAGGTCTATGGCCCCAAGGGGATCGGCGCGCTGTTCGTACGTCGCGAAATCGCACACAGAATCGCACCTCAAATGCACGGTGGCGGACACGAGCAGGGGTTGCGGTCGGGTACGCTCGCGACGCATCAGATCGTCGGGATGGGAACCGCGTGCGAGCTGGCAGCCGCTGAATTCGGGACCGACACGGCACGGATTGCCGCGCTCAGCGCGCGTTTGCGAGACTCGGTGCTCGCGCTCGGAGACGTCATGCAGAACGCGCACGCGGCGCGACGCATCCCGCATACGTTGAGCTTTACCGTGACCGCACCCGGTTTCTTCCCGTTCATGCTTGGCGACGCGCTCGCCGTGTCATCGACATCCGCCTGCAACTCGGCCGCCGGCACGCCGTCCCACGTCCTCACGGCAATCGGTCTTGATGCGGATTCGGCCAACCGCACCGTCCGCATCAGCGTTGGACGCTTCACGACGCAACAGGACATCGACTTCGCGATTTCGTGTTTCCGACGAGCGATCGAGCAATGCCGGTCGACCGCATCGAACGGTTTTGCCGCGTCGCGCCAGATCATGCCGGATGACCTGAAAGCCATTTACAACGCCGGTTTCCGCTCGGTGATCTGCAACCGCCCCGATGGGGAAAGCGCAGATCAGCCGGCCTTCGAGGAGATTGCTGCCGCTGCCCGCCAATTGGGGCTCGACGCGCGCTATCTTCCCGTCGATTCCGGTCATATCGGCGACGCGGAAGTCGACGCCTTTGGCGCATTGGTCGACGCATTGCCGAAGCCTGTTCTCGCCTATTGCCGAAGCGGCAATCGATCCGGAATGCTCTGGAATCGGTTGGCGGCTCGGCGTCCGACCTGACGAGCGGATTGATCGGGCACGCGCTCCGGGACACGCTCGAGTGCGTGAAGCAAGCGTTCGGGCCGACGCGGCCGTGTGCCGTGCAGTGTCGGCCATTTCCGTGCGGTGGCGTGTCGAGTGCACGTTCAGGGTCATGAGTCAGCTCACCGCTGCGCGCTGGGAACATCGTGCGCGTCGCCCCTGAAAATCCGGTTTCGCAATTGCCCTCCCGCAAACGCAGTCGCAATCAGCGACAGGTAGCCGATGACGAGCAAATGCCGCCAACTGTCGAGCGCGGTGCGGTGCGCGACCAGCACCGCATCGGGTGCCGGCACGGCGAGATGTCCCGGCACGATCGCCCGCGCCATCTGAACGAATCCCGCCGCCGACAACACGGGCAAGAGAACAAGCACGGCCAGCAACACAAACTTCGCGCGACGCAGAAGCGCATGGCGGCGCAGATGAAACCATAGCCCCAGACTGCCATGCACCCACCCTGGTGCGAGCAGTGCGATCTGCAGGCCCTGCGTGCCGCTCGTGAGCAGCGACACGATGACCCGTTCGTAATTCGGTTCGAAGCCGTAAAACGACGTAGCGACGCGCGTGCCTACGACATGGCGTATCAACAGCATCGGCAGGCTGAGTCCCGCCCAGAGGCGGAGCCATTCGGCGGGAGGCAGCGCCCAATGCCGTCGGCTGTATATGGTGCGGATCGCCAGCGCGAAATGCAGGCCGGCCGCACCGTATAGCACGATCGTCCCGGGCAGGCTTTGCCAGAGCCCGATCGCCAGGGTCAGCGCGCGCTCCGCGATATCGGTCGACCAGATGCCGAGCGCGTGATTGACCATGTGAATGGAAATGTATAGCCACAGCACGACGCCCGAACTGAGTTGCAGCGTTCGTGCGGCCTGTCGCATCCCGGCACGCTCCAATGCCGGTGTTCCGGCAATTTGGTCATTCGCGGGCCCGATGGCGCGCAGTGCTCCGCTTCGCGCCAGCCAATGCATGCCGGTGCCATCCCGGGTCGAAGATGGCCGCGATTCCTCACCAGCCTTGAGTTTGCTCGCGAGATCTCGCTGCGATTCGCACGGATTTTCCCCGGCCTGCTTCCCCTCGTCGTCCATCTGCGTCTCCCCCCGCGTCAACGGCGCGTGATCGAAATACCGGAGGGCGAGCCAATTTATTCCAGCGATGTGCGACGTCCTGCGCAAGACTTTCGCGCCCGACGACGTTCGTCGCACCTGTTTTGTCCAACCTCATGGAAGCAGCGGGAATAAGTGACGTCCGTTCCGGGTATACCGCCGTGTGAGCACGCCGGATGACGACTGCAGCGTTTCGGTTCCCTCACGCCGACGCGTGCAATCCGATGGAGTTCGGTCGGGTTTTCCGCGCGCCACTCGTTTCAGAATGATCACCTTCTCGTTATTTATATCGGAGTCCAAAGTGAACAAGCGAACCATGATTGCTTCCCTTATTCTGTTCGCCGGAGCGGGCATTGCCATCAGCGCGCCAGCTCAGGAAAAGACCCGGGCGCAGGTGCGCCAGGAACTGGTCGAAGCTCAGCGCAACGGCCTGAACTTCATAACAGACACATCGTATCCCGTCGTTGCGCCGATCTTCGAGCAGCAAGTCGCCACGCTCAAGCAGAAAAGCAGCGACAGCGGCGTGGGAGCCGCCATGACGGGCACCAGCGATACCGGTCGCGCCAAGCGACAAACGTCTCCGTCGGATCCGACGGCCTGCGTCGGGCCGGTCAGCTTCTGCAACGTCTATTCCGGCTCTTGAGCCTCCGCGTCACTGTGTGTCGCAGTTCCCCGGAAGACCGGGTTTCCTGTTGAAAGGAGTACAAACCATGAAAAAGATCGCCCTGTTGGCACTGACGCTCGGTGCCATCGCCGTTTCCACATCGACTCTTGCGCAGTCCGTGTCCGCGCCGCTCACCCGGGCACAGGTACGCGCCGATCTCATCCGGCTCGAACGAGCCGGCTACAATCCGGCGGCCAGCAACGATGTGACCTATCCTGACGACATCCAGGCCGCAGAGGCAAAAGTGGCAGCTCAAGACGCTGCCGGCGGCGACCCGCAAGTGGCAGCCACCTCGATGGGCGGAACGCCGGAGCACGGCGCGTCTGAAGCCGGGAAACCCATGGCGAGCGGGCCCGCTCGCTCGATCTATTCCGGACATTGAGTTCATCTGGCCGTGGATGGGCGGGCCAATGGATTTCCGGCTCGGGCGCGTCAGCGACGCTACCCGGCAGGACGGCGTCGCGAGCGGACTCAGTCTCGAGGCATTTGCGCCGCGCTGGACAGCACGCGCACGGGTACCGGATCATCGCGGCCTCTCACGCGTGCGGCCAGCTGCGGCAGGCCGGCGGCCGAAACGCCGGCATGCTCGAAGACCAGGTCCGAAACGATCGCCTCGCAGGCAACCTCCTTGGTCAATTGCTCGAGTCGCGACGCCACGTTCAACGGGTCGCCGATTGCGGTGAAGGTGACATGGTCGCGAAACCCGATCTCGCCCATGACCGCGCGGCCGCAATGCAATCCGATGCCGAACCGGATCTTCGCTTTCAGCTGCTGCTCGAGCGCGGTGTTCAGCGCGTCGATATTGGCCGCCACCAGCGGCACCGCATCGAGCGCCTGGCGGCAGGCGGCGGCCGGCTCGCTGTTCAGGCCGAAGATCGCGAGCACTGCGTCCCCCACGAACTGGTTCGGCAGACCGCCGGCCTGGACCACCGCGGAGCTGACCGCACTCAGGAAGCGGCTGACCACGAACAGGCTGTCGAATGGCAGCTGCGCCGCCGCAAGGTTCGTGGAATCCCGCATGTCCACGAACATGAACGCCGCGAAGCGCTCCTGCGGCATGACGTCCCGCTGCCGCCGCTGCAGGAACGCGGCGGATGCGGCCGGCGGCACCAGCGGCCACACCGACAGATCGTGGGTCGGCCGCAACTGGCACGCGAGGCGTACGGTCTGCAAGTCGGCGCCGAGTCGTTCCAGCACGCGGCGCTCGGCCTCGCCAGGCTCGGGCAGCGGCAGATCGCTGAGTACGCGCACCCGGCACAACGTACATCGGGCGCGCCCGCCGCAACTGCTGGCATGGGGAACGCCAGCCATGCGGCTCGCCTCGAGCACCGAGAACCCGAGCGGTACAAATACCTGTCGCCCATCCGGGTACCGGATGCGAAGCCGCCCGCCGCGGCGTTCGCGGATCGCGCGCGACAGCCGTGCGCCAAGCACCAGCAACAGCGCCCCGCCATCGAAGATCAAGAAGTCGTTGCGCAGCCCGGCGAGCCATCGATTCTGCGATCCGGTGCCGACCTTCGCCGGTTCGGTCGCCGCCGCACGCCAGACGGGATCTCGCGCGAGCACGGCGACTTCCCGTCCGCCCTGCAGGAAGCCGAGCAGCGCGAGCACCGGGAGCAGAACGGCAGCGCTCAGCAGCACGCTGCGCCATGCCGCGAACCAGGGCTTCAAGCGCAGCCAGAACCAGACGCCGTAGCATCCATGCAGCCACGCGACCACCAACAACGTCAACTGCACACGGCTGAAGAACGGCGAATCGTTCGAGAACGAGTAAAGCAGCTGTGCATAACCTTTGTTCAGACCGAACTCGGCAAAGGCGATTCGCGTATTCACAAGATGGTTGGCCAGCAGCGGCGGGATGCACAGGCCAAGCACGAGTTGCGACAGCTCAGCCGGCGTCCAGTGCAACGAGCGCCGCTCATACAGCGCCCACAGGCCGAGGAAGAAATGCGTCACCAGCGCGCTGTACAGCACGGTCGTACCGAGCCATCCCTGCCAGACGAACTTTTGTACGAGCAGATCACGCTCCATCCAGGCGAGCGAGACATTCCCCAGCGCGTGATTCACGAGGTGCGTGCCGACGTAGGTGAACACGACCAGGCCGGTGGTCAGCCGGATCGATCGAATGCCTACCTGCCGCAACCGTTCACGATAGGGAAAGCGTGACATGCTCGACGCTCCACGCGTGTTGATCGGCGCCCGTTCTGTCCGTTCTTGTCCGCCCGCGGGCCAGACTGACGGAACACTTCACTTTCGTCAGTCAACGCAGCGACCTGAGGGCACGATTGCGCTCAGTCAAAATCCATCGCGACGCAACAACCGATCGCTGTCGGCGGATGAACACGGTACGCGCAAACCCCCTGTCGCAAGCTTACCGGCTCTTCACGTGCGTCGGGGTCGCAATAGCATGACCCTGCGCGGAGTCGATTCTCACGCGTCCGGATCGGGAATCCGCGCCGACTGGATCACGACGAGCGTGTCGCCGGCCTCGATCCGGCACGGCGGATCCTCATAGAACGAATGGATCTTGCCGCAGCGATCGAGCCCGACGACGATCGCGCCCGGCACGACGTTCGTCATGCAGCCGATCTCGTGCTTCATCGCCGGCCGCTCGAGCAGCGTCGCGCGTCCGCGGGTCGACAGCATGTCGTTGACGAACGGCACGATGTAGCGGCTATGAACCGCGTCTGCGAGCAGCAACGCGCCGATCTTCGTCGACGACACGATCACGTCCGCGCCCGCCTGCCGCAATTGCCGCTGATACAGGTTCTCCTGGATGCGCACGACGATCTTCGTGTCGGGCGCGATGCTGCGCACCGACAGCGTCAGCAGGATCGCGGTCGGATCGTCGGTCACCGAGATGATCACCGCCTTCGCGGCGCGCACCTGCGCCTGCTGCAGCAGATCCTCGTGCGCGGGATCGCCGAGCAGCCCCGTCACGCCGAGCGCGGTCGCCGCCTCGAGTGCCTGCTGCTGCGCGTCGATCACGATCACCGTCGCCGGATCGACGCCGCTCTCGAGCAGCTCGCGCACGGCGATCGAACCGGACAGGCCGTAGCCGCACACGACGATGTGATCGGTCAGTTGCTTTTGCAGGCGTTTCATGCGGAATTCCTCGACAACACGCTGGATCACGAACTGATACGCCGTGCCCAGGAAAATGAACCAGATGCCGATGCGGATCGGCACGATGAAGAACGCATCGATCAGGCGTGCCCGCGCGGTGACGGGCACGATGTCGCCGTAGCCGACCGTCGCGACCGTGACCATCGTGAAATAGACGAGGTCGGCGATGTTCATCGGCGTGCTCTTCGTCGAATCGCGGAGTCCGTCGCGATCGAGATACAGCACGAAGAACGCGAGCGCGCACAGGAACACGACGAGGCACAGACGGACGAGCAGCGTGCGCCGCGGCGACGTGGCGGGACGCGTGAACAGCGTGCGCCTGCGCGGCGCCTGCCACGGATTGCCGACGCGCCGCAGGCGGGAACGCAATGACCGGCGTTGAGCGGATGGCGAGGCCAACGGGGGATTCTCCTGAAGGATGCTGGGTGGATTCTACGATGGCCGCGTGCAACGGACGCGTGTAACAGGCCCGTGGCACGGACACGTGCAGCGGATGCGTTAGCCGATGCGGCGCCTGCCGCATCGCGACGTCACAGCATGCTGCGCGGACGCACCATCGTCCCGTCGGTAAAACGCGCCGCCCGGAACGCCGACAGGTCGAGCGACGGCGCGCCGGTATCGATCCATTCGGCGAGCAGCCGGCCGACGATCGGCCCCATCGCGAAGCCGTGACCGCAGAAGCCCGTCGCGATCGCGAGCCCCGACGGCGGGCCGGGCGCGTCGATCACCGGGATGCCGTCGGGCAGCACGTCGATCAGCCCCGCCCACGCCTCGACGATCTGCGCATCCTTCAGCGCGGGAAAGATCGCCTTCAGCTTCGCGAGCGCGCGCGGCGCGTGCGCGCAATTCGCCTGCGGCTGCGGATCGCGCGGCTCGATCGGCCCGGGCCCGCCGTTCAGACGCGCAATCGCATCGCGCCACGCGGCGCCGTTCAGGTGGAGCCGGAATTTCTCGCGCTGCGACCAGAACTCCGGCCAGAACAGGCTCAGCCCGCGCAGATGGCCGAGCGTCAGGTCGATGTCGGCCTGCATGTCGTCGGCGAGATTGATCGCGCCGCTCCTGCGCTGGCGGATCCCGAGGCCATGGCCCCAGATCGTCGACGCGGAGACGGGCGGCAGCACGTTGGTGCGCATGCAGGTGCCGCGCACGGCCTGCTGCGGCAGCCGGATGCCGACGCCGTCGAGCAGCCGGCTGCTCGTCGCGCCGGCCGCGCAGATCACGCGCGACGTCCGGATCGTGCCGCGCTCGGTTGCGACGCCGACGACCACGCCGCCCGCCGTCTCGATCGCGGTCACGCCGCAGCCTTCGAAAAAGCGCGCGCCCGCTTCCGTCGCACGCGCCGCAAATGCGGCGGCGACGCGCCGCGGCTCGGCCTGCCCGTCGCTCGGCGTATAGAGACCGCCGAGCGCCGGCGCGGCAAGGCCGCTGACGTGCGCGTCGATCTGCGCGCGCGTCAGCGTGCGCGTGTCGAGCCCGTGTGCACGTGCGACATCGAGCCACGCCTGGAACGACGCCCAGTCCGTTTCGTTGTCCGCAATATAGAGGCAGCCGCCCTGACGCCATTCGAGATCAAAACCGAGGGCTTCCTCTAACCCTTCCCAGATCCGCATGCCGGCCATCATCAACGGCACTTCCGGTGACTCGCGCCCTTGCTGGCGCACAAAGCCCCATGCGCGCGTGGACTGCTGCCCGGCGAGCCGCGACTTGTCGAGCACGACGGCCTTCAGGCCGCGCAGGCCCAGGTAGTACGCGGCCGCGCAGCCCATGATGCCGGCGCCCGCGATCACGACGTCGGCTTCAGCCGGAAATGTCGCATCGGCATCGGTCAGCGTGTCGTGAAGAGGATAGGTTGTCGTCATTATTTCTTATTGGTCAGCAATGCGCGAAATATGCGCCGATACATGGTTACGTTGCGAAACACCTTTCACACAATCGCATGTTTCACTACGGGGAACCGATGCCATTTTGCGGTAAAGTTATCTTTTCCGCGCGTGGCCGGTCGGCTCGCCGCTGGACGTCATCGAGATTGTCCGCCGATTACGCCGCAAGGCGTCGTTCTGAACGTCATTCGACCCGATCCGCTCCCGTAGCATGACCATTGAAGCAATCACCACGGACTCCCTCGCGGTCGCCGAGCGCGTGCGCGAACTGATGACCCGCAACGGCATCGGCAAGCGCCAGCAGACCACCGAGCTGTGCCGAATCCTCGATCTCAGTTTTTCGCAGGGCCACCGCAAGCTGCGCGGCAGCAGCCCGTGGACGCTCGCACAGATCAAGAAAGTCGCCGAAGCGTACGGCGAGCCCGCCGCGCAACTGTTCGGCGCGCAGACGCTCGACCCCGGCATGGTCGGCGCGTATTCGCAGGAAGCCGTGCTGTACGCGGGCGTCGCCGAGATTCCATGCACCGTGTGGATCGGCGCGCCGCTCGAGGCCGGCGCGCGGCCCGAATTCGTCGCGTATGAACAGAACGGCCGCTGGCGCGTGCTGCGCCATACGGGCGTGCTGTACCAGAACGCGTACGACGTGCACAAGATCGAGATCTATCCGCGCCGCGCGGAGAGCGACAAGCTGGTCGTCGCGGTGATCGATCCCGATCGCGTCAGCTCGACCGAACTGTGCCGCTATCTGGAACGCCAGGGCTTCTCGACGGCGGCTTTCGACGGCATGACCGCGTTCGTCGACGCGCTGCAGGGCCAGGCGTTCGACGCGGTCGTCACCGAGTGGCTGTTCGACGACTGCACGGCCGCCACCGCGATCAAGGCGGTGCGCACGTCCGACAATCCGGGCGCGCCGATCTTCGTGCTGACGGGCGACCTGCTCACCGGCCGCGCGAGCGAAGCCGACATCAGCGAAGTGATCCGCGCGTTCGACGTCGTCTGCTACGAAAAACCCGCGCGCATGGCGATCCTCAGCGCGGATCTCGCGAAACGCCTCGCCCGCGGCTGAACGTCGTTGGGCCGGCCGCGTTGGTCGCGTTGGCCCCATCGGCCGCATTGGCCGCATTGGCCGCATTGGCCCCATCGGCCGCATTGGCCCCATTGGCCCCATCGGCCCCATCGGCCCCATTGGCCGCATTGGCCCCATCGGTCGGATGACCGACACATGCGCGGCACCATGGCCGCGAACAGGTTCACAGGATCTGTTTTCATCTGGACCGCACATGCGTTCCAGATGAAAACAGACTCTATACAATAGCCGCACCTGTTCACGCCCACCCGGCATCCGCCGCGAGACGACATGGCCCGCCTCATTCCCGACGACTGGAAAAGCCTCGCCGCCACCGGTGCGGCGGAACGCGAACGCGAAACGCTCGCGGCGCTCGAACATGCGCTGCCGGACGACTACACCGTCTACCACGGCGTCCACTGGACGCGTGCCGAGCAGGGCTTCTCCGTGTTCGGCGAAGCCGCGTTCGTCGTCGTCAGCCCGGCCGGCCGCATCCTGCTGGTCGAGCAGAAGGCCGGCTTCCTGCGCGAGACGCCGAAGGGGCTCGTGAAGGTCTACCTGCAGACCGAGCGCAACGTGTCGATCCAGCTCGCGCGCACGCAGGAAACGCTGCATCGGCGCCTGACTGCCGCGCTCGGCGCGGGCGTCTACGGCGTCGACGCACTCCTCTACTGTCCCGACTACACGATCCGCCAGGCCGCGATCGCCGGCGTTGCGGCCGACCGCATCGTCGACGCGACGCGCAAGGCGCAGCTCGCGCAGGTCATCCTGCAACTGCTGCCCGCCGACGAGCCGCGCGCCGCGAACGCGCCGAAGATCCATCATTTCCTCGCCGACGAACTCGCGCTGACGCCCGATACGAGCGCGCTCGTCGGACAGGCCGGCACGCTCGTCACGCGGCTGTCCGGCGGCCTCGCCACGTGGGCGCGCCAGCTCGAGTTCGCGCCGTTCCGGCTGCGCGTCACCGGCACCGCGGGCTCGGGCAAGACGCAGCTCGCGGTGCAGGCGATGCGCGACGCGATCGCCGCGGGCCGGCGCGTGCTCTATGTCTGCTTCAATCGGCCGCTCGCCGACTACATCGCGCGCATCGCGCCGCCCGGCGCGAAGATCGCGAACTATCACCAGCTGTGCGACTGGGTGGCGCGCGACGGCGGCTACCTGCCGGACTTCGATGCGCCCGATGCGTTCGAACGGCTCGAGGCGCGCTTCGCGCAAACGCCGGTGCCGGACCGCTGGCGGTTCGACGTGCTGATCGTCGACGAAGGACAGGATTTCCACGCGCCGTGGGCCGCGGCGCTCGAACGGCTGCTCGCGCCGGACGGCGCGTGGTGGTGGCTCGAGGATCCGCTGCAGAACCTGTACATGCGCGAGAGCGTCGCGCTGCCGGGCTGGGTCACGCTGAAGGCGCTCACCAACTACCGCAGCCCGCGCGACCTGCTCGACTTCGTGCGCGACGTCGTCGGCCGCGTCGAGCCGCTTGCCGCCGAGCTGCGCTCGGGCAGCCCGTTCGACGGGTCGGATCCCGCGGTGTCGGCCTACGGCGAAGATGGCGCGTCGGGCGCCGCGCTGACCGATGCGTGCGTCGACGCCACCAAGCGCGCGATCACGCACGCGCTGTCGCTCGGCTTCCGCAAGCAGGACATCGCGGTGCTGTCGTATCGCGGCCGCGAAGGCTCGGTGCTCGCACCGCTCGACCACCTCGGCCCGCACCGCGTCAAGAGCTTCACCGGCAAGTACGACCTGTTCGGCAATCCCGAGTATCGCGACGGCGACGTGCTGCTCGATTCGATCTACCGCTTCAAGGGCCAGTCGGCGCCGTGCGTGATCCTCACCGAGATCGATTTCGACACGCTCGACGCGCGTGCGGCGCGCAAGCTGTTCGTCGGCGCGACGCGCGCGACGATGAAACTGCTGCTCGTCGCATCGGCGCGCGCGGCTGCGCAGTTGACGGCCGCCTCGGGCGCAGGCTCCGGTCGACCGTAACGGCCTGCGGCCGGTCAGGTCCGGCTGCGCCGGTCGGTACTTGCCGCTTCCTGGGTCTGGGTCTGGGTCCGGGTCCGGGTCTGGGTCTGGGTCTGGGCCTGCGTCTGCGCCCGCGTCACGCGACGCGGAACGCGCCCACTGCGCGGCGCAGCCCGTCGGCCTGCTCCTCGAGCGACGCGGCCGCGGCCGCCGCTTCTTCGACGAGCGCCGCGTTCTGCTGCGACACCTGATCCATCTGCGACACCGCGCGGTTCACCTGCTCGATGCCGTCGCGCTGCTCGTTCGACGCCGCCGCGATCTCGGTCATGATGCTCGTCACGCGCGCGATCGCCTGCTGGATGTCCTGCATCGTCGTGCCGGCGACACCGACGAGCCGCGAGCCATTCGCGACACGCTCGACCGATTCGCCGATCAGCGTGCGGATCTCCTTCGCCGCCGATGCCGAGCGCTGCGCCAGCGTCCGCACCTCGCCCGCGACCACCGCGAAGCCGCGCCCCTGCTCCCCGGCGCGCGCCGCCTCGACCGCCGCGTTCAGCGCGAGGATGTTGGTCTGGAACGCGATGCCCTCGATCGTGCCGATGATGTCGGCGACCTTCTGCGAACTCTGGTCGATCTCGTTCATCGTGCCGATCACCTCGCCGACGACCGTCGCCCCCTTCGTCGCGATGTCGGACGCGCTGTCCGCGCAGGCCTGCGCCTCGAGCGCGTGATCGGCGTTCTGCTTCACCGTCGCGGTGAGCTGCTCCATGCTCGCGGCCGTCTGCTGGAGCGCCGCCGCCTGCTCCTCGGTGCGCTGTGACAGGTCGGTGTTGCCGGCCGCGATCTGGTGTGTCGCGGTGACGATCGCCTCCGAGCCGTTCGTGACCTGGCGCACGGTGTCGGCAAGGCTACGCTGCATCCCCGTCACGCCATTGACCAGTTCGGCCATTTCGTCGCGCGACGACCACCGTACCTCGGACGTCAGGTCGCCGTCGGACAGCCGCCGGAAATGCGTGAGCAGCCGCGCGAGCGGCTGCGTGATCGCGAAGTGCAAGCCGATCGCGCAGCCGAGGCACGCGGCGAGGCCGAACGCGATGCCGGCCACCGCGCCCACGCGCAGCCAGCTGTAATAGGTCTGCGCGGTGTCGTAGACGTCCTTGCCGCGCGCCACCTGGAATTCATCGAGCGCATTGGTCGCCTGCGTGAGCGCGATCGACAGCGGCGGTGCGACCGTCATCAGCAGGCGGTCGGCGTCGTCGTGGCGGCCGGCGCGGACGGCGTCGATCATCGGTTTCAGCGCCTGCCCGATCAGCGCCTGGCGCGCGGCGTCCATCCGGTCGGCGAGTGCACTCTCGTCGCCGTCGTGCGGCATCGCCGCGTAGACACGCCACGCGGCGTCCGCCTTCGCGAGGTAGCCATCGGCCTTCGTTACGACATCCGCGACGTCGGACGACTCGGGATGCAGCACTGCGCGGTCGAGCGTCGTGCGCACGATCGTCAGGTTCAGCCCCGTCGCGGAGAGCGCGGTCTGGGCGGCCAGTTGCCGCTTATAGGCCTGTTCGAGCGCGCGGTTCGAACTCTGCATGCCCGCGAGGCCGATCAGCCCAGATACGACGAGCAGGGCCGCGACAAGGCCGAGCGTGGAAAAGATCCGGGTCCGGATCGAGAAACGGGAGAACAGGGCATTCAGGTTCATGACGGCACATGTGCGGTAAGAAACGCCGCGGCGATCGGCACACGGCATCCGGGATTACGGTTTGCCTGCAGGAAACTTGAGTCCGGCGCCATTTTCTTTCCTGATGCAGGTCAATTTCCGGCCCGTCTGACTGATGAGTCCGACGACGGGCGACCGGACTGGTGAATCCAACGCCCTGTTACGGTTGCAACAATTTGAGGTGCGGCAGAAATTGACCAGGCAACTTTATCGCTCTATATTCTCGAACAATTCACTGCCACGGCAGATATCAGCCATGTCAACCGAGATCCTTCCGCACCCGCCAACCGCCGGCACCGCACGCCGCGACGCCCCTGTCGGGCTGATCATCGCCGCGCTGCTGCTCGTGATGCTGCTGTCCGCGCTCGACCAGACGATCGTGTCCACCGCGCTGCCGACGATCGTCGGCGAGCTCGGCGGGCTCGACCAGCTTTCATGGGTCGTAACCGCCTACCTGCTGTCGTCCACCGTCGTGCTGCCGCTCTACGGCAAGCTCGGCGACCTGTACGGCCGCAAGGTCGTGCTGCAGGCGGCGATCGTGCTGTTCCTCGCCGGTTCGGTGCTCTGCGGCGTCGCGCAGGACATGACCCAACTGATCCTGCTGCGTGCGTTGCAGGGGCTTGGCGGCGGCGGCCTGATGGTCGTCACGATGGCCGCGATCGGCGACCTGATCCCGCCCGACGAGCGCGGCCGCTACCAAGGCATGTTCGGCGGCGTGTACGGCCTCGCGACGATCATCGGGCCGCTGCTCGGCGGCTTCCTGGTCGAGCACCTGTCGTGGCACTGGATCTTCTACATCAACCTGCCGCTCGGCTTCGTCGCGCTCGCGGTGATCGGCGTCGCGTTCAAGCCGCACACCGCGCACGTGAAGCACCGGATCGACTACATGGGCGCCGCGTTCCTCGCGACCGCCCTCACCTGCATCGTCCTGTTCACGAGCGAAGGCGGCTCGCTGCTGCCGTGGTCGTCGCCGCAGCTCTGGATGACGCTCGTGCTCGGCCTCGTCGCGATCGGCGGCTTCCTCTACGAGGAGCGGCTCGCCGCGGAGCCGATCATGCCGCTCGACCTGTTCCGCCACCGCACGTTCGTGCTGTGCAGCCTGATCGGCTTCGTCGTCGGCATCGCGCTGTTCGGCTCGGTCACGTTCATTCCGCTGTATCTGCAGGTCGTGAAGGGCTCGACGCCATCGCAGGCCGGCATGCAGCTGTTGCCGATGATGGGCGGGATGCTCGTGATGTCGGTCGTGAGCGGCCGCCTGATCTCGCGGCTCGGCAAGTATCGACTGTTCCCGATCGCGGGGACGCTGGTCGGCGGTATCGCGATGGCGCTGCTGTCGACGTTGTCGCTCGACACGCCGCTCAACACGATATACGGCTACATGGCGCTGCTCGGCATCGGGCTCGGGATGGTGATGCCGGTGCTCGTGCTCGCGGTGCAGAACACGATCGACTTCCGCCACATGGGCGTCGCGACATCGGGCGTCACGCTGTTCCGCTCGATCGGCGGCTCGCTCGGCGTCGCCGCATTCGGCGCGCTGTTCTCGAACGGGCTGCAGTCGCGGCTCGCGAGCACGCTGCCGGCCGGCACCGAACTGCCGCCGTCGCTCGGCCCGGCCACCGTGCGCCATTTGCCGGACGCGGTGCGCGATGCATATCTGCATGCGTTCGCGGGGTCGCTGCACGTCGTGTATCTCTCCGCGGCGACGGTGATCGCGATCGCATTCGTGCTCGCGTGGTTCGTCGAGGATGCACCGCTGCGCAAGCGCGCATGATGGCACCGGCGTGCGGCGGACGGGAGGCTCTGGCGCCGCGGCCCGGTCAGAACCGCTGCTGCAGACCGGCCATGATCCCGAACTGGTTCCGCCCCATGTCGACCGTTCCGCCGGCAGCGACCGCCTTGGCGGCCGTCGCGCCGTTCAGCATGTATCCGACCGACGTGTAGACGCGCGTCCGCTTGGACAGAAGATGGTTCGCGCGCCCGACCAGCAAGGTCGCGTTCGCAGCCGCGTTGCGCGCCGGCCCGCGTTGCAGGTAGCGCGTGCCTTGCGCGTCGAACGACACCGTCGGCGTCAGCGTATAGGTGGTCCCGGCGAAGAAGATGTCGGTCTGCAAATGAGTGGCGGCCGCGACGTTGTTCCGTATCCATCCCGCGCCGAGTTTCGCACGCCCCATCACCGCGTATCCGCCGACGACGCTGTGCGTGCTCGTATGCGCGCTGCTGTCGAGCGGCGCCGATGCGCCCGCCCCGCCGCGCTTCACGTCGTAGGACGCCGCGACGCCGAAGCGCGTCGCGTCGTATCCGACCAGCACCGTATATTGCCGGCACGCGAGCGGATTGCCCGGCACCTGCCCCGCGCAGCCGGTGGCAGAGGGCCCGGCCGGCCCGGCGGCGTCGCGGCCGAAGCTGTACGTGCCGCCGATCCTGAATCCCCGGAACTTGCCCAGGTAGCCGATCGCATTGTCGCTGCGCGCATTCGGCAGATACGCGTCGAAGTTGCTCGGCGAATGAATCGACGGCCCGATCACGTCGGCGTTGGCGAGCGCATAGGCCGTCATGTTCATTTGCCTGCCGAGCGTGAGCGTTCCGTGATCGCTGCTCAGGCCCATGTTCGCCTGCCGGCCGAACAGCCGCCCGCCGTAATTGAACCCGCCCGTGCCGGGCTGGAAGCCGTTTTCCAGCACGAAGAACACCCGGTAGCCGCCGCCAACGTCTTCGGCGCCTCTCACGCCCCACCGCGACGGCATTTCGCCGGTCAGATGCGGCATGCCCACCGCCGATCCGCCCTTCGCCGCATGGTTGTAGTACGAAACGCCGGTATCGACGATGCCGTACAGCGTCACACTGCCTTGCGCATGCGCGAGGCCAGCTGCCGCCATCAGCGCCATTGCAAGCGCATTCCCTTTCACCATCGCCTTCAACGCCCCCGAATCGATATGCATGACTGACTTGTTCCCATGAGACGAACGACGCGGCGTTGCCGCGCGCGATCGGCCGCCGGCCTCGCGCCGGCGCCCCGCCATCTGCCGCTCAGGACTGTTGCGCATGCGACACCTGCCGCTCGCCGCCGGACTCCTGGCGGCCGTGATGCGAAGCCGAGCGCCGATGATCGATCAGTCCGACCGCAACGGCCGCCACCAGCGCAGGCAGCCCGATCGCCATGAAGTTCTGTTCCAGCGGCAGATCGATGCCCACCAGCGCGCCGATGACGATCGGCGCCAGGATCGCGCCGCTGCGGCCGACGCCCAGCGTCCAGCCGATGCCGGTCGAACGGATCGCCATCGGATAGAACTGCCCCGCATACGCGCAGTTGACGATCTGCGTGCCGATGGTCGACGCGCCGGCCAGGCCGACCAGCACGAACAGCAGCGCGGTCGGCATCTTGTAGCCGAGCAGCGTGATCGACACCGCGGCGAGCAGATACATCGACACCAGCACCGTCTTGATCGGAAAGCGGTCGGCCAGCCAGCCGCCGCCGATCGCGCCGACCATCGCACCGGCGTTCAGCACCAGCACGAACGTCAACGCGGAGCCGAGGCTGTAGCCCGCGCCCGCCATCAGCCGGGTCAGCCACGAGCTGAGCGCATACACCATGAACAGGCACATGAAGCAGGCGATCCAGAACATGACCGTGCTGAAGCCGCGACCGTCGTCGAACAACTGGCGAACCGGTGCGTTGCCCGCCTTGTCCTCGCGCGGGACGACATAACAGTCGCCCGCTTGCGGCCGGTACGCCGGATCGAGCCGGCGCGCGATGCGCGCGAGTTCGTCCGTCCGGCCGCGCCTGATCAGGAACGGCAGCGATTCCGGCATCCATTTCACGAGCAGCGGGACGAGCAGCACCGGCGCACCCGCGGCGACGAACACGGACTGCCATCCGTACGCCTCGATCATCCCCTTGCCCATCACGGCCGCCAGCATGCCGCCGACCGAATAGCCGCTGAACATCAGTGTCACCAGCGTGCTGCGCACGCGCCGCGGCGCGTACTCGGTCATCTGGGCGATCACGTTCGGCATCACGCCGCCGATGCCGATGCCCGCCAGGAAGCGGGCGGCGCCGAACAGCGCGGGCGTCGGCGCCAGTCCGGCCGCCGCGGTAAACACGCTGAACAGCGTCAGGCAGGCCGCGATGGCCCAGCGACGCCCGATCCGCTCGGCGACGGTCCCGAACACGATGTTGCCGAACATCATGCCGAACAGCGCCGAGCTGACCATGAAGCCGGCCTGCGCGGGATTGACGCCCATCTCCTTCATGATCGCCGGCAGCGCGATGCCGGCCACCGCCAGGTCGTAGCCGTCGAACACGATGATCAGCGCGCACCAGAACAGCACGACGCCGTGCAGCGGGCCCAGCCGCGCGTCGTCCGAAAGCGCCTGCAGGTTGATTTGACGCATGTGGGTTCCTTCCTTTTTCAGATGGGGTTCGGGGCCGGAGGCAACCGTCTCACGATGTCCGTGCGAAGCAGCAGGCATCCGCCGCTCACCGCCGAGCGGCGTGACACCGCCCGTCGGTCGCGCCGTTTCAACGTGCGGCGTCAGCGAACGTTCGGCGCATTTATTTAGTAGTTGTACGAAGCGTTGTCGCCAAACGGTTTCCGTCCAGATACCGGCGCAGTGTAGGAAGCCACAATGTTTTTCACTATCCGGAATTTGCACGCGGCTCGCGAATTTGATCCGCTTTTCCGCGCGCTATCCGGATTTTGCATTGGCGGGAACGACGACTATCCGGTTCTTGCGATACTTTACACAAGCCTGACAAAGATCAATATCATCCGTTCAGGAGATCCAGACACAAGAGAAACCGATGTGGCACGACGCACATCCGCGGCCAGCCGGATGCGCAGCACGGATACGCCACACAGGAGACGCCATGCCCCTCACCCCCAATGCGGAAGTGCTGTCCGCGCTGTATCGGAATTGCCTGTTCCGATCCGGCTTGCGCATGGATGCGCACGAGCAGGTGTCCGCGGAGCTGGCCGAGCATGCGCTGCGCTGGAAGCGGGGCGTGCCCGACGCGGCGCTCTTCAAGGCGCAGCTGAATCACCTGACCATCTACGCATTGCAGTACGGCGCCGAAGTCGAGGTCACGCCGCGCCCGTTCGACGGCTTTTCGCTCGTCCACACGTCGCTCGCGGGCGGCGCCGAAATAGAGTGCGACGGGCACGTGATGGGCGTGTCCGAAGGACGCACCGCCGTGCTGGCGCCCAAGGCGCACGTCCGCCTCCGCTGGCGGCCCGGCACCCGGCAACTGATCGTCAAGGTGCCCGATTCGCTGATACGCCTGGTCTCCGGCCGGCCGCCCGACGACGCGGCGCCCGGCCTCGCGCCGGGATTCCTGCTGCCGGGGGCGCTGGCGTCGCAATGGGATCTGATCGCGCAGTCGCTGCTGAACGTCCTCGCCGTTGCCGACGAAGGCGGCATACGGGCCGAGTGGCGCGACCATTTCGAACGAAGCCTCGCGCTGTTCCTGCTCGTGCATCGCCCATCGCTCACCGCGGCGCAGGCGGGCCCGGCGGCGGACTCGCGCGGCGCGCCGGCGGAATCCGGCGCGCGGGGCGGCATCAGGCAGATGGACGCGCTGCTCGAATTCATCGACGCGCGGCTCTGTGCGCCGATCTCGCTCGAAGATCTCGCCAGGGCGGCCGGCGTCAGCTTTCGGACGCTGAACGTGCTGTGTCGCCGCTACCACGGCGCGACCCCGATGGAGCTGCTGCGCAACATCCGGCTGGACGCCGCCCGCGTGCAATTGCTGACCGACCCGAGAGCCAGCATCACCGATACGGCGCTGACGTTCGGCTTCGGGCACCACGGCCGCTTTTCCGCCTACTATTTCGCCCGCTTCAACGAGTTGCCGCGCGACACGCAGAAGAAACGGCCGCCGAACTGAACGCCGCGACGCCCGACGCGCGGCCGCCGCTTTACGGGCCCGGCAATCGCCCGCATAGTAGCGGTTCCCCTGAATCGCCACCCTTGCGCCCGTCACCATGTCCGCCACGCCAGCCGCCTGCATCGTCCGCGACTCGACCGACGCCGACCTCGACGCCATCCACGCGATCTACGCGCATCACGTCCGCCACAGCGTCGCGTCGTTCGAGGAAACGCCGCCCGACGTCGCCGAACTGCGCGCGCGCCGCGCCGCCGTGCTGCGCGACGGGCTGCCGTATCTGGTCGCGGAATGCGACGGCCGCGTCGCCGGCTACGCGTACGCGACGCCGTACCGTACGCGCAGCGCGTACCGCCACACGGTCGAGGACTCGATCTATATCGACGACGCGCAACGCGGGCGCGGGACCGGCCGCGCGCTGCTCGCGGCCCTGATCGCGCGCTGCGAGTCCGGCCCGTGGCGGCAGATGATCGCGGTGATCGCAGACGGCGGCACGGGCGGTTCGACGTCGCTGCATCGCGCGTTCGGCTTCGAGCCGATCGGCATCCTGAAAGCGGTCGGCTACAAGCACGGCCGCTGGATCGACACCGCGCTGCTGCAGCGCCCGCTCGGCGACGGCGCACGCACACTCCCCGCCTCGCCCGCGCCCGCCGCGTCGCGCTAGAATGGCCGCATGCCAAAACAGACTCACTCCACACCCGACGAGGCCGCTGCGGACAGCCGCAATGAGTACACGGTCGACGAGCTCGCGCGCGTGTCCGACACGACCGTGCGCAACGTCCGCGCGTACCAGGACCGCGGGCTGCTCGCGCCGCCCGAGAAACGCGGCCGCGTCGGCATCTACGACGACACGCACGTCGCCCGCCTGAAACTCATCAATCACCTGCTCGCGCGCGGCTACACGCTGTCGAACATCCAGGACCTGATCAAGGCGATCGACGAAGGCCACGACCTGCGCTCGATCCTCGGCCTCGAAAACGCGATCGGCGGCCGCTGGTCGCACGAACTGCCGAAGACCTATTCGCTCGCCCAGCTCGCGCAGATGTTCGGCCCGCAGACGGCCACGCAGCTGTCGCGCGTGACCGAGCTCGGCCTGCTCGAGCGGCGCGGCCTGTCGTTCGTCGCGAAGAGCCCCGCGCTGCTCGAGGCGGCGGCCGCGATGACGAAGGAAGGCATTCCGCCGCGCGAGCTGCTCGACGTGATCAGCCTCGCGCGCCCGCACTTCGACGCGATCGCGCGGCTGCTCGTCGACCTCGTCGTGAAGCGGCTCGACCGTTACGACGAAGGCACGCTGCCGCCGCCGACCGACGTGCCCGCGCTCGTCGACGCGATCTGGCGCCTGCGTCCGCTCGCGGCCGTGTTCGTCGAAGGCGAGACGAACCGTGCACTCGAAGCCGCGGCAAGCGCGTACCTCGGCGGCCGTGTCGCGACGATCCTCGACAAGAAACTCAGCGACGAAGCCGCGCGCCAGAGCGGTGCGCCGGACGCGCCCGGCGACAAAGCATAGGCCCGGCGCCGTCATATTCATATCGGCATTGCTTCGTTTGCGGGCGCGCATGCCCATGCGACGATTCTTCCAACCGAGCGGCGAACACCGCTCGCCCGAAGACGTTTCGCATGGAGCCCGTTCGATGATTCGTTTCACCCGCTGGATCACCCGCACCGCCGCCGTCACGCTCGTCGCGCTGTCCGCCGCGTCGGCCTTCGCGCAAGGCGACGCCGACAAGGTCGTGCGCATCGGCTACCAGAAGGCCGGCCTGCTGTCGATCATCAAGGCGCAAGGCTCGCTCGAGGCGCGGCTCAAGCCGCTTGGCTACGGTGTGCAGTGGTTCGAATTTCCGGCCGGCCCGCAACTGCTCGAAGCGCTGAACGCAAACAGCATCGACTTCGGCTATACAGGCGCACCGCCCCCCGTGTTCGCGCAGGCGGCCGGCGTCCGTTTCGTGTACGTCGGCGCGGAACCGCCGTCGCCGCACAACGAAGCCGTGTTCGTGAAGGGCGACTCGCCGATCCGCTCGCTCGCCGACCTGCGCGGCAAGAAGGTCGCGCTGCAGAAGGGCTCCAGCGCGAACTACTTGTTGCTGGAAGCGCTGAAGAAGGCCGGCGTGCGCTACGACGAGATCCGCCCCGTGTACCTGCCGCCCGCCGACGCGCGCGCCGCGTTCGAGAGCGGCAGCGTCGACGCATGGGCCGTGTGGGACCCGTACTACGCGGCCGCGCAGAATTCGCTGAAGATCCGCACGCTGTCCGACTACACGGGCCTCACGCCCGCGAACAACTTCTACGAGGCGACGCGGGATTTCACGGAGCAACATGCCGACGTGGTCGGCGCGATCCTGAAGCAGGCGCGCGAGACAGGCCTGTGGGTCAACGGGCATCCGGCCGAAACTGCCGCGCTGCTCGCGCCGAAGGTCGGCCTGCCGCTGCCGCTCGTCGAGACGTGGATCAAGCGCGTGCCGTTCGGCGCGGTGCCGATCGACGAGAAGATCGTCGCGGTTCAGCAAGGCGTCGCCGATGCGTTCTACGGGGCGAAGCTGATTCCGCAGAAGCTGAGTGTTGCCGACAACGCATGGATCGATAAGCGCGTGGCGAGCGCGCTCGCGGCGAAGTAACGCGCGACGCAGCACGCATTCATTCGAGAAAGGCTGACGGGCACCCGCCTGTCGGCCCGTTGCGTTGCGTAGCCGTGCGCGCCCGCCTACTTCAACGCCCCCGCCACCTTCTTCTGCCGCCACAAACACAGCAGATCGCACGCAACATGCGCGGCCGCGATCGCGGTAATGTCCGCATGATCGTAAGCCGGCGCGACCTCGACGACATCCGCGCCGACCAAGTTCACCGCACCGAGCGCGCGCACGATCACGAGCGCCTGCGCGGACGACAGCCCGCCCGCGACCGGTGTGCCCGTACCGGGTGCGAACGCCGGATCGAGGCAATCGATATCGAACGTCAGGTACGCGGGCCGCGCGCCGACGATGTCGACGATCCGCTCGACCGCCGCGCGCGGGCCATGCTCGTGCACCCATGCGGCATCGAGCCGCTCGATCCCGAGAAAATCATCGTTCCACGTGCGGATGCCGACCTGCACCGACGTCGCGGGATCGATCAGCCCTTCCTTCACCGCCTTGTAGAACATCGTGCCGTGATTGAGGCTGTCCGGCTCGTCGTCGGCCCACGTATCGCAGTGCGCGTCGAAATGGATCAGCGACAGCGGCCTGCCATAGCGCTCCGCGTGCGCGACGAGCAGCGGGTACGTGATGTAGTGATCGCCGCCGAGCGTCAGCATCTTCGCGCCCGAGCGCAGGATCGTGCGCGCATGCTCGACGATCGCCGGCTTGATCGTCAGCGGGTTGTGCGCGTCGAACCAGCAGTCGCCGTAGTCGATCGCCGCCAGCTCGTCGAACGGATTGAAGCCCCACGGATACGGATTGAGCTCCGCGAGCTGCACGCTCGCCGCGCGGATCGCCGCCGGGCCGAGCCGCGCGCCCGAACGGTAGGTCGTCGCGAGATCGAGCGGCACGCCCGAGATCGCGACATCGACGCCGTCGAGCGCGCGCGTGTAATTGCGCCGCATGAACGACAGCACGCCTGCATAGGTGTTTTCGATCGAGGCGCCGTACGGGGACGTGCGACGGATCGCACCGTCGCCGTGGAGAAGTTCGGTCATGTCGAACCTGTTTTCTGAGAGCCGGTCTCGCCATGCCTGCGGTCGGTCATCGGCGGATCGGAACGGCACGGATTCATTTCGGACGGGCGGCGCGACCGGCGGTCGTGACCGTCGCGCCGGCTGGCGAATCCTGTAGCGCAGCCGGGCGGGAAAACGTGTCCCGCGCCGATGATAGCAAGCCGAATTTCAGCGTATGCCCCGGTTCAGCCGGGGCAAAGCGCAAAGAGACGACGACCCGGTACGGATCACGCGGCGCGCCGTCAGCGGGCAACTGCGCGACATCCGAGCAATGCATGCATAAACGCGCGGTTGCTCCGGACCGCCGGTACAGCACACGGGAACGAGCCGATCGCGACGCAGCGCACCGCCGCATTTCCTAGAAGGATTCGCCGGTTTTCGCCGCAGCGTTCTTCCGGATAATGGCCGGCAGCCGCGCCCCCGCAGGCGCGCCGCCGACAACAATCTTCCGGAGACGCCCGCCATGACCGCCACAATGCCCGCCATGCTTCCCGCCACCTACCGCCGGCTCTGGCCGCTCGCCGTCGCCGCCGCGCTGCTGTACGGCCTGTCGCTCGCCGCCGCCCCCTATCCGGGCCAGGCCGCCGCGAAAGCCTCGATGGGCGTGCTGCTGCTCGCCGTGGGCAGCGCGTGCGGCGCGGCGCGCGAACGCGCGTGGCTGTGCGCGGCGCTCATGACCGCCGTGCTCGGCGACGTGCTGCTCGCGCTGCCCGGCTGGCCGCTGTCGTTCGTCGGCGGCCTCGGCGCGTTCCTGCTCACGCACCTGTGCTACTGCGCGATCTTCCTGCGCTGGCGCGCACGGCCGCACGGCTGGCGCATCGTCGCGCTGGTCGGGCTGTGGATCGCCGCGCCTGCGTTCTACCTGGCCTTCCTGCCGCACCTCGGCGAGCTGCTGGCGCCGGTCGCCGTCTACATGCTCGTCCTGTGCGCGATGGCGAGCTTCGCGCTCGCCGCCCGCACACACGGCCCGCTGGTGGCCGTCGGCAGCCTGATCTTCGTCGGCTCCGATACGCTGATCGGCGTCGGCCGGTTCCTCGGCGGTTTTCCGGGCATCGACTACCTGATCTGGGGCCTCTACGCGCTCGCGCAGGTCACGATCGTGGCCGGGGTTTTCCATGAGACGGCTGCCCGATCGATCCGCCCCTGATTCCGTTTCAAACAGACCGCCGCGCGTCGGCGGTCGGCCGCACCACCCGCAGACCCACGTTCGCCGGGCCTCGCCCGCCCGGCGGCCGCCCTGCCGCCCTCCCGTTCCAAACCCCTCTACGCCATTTCCCACAAGGCTTCCGGCCCTTAGAGTCCCCCGTCTAGCCTCTTGCGGTTTCCCGGCTCACCCACTATCGTTACATCACACAATGTAACATTAAAAAATGAGCCATAACGGAGACACCCGGATGAATGCTCGCACCTTGCCTTTCGGCCCCCCTGGTTACGACGGCCCGGACGAATCGATCGACATCGCCATCATCGGCACCGGCTTCGCCGGCCTCGGCATGGCCATTCGCCTGCGGCAGACCGGCGTGACCGACTTTGTCGTCATCGAGAAGGCGGCGTCGGTCGGCGGCACGTGGCGCGACAATCATTACCCCGGGTGCGCATGCGACGTGCAATCGCACGTCTACTCGTTCTCGTTCGCGCCGAACCCGCGCTGGACGCGCATGTTCGCGCCGCAGCCGGAAATCCGCGCGTATCTGGAAGACTGCGTGCAGCGCTTCGGGATCGGCTCGCACCTGCGCCTGAACCACGAACTCCAGCGCGCCGAGTACGACGAGGCCGCGCAGCGCTGGCGCCTGACGTTCGCGAACGGCAAGCGGCTCGCCGCGCGCGTGCTGGTGTCAGGGATGGGCGGGTTGTCGCGCGCGGCGCTGCCATCGATTCCGGGCGTCGAAACCTTCACGGGCCGCGCGTTCCACTCGCAGCAGTGGGACCACGACTATCCGCTCGACGGCAAGCGCGTCGCGGTGATCGGCACCGGCGCAAGCGCGATCCAGTTCGTCCCGCAGATCGCGCCGCGTGTGAAGCAGCTCGCGCTGTTCCAGCGCACGCCGCCGTGGATCATGCCGAAGCCGGACCGCAACCTGACGAAGCTCGAGCAGTGGCTGTTCCGCGCGCTGCCGTTCACGCAGAAGCTCGTGAGAAGCGGGATCTACTGGATGCTCGAATCGCGCGTGCTCGGCTTCGCGATCCATCCGTCGCTGATGAAGAACGTGCAGAAGCTCGCGCTGCGCCACATCCGCAAGCAGGTTCCCGATCCGGAGCTGCGCGCGGCAGTGACGCCAAACTACACGCTCGGCTGCAAGCGCGTGCTGATCTCGAACGACTACTACCCGGCGCTGTCGCGCAAGAACGTCGACGTGGTCACGACCGGCATCGAGCGCATCGACGGAAACGCGGTCGTCACGTCCGACGGCAAGCGCCACGAAGTCGACTGCCTGATCTACGGCACGGGCTTCCAGGTCGCCGATCCGTATCCGCGTGGCGCGATCATCGGCCGCGGCGGCCTCGACATCGTCGATGCATGGCGCGACGGCGCGCACGCGTATCTCGGCACGACACTGCCCGGCTACCCGAACTTCTTCATGATCGTCGGCCCGAACACAGGGCTCGGCCACAACTC
The DNA here is from genome assembly GCF_053427725.1 of Burkholderia sp. PU8-34. Lineage (NCBI taxonomy): Bacteria > Pseudomonadati > Pseudomonadota > Betaproteobacteria > Burkholderiales > Burkholderiaceae > Burkholderia > Burkholderia sp. PU8-34. The sequence continues at coordinate 319,015 of NZ_JBSAXC010000001.1, forward strand.
GATGGTGTTCATGATCGAGTCGCAGATCGAATACATCCTGGGCGCATTGCAGGTGATGCACCGCGAGCGCGCCGATGCGATCGAGGTGCGTCCGCTCGTCGAGGCGCAGTTCAACCACGACTTGCAGGGCCGGCTCAAGAAGGCGATCTGGTCGACCGGCGGCTGCAAGAGCTGGTATCTCGACCCGCGCACCGGCAAGAACACGACGCTGTGGCCGGGCTTCACGTGGCGCTTCCGGCAGGCGACGGCCCGTTTCTCGATGGCCGACTATCACGCGTATCGCGCGCCGCAACACCACACGGCCGCGCGGCCGATCGCCGCGCCCTCCCCCGCCGCTTCCGCCGAAGCGGCCTGAGACCCGAACAGGAGCCAACCGACATGAGAGATTTCGCCAACAAGGTCGCCGCGATCACCGGCGCAGGCTCGGGCATGGGCCGCTCGCTCGCGCTGCAGCTCGCGCAGGCCGGCTGTCATGTGTCGCTCGCCGACAAGAACGCGGTCGGCCTCGCGGAAACCGAGCGCATCGTGCGCGCGATCGCGCCGAACGTGCGCGTGACGACGCGGGTGCTGGACGTCGGCGACCGCGACGCGATGTTCGCGTGGGCCGACGACACCGCGAAGGAACACGGCAAGGTCAACCTGATCTTCAACAACGCGGGCGTCGCGCTGTCGAGCACGATCGAAGGGATGGAATACAGCGATCTCGAGTGGATCGTGAACATCAACTTCTGGGGCGTCGTGCACGGCACGAAGGCGTTCCTGCCGCACCTGAAGGCGTCCGGCGACGGGCACGTGATCAACACGTCGAGCATCTTCGGGATCTTCGCGCAGCCGGGCATGAGCGGCTACAACGCGACCAAGTACGCGGTGCGCGGCTTCACCGAATCGCTGCGCCAGGAACTCGACATGATGAAGTGCGGCGTGTCGGCAACCTGCGTGCACCCGGGCGGCATCCGCACGAACATCGCGCAGTCGAGCCGCGTGTCGAAGAACATGGTCGGCTTCATGGTCGAGAGCGAGCAGCAAGGCAAGGACACGTTCGAGAAGTTCTTCATCACGACCGCCGAGGATGCCGCGCGCACGATCCTCGCGGGTGTGCGCAAGAACAAGCGCCGCGTGCTGATCGGCCGCGATGCGCGCGGCGCCGACTGGCTCGCGCGGATCCTGCCCGCCGCCTACCAGGCGCTGGTTGTGCTCGCAACGAAACACGAGGCCGCGAAGGCACGCCGCCGCGCGGCGCGCAACGCGCCCGCGCCCGCGCCGGTCCATGCAACGTACAACCATGCAGGCAACCAGGGAGGAGAACAATCATGACGACACCGCAGATGATGCCCGTGCGGCGCGACATCCGTTTCGCGCTGCCCCCTGAACACGCACGCGACTGGCACGTGCAGGGCGTGCCGGTCACGCACTTCATGAACGCGCTGTCGCTGCTGTTCCCGGCCGGCGAGCGCTTCTTCATGGATTCGGTGCGGAACTACCGCGACCGGATCGAGGATCCCGAGCTGAAGAAGCAGGTGATGGGCTTCATCGGCCAGGAGGCGATGCACACGCGCGAGCATATCGAGTACAACGACCTGCTGCAGGCATCGGGCCTGCCGGCGCACAAGCTCGACAAGCGCCTGTGGACGATCCTCGGCTGGTTCAAGAAGGTGCTGCCGCATTCGATGCAGCTCGCGATCACGATCGCGCTCGAGCACTACACGGCGATCCTCGCGAACCAGCTGCTGTCGGGCCACGAGCACCGGATCGACGGCTCGGTCGAAGGCTATCAGCAGATGTGGATGTGGCACGCGATGGAAGAGACCGAGCACAAGGCGGTGTCCTACGACGTGTGGAACGCCGTGATGAAGCCGGGCCTCGGCAGCTACCTGCTGCGCACCGGCACGATGCTGACGACGACCGTGCTGTTCTGGGCGATCGTGTTCGACTTCCACCTGCGTCTGATGTCCGCGCACCGGCGCCGTCATGGCAAATTCGGCGGCATGTGGCGTCTCGTGAAATACCTGTACAGCCCAAAGCATGGCGTGTTCCCGAGCATCGCGAGAGAATGGCTCGACTATTTCCGGCCGGGCTTCCATCCGTGGGACCACGACAACCACCAGTACCTGCAAGGGCTCGACACGCTGCTCGCGAACATCGACGCGACCAACGCGCGCTACGCCGCACAGGCCGCGCCGCGCCGCGTGCCGCTGCATCCGGTCCCGCAGGCATGACGCGATGGCGCGCGCAAACGAGATGCTGACCGTCAAATCCGGCGACGTGAAGCTCGCCGTCTATGTGAGCGGCTCACGCCGCGCGCCGCCCGTGATCCTCGTGCACGGCTACCCGGATTCGGCGACGGTCTGGGCGCCGGTCCGCGCGCGGCTCGCGAAACGCTACCGCGTGATCGCGTACGACGTGCGCGGCGCGGGCGCATCCGATGCGCCGCGCCGCCGCGCGGATTACACACTCGCGCGGCGGACCGCTCAGCGGAGCGCCGGCAAGCGCCTGAACAGCGTCTCGTAGTCGATCACGAGGCCGTCGTCGTCGATGTCCATCTCGGCGGTGAAGTTCCGGAAGATCCCTTCGTACCGGTAGCGCCGGCCCGGCTCGATGCATATGTAGGCCTGCTTGACCGCGGTGGCCGTCAGGTCGGGCGTCGACACATAGACGACGTCGATCGGCTGACGCTCGCCGCGCGCGAGCCCGAGGCGGCCGATCGGCAGCGCGTTCGTGAACGGCGTGGCCGCGATGTCGATGTCGATGCAGCCGTCGAGGTCCGGCAGCGCCCGCCCCGACGCGTCGCGCCAATGGCCGTGGCCGTCGCCGTGCAGCTCGAGCGTGCCGCCGCCCATTACCTTGAGCGCCGCGTAGGTCGCGCGCCACTGCGCATCGCAGACGAGCCGGTAGGCGAGCCCGTAAGCACGGCCATACCGCTGGCCGACCACGGCGCTTTCCACGACGATGCCGCCGTCGCTGCGGTCGAACGCCAGATGTTCGATCCCGTCGCCTTCGAGCGACGCCCAACGCACTTCACGCATCGTCCCGCCTCCTCGTCCGATCCCGGATGCGACGCATCCTCGCACAAATTCCCGGTATCCAGAATTCCCTATTCCGGTGCACGCCGATCTGCCCTATGCTCGCGGCTCGCCCTGCTCCTCCGCCGTCATGTCTGCCACCCCGTCCGCCTCGCCCACGATCGACCTGCGCGTCCTGCTGCGCAGCATCGGCCAGATCGTGCTGCAGGCGAACGCGCTGACGGGTACGCTGCTGCTCGCCGCGCTCGCAGTGACCGACGTGCGCCTCGCGTGCGCGGCGCTGCTCGGCGCAGCGGCCGCCAACATGACCGCCGTGCTGACGGGTGCCGTGCGTCGCGACGTCGAGCTCGGGTTGCACGGCTTCAACGGCGTGCTCGCCGCGCTGGCGGCCGTCACGTTCGCGCCGCAGCCGTTCGCGGCCGTCGCGCTCGCCCCGCTCGCCGCAATCGGCGCGGCCCTCGTGCAGCGCGCGATGCGCCGGCCGCTCGAGAAATGGCGCCAGTGTCCGTATTCGAGCCCGTGCCTCGCCGTCACCGCGCTGTGGCTGCCGTTTGTCGCGTTGCAGCATGCCGGCACGGGCGCCGCCGAGGTGCCGCCGCATGTGCCGCTCTCGCTCGCCGCGTTCGGGCCCGCGCTGCTCGCGGGCATCGCGCAGACCACGTTCGCGCAAGGCGCGTGGGCGGGCGCGCTGCTCGTCGCCGGGCTGGCTGCCGCATCGCGCCGCGCGGCCGCGTTCGCGCTCGGCGGTGCGCTCGTGTCGACCGCGTTGCTGCTCGCGCTCGGCGCGAACGCCTCAACATGCGCCGATGGCCTGCTCGGCTTCAACGGCGCACTGACCGCGCTCGCGCTGATGCCGCGCGGCACGCGCGCCGCCGTCGCGGGCGCGGTGCTCGCCGCGCTGCTGCAGTGGCTCGCGATGCGCGCGGACGTCGCCGTCCTCACTGCACCGTTCGTGCTCGCGTCGTGGCTCGTCGTCATGCTCACGCGCCGCTTCACTCTGGGAGATGCCGATGTCGTCATTCGCTCACCGTCCTGATGCCGTCAAGCCCGGCGGCCCGATCTCGGACGCCGAACGCCGGCAGCGCGTCGATCTCGCCGCCGCATACCGCCTTGTCGCGCTGAACGGCTGGGACGACCTGATCTACACGCACTTGTCCGCAACCGTGCCCGGCGAGCCCGGCCATTTCCTGATCAACCCGTTCGGGCTCACGTTCGACGAAGTGTGCGCGTCGAACCTCGTGAAGATCGACCTGGCCGGGAACCGGATCGGCGATAGCGAACATGCGGTCAACGTGACCGGCTTCGCGCTGCACGCGGCCGTGCATGCGGCGCGACCCGATGCGGTGTGCGTGATGCATCTGCACAATACGCCCGGCATCGCGGTGTCGATCCAGCGCGACGGGCTGCTGCCCGCGTCGCAGCATGCGCTGCGCTTCTACGGCGATCTCGCGTATCACGACTACGAGGCGCTCGCGTTCTCGCCCGCCGAAGGCGCGCGGCTGACCGCGAGCCTCGGCGCAAAATCCGCGATGCTGCTGCGCAATCACGGCACGCTGACGATCGGCCGCACGGTCGCCGAGGCCTACGTGCTGATGGATACGCTGATCAAGGCGTGCGACATCCAGGTGCGAGCGCAGGCGGGCGGCGGGCCGCTCGTGCTGCCCGATGCAGCCGTGGCCGCGCGTACAGCCGAGCAGCTGCGCGACGGCGGCGCGATCGAAGGCGAGCTTGAATGGCCTGCACTGCTGCGCCGCCTCGACCGCATCGATCCGTCGTATCGCAATTGAGTTGATTGAATTGTTCTGACCTGACAGGAGAAACCCGCATGCCGACTTTCAATATCCAGCTGTTTGAAGGCCGCACCGTCGAACAGAAGCGCCAATTCGTCGAAGCCATCACGCGCGTCACGTGCGAAACGCTCGGCTGCGAGCCGGGCTCGGTCGACATCATTCTCACCGACGTGAAGAAGGAGAACTGGGCGACGGCCGGCAAGCTGTGGAGCGACGAGCGCTGAGCCGACCCGGCTTCCGCCCGCGCAGGAGGAACCTGGCGCGGGCGGTACGCGTTCGCGCCGCGGTAATGTCTGAAGGTTGCGCCGGTTGAGTCGCACTGCGCGCAATGTGCGCCCGCACATGGCTTTGTCACGCATTCGGAGCATAATGGCGCACTGACGAAGCAGTCGATGGCCACCCGATCAGGAGAACGTGCCATGGAAGCGAAGAACGAAGAAGTCGTCGCACACCTGCTCTCCGATGTCGTCGAATTCGCGCGCGAGCGGCTGCCCGAAGCGACATTCCGGATCGTCGAACCCTTCCTCTGCCATTACTACGACTTTGTCGACGCCGACGACCTGCAAAGCCGCGGCATCGCCGATCTCTACGGCGCCGCGATGGCGCACTGGCAGACCGCGCAGAAATTCGTACCCGGCAGCGAGCGGCTGCGCGTGTACAACCCGATCCTCGAACAGCACGGCTGGCACTCGGACCACACGGTCATCGAGATCGTCAACGACGACATGCCGTTCCTCGTCGATTCGGTGTCGATGGCCGTCAACCGCCTCGGGCTCGCGATGCACTCGGCGATGCACCCCGTGTTCCGGATCTGGCGCGGCAAGAACGGCGGCATCGAGCGGGTCGACGTGGGCGGCGCCACCCCCGACGACGGGCATTCGCAGCTCGCGTCGTTCATCCACTTCGAAGTCGATCGATGCGGCGACGCAGCAATGCTCAACACGCTGCGCAACGATCTCGCGCGCGTGCTCGGCGACGTGCGCGCGTCGGTCGAGGACTGGCCGAAGATCGTCGACATCGCCCGCAATACGATCAAGGAAATGAAGGGGCGCGAGACGAGCGCCGAAGACATCGAGGCGCGCGCGTTCCTCGAGTGGATGGTGGCCGACCACTTCACGTTCCTCGGGCAGCGCGACTACGCGCTCGTGTCGAGCGGTGCCGGCTTCGCGCTGCGCGGCATCGAAGGCTCGGGGTTCGGGATCCTGCGCGAAGCGCTGCGCGCGCCCGGCACACCGGACGAAACGCCACTGCCGCCCGCCGCGGCGGAAATCATTCACGGCACCTGGCCAATCTTCCTGACCAAGGCGAATTCGCGCGCGACCGTGCACCGGCCCGGCTATCTCGACTACGTCGGCGTGAAGCTGGTCGGCCCCGACGGCAAGGTCTGCGGCGAGCGGCGCTTCATCGGGCTCTACACGTCGACCGCCTACTTCGTTTCCTGCGCGGAAATCCCGATCGTGCGCCGCAAGTGCGCGAACATCGTGCGCCGCGCAGGCTTCCTGCCGAAGGGGCATCTCGGCAAGTCGCTCGTGACCGTGCTTGAAACCTATCCGCGCGACGAGCTGTTCCAGGCCGACGAAGACCAGCTGCACGACATCGCGCTCGGCGTGCTGCGCCTGCAGGAGCACCAGCGCACGCGCCTGTTCGTGCGGCGCGACCGCTTCGACCGCTTCGTGTCGTGCCTCGTGTACGTGCCGCGCGACAAGTACAACACCGACCTGCGGCGGCGCGTCGCGCGCCTGCTCGTCGATGCATTCAAAGGCGTCCACGTCGAATTCACGCCGCTGCTGTCGGAATCGGCGATCGCGCGGATTCATTTCGTCGTGCATGCGGATCCGGGCACGATGCCCGACGTCGATACCCGTGAACTCGAGACGCGGCTCATACAGGTCACGCGCCGCTGGCAGGACGACGTGTCCGACGCGCTGCTCGACGCATTCGGCGAAGAGCAAGGCAACCGCCTGCTGCAGCGCTATGCCGACTCGTTCCCGGCCGGCTACCGCGACGACTATCCAGCGCGCACCGCGGTGCGCGACATCGAGCTGATCGAGCGAGTGAAAGGCACCGAGCGCCTCGCGATGAACCTGTACCGGCCGATCGAGGCAGAAGCGCGCGCGTTCCGCTTCAAGGTGTATCGCTCAGGCGACCCGATCGCGCTGTCGCGCAGCCTGCCGATGCTCGAGCATCTCGGCGTGCGCGTCGACGAGGAGCGGCCGTACCGGATCCAGACGCAGGATGCGGCGCCCGCGTGGGTGCACGACTTCGGCCTCGAACTCGCGGACGATACCGAATTCGACATCGAGCGCGTGAAGGGACTGTTCGAAGACGCGTTCGACCAGATCTGGAGCGGCCGGATCGAGAACGACGATTTCAACCGGCTCGTGCTGCGCGCGCATCTGAGCGCGCGCGAGGTCACGATCCTGCGTGCGTATGCGAAATACCTGCGGCAGGTCGGCTCGACGTTCAGCGACGCGTACATCGAGCGTGCGCTGACCGGCAATCCGGCGATCGCGCGGCAGCTCGTCGAGCTGTTCGTCGTGCGCTTCGATCCGCGCACCGGCGGCACGCGCACCGACGGTACGCACGACAGGCAGGCCGAACAGCTGCTGAAGGCGATCGAGACCGCGCTCGACCAGGTGCCCAATCTCGACGAGGACCGGATCCTGCGCCAGTTCCTCGGCGTGATCAACGCGACGGAGCGCACGAACTATTTCCGGCACGACGCGAACGGCGACGCGAAGCCCTACCTGTCGTTCAAGTTCAATCCCGCGAAGGTGCCCGGCCTGCCCGAGCCGAAGCCGATGTTCGAGATCTGGGTGTACTCGCCGCGCGTCGAGGGCGTGCACCTGCGCGGCGGGCGCGTCGCGCGCGGCGGCCTGCGCTGGTCCGACCGCCGCGAGGATTTCCGCACTGAAGTGCTCGGCCTGATGAAGGCGCAGATGGTGAAGAACGTCGTGATCGTGCCGGTCGGCTCGAAAGGCGGCTTCGTCGTGAAGAACCCGCCGCCGCCGAGCGACCGCGAGGCGTGGATGCGCGAAGGCGTCGCGTGCTACCAGACGTTCCTGCGCGGCCTGCTCGACCTCACCGACAACCTCGCCGGCAATGCGATCGTGCCGCCGCCGGACATCGTGCGGCACGACCCCGACGATCCGTATCTCGTCGTCGCGGCCGACAAGGGCACCGCCACCTTCTCCGACTACGCGAACGGGATCTCGCACGAATACGGCTTCTGGCTCGACGACGCGTTCGCGTCCGGCGGCTCGGTCGGCTATGACCACAAGAAGATGGCGATCACCGCGCGCGGCGCTTGGGAATCGGTGAAGCGGCATTTCCGCGAGATGGGCATCGACACGCAGACGACCGATTTCACCGTGGTCGGCATCGGCGACATGTCGGGCGACGTGTTCGGCAACGGGATGCTGCTGTCGCCGCACATCCGGCTCGTCGCGGCGTTCGATCACCGGCACGTGTTCCTCGATCCGAACCCCGATCCGGCCGTGAGCTTTGCCGAGCGCGCGCGGCTCTTCGCGCTCGAACGGTCGAGCTGGGCCGACTACGACACGGCCGCGATCTCGGCGGGCGGCGGCGTCTATCCGCGCAGCGCGAAGACGATCCCGCTGTCGCCCGCGGTCCAGGCCGCGCTCGGCATCGATGCGTCCGCGCTCACGCCGAGCGAGCTGATCCGCGCGATCCTGCAGGCGAACGTCGACCTGCTGTACAACGGCGGCATCGGCACCTACGTGAAGGCGGCCCGCGAGACCCACCTGCAGGTCGGCGACCGCGCGAACGACGCGGTGCGCGTGAACGGCTCGGACCTGCGCTGCAAGGTCATCGGCGAAGGCGGCAACCTCGGCTTCACGCAATTCGGCCGCATCGAGTTCGCGCAACGTGGCGGACGCATCAACACCGACGCGATCGACAACTCGGCCGGCGTCGACTGTTCGGATCACGAAGTCAACATCAAGATCCTGCTCGGGCTCGTGCTGGCCGACGGCGAGATGACCGAGAAGCAGCGCAACGCGCTGCTCGCGGAGATGACGGACGAGGTCGGGCTGCTCGTGCTGCGCGACAACTACTACCAGACCCAGGCGTTGTCGATCGCCGGCCGCTACACGGTCGAACTGCTCGATGCGGAAGCGCGGCTGATGCGCTGGCTCGAACGCGCGGGCCGCCTCAACCGCGTGATCGAGTTCCTGCCGACCGACGACGAGATCGCCGAGCGCCAGGCCGCGAAGCTCGGCCTCACGTCGCCGGAGCGCGCGGTGCTGCTCGCGTACAGCAAGATGTGGCTGTACGACGCGCTGCTCGAATCCGACGTGCCGGAAGATCCGCTCGTCGCCGGGATGCTGGTCGACTATTTTCCGAAGCCGCTGCAGCAGCGCTTCAGCGAGCCGATGCGCCGCCATCCGCTGCGCCGCGAGATTCTCGCGACGCACCTGACGAACGCGCTCGTCAACCGCGTCGGCTGCGCGTTCGTGCACCGGCTGATGGAAGAGACCGACGCGAAGCCGGGCGACATCGTGCGCGCATGCATCATGGCGCGCGACGTGTTCGACCTCGATGCGGTGTGGCGCGACATCGACGCGCTCGACAACCGCGTCGCCGACGACGTGCAGGCGCGCATGTTCGTCGACGTCGCGCGGCTGCTCGAACGCGCGGCGCTGTGGTTCCTGCGGCATCTGCAGGCCGGCGCGATCGGCGACGGCGGTGTCGGCGAACTGCTCGCGCGCTGCCGCGATGCCGCAGAGCGGCTCGCGCCGCGGCTGCCGTCGCTGCTGCACGCCGCCGATCTCGACGCGCTGTCCGAGCGGCAGCGCGTGCTGGTCGACGCGGGCGTCGACAGCGCGCTCGCGGCGCGCGTCGCGAGCGGCGACATCTCGGCGGCACTGCTCGACATCGCCGAGGTGGCCGCGACCTGCAACCTCAGCCTCGAACTCGTCGCAGGTGTGTACTTCGCGCTCGGCACGCAGCTCAACTATGGCTGGATCAGCGAACGCGCGGCGGCACTGCCGACGCCGACGCACTGGGACATGATGGCGCGCGCGGCGGCGCTCGCGGAGATCGCACGCCTCAAGCGCACGCTGACCACGAGCGCGCTCGCGGAAGCCGGGGAATCGGCGGCGCCGGATGCGATCGTCGACGCGTGGCGCGGGCGGCGGGAAGCGGCGCTCGAGCGTTATGCGCAGCTGCTCGCGGATCTGCGCGCGACGGGTGGGGCCAGCCTGTCGGTGCTGCTCGTGATCGCGCGGGAGATGGCGGTGCTGGAGCGGGCTTGACGGGAGCGGTGCGGTAGCGGCGGCTGCATCGGCCGGCGTTTGGCGTTTGGCGTTTGGCGTTTGGCGTTTGGCGTTTGGCGTTTGGCGTTTGGCGTTTGGCGATCGCCATCGTCAGTCAACCTCGCGCCCGCCATGGGAATCCGGTCGAACGGCGCGACAACAGGCACAATACGCGGCAATGGCGCCGCCGTACGCGTGTTCGACATTCGAACCGCGCAACGATGCGTCGCCGAAATCCGATCCCTCATTGCCGTCATGACCCAAACGCCCTCCGACCGCGCGGCCACGCCCGCGCGCGCTCCGAATTCGCCGCGCTTCCTGCTGCTCCTGATCTGCCTGTTCGCATCCGCCGGACAACTCGCGATCGACATTTACGTGCCCGCGCTGCCCGCGATGGCGCGCTACTTCGCGACGTCGCCGCAGGCGATCCAGTCGAGCGTGTCCGGCTACATGGCCGCCTACGCGTTCGGCCAGCTCGTCTTCGGGCCCGTCGCCGACGCCTACGGGCGCAAGCGCGTGCTGGCCTTCGGGCTCGTCATCTACACGATCGGCTGCGTGCTGGCGCTCACTGCGTCCAATCTGGAAACGTTTGTGCTGGCCCGCTGCCTGCAGGGCTTTGGCATTGCCACGACGAACCTGCTCGCGAAGGCAATCGTCACTGATTCGTTCCGCGGACAGGCGCTGATGCACGCCTTCACCTACATGTCGATCGCGTGGGGGCTCGCGCCGATCGTTGCGCCGGTGATCGGCGCGCACCTGCAGACGTGGTTCGGCTGGCAGGCGTGCCTCGTGTTCCTGCTCGTCTATTCGCTCGCGATGTGGGCGCTGCTGTGGCGCTACCGCGAGACGTTGCCGAAGCCCGTGCACCTGCAGCCGCGCACGCTGATGACGAACGCGGGCAAGGTGCTGTCGAGCCCCGTGTTCCAGAGCTGCTTCCTCGCGCAGGGGCTGTGCTACAGCATCCTGCTCGTGTTCAACATCGTCGGCCCGTTCATGGTGCAGACCACGCTGCACAAGCCGCCGACCTATTTCGGCTACCTCGCGCTGGGGATCGGGATGATGTACTTCCTCGGCGGCCTGTCGAACCGCGTGCACGGCGCGGGCCTGCCGAGCGCCGAGCGCCGGCTGCAGATCGGCGCGCGCGTGATGGCTGGCGCGTCGATCGCGATGCTGGTGCTCGCGCTGACGGTCGGCCTGCAGGTCTGGACGCTCGCGACGCCCGTGCTCGTGATGGGATTCTGCGCGGGCGCGATGTATCCGACGCTGATGGCGAAGGGCAATTCGCTGTTCCCGCACATCGCGGGGCTGACGAGCGCGATCCTTGGGTGTGCGCTGCTGCTCGTGTCGTCGGCGATGATGGGGCTCGCGGGCTTCGTGTCGGTGCAGGTGCTGACGCCGCTCGCGGCATTCTTCGTGATCCTCGCGCTCACCGTCGTCGCGATGGTGACGAAGCTGCTGCGCCATCTGGCGCAGATGCAGCCCGAGGCTGTCGCGAGCGGCAGCGGCGAGGCAGCGTAAACGGCTGGCGCCGGCAATTCGACAACGCGCCCCATTTCATTGCTTGCCGATCGGCACGACACGCGCTGAAATCCACCCCGTTTACTGACGGCACGTGGCGTTGCAGTTCGGTGAACCGCGTCACTGCCCCATACCGTCAGTCGCTGCCCGCGTCGGCTGCCCGTGACCGGTAGCGCAGCAAATGATCGGTGCCCGATTCGGACAGCCACACGTCTCCCTGGCGCCCCATCATCTGGCGGACATTCGCATGCGGGCGCGGCAGCGTCAGCACGTCGAACTTCCCGGATTGCGGATCGAAGCGCACGAGCGCGTTGGCGCTCCATTCGCTGAGCCAGACGATGTCCCGGTCGTCGACGAAAATCGCGTACGCATGCGGATCATGGCCGGGCAGCGGCCATTCGCGCCACCGATGCGTCGCCGGGTCGAACATGCCGACTTTCCCGGCGTTCCACTCGCTGATCCAGACCCGCCCTTTCGAATCGGCCCACACGCGGCGTGCGCCCTGTTTCGGTGTCGGCGGATCGATGACCTGCGCGGCGCCGCTCGCGGGATCGATGCGGCCGAGATAGCTGCCGGCGAGCGACGCGAAGTACAGGCTGCCGTCAGGCGTCACGCAGATGCCGTAGGCCCCCGGCCCGCGCGGCGCGTCGAACACGCGCATCTTCGCGCTCGCCGGGTCGAGTTCGCCATAGACACCGCTTTGCCCGGTAAACCACAAATGCCCGCGCTTGTCGAAGACCGCGGTGTTCAGGTTGGCGTCGGGCCGCTCCCTCGGCAACGGGAAAAGCTTGACGGCAAGCGTCTTCGGATCCACACGCACGATCGCGTTCTGGCCGCCGTCCGTGATCCATGCCGCCCCGTCCGGGCCGACGATCACGCCGTGCGGCGCCGATCCGTTGCCGAGCGGCACATGATCGATCCTGCCGCTGCGCGGGTCCAGCCGACCGGCCTCGCCCTTCGCCTGCGCGGTGTACCACACGCGGCCGTCGGGTGCCGGGGCGACGTCGTGCGGCGCGCTGCCGTCAGGGACGGCGAAGCTGTCGAACGGCGGCGACTGTGCGTAGGCAAAGCCTGTCGTGAGCACGGTGCTCATCAACAGCGACGGAAGCGCCAGAATCAGCCCGAATCCGCGCATCCCGCGCGCTGCCGTGGCCACCTTGCCTTTCGCGATTTCCAGCATGGCCGCCTCCATGTTCCGGAACGAGTTTCAAAGTAGACAACGTTTTGATTGTTGCACTGATCCCGGTGCCGGTACGTGGCTCGGTGGGCAGCGGTCGTTCGGGTGATGGAGAACGGAAGATGACCGACAGCGAAAATGCATTGCGGTGGTCAAGATGTCATCGAGCGACGACGGATGGAATGAGTTGAATCGTTTCGATCGACTTGCGATCGTCAATCAACCGCAAGCGTGCCCCTGAAATGAAAAATGCCAGCCGCGCTAAGCGCGGCTGGCATTCAATATCTTTGGTGCCGACGGCGAGACTCGAACTCGCACAGCTTTCGCCACTACCCCCTCAAGATAGCGTGTCTACCAATTTCACCACGTCGGCACTGCGTGCAACCCGGGTCGCTACTGCCGTTCCCCGTGAGTCGCCTCAAAAAAGCGAATTCTATCCTGATTTCCAGAATTGTTCAACAGGCAAACGACGGGACTTTAGTTTTTTGTTTCGAGATGTCCTTGCCCGGTGCGCTCGCAACCACAATGAAGCATCGCCCCTCGACGGACCGAGTCAAACCATCCGCAATGTGCGCGCCCGTTCACGGCTGTCCGGACTTTCTGCAACGGCGCCCCTTCGTCACCGCTCCGCGGCCCGAGCCCGCGCGCCAAGCACCGTCCCCCGCTCCGCCACCCGCGCAAACAGCGCATCGACATCGAATCCCGTCGTATCGATCCCGATCGTGTCGCGCAGGCATGCGCCCCACGCGGCCGCGTCTTCGAATATCCGCGTCTTCCCCGCCCCCGCCGCATCGCGCAACGTCAGCGCCGTATTGAACAGCGTCGCGCGGCCGTCGGGCAGCACGCGGCATGCGATCAGGTCGTGCACGAACAACGAATCCGGATACGTCGACGTGAACCAGTTCGCGGCCTCGTAATCGATCCACTCGGCGCGCTTCAGCGAAAAGCGATACGTCGTCTGCCAGCCGTCCGGCGTCTCGCATTGCATGTCGAGCTCGCCGTCCACCGGCGCGTCGACGACGCGGAACGCGCCGTGCGGCGTCAGTTGCCGTTCGCCCGGCGCGTAACGCAACGGCGCCGTCAGCGTTGCCGTGCCGAAGCCGATGTCCGCGAACCACACGTCGTCATCGAGATCGACGCGCAGCAGCATGTGCGTTTGCGCGGTCACGTCTTCCGGCGCACGCATCCAGCGCACGCGCGCGATCAGCGGCGTCACGCGAAAGCCGATCGTCGTGAGTGCCGTATGGAACAGCTTGTTCAGCTCGAAGCAGTAGCCGCCGCGCCGCCGCGCGACGAGCTTCGCGACGACCGACGGCACGTCGAGCGCGACGCGCGCGCCGGTCAGCGGGTTGAGGTTTTCGAACGGAATGGCCTGCGGGTGCAGCAGGTGGATGCGGCGCAGCACATCGAAGGTTGGCGCGACGGAGCCGTCGTAGCCGATGCGCGCGAAATAGCGGGAGAGGTCGAACGAGTCAGTCATGAGCCGGCACGGGTAGCGGGGACGCCACACGATAGCACCGGCCGAAATCCCCTTGCAACGCAAGGTCATCGTAAGCGACGGCCTTGCGCGTGACGGTCGTCGTTACGGCAGCAGCTTGAGCGCCGACGCCGCGACCGACGGCACCGAGATACCCTGGCTCGTCGCGAACTGCACGGCCTGGCTCAGCGTCGATGCGAGCGATTGCAACTGGCCGGGCGCGCTTTGCGCGATGTACGACGCGGCCTGCATGTTTTGCGGATTCATGCCCGATTGCAGCAGCGACGCCGCATTCGCCGAACCGAGGCTGCCGAGCCCCGACTGAAGCTGCGAGTACTGCGTGAGGCCCTGGCCGAGCGACGCGAGGCCGTTGCTGAACGCCTGCTTGTCGATCGGGCCGTGCGACGCGCCGCCGTTCGCGAACGCCTGCCCCAGCGCCTGCGCCACCGACTGCTGCGCGCCACCCATCTGCGACAGCGCGGCCGGCGTCAGCGCATTGCCGCCGCCCAGCAGGCCCGCGGCCTGCTGGGCCTGGCCGGCCGCGCCGGTGAGCCCCATCGCCGACGCGAGCGACGACTGCCCCGTCAGCACCTGCTGATTCGCGCCGACATAGGCCTGCAGCAATTGCCCCATGCCGCCCTGCACCGGCGCCGCCGGCTGCTGTCCGCCGCCGAGCAGCGACGCGCCCAGCGATTGAAGATCGAGCTGCGCGTGTGCGGCACCGCTCAGCAGCGCGCCGCAGACGATGCCCGCCCACGCCAGCCGCTTGCCCGTCGCGCGAATCGTGTTCATGTCCTGTTCTCCGTGCCGGAAATGATGAGGCGGATATTGTCGAAGCGCGCCGCACGGTGTCGCAACGATTGATACACATCGAAACGAAATCGCGTTGGCCGCCGGCTTGAAATTCCGTCGTGAAGCGGGACTGACGCGCGTCGCGTCCGCTGTGCCGCCTGCCTGCGCTGCTGTCGTACGTGACGTTCTGATCGATGTTGCGGGTGCGTGTCGCACACCGCCCGATGCGTGGCCGACATGCGTACCGGCACACCGCGCCCGACAATGGCTGCTTACGCGGCCATCCACGCCGGCTGCCGCTTGCCGACCCAGTCGGCCGCCTGTTCATAACCGTGCGCGAGCTGCAGCACCGCCAGATCCGCGCGCGGCCGGCCGATCAGCTGCATCCCCATCGGCAGCCCGGCCGCGTTGAAGCCGACCGGCACGTTGATCACCGGGCAGCCCGCAAGCGTCCACGGCACGACCGTTTCCATCCAGCGGTGATAGGTGTCCATCGTGCGGCCCGCGATCTGTTGCGGCCACCGCGCGTCGACGTCGAACGGGAACACCTGCGCGGTTGGCGCGGCGATGAAATCGTAGCGGTCGAAGAAGCCGAGCAGCGTCTGGTACCACGCGGTGCGCTCGACGCTCGCGTCGAAGATCGCCTGAGCGGACAACGCGAGCAAGCCCTCGACCTCGAAGATCGCCTCCGGCTTCAGCAGCGCACGACGTGCGGGATCGCGGTAGTGCGCGAGCAGGCCGCCGCCGGACAGGAAGTGTCGGTGTGCGAGCCAGATCCGCCAGATCCGTTCCGGCGAGAACGCCGGCAGCGCGGCATCGACGTCGCAGCCGAGCTCGCGCAGCGTCGCGAGCCCCGTCTCGCACTGGGCAAGCACGCCCGGCTCGGTCGCCAGATAGCCGTTCCAGTCGCCGACCCACGCGATGCGCTTGCCGCGCAGGTCCGTGTCGAGTGGCTGCGCGAACACGGCCGGATCCTCGGCGAGCGACAGCGGATCGTGCGGATCGTGGCCGGCCTGGATCGCCAGCAGGTTCGCGACGTCGCCGACAGTCCGCCCCATCGGCCCTTCGATCCCGAGCTGCTGGACAAACACGTCGACGCCCGGCCAGCGCGGCACGCGGCCTTGCGACGGCCTGAAGCCGACGATGTTGCAGAACGCGGCCGGATTGCGCAGCGAGCCGCCGAAATCGCTGCCGTCTGCAACTGGCAGCATCCGCGACGCGAGCGCGGCCGCCGTGCCACCGCTGCTGCCGCCGGCGCTCTTCGTCAGGTCGTACGGATTGCGCGTCGCGCCGTAGACTTCGTTGAACGTGTGCGACCCGAGGCCGAATTCCGGCGTATTGGTCTTGCCGATGAAGACCGCGCCCGCGGCGCGCATCCGCGCGACGCCGACGGAATCGGCCTGCGGCACGTTCTGCCGGAAGATCGGCGAGCCGAATGTCGTCACGATTCCGTTCGTCATCGCGAGATCCTTCGGCGCCTGCGGGATGCCGTGCAGCCAGCCGCGATACGCGCCGCGCGCAAGCTCGGCATCCTTCTGCGCGGCCTCGGCGACGAGCGCATCGCGGTCGCGCAGCGCGACGATCGCGTTGACCGCGCCGTTCACGCGCTCGATGTGGTCGAGGTACGCGTTCATCGTCTCGACGCACGAAACATCCTTGCGGCGGATCGCCGACGCGAGTTCGCCCGCCGACAGGCGCACGATCGGATCGACGGTGATGGAAGCGGGTGCGAGAAGCGACGGGGCACCGTGCGGCATGCGGGGTCTCCTGGAAAGCGGATGGGATGGCGGACATCGCAGCAACCACGCGCGAAGCCCGTGGGGAATGCGCCGCGCCGCCGTTGACGCTCTACTCTACGCGACACGGCACCGCCCACTTCCGATATTTTCCGCGCGGATTCATTGCGGTTTCGACTGAATCGCGACGACACGCCGCCGCATTCGTGTGATCGATCGGCTCGCGCGCCCGGCGAACGGGATGCGCCGGGTGAAAACGTTTATGCGCATAAACTTAGATTTCTTATATTTCTAGTAAGCGATACGCAGCCGTACGGCCGGGTTAACAACATTTTTATGCGGGCGCCCGATCTCTTTAGAACAATGCGGCCGGCTGCGCGCTACGCTGAAAGCATCACATTCGTCGGACATCGTCATGCTCAAGCTGCTGGTTCCGGTCGGCCACTCGCCCCGCTCGTTGCAGGCCGTTCGCCATGCGACGTTTCTGTTCCGGGAACAGTGCGCGTCGGAAATCGTCCTGATCAATGTCCAGCCGCCGCTGGAATCGACCCGTCTCGAGGCCTACCATCCGCTATCGCGGCTGCGCGAGATCGAGCAGCACTTCTCCGAAGGCGAACTGGCGAAGGCCGAGCGGATCCTGAAGGACGCCGGCGTCACCTACAGCGTCGTGATGAAGGTCGGCCCGGTTGTCGACACGATCGCCGCCGCGGCGGCCGAGAATGGCTGCGATGAAATCGTCGTCGTCGCGCCGCGTCACGACCCGGTCCACTCGCTGCTGTCGCTGTTCCGTCGCAGCGTGCTCGACCGCCTCGTGCGAATCTCCAGCATTCCGGTTACGGCCGTTCAGTGAGCGGCGCTGATGATCAGGTTGTCGCGCACGGGTATCAGGTAACGGCTCGTCACGCTCACCCGCGTTCGACGAGCCGCATCACGATGTCTCTCGCCGAATCGAGATGCGCGATCGTCATCGCACGGGCACCCCGTGCATTGCGTTCCCTGCAGGCCTGCAGGATGGCCTCGTGCTCGATCTGGAACGATGGGGTATCCGCGAGCAACGTACTCTGCAAGCGCTCGTAGCGTTCGACCTGGCCGCGCAGTTCCGCAATTGCCTTGAGCTGACGTTCATTCCCGCAACGCGAATACAGCAGCTCGTGGAATTCCCGGTTGAGCGCCCCCTGCCTCGCCGCCGCCCCTGCATCGCCAAGCAGACGATGAACGAGTTCCGCACGCGCGAGCGTCTCGTCGTCGAACTGCTTCACACTCCGCTGGATTGCATCGCCTTCGAGCAGCGCCCGCAGGTCGTAGATCTCCTTCACGTCCGCCGCGCTCAGCATCCGCACGACAGCGCCGCGGTTTCTGAAGAGATCCACCAGACCCTCGCGCTCCAGCCGTTGAATCGCCTCGCGCAGCGGAATCCGGCTGATGCCGAACCGGTCGGCCAGATCGCGCTCGACCAGCCGTTCGCCCCCCGCCAGTTCGCCGTTGACGATCATGTCCCGCAGCGATGCGGCCACCGCGTCCGCGGTGGAGTCGAGTTTCGTTTCCATGGTCGAGCCCGTCATGATTTGGAATAATGGTATACCAAACCAGGATCCGGTGCGACAATGTCGCCGGCAAGTCGGTTCGACGCGTGAGGTTCGGCTCCGCTGGCCCTCTGTCGACATTCAACGTTTCGTTATCGAAGGAGAGCACGATGGCATACGGTGAGCACAAGTACCGGGTTTCGGTGGAATGGACGGGCAACAATGGGACCGGCACGTCGGGATATCGCGCTTACAGCCGCGACCACGTGATTCGCGCGGGCGCCAAGCCGGACATTCCGGGCTCGTCCGACGCCGCGTTCCTCGGCGACTCGTCGCGCTGGAATCCGGAAGACCTGCTGCTGGCCTCGACATCGGCCTGTCACAAGCTCTGGTACCTGCACCTGTGCGCCGACGCCGGTATCTGCGTCGTGTCCTACGTCGACGACGCGGAAGGAACGATGCTCGACAGCCCCGAACAAGGCAGATTCACGGAAATCGTCCTGCGTCCGAAGGTCGTCATTCGCGCTGGCGACGATCGTGAGCGGGCCGCAGCGCTGCACCACACCGCTCACGAAAAATGCTACGTGGCGAACTCCGTCAACTTTCCGATCCGCTGCGAACCGACGATCGAATTTGCCAGCAGCTGACAGGCGATCGAAGCAGCGCCCCCTTGCTTGTCGTCGCGCCCCCAGCCCGGATCGCCGATGACGGAAGCCGGCCAAGCTCGGCAATCGGCAATCGGCAATCGGCAATCGGCACTCGGCAATCGCGCCGAACCGCATCCATACCGCAGCTCCGTCGTCGCATTCGCGACGCCCGAAAAAAAACGGCCCGGACATCGTCCGGGCCGCTTCCTTCAAACGCGTCACAAGCGCAGCGCTTATGCCTCGAGCGCCTCGAGCACCTTCCCTTTCGTCTCGATGCCGACGAAGTGCACGGTGACGGCGGCGATCAGCGGCACTGCGCCCAGCAGATAGAACGCGGGGCTCAGGTCGCCGCCGACGATCGCGTGCGGCACGACCATCGGCGCGACGAACGACGCGATCTTCAGCCACGCGCTGCCGAGGCCGCAGCCCGACGCGCGGATGCTCGTCGGATACTGCTCCGGCGTGTACACGTAAGCCGTGATGAAACCCGAAGCCATCAGCCCGAGCGACAACGAGCAGAACGTCGCGACGACGTACACCGACGACGCGTGATAGACGCCCGCGAGCGCCATCGACAGCGCGCACAGCACGAACGACCAGACGATCACCGGCTTGCGGCCGAGCTTGTCGACGAGCAGCGCGGACGCGAGCGAACCGAGCACGCCCATCACCGAGCCGATCACCGCGAGGTTCAGCGCGAGCTGCAGCGGCGCATGATAGAAGTTCTTGTAGATCGTCGGCAGCCACGTCGACAGCCCGTACTGGATGAAGCCGCAGGTCGCCCACAGCGTCGCGATGGCGATCGTGCGCTTGCGGTACGCGGCGCTGAACAGGTCGGACATCCGGCGCTTCGGGTGCTGGCGCACCATGTCGTCGAATTCCGCCGCCCGTGTGGCGGGCGGCAGCTCGCCCTTCACGGATGCCTCGAACATGCCGACGGCGCGCCCTGCTTCCGACAGCCGCCCGCGCGATGCGAGCCAGCGCGGCGATTCCGGCACGATGTGCGTGAGCACGAGCGCGAGCAGCAGCGGCAGGCCCCCGACGAAATACATGATCTCCCAGCCGAAGCGCGGCACGAGCCACGCGCCGAGCGCCATCGACACCAGCAGGCCGATCGGGAACACGATCTCGTACAGCAGCACGAAGCGGCCGCGGCCGTGCGCGCGGGTGATTTCGTTGATGTACGTCGCGGCGACGGGCAGCTCGCCGCCGAGCCCGAGACCCTGCAGGATGCGCAGCAGCACGAACACTTCGAACGTCGGCGCGAACCCGCACGCGATACTCGTGATGCCGATCACGGCCGAGCTCCATGCGATCGCCTTCACGCGGCCATGCTTCTCCGCGAGCGCGGGAAACAGGAATGCACCGACCAGCTGGCCGATCGCGCCCGACGCAATCAGCAGGCCGACCTGGTTCGGCGACAGGCCCCACTTGTGAATCAGCAGCGGCAGCGTCGCGGCGATCGTGATCACGTCGAAGCCGTCGAAGAACGTCGCGGTGCCGATCAGCACGCGCGCGCGGATCTGCATCGCGTTGGCGGGAAGCCGCTCGAGCCGCGCGATGATCGCGCCGGGCGTGGAGGCGGCAGCTTCCGTCGTGGCCCGACCGGCCATGACGTTGTCGAAAGTGCTCATGCGGGGTGTCTCCGTAGTCTGTCTCGTTGCCCGCTCAGGCAAGCGCTCTGGTCGTGTCTGCCAGGGCGTCCATGTCCACTGCCCGGCCCTGGTTCATCCACTTGCGCGCGAGTTTCAGTTCGCGCGCATTGTTGACGGCGATGACACCTCTCACATGCCCGTCGCCCACGAAAAACAGCGTTGCGCGCCGCGCGGCGAGATCGCCGCGCACGACGAGCTGCGCATCGGCCGGCAAATCGCCGAGGATCTGCAGGTTCACGTCGTACTGATCGGACCAGAACCACGGGATCTCCGCGTACGGCGCGCGCACGCCGAGCACCGCCTTCGCGGCCGCAATCGCCTGGTTCTGCGCGTTCGCCCACGATTCGAGCCGCACGCGGCGCTTGAGCCAGCCGTTGTGGTGGTTCGCGACGTCGCCGCACGCGAACACCGCCGGATCGCTCGTCATCCCGAATTCATCGACGACGATACCGTCGTCGACCGCCAGCCCCGCATCGGACGCGAGCGACGCATTCAGCGCGAGGCCGATCCCCGCCACCGCGAAGTCGGCGTCGATCGTCGTGCCGTCCGCCAGCGTCGCGCGCACCTTCGATGCATCATCGGGCTGCGCGTCGAGCGACACGAGCGATGCGCCAACGCGCACGTCGACGCCGTTCGAGCGATGCAGGTCGAGCAGGAAATCGGACACGAGCTGCGGCACCGAACGCCCGCACAGGCGCGGCGCGCCTTCGACGACCACCGCATCGACGCCGAGCTTGCGCGCGGTCGCCGCCACTTCGAGGCCGATCCAGCCGCCGCCGACCACGAGCACGCGCCGGCTCGCGCGCAGTTTCTCGCCGAGCGCGGCCGCTTCGTCGAGCGTGCGCAGGTAATGCAGGTGTGCAGTCCTCACGAGCGAATCCGGCAAACGGCGCGACGTGCCGCCGGTCGCGATCACGAGGCGGTCGTATTCGACCTCGCGGCCGCTCTCGGTGCGCACGATGCGGCGCGCGCGGTCGATCGACGCCGCACGCTCCGGCTGCCACGCTTCGATGTTCAGCGATTCGAACTCGTCCGGATGCACGACGCGCACGGTCTCGATGTGCGCGTCGCCCGCGAGCACCGCCTTCGACAGCGGCGGACGCTCGTACGGCAGATGCGGTTCGTCGGCGATCATCACGAGCCGGCCCGCGAAGCCTTCCGCGCGCAGCGTCTTCAGCACCCAGCCGGCGGCCTGGCCGCCGCCGATCACGACGACGGTGCCGATCGCGGCGGTGTCCTGCACAGTGGCGTCAGTCATGTTTGCGCTCCGTCATGAACTTGCCTTCCGGCGCCTTCGCGTTCTTCTGGCGACGCGTGTTGCCGTCGAGGCCGCCGTCGACCGCCCATTCGGCGAACACGGTCGGGCCTGGTTCGAATTCACGCGGCTGCCACTCGGGCGTCAGCATGTCTTCGTCCGCGTAGTACTCGATCAGGCCGCCCGCCGGATTCTGGAAATACCAGAAGTACGCGGACGACACCGGATGCCGGCCCGGCCCGAGCTGGGTCTGCCAGCCGCAGCGGTCGATGTGCATCCCGCCGCCGAACACTTCATGAATGTCGCGCACCGTGAACGCGACGTGGTTCAGGCCGCGCTTGCCCGTAGGCAGCGCGAGCAGGAACAGGTCGTGGTGCCCGCCGTGCGGCGCGCAGCGCATGAACGCGCCGCGGCCCGGATAGCGGTCCGACGTCTCGAAGCCCAGCAGCACGTGGTAGAACTTTTCCTGTGCGTCGAGCGCGTTCGTGAAGAACACGACGTGGCCGACTTCGACCGGCTCCGCACGTTCATAAATCGTGCTCGGCGTGTCGACGCGCAGCGTCTCGCCCCACACGTTCGACAGCGAGCCCTTCACGTCGAGCGCGCGCTTGCGCGTCACTTCGATGCGGATTGCCATCCCGTTCGGATCGATGCAGCCGACCGCATCGTCCTGCGTGTAATAGCCGGGCTGATCCGCGAGCTTGCCGCGCAGTGCGTCAAGTTCCGCGGTCGTCGCGACGCCCCACGTCACTTCCCGCAGCGTCGGGCCTGGCTCGAACGCGGGCGGCAACGCCGGATCGTCGGCCTTGACGACCAGCACGGTGCAGCCGTTCATCGTCTCGAAGCGCGCGCGCGTCTCG
Source organism: Burkholderia sp. PU8-34 (assembly GCF_053427725.1). NCBI lineage: Bacteria > Pseudomonadati > Pseudomonadota > Betaproteobacteria > Burkholderiales > Burkholderiaceae > Burkholderia > Burkholderia sp. PU8-34. The sequence continues at coordinate 341,741 of NZ_JBSAXC010000001.1, forward strand.
TCGTGCGCGACTTCCTTCAGCCCCCAGTCGGCAAAGAAACGCCGGCACGTCGCGAGGTCGTCGACGCCGTACGTGATCTGCTCGATACCCAAAATGCTCATTGCGTCATTCCCCTTCGCTCAGTTCGCCCACGGCAGCGGCGCGTCGTTCAAGCCCCAGTACAGGCTCTTCTGCTGCATGTACTCGCGGATGCCGAGGCGCCCTTTCTCGCGGCCCATCCCGCTGTCCTTCCAGCCCGAAAACGGCGTGGAGATCGAGAACAGCTTGTACGTATTGATCCACACGGTGCCCGTTTCGAGCGCGCGCGCGGTGCGCCACGCGCGCTTGTAGTCGCGCGTCCAGATGCCCGCGGCGAGACCGAATACGCTGTCGTTTGCCTGCTCGATCAGCGTGGCCTCGTCGTCGAACGGCATCGCGACGAGCACCGGACCGAAGATTTCTTCCTGGCAGATGCGCGCGCTGTTCGGCAAGCCTTCGAGTATCGTCGGCTGATAGTAGAAACCGCCTTCGCGCCCGTCGCCCGACGGCCGCTCGCCGCCGCACAGCAGACGTCCGCCTTCCTCGAGGCCAAGCGCCACGTAGCGTTCGACCGACTCGCGATGCTTCGCCGTGATGAGCGGCCCCATCTGCGTGTCGGGCCGCGTCGGGTCGCCCACGCGCAGCTTGCGCGCGCAGTCCACCAGGCGCTGCATGAACGCGTCGTAGATCGACCGCTGCACGAACAGGCGCGAACCCGCGATGCACGCCTCGCCCGACGAGCTGAAGATGCCGTACAGCACGCCGTTCACCGCGTGATCAAGATCGGCGTCGTCGAACACGATCGTCGGCGACTTGCCGCCGAGTTCGAGCGACACCGGCATCAGCTTCTCCGCCGCGATGCGCGCGATGCCGCGGCCCACTTCGGTGCCGCCCGTAAACGACACCTTCTTCACGAGCGGATGGCGCACCAGCACGTCGCCGATCACGGAACCCTTGCCCGGCAGCACGCTCAGCACGCCCTTCGGCACGCCGGCTTCCTCGCAGATGCGCGCGAGCGCGAGCGACACGAGCGGCGTGACTTCGGCGGGCTTCAGCACCACCGCGTTGCCGCCGGCGAGCGCCGGCGCGAGCTTCTGCGCATCGGATGCGATCGGCGAGTTCCACGGCGTGATCGCCGCGATCACGCCGATCGGTTCGTACACGCTCATCGTCAGGTAGTCGCCACGCGACGGTGTCAGTTCTTCGTCGAGCGTCTCGAGGCAGGCCGCGAAATAGCGGAACGTGTTCGCCGCGCTCGCCACCAGCACGCGGGTCTCGCCGATCGGCTTGCCGTTGTCGCGACGCTGCAGGTTCGCCAGCGCCTCGTGACGCTGCATGATCAGATCCGCGATGCGATACAGCACCTGCGCGCGCTGATGCGGCTTGAGCCCGGCCCAGTCGGCGCGGCGCCACGCGGCGTCCGCGGCCTCGACAGCTTCGGCCGCGTCTTCCGCGTTCGCGGTCGACACTTCCATGTTCAGCGACTGGTCGGCCGGGTAAAGGCTCGCATAGGGTGCGCCACGGCCGCGCCGCCACTCGCCGCCGATCAGGATGTCGCCGTTGGGTACGAGGCTCGAATCGAATGGAGTCATTTCACAAGTTCCACAAGTCTGTCTCTTCGCCCTACCCTCGCCGCGGCGCGGGCGGGTCTTTCAGTGGCCCGGCCGCCCGCTCAGATCACGCAGCGGGCCGCGCGGTTGCGCAGCGCGCGGATTGCGCTGAAGGCCGTCAGTGCGGAGGTCTTCGGGTTGTCGGGCAGCGGCTTGCCGCTCATCTCGAGCGACATCTCGCCGAATGCGCCGCGCGCGGTGATGCGGTGCACGTTGCGCGCGACCGCCGGATCGGCGATCAGGCGCACGCGTGTTTCATCGAGCCCGAGGCCCGCGAGCGCAACGGTCGCCGCGACGTTCGCGTTCTTCGGGTACAGGCGCGCCGCGTCGCGCGCGGTGCCTTCGAAGATCACCTTCTCTTCGGTCATCGCACGCAGGTCGCACAATGCCTCCGCGGGCGTGCCAAGCCAGCCGAGCGGCGGCTTGCGGCCGACGTACAGCACTTCGTCGAGGCCGCCCTGCTTCGCGGAAGCCAGCGCATCGATACCGCCGATCGCGCCGGACAGCAGCGTGAGCGTCGCGTGGCCCTCGTCGGCGGCCTGCGACAGCGCGTCGAGCAGCGCGAGATCGGACAGCGCGCCGATCGACGCGACCGCGCAGTCGGTGCCGGCCTTCAGCAGCGGCACGACGTGATCGACGAGCGCGCTGTGGCCCGCACATTCGAGTGCGAACTCGGGGCGGCGGGCCAGCGCGTCGACCGACGACACGACCTCCACCGCGCCGCCGAGCGCACCCTGCACGGCGGCGCGCTGATGCTCGGGGACGATCACGTGCGCGACGCGCAGCGACGCGTCGTGCTCGACCGCGTGGTACACGGCCGCGCCGATCGCGCCGAAGCCGATCATTGCGACGTCGACTGGCGCATGCGCGTGTGCGTGCGCCTGACTGTGCGTGTTAAGCATACTGGCGCTCCTCGGGCGCTTCTTTCTTGACGGGCGGGCCCGCGAACGCCGACGTGAACGAGCCGACCGACAGCATGTCGACTTCGACGAGCACCGGGCCCTGCTTCGCGAGACCTTCGCGCACGATCCCTTCGGCCTGGTCGAGCGACGTGATCCGGTAGTGCGTGAGGCCGAAGCTCGCGCAGAACTGCGCGAAATCGGGCTGGTGCAGTTCGACGAAGCAGCGGCGGCCGCCGTAGTGCGCATCCTGGATGTTGCGGATCACGCCGTAGCACTGGTCGTTCATCAGCACGATCATCACGTTCGCGTTTTCCTGCACGGCGGTCACGAGCTCACCGACGTTGACCATCAGGCCGCCGTCGCCGACGAGGCAGACCGTCTTCGCCGCCGCGCCCGCGAGCGCCGCGCCGATGCCCATCTGCATCCCCTGGCCGATGCCGCCGCCGAGCGCATGCACGCCCGCGCGCGGTTCGAAGATCTGCAGCAGGCGGTTGCCCCACGTGCTGTTCGAGATCGTCACGTCGCGCACCCAGTTATAGTCGCGGCCGACGGCAGCCTGCAGCGTGTCGACAAGCTGCTTGTACGGGCCGAGGCCCTTCGACACGTCGGCGACGGCCTGCTCGCGCGCGACGGCAAGATCGGCCGCGAACTGCGGATCGACGGCGAGGCGCCCTTCGAGGCGGTCGGCCAGTTCGGCCAGCACGCGCTTCGAATCGCCGTGGATGAACAGCTCGTTGCGATAGCCGCGGTTGTCGGCGAGCGCGTCGGCATCGACGCGGAACAGCGGTTGCGGCAGCGCGAGCTTGTACTTCAGCGTTTCGTTGCCGCGCAGGCGCGAGCCGACGACGACGAGCGCATCGCAGGTCTTGTAGAACGCTTCCACCGCAGCATGCACGTTGAATGCGCCGAGCGTCGCCGGGTGGTCTTCGGGCAGCACGCCGCGGCCCTGCACGCTCGTCACGACGCCGAAGCCGAGCTTCACGAGGCGTTCGACTTCCGCCCGCGCATGACGCGCGCCGCCGCCGAGCCACAGCAGCGGGCGGCGCTTGTTCGCGAGTGCGTCCGCGAGCTTCGCGATGCGCGCGCTGTCGTGTTCGCGAACCGCGACGTGCGCGGGCGCGAGGTCTTCCGGCCAGTCGATTTCCGCTGCCTGGATGTCGATCGGAATCTCGACCGACACGGGGCCCGACGGCGCGGTCTGCGCAACGCGTACCGCTTCGCGGATCGTCGGCAGCACGGTCTCGACCGTGCGCACGCGAAACGCGGCCTTCGAGATCGCATTCAGCATCGTCAATTGGTCCGGCGCCTCGTGGATGTATGCGAGATCCTGGTCAAGGTACGGCGTCTCGATCTGGCCGGTGATGTGCAAGAGCGCCGTGCCGGCGGTCAGCGCCTCGACCATCGCGCCAGCCGCGTTGCCTGCCGCCGTGCCGGTGCTCGTGAACGCGACGCCGAGGCCGCCCGACACGCGGGCGAGGCCGTCGGCCATGTTGACCGCACCCGCTTCACCGCGCGCGCCGACGTAGCGGATGTTGCCGCGCGAGTTGATCGCGTCGAGGATCGGCATGTTGTGGATCGAGATGACCCCGAAAGCGGTCTTCACGCCGCACTGCTCGAGAAAGGCGGCAATCAGCTCGCCAACCGTGGTTTTGTTAGACATGGCGTGCAAAGCCTCCAGAAACGTCGATATGGCTGCCCGTCGTGTAGGACGACAGATGCGTTGCGAGATAAAAGAGCGCCCAGGCGGCCTCGTCGGGCCGGCCGAAGCGGTTCAGAGGAATGTTCTTCTTGCGGGCGAGTTCGCCCGTCCACGCTTCCCAGCTTTCGCCGGGCTGCGCCTGCGCTTCGTAGCGGCGGCGCCACTGCCCCGATTCGACGATGCCGATCAGGATCGAGTTGACGCGGATGCGCTGCGGCGCCAGTTCGGTCGCGAGCGACTTCACGAGGCTCAGCACGCCCGCGCGCGCCGACGACGTCGCGACCATGTGCGGCTCCGGCTGCAGCGCGAGCAGCGAGTTCACGCAGGTAATGCTCGGTGCGTCGGCGTCGCGCAGCATCGGCAGGAACGCGCGCGTCGGGCGGATGATGCTGAAGTACTTCAGCTCGAGCTCTTCGCGCCACGCGTCGTCGGCCGTGTCGGCGAACGTCGACACGCGGCCCTGGCCTGCGTTGTTGATCAGCATGTCGGCGCGGCCGAAGCGCGCCGACACGGCCTGCGCAAAGCCGGCGACGTCGCCTTCGTCGAGCACGTTGCAGCGCGCGGCGAGCAGCTGCGCACCCGGGTACTTCGCGTGCAGCCCCGCTTCGGCGCGCGCGAGACGCTCGTCGTCGCGGCCGCAAATCGCGACCGACGCACCCGCCTGCAGGAACCGTTCGGCCGTTGCGAGGCCGATGCCGGACGAACCGCCCGTCACCACCGCAACCTGTCCGGTCAGATCGATCTGAATCATCGGAGTCCTAATGCCTTCAAAAACGTGTGCTCGTCATCCGAGCGATAGTTGAGCCGGCGCGACAGTTCGGCCGCCGCGCGCTGCACCTTGTCGATCAGCCCGTCCGCGATCAGCGACGCGTCGATTTCCGGCCGCGGCACCGTCACCGTGATGCATGCGACGATCTTCTGCGTGTCGTTGCGCACCGGCGCGGTGACGACCGAGATCCCGCGCTCGAACGACGAGTTGCTGACACCGTAGCCGCGCAGCGCATCCTCGCGGATCACTTCGTACAGCGCGTCGACCGTTTCCGGCGTCGCGTTCGTCATCCGGTTGAGCGCGGCTTCCGGATACAGCGCACGCAACTCCTTCAGCGACAGGTCGCCCATCAGCACGTGGCCGTGCGTCGTCGCGTGCGCAGGCAACCGCGTACCGACGTTCACCCGGATCGAGCTGAACACCGGCGACTGGCTCTGCGCCTTCGCGACGAACACGACATCGCGGCCGTCACGGATCACGATGTGCGTCGTGAAACCCGTCGCGTCGCGCAGGCTCTCGATCACCGGCAGGCCGAGATCGGTCAGCTCGAGCGAGCTCAGGTATTCGAAGCCGAGCCGCAGCACCGCGATACCGAGCTTGTAGTTGCGGTCCTTGTCCGCGCGCTCGAGGAAGCCGAGCGATTCGAGCGTCTGCAGCAGGCGGAACACCGTCGTGCGCGGAATGCCGAGCCGCTTCGACAGCTCCGGCGCACCGAGCACCGGCTCGCGCGGCGAGAACTCCGCGAGAATCCTCAAGCCGCGCTCGAGGCCCGGCACCACATAATTCGCTTCGCCTTTCGCGGCGTCTGTTTCGTTCATCAGCGGTTCGCTCATGCAATCCCCCGCTGCTGGTCGCACTGACGGCAGAACGTCTCGATCAGTGCCGTATAGACGGCCGGCGCTTCCACGTAGCCCGCATGCCCGGCCTGCGGAATCACCTGCAGCCCGACCTGCGCGGCCGCGGCGATCCGCTCGCACGCGGCGGGCGGCGTGATTGCGTCGTTCGCACCGACGGCGACTGCCGTGCGGCCGCGAAAGCCCGCGAGATCCGACGCGAGATCGGCGTTCGCAAGCAGATGCGTCGCCTGCGCGTAGCCGGCCGGCACGATGCGCGCCATGTTCCAGCGCACCCATGCACGTGCGTCCTCGCTCGCGAACCCGGACAGCATGTTGGCGCTGCGCTGTTGCGCGAGCCCGGCCGGGCCGAGTTCGGCGAGCATCGCGAGCCGCGCGTTGCGGCGCGACTCGCGCGTCTCGGCCGGCGCGCTGCCGTAGCCGCCCGCGGGCGAGATCAGCAGCAGCCCGGCGATCCGCGCCGGCATCACGCGGGCGAAGCCGCCCGCGACGATCGCGCCGAGCGAATGGCCGACCAGCACGCAGCGTTCGATGCCGAGCGCCTCGAGCCACGCGTTCAGCGACGCCGCGTAATCGGCGGCGGCCGGCGATGCGCCGTGCACGGGCGTCGACACGCCGTAGCCGGGCGCATCCCACGCGAGCACGCGCCGCGAAGCGCCGAGCGCATCGAGCTGACGCACCCACGATGCGGCGCCCGAGCCGATCCCGTGCAGCAGCACGACGGGGTGCGCGCGGCCCGCATGCTGCGCGCCGGCCTCGCGGTAGCCGATCGTGCCCGCCGCGCCGGCCGCGCAGCGCTGCTCGGGAAACCGCTCGAGCAGCGTCGCGAAGGCGGCGACGCGGTCGCGTTCACGTTTGTCGATGACACTCATCGCTTCATCCGCTCCGTCTCAACGCTTGATCTTCGCGAGCGGCGAATCCGGCGGATACGTCGGCGTGATGGGCTTCGGCGAGCCGAGCATCACGCACATCAGCGCGTCTTCCTCACCGATGTTGATTTCCGTGCGATAGACGCCCGGCGGCACCGAGATCAGGTCGCGCTCGCCGAGGATCGCTTCCCAGGTCTCGCCGTCGCGCTCGCAGATCACCTTCATCTTGCCGCGCAGCACGAAGAAGATTTCTTCCACGTCGATGTGGATGTGGCTCGGGCCGATGTTGCCGGCCGGGATCACCATCGTCGAGAACGTGAAGTTGCCGGCCGGCACCGTGTTGACGTCCTTCGCGACACCCGTGCCGCCCGTGCCGACATAGCGCATCTGCGCGCGGCGGTACTGCGGGTCGTAGTCGGCCTGGAACTTCAGCGCGTCCCAGTCGTAGCGCCGCGTCGCGTAACGCGCGACGCGCCCTTCCATCCAGTCGCCAAAGGTTGCGCCTTCCGGCTGGTCCCACGATTTGCGATCGAGATCGGCGTCCGCCATCGTCATCTCCTTCAGAGTGAAAATCAGTTCATTACGAAGCCGCCGTTGACCGGCAGCAATTGACCCGTCACGAAGCGCGCGGCGTCCGACAGCAGGAACAGCACGGGGCCCGTCACGTCGTCGGGCACCTGCGCGCGCGTCAGCGCGCGGCCCTGCAGGTAGAACGCGTGGCGCTCGGCCGGCACGTAGGCCGTCGCCTCGACTTCGGTCAGCCCCGGCGCGATCGCGTTGACCGTCACGCCTTGTGCGCCGAACTCGCGCGCCAGCGCATGTGTCATCGCGATCACGGCGCCCTTGCTCGCGACATACGCGAGCAGCCTCGGCGCGCCCCACAGCGCGGTATCCGACGCGAGGTTCACGATCGCGCCGCGCCCCGACTCCACGAGGTGTGGCAGCGCCGCATTGCTGACGAGCCACAGGCCGCGCACGTTGACGTTCATCACCGCGTCCCAGGTCGCGACGTCGAGCTCCGTCGACAGCCGGCCGCCCGAGTTCGTGATCGCTGCGTTGTTGATCAGGCCGTCAATACCGCCGAGCGCCGCCGCGCCTTGCGCGACGAACGCATCGACGCTCGCCGGATCGGCAAGGTCGAGCGCGAAGAAATGCGCGGCGTGGCCCTGTTCCGCGAGCTGCGCGGCGAGCGCACGGCCCTCGTCGGCCAGCACGTCGCCGAACGCAACCTGTGCGCCGGCCGCGACGAGTGCCTTCACGAATGCCGCGCCGAGACCGCGCGCGCCGCCCGTGACGAGCACGCGCCGGCCGGCGAGCGACACCACGGAAGCGTCAGCCATGAGCGGACTCCGACGCGGCCGCTTGCGCCGCGCGATGCGCGTCGAGTGCGGACAGGTGCTCCTGCGCGCGCTGGCGCAGCATCCGGCGCACGCGCGTGATGCCGACGTCGTGCTGATACAGGTATTCGTGGTCGCGCGCGTTCGGCGCAAGGCTTTCGAGCACGTAGCGGTCCTGCTCGAGCACGTCCCAGTGCAGGCCTTCGAGGCGGTTGCGGTACATGAAGCGCCACACGTCGCGCTGCCAGCCACTGACCTTGCGGGTGCGCCAGAAATAGACCTGGCAGTTGTCGCCGTCCACCGGCGTCGCGAAGCCGATGATCCCGAAGTTGCCGCCCGGGCCGAACTTCTGCTTGTACGGAATCGCGAGGCGCATCCACAAGCAGCCCGTGTCGCCGAGCTCGACCCAGTCGAAGTTCACGTCGCGCTGGCCGATCTTCTCGAACATCAGGCCGGTTTCCGTCTTGCGCACGCGCATCTCGGCCTGCTTGTCGCCTTCGGCCATCGAGTGCGACGTCGCGTGCAGGTACGCGCCGTGCATCGGGTCCATCACGTTGTCGATCGCGTACTGGTAATTGCACTTCCAGTTCGACACGCACAGGAAGTGCGCGTATTCGTCGGCGACCAGTTCCTCGGGCAGGTTCAGCGGCGCCGGCTCGCCATGCGCTTCGTCGCCGAACCACAGGAAGATCGCGCCGGCCTTTTCCTGGACCGGATACGACTTCACGCACTTCGTGCCTTCGAGCGGACAGTTCGCGACGGCCGGCACGCGGTTGACCGTGCCGCTGCCGTCGACTTCGACGCCGTGGTACCAGCAGGCGATGTTGCCGCCGAGGTTCCAGCCGAGCGACAGGCGCGCGCCGCGGTGCGGGCAGCGATCCTCGAGCGCGTGGACCTGGCCGTCCTGGTCGCGCCACAGCACGATCTGCTCGGACAGGCGCGTGAGGCCGACGGGCGCGTTCGACACCTGCCAGCTCGGCGCGACGGGATACCAGTAGTTCTTGATGCCTCGGTCGAGGTAGTCACGGACCGGGTCGTGTTGGGCTGCGTGTTGTGCGGGGGACGTCATCAGTGTGCTCCGGATGCGGTTGTCTGCTTGGGCGTGACGGGCGGTCATTCCGCGAGCGCGGCGACTTCCGCGCAGAAGCGCTCGGCGGTCCAGAGCGCACCGTCCGGCGTGCGAAAGCCGATGCGGTTCAGGCCCGCGACGACGTCGTCCAGCTCGGTCGCGCCGGTTTCGAACACGCGCTCGAGCGCGTCGCCGAGATCGTTCTCGTATTGCGTCGGCTCGGCCTTGCGGTTCTGCCAGATCCGGTTCTCGACCTGGCCCGGGATCTCGATCTGCCCCTTGCCCGCGACGTTGTTCGGCTGCGGCGCCACCCACGGCTTCAGGAAGGGATTGAAATTCACGGTCGCTTCTTTCATGTCATTCCACCTTGATCTGGATTTCTTCGCCGGCGAGGCGCACCGCGTACTGCTTCAGCGCACGGCCGCCCGGCCCTTTCAGACACTGGCCCGTCTTGATGTCGAACACCGCTTCATGCAACGGGCACTCGACCGTGCCTTCGTCGATGAAGCCCTGCGTCAGCAGCGCGTACGCATGCGGGCACACGTTCTCGAGCGCGTACACCTCGTCGCCGACGCGGTAGATCCCGATCTCGACGCCGTCGGTCCGCTTGAACTCGATCGGCGTGTCTTCCGACAGCGCGCCGGCGTGCCCGGCGCAAATCCATTGTTCAGACATCTCACACCCTTCCTTCTGATCGACTCTCGGTTTGTTCCATACCCGGAACAGCAGTTTATGGATGGTGATTATAGGAGCGACTTTCCAAGAGAAAAACAAAAAGCTGCACGTCCTAGGGAAAACACTGACCGCTCGGTCGACAATCGTCAGAAGCTACCCGAAGCGTCGTGATTTTTTCTTGCATGTCGGGCAGTTATGCGAATTTCCGGGGATTCGTTCCGACATGCTGCATGCCGGACGCATGCGACTTCGACCCGAAAAATTTATTTTTTTCCATCCTCGTCACCGTCCTATACTTCATTCCACCAGAGGCACACTGTTCCTTATATGGAACAACAAATGCCCGATCAGCAGTGAAGATGCGCGCAGCCGGCAGGTCGTCCATGTCGCGCACCGGCACGGCGCACGTTTTCATTCGAGTGAGACTCAGGAAGGAGATCTAATGGTCAAGCATGCGGTAGCAGCAGCAGTCGTCGGCATCGGCGCCGTGTCGGGCGCGTGGGCGCAGAGCAGCGTGACGCTGTATGGCAGCCTGGATACGGGCGTCGCCTACGTGAACAACGTCGGCGGCCACGCGAAGTGGGCGATGATCCAGGGCAATACGCAGCCCGACCGCTGGGGCCTGAAGGGCAAGGAAGACCTGGGCGGCGGTCTGTCGGCGATCTTCCAGCTCGAAGACGGCTTCTATACGAACAACGGCCAGTTCGCGACCGCCAACACGATCTGGAACCGCGCCGCGTGGGTCGGCCTCAACTCGGATCGCTACGGCACGCTGACGCTCGGCCGCCAGACGCCGCTGTCGTTCGACTACCTCGACCCGCTGAGCACCGCGTACCTCGCGCAGAGCTGGTACGCGTTCCATCCGGGCAACATCGACGGCCTCGCGGCAACCGGCAACGTGCCGTACAACAACGCGGTCAAATACCGCTCGCCGAGTTTCGCGGGCTTCTCCGCCGCGGCGGTGATGGCGCTCGGCAACACGACGAACTTCTCGACCGGCAAGTCGATGGGCGTCGCGCTGAACTACGCGAACGGCCCGTTCAAGGCGTCGGCCGTCTATTCGAACGAGCACGACCGCTCGGTGCTGATCAGCCAGACCGGGATCGCGAGCTTCCAGGGGCAGAACACCGCGAACGGCTATACGGCAAGCAAGGTCGAGAACATCGGCGCCGGTGCGTCGTACCAGTTCGGCGACTTCCTCGTGCACGGCCTCTACACGCGCACGAAGATGCAGTCGAACGGTTTCTCGGATACGTTCCAGAGCTACGACGCGGGCGTGAACTACCGCACCAGCCCGTTCAACACGATTGCGGGCGGCGCGGCAACGTCGACACTGTCGGGCCGGCGCTGGACGCAGTTCGAACTCGGCGACATCTATTCGCTGTCGAAGCGCACGCAGCTCTACGCGAACGTGCTGGTCGAGCACGCGTCGGGCGGCGCCCATGCGTCGTTCTTCACGGCCGGCGTGTCGAGCACCGCGAACCAGGTCGTCGTGCTGGCGGGGATTCATCACTCGTTCTGACGACGCTGCGGCAGGTCGTGCAATTGCGCATGACGCCGGCTGGCGCAGCAAGTTCCGCCGTACGCGGGGGGCGGACAGGTCTGTGCCCGGCGGCTCATGCATGCCGCCGGCGCGCTCGCAGAAACGAAATAGGCGGCCCGCGGGCCGCCCATTCTTCATTCAAGCATCGCCGTGCTTGCGGCGCGTCGAACACACGTCAGAACATCGCAACCTTGTGGCGCGCGTGCGCGAACGTCGGATCGCTTTCGAGCGGACGATAGTTGAGGCGCTGCGACAGATCGACCGCCGCGCCGCACACGGCCTCGACGAGACGCTCCTTCTCGCGGGCCTCGCCGATCTCCGAACGCGGCACCGTCGCGGTGATCGCCGCGACGATCGACCCCGAATGATCGCGCACCGGCGCGGTCACGGCCGAGATGCCGGCTTCGAACGCGGCCTCGCTGACCGCATAGCCGAGCCGCGCGTAATGACGCACGCGCTCGTACAGTTCGTCGACCGTGCCCGGCGTGCGCTCGGTGAACTGCTCGAGACGCTTTTCCGGATACAGGTGGCGCAGCGCATCGCGCGTGAGGTCGCCCATCAGCACATGGCCGTGCACGGTCGCGTGCGCAGGCAGCCGCGTGCCGACATGCACCTTCACCGAGCCGAACATCGACGCATTGCTCTGCGCCTTCGCGACGAACACGACATCGCGCTGGTCGCGGATCAGCAGGTGCGTCGACAGGCCGCTCGCATCGCGCAGCCGTTCGAGCACGGGCGTGCCAAGGTCGGTCAGCTCGAGCGAATTCAGGTATTCGAAGCCGAGCCGCAACACGCCGACGCCGAGCCGGAAATGTCGGTCGCCGTTCACGCGCTCGAGGAAGCCGAGCGCTTCGAGCGTCTGCAGCAGGCGGAAAGTGGTCGTGCGCGGAATGCCGATGCGCTTCGACAGCTCGGGCGCGCCGAGCACCGGCTCGCGCGCGGAGAACTCGGCCAGGATCCGCAGACCGCGCTCGAGGCCCGGCACGAGATAGGACGAAGCGCCGCCGGCGGCTTCGTCGTCGCCGGCGGGCGCAGGTTCCGGCGCGTCGCCCGCGCCTGCCGCACCGCGCGTTTGACGCGCCGGCGCGGCGGGCGGCCAGGGCGCGCCGCTCATCGTTGTTTTGGCCATGTGGACATGGGCGGAAAGAAATCGATCACCAAAGACAGGCCATTGCTCGTCGTGGACGTTCACTCATGCTACCTCACCCCGCACGCCGGTTCGCAACCGCAGGCACGGTCAACCGGAAACGGCCGGGGCGAGCGGCGTGCCGCCACGACACTTCGAATAGCCACACACAATTGAGAGGATATCAGCGATAGACAGCGATGCGCCATGAGTACATCGCCGGACAGCGCGGGTCGTGCCCGCAATGGATGGAGGCCGGCATGCTGCGACGCCGTGTCGCATGGGTTCGCATGTCGCCGCACCGGACCCGGGTCGAACCGCGGGCGAGCGGGCGCGCGCCGCCGCCGGCAACCTCAGACGGTCACCGGGCCGCCGAAGGACGCGAGCGCGCGTTCGCCGGCTTCCCTGGCATCGGCTTGCCGATGGAAACCGTCATGGCTGAACGCGACGACCTTCACGCCGACGCCCGCCGCGCGCTTCACCGTCAGCGCCCATTGCCATGCACCGTCTTGTTCGAAGACGTGCAGCAAGGGTTCGAGCGATTCATGCAGTCCGGTCACGCAAAGTTCTCCCGCTGCCCGCCGTCGGTGTCTGCCGATTCCGCGGGCACGCGATGCCATCATTCCGGCGTCCGTGGACAGACACCGGCCCAATTGCCAGTCTACCCGATATATGTTGCAACGCACCATCGGTGGTTCTACTCGGCTATCGGAATGGCAATGCCGATGCATCGTCGCCATCGGCTGCGATTTACGGCGCTGGATCAGGTGACACGCCACGCCGACGAGGCGGGAGACGCATGCAGATTGCTCGCCTCGTTCATCGCGCGGACATTCGACAGAAGACTCCGCGCCCGTGCGCTCTTCCAGGCACCGGGATATCGGGGTCACCCGTCACGCGTAGACGTAACGGAACGTCAGGTTGATCCGCTCGCCCTGCACGGCCGGCGCCTTCGGCACGCGATGCTGCCATTCGGCCTGGGTCCGCCCGCGCATCACGAGCAGGCTGCCGTGCGTCAGCCGGTATGCGTGCGTGACGCCGGTCGCGCGATGCCGCAGGTCGAACACGCGCATCGCGCCGAGGCTCACCGACGCGATCACCGGCGTGTCGCCAAGCGCCGCCTCGTTGTCCGCATGCCAGCCCATGCCGTCCTGGCCGTTGCGGTAGCGGTTGAGCAGCACGCTGTTGAAGCGCACGCCGCACGCCGCCTCGGCCGCGCGCTTCAGCTCGAGCACGGCCGGTGTCCACGGCGCCGGCTCGTTACGGATGCCCGAATACACGTACACCGCATCCGGATCGCCTTGCCACGCGGTGAGACGCGGCAGCGGGATGCGTCCGCGCGGCGTGCGGATCGCGTCCTGCCGCCACGCGACCTCGCCGGTCAGCGCGGCCAGTACGCGATCGGCTTGCCCCGGCGGCAGCCAGTCCGGAAACCAGTCCACGTCGGGTACGGGGGTGTCATCGAAGAGATCGAACGTCGACATGTCGGGCGGAATACGTGGAATGCGCATCGGCAAGCGATGCATGCCTGCATGGTAGCGAAGCGCGTACGCGGCCGCCATGCTCGCTCATTCGTGGGCGGTGGCCGGTGAACGGCGGTGGTGGACGGCCGTGGTGAACGGCCGTGGTGGGCGTGGGTGGTGGGCGGCGGCGGACGCCGGTGCGTGCATCGCCGCCCGTCGCGCTATCATCGCGGCAAGTCGCACCGCGCCCGTTCGGGGCGCGGCCTCCCTTTCGTAGACGGCGCGGCAGTCGACGCGGCGTTCTTCGCCGGCACGACGGTGAAGAGCAACTTCCTCGTGAACCTCGGCTACGGCGATCCGGCGGGCCTGTTCCCGCGCAGCCCGCGCTTCGATTTCGACGACATCGCCCGCATCGCATGACACTCGCGCGGCGCGCGTGTCGTTGCGCGCGTGCCGCGGCCTGGCGGGCGCTCGCCTACCGGCCCCGAGTCAGGCGGATCAGCGTGATCTCCGACGGTACGCCGAAGCGGTTCGGCGGCCCCCAATACCCGGTTCCGCGGCTCGTATAGACCCACAGATCGCCGAACTTCCGCAGCCCGGCGATCACCGGCTGCTGCAGCCGCACGAATGGCGGCCATGGCAGGAACTGCCCGCCGTGCGTATGTCCCGAAATCTGCACGGAAAAGCCGGCCTTGTTCGCCTGTTCCGCGCTCCGCGGCTGATGCGCGAGCAGGATCTTCGTCCCGACGTCGCCGGGCGCGCCCGCCAGCGCCCGCGCCGGGTCGCTGCGGTGCGCGGGGTCGAATCCGCCGGCCGTGAAGTCGGTGACGCCCGCGACCACCGCGCGCGCGCCGTCGTGCTCGACCACGACATGTTCGTTGAGCAGCACGTTCAGGCCGATCCGCCGGAACTCGGCAATCCATGCGTGCGCCCCGGCGTAATACTCGTGGTTGCCCGTCACGAGGAAACTGCCGTGCCGGGATTTCATGCGCCCGAGCGGCGCCGTATGTTCGCGCAGCCGTTCGACCGAGCCGTCGACCACGTCGCCCGTGACAGCGACGATATCGGCATCGAGCGCGTTGACCGCGCCGACGATGCGTTCGACATAGCCGCGCTTGATGGTCGGCCCCACGTGGATATCGGAGAGCTGCACGATCTTCAGGCCGTCGAGTGCGTCCGGCAGCCCCGCGACCGGAATCGACACGCGCTTGACCGATGCGGTGCGCCGCGCATTCGCGAAGCCGATGACCGTGACCAGCACCGCGCCGGCCAACACGGCGAGCGCGCTGTCCGTCGCCGCATTGCTCCACGCGCCGGCGTGCCCGAGTTGCCGCCACACGACGACACCAAGCAGCACGAACTCGCGCAGCAACGTCAGCGCGAGCAGCGACGAGAAGAACCCCATCACGATCGCCCCGACCCAGCCGAACACGGTCGCGGCCCACCCTTCGTCGAAACGCCGCGAAAACATCCCGACCGGAATCAGCACACAGAAGCTTGCGAGCACGAGCACCGCAACACCGCGGGCGACCGGCGATGCGAACGCGTCGGGCACGATCCGCAGCCCGACGTAGAGATGGAACAGCAAGCCGATTGCAATGAACCGGACAAGGAAACTTCGCATGGAGCGCTCACCCACGTTGCGACAGAGCCCAGCGGATTACGCGTCGAACAGGCTCGTTGCGCCCTGTGCCGCGTGTTCCGCACCGTACGCTCGATGGTACACATATCCCGCACGCGACGACGCCGGTCCGGCGGGAGCCGTGCCCGCCGTTACTGCGGCTTCCCGGCGGCGAAGCCGGCGGGCGCCACGTGCATCACGGGTCGACCACGATCGAGCCGATCGCCGGTTGCAGAACTGCGTCGCGGATCTCGACGCGCTGCAGCTGCCCGTGCGCAAGCGCATCGAAGGCGGGCCCGGCCGGCGAGACTTGCGGCTGGCACCAGACAACAAAGCGCGCGCCAGCCGCGCCGTCGGGTTGGCGAGGACACCGCACTGATTTAATATCGCGGCGTATCGTGGGGCCGGCCATCCTGGCATCGCGGTCCGGCGCCGCCGTCCGACCCAACCTGTCCGTCGAGTCCGTCACGTGATGAATAAAACGACACTGTGCGCCCCCGCGCGCCTTTGTGCGGCGCTTGCGCCAGCCGTCCCGCTCGCGGGCTGCGCGTCGCGCGGCGCGCCCGCCTACGTGCTGTTCGGCGCGTACTTCCCGCTGTGGCTCGTCAGCGCAGTGGTCGGCGTGGCCGGTGCGATTGTCGCGCACCGCATCTTCGTCGCGACCGGCTGGGCCGATACGGTGCCGTTCCAGCTCGCGGTCTGCACCGCGATCGGGCTCGTGGTCGCCGTGATCGTCTGGCTGGCCGGCACGGGGCCGTTCGCATGAAGCTCGCCGGCCAATCCCGCCCCGCTCTGAAAGGCCGCCTGATCGCGCTCGCGATCGTCGCGCTCGGCGTCGCGGCCCTCGGGTACGCGTATTACCGGACGACCGGCTATCCGTCGACCGACGACGCGTCGATCGACGCGGATGTCGTGCATGTCGCATCGCCCGTCGGCGGACGCATCGTCAACCTCCCGGTGCACGAGAATCAGCGCGTCGCGAAAGGCGACCTGCTGTTCGAGATCGATCCCGTGCCGTACCGGCTGACGGTCGCGCAGGCGCAGGCCGACGTCGAGCTCGCGCGCGCCGCGCTGGACACGCGGCGCAAGACGCTGATCGGCGAACGCTCGAACGCGTCGGTCGCCGCCGAGCAGGTGAACCGCGCGGCGCACAACTACGACCTCGCAACGCGCACCGTGAAGCGGCTCGCGCCGCTCGCCGCGCAGGGCTACGTCAGCGCGCAGCAGTTCGACCAGGCGCAGGTCGCCGAACGCGACGCGGCCGTGTCGCTCGAGCAGGCGCGGGAGCAGCAGCGCTCATCCGCGCAGACGATCGGCGACGACGCCGATGCGATCGCGACGCTGCATGCGCGCGAAGCCGCGCTCGCCCGCGCGCAGCATGCGCTCGACGACACCGTCGTACGCGCGCCGCACGACGGACTCGTGACGGGCTTGTCGGTGCTCGCCGGCGAAACGGTCGCGCCGAACCAGTCGATCTTCACGCTGATCGACGCGAACGAATGGTTCGCCGTCGGCAACTTCCGCGAGACGTCGCTGACACATATCGACGTCGGCGACTGCGCGACCGTCTATTCGATGATCGACCGCAACCGGCCGATCTCCGGCAAGGTGGTCGGCATCGGCGCGGGCATCGCGGATACCGACCGCATCAATCTCCCGCGCACGCTGCCGCTCGTCCAGCGTTCGGTGAACTGGGTGCATGTCGCGCAGCGCTTCCCGGTGCGCGTGAAGCTCGACGAACCCGACGGCAAGCTCGTGCGCGTCGGTGCGAGCGCGATCGTCGAGATCCGGCATGGCACGGCCTGCCGCTGACGACGTCCGCGCGCCCGGCCCGCGCGAGATCCTGCGGCTGCTTGCGCCGTTTCCGGGCCGTGCGGCGATCGTCACGCGCGTCGCGCTGATCTGCGCGCTGACCGTGCTTGTGACGAGCGCGTACGGCACGCCCGAAGCCGCGATCTCAGCGTACGTCGTGTTCTTCCTGGTCCGGCCGGACCGCGTGACGAGCGTCGTGCTCGCCGCAGCGTTGCTGCTGATCATCACCCTCGTGATTGGCCTCGTGCTCGGCGTCGCGATGTTCAGCATCGACTATCCGATATTGCGCGTCGCGTGCATGGCCGTGCTGTCGGTCGGGCTGCTCTATCTGACGTCTGCGAGCAAGCTGCGCCCCGTCGGCGCGATCCTCGCGATGATCGTCGGCTTCGGGCTCGACGAGCTCGGCCTCGCGCCGGTCGGAGAATCGGCGACGCGCGCGCTGCTCTATACGTGGCTGATGGTCGCGATTCCGGTCGGCATCGCGATCGTCGTCCACCTGCTGATCGCGCCGTCGCCGCGCCGCCTCGCCGGCGCCACGCTCGCAAAACGGCTGCGGCTCGCCGCCCGGCAATTGTGCGGCGGCGGCGGTAATAGCGGTAATAGCGGTAATAGCGGCGGCAGTGGCGACGACGACACGCGCGTCGCGTTCGACGCCGCGCTGCGCGAAGGCGATGCGCAGCTGCTGACGTGGCTCAAGCTGTCGAAGCTGGAAGGCACGTCGACCACCGCCGACGTCGCCGCGCTGCGGCAGGCGATCGCGTCGAGCACCGCGATCCTCGTCTCGGTGGCGCTCGCGAGCCGCGAATCCGACGCACGGCTGCCCGACGCGTTCGCCGCGCCGATCGCGGCAACCCTCGACGAGATGGCCGGCATGCTCGCGCAAGGCGGCTATCCGGTCGACATCGCGCTCGCGCTGCCGCCGACCGATACGCTGGCGCCGCTCGCACGCGTGGTCGCGACCGATCTGCAAACGGCGATCACGCAGTTCGCGGAGGCCACCGGCACGCAGCAGCAGCCGGCTGCCGCGCCCGATGCTTCGCCCTCTTCGCCCTCTTCGCCCTCTTCGCCCTCTTCGCCCGCTTCCTCCCAGGCTACATCCGAAGCCGCACCCGAAGCACCCGCCAAGCCTGGTGGCGGCTTCTTCCTGCCGGACGCACGCACGAACCCCGACCACGTCCGCTACGCGCTGAAGACCACCGTCGCCGCGATGTTCTGCTACCTGCTGTACATGCAGCTCGACTGGTCCGGCATCCATACGTGCTTCATCACCTGCTACATGGTGTCGCTCGGCACGACCGCCGAGACGGTCGAGAAACTCACGCTGCGGATCGCCGGCTGCATCGTCGGCGCGATCGTCGGCACCGCGGCGATCGTGTTCGTGATGCCGGCGCTGTCGTCGATCGGCCAGCTGATGGCCGTCGTGTTCGCCGGCGCGTGGCTGTCGGCGTGGATTGCGTTCGGGTCGCCGCGCATCGCGTACGCCGGCTTCCAGATCGCGTTCGCACTGTTCCTGTGCGTGATCCAGGGCGCGGGGCCCGGCTTCGACCTGACACTCGCGCGCGACCGCACGATCGGCATCCTGCTCGGCAATGTCGTCGTCTACCTCGTGTTCACGCGCATCTGGCCCGTCAGCATCGGCAGGCAGGTCGACACCGCGCTCGCCGCACTGCTCGAACAGTGGCGCCGGCTCGCGCAGATCGCCCATCCGGCCGAACGGCGCGCGAAGGCGGCGGACGCGTTCGCGCGCTACGGGGCGATCGCGCAGGACCTCGGCCTGATCCATTACGAACCGTCGTGGGTGCGGCCCGCGCCCGCGTGGGTCGCCGCGCGCCGCCGCACGCTCGCCGAACTCGGCGCGCTCGAAGGACCGCTGTTCCTGCTCACCGAACGCGCGCCGGGCGATGCGGCGGTCGATGCGCATCTCGCGCAACTCACGCATCTTGCGCAAGACGCCGAAACGGGCCCTGGCGTCCCGGGTGCGGGCGCGAATCTTGCGGACCAAACCACCGCGGGGCAGCCCGCCGCTGCGGCGCCGCACGCAGCCGCCGCGCACGTCGATGTGCCCCCGGCCGCACCGCCTGCAGCATCGCCCGCCGCACGCCAGTCCGGGCCCGCCGCTGCCGCAAACGGCACGGCCCCCGAGCGCACCGCATTGCTGAACCTGATCGACGCGCGGCTCGCTCGCATCGCCGACGCCGCCCGTGAAGCCACACCGAAGGAGTCTCTTCCCCATGCGCGTTCCTGAACCGCCGACCGCCTTGTTCGCCGCAGCCGCTGTCACCGTTGCGGCGGCCGTGGTACTGGCCGGCTGCGCGACGTCGTCGCTCGACCTCGCGCCGGAAGCCTCCGATCGCCCGTGGCAGCCTCAGACGACGGCCTCGGGCGAAATCGTGCCGGGCGCGCCGAAACCTCAGGGCAATCCGCGCAGCCACGACTACACGCTGCCCGCCAACACGGCGCTCGCGGCCGTGCCGCCGCCGGCCGCGCTCGATACCGCACATGCGTACACGCTGCCCGAACTGATCGATCTCGCCGAATCGACGAATCCGCTGACCCGCATCGCGTGGAACGATGCGCGCAATGCGGCGCTCGCGGTCGGCGTCGCGAAGGCCGCGTACCTGCCGCAGCTGTCCGCGACTGCGATGGGCGGTTACCAGGCCGGCCACGGCTCGACGTCGACGCTGCTCGGCGAAGCGTCGACGAACACGAGCGTGCACGGCACGGTCTCGGTGCTGGCGCTGCAGTGGCTGCTGTTCGATTTCGGTGGCCGCAAGGCGCGCGTCGAAGCGGCCGAACAGGCGTCGATCGTGTCGAACGTCGCGTTCACGGCCGTCCATCAGCAGGTGATCCACGACGTCACCGTCGCGTACTACCGCTACGAAGCCGCGCGTTCGCGCACGCAAAGCGCGCAGCAAAGCCTCGCGAACGCAGATGCGATCGTCGCCGCGGCGAGCGCCCGGCTCAAGCGGGGTGTCGGCACCGTCGTCGAGGTCGCGCAGGCAACGCAGAACCGCGCCCAGGCCAATCTCGCGCTCGTCGAAGCACGCGGCGCCGAAAGCGACGGCTATCTGGGGCTCGTCTCCGCGCTCGGCATCTCGCCGCTGTCGAAGCTGACGATCGCGCCGCTGCCGGCGCGGCCGCTGCCGCCCGCACTCGGCGCGTCGGTGGAAGCCATCGTGGCGGACGCGATCGCGCGGCGCCCCGACCTGCAGAGCGCCTATGCGCTCGAAAAGGCCGATCGCGCGAAGGTGATGGCGGCGGAAACGGAATTCATGCCAAAGGTGTTCATGTCCGCGACGGCGTCCTACCTCAGTGGCGGCACGTCGATCACCGCGCTGCCCGCGATCGGCCAGCAGGCGCCGACCGTCAACCTGAACGGCAACCGCTACGGCGGTGGCGTGTTCGTCGGCATCACGATTCCGCTGTACGACGCCGGCCTGCGCTCGGCCGTGCTGATGCAGGCGCGCAACGACGCCGAAAGCGCCGCGGCGCGGCTCACGCGCACCAAGGAGGAAGCGGTCCGGCAAGTCGTCGCCGCGCAGAACGCGCTGCAGACGAGCCTCGCGTCGCACGAGGCCGCGACGGCGCTCGTCGCCGCCGCGCAGACGAGCTACGACGCCGCGCTGACCGCGTACCGGAACGGCGTCGGGTCGGTAACCGACGCAACGCTCGCGCAGAGCCAGCTGCTCGTCGCGAAGAACGCGGACGTCGACAGCTACTGCGGCGCATTGTCGGCCGCCGCTGCGCTCGCGCTCGCCACGGGGACGATCAGTGCCGCGCAATGACGTGCGCGACTCGCGGCCACGTCAAAAGGGGCACGCATGAGTTGACGCGCCCGTGCGCCGCCGCCTAGAATGCCGCCCATTCATCCTTCAGGAATCAACGTGGACAGTTGCAGCACATTGCGTGCGCTTCTCGCCGCCTGAACGCCTGCCCGCCGCAGTTCTCCTGCCCCGGCTCGCGTTCCAGCGAGTCCGGCACGCCGCTCCGTTTCACACAGCAGCACGCATTCGCGCGATACAGTTCCGCGCGATGACGTCCATTGCTTCGCCGCCCGGCACGGCGCCGAAGCAATGGCCGCCCGCATGCGCCCCTTGCACGGCAGGACAACTCATGACTTTCGATTTCGCCATTCGTCTTTTCACCGCGTTCGCCTGCGGCGTCGCAATCGGTCTCGAACGCCAGATTCGGCAGCGCACGGCCGGCCTGCGCACGATCACGCTGGTCGCGAGCGGTGCCTGCCTGTTCGTCACGCTCGGCGTGCTGACCGGCAACGGCGTAGCTGGTGTCACGCAGATCGCCGCCTACGTCGTGTCCGGCGTCGGCTTTCTCGGCGGCGGCGTGATCATGCGCGACAAAGGCTCGATCCAGGGCATCAACACGGCGGCCACGCTGTGGTGCGCAGCAGCCGTCGGCGTGCTGTCCGGCTCCGGGCATTTCGTGCCGGCGATCGCGGGCACGGCCGTCGTGCTGCTCACCAACACGCTGCTGCGCGGCGTGAGCCAGGCGATCAACGCGACGCCCGTGTCGAATGCGGACCTCGTCCGCGAATACCAGATCACGGTGATCTGTCTCGAGTCGGACGAAGTGCATATCCGCACGCTGCTGTCGAATTCGATGTATGCGAAACCGCTGTCGTTCCAGAGCCTGACGAGCGAGGACGTGCCGGACCAGCCGAACCGGCTGAAGGTCACTGCGACGCTGAAGCTGCATCCGAAGGATCAGCCGAAGCTCGAGCAGATCGCGAGCCGCATCAGCATGGAGAAGAGCATTTCCAGCGTCAGCTGGACGGCGAAGGAAGCGGAACCGCTGATGGAGTAAGCGGGTTTCCCGCGGCGCGGCAGCGGTACCTGCCGACGCGCCGCCCGGCCGTTCACGGCGTATCGATTAGCCCGGCCGAAATCGCCTTGACGACCGCCTGCACCTTGTTGGTCGCGCCGAGTTTCTCGAGGATGTTGTTCACGTGGAAGTTCACGGTTCGCTCGGAGATGCTGAGGATCTGGCCGATCTCGCACGCTGTCTTGCCCTCGGCGGTCCAGCACAGCACCTCGCGCTCGCGCGCGGTCAGCGACACGCTCGCCTCCGGCGCCAGTTTCGGCACCATGAAGTTGCTCATCAACGAATGCGACACGTTCGCCAGCCAGTTGGTCTGCAGCGTGAGCATGTTGATTTCGGCCGGAGTGAGGCGGTCGGCGTGACGCGCGATGCTCAACAGGCCGAATGCGCCGCGCGCAGCCCAGCTCGACTGAGCAACGCCGACCGACAGCCCATGATCGCGCGCATCCTCCCACAGCGGGCTTGGCGCGATCTTGTCGACGTCCGGCCAGACGATCATGTTGGGGCTGAGCGCGCCATCGCGGACGGTCGAATCGATGTCGATATAGTTCTGCGCCTGGTAATGCGCCATCCAGCCGTCCGGATAGGTGTCGAAGATCGCGACCGTGGGCTTCGACACCGGCAGCGGCACCCGGATCCCGTAACAGCAGTATTCGAAGCCGAGGCGCTTCGCATAGGCGGCGATCCGCTGGAAGAGCTGCTGCTCGTCTTCCGCGGCGCTGAATTGATGGTAGGCGTCCTGCCAGCGCAGTTCCATTCGTTCTCCGACAACGTCACGCTGTCATACTTGTCAGGTTTCAGCACCGATCCGGGCTGATACATTCCGCGCATGACTTCACCTTTGCTGCATCCCTTCCGCGGCCCGTCTCCGGACGGCTACGTGCGCCTGTCCGAACGCGCGCTGGCCGAGCTCGCGCTCGACCATGTCACGAGCGGCCTCGACGCATCGCTGCTGGCGGAACTGCACGGCAGCGCGATCGACGCGCGCCTCGCCGGCTATACCGAATGGCATCGCCCCGCCCGCACCGGCGTCGCTTACGTGACGGTCGGCTGGGACTGGTACCTCGAACGCGCGTCCGGCGCATTCGTGATCGCGGGCGGCGACGTTCGCAGCAACGTGATGGCCATCGACGCCGCCGGCGCCGACATCGGCATGACCCGCACCACCGCCGCGCTCGCGGCGCGCCTCGCCGACGTCGACTGGCCCGCCGCCGTGGCGGCCGCCGTGCTCGCGCACAACGACGCCTATCATGCCGGGCCGACGCTCCAGTGACAACCGGCCGCGCATTCATCTGACGTTTGCGCCGCGTTGGCGCTCTTTATAAGCAAAACCCGGCCGATTTTCAATCCCGCAGATCAAGAAACCGTTCCCACGTCCGAATCGGCCATTTCGACCCGCCCCCCCCTGTAAGAGTTACCAGTTACGACCTCCTCGGGACGCACGCTGTAATGCACGCATACCAAGCACAGATCCGAGGACACCATGCGAACCTTCGTTCACGAGGAAGGACGGTTGCCACACCAACTTGCAGCGGATCTCGGGCGCTATCGGCGCCGTGTGTTCGTCGAACAGCTCGGTTGGGCGCTCCCGTCGGCGAACGAAGGTGACGAGCGCGACCAGTTCGACCGTGACGACACCATCTATGTGTTCGCACGCAACGGCCGCGGCGAGATGTGCGGATGCGCGCGTCTGCTGCCGACGACCCGGCCTTACCTGTTGAAGACGCTGTTCGCGGAACTGATCGCCGAGGACATGCCGCTGCCGCAATCGGCGTCGGTATGGGAACTGTCGCGATTCGCGGCGACGGGTGACGCGGCGGACAGCGACGTGTGGGCGGTGCGGCCGATGCTGGCGGCGGTGGTCGAATGCGCAGCACAGCTCGGCGCGCGACAGCTGATCGGAGTGACGTTCGCGAGCATGGAACGCCTGTTTCGACGCATCGGCGTGCATGCGCACCGCGCAGGCCCGCCGAAGGTGGTCGACGGCCGCATGGTGGTCGCGTGCTGGATTGACATTGACCCGCAAACGTTTGCGGCACTCGGAATCGATCCGGAATCGGGTGTCCGGCAAGCCATCGCCGCCTGAGCGCGCAGTCTCTCGGGCGGCATCGTACTCGAAGGAGAATCAACGTGGACCATGCACCGGTCTTTCACGCGATGTTGCCGGGACTGACGGCCGCCGACAGCGGCACACGCATCGCCGTCGCCTATCCGTCGTTTGCGGAACCGCTGCCGCTCGTCGGGCTCGACCGCCGCGGGCTCGTGTTCCGGGCTTCCGGCCCGGCGCCGCTCGTCTGCGGGCTGCCCCGCGCGGCGACGCTGCTGGCCGGTGACGAGCCGCTCTGTTCGCTGCGCCTCGTGATTCGCGAGATCGCCGCGGCCGGCGGCGGCCGCCACGACCTGACGATGCAGCCTTCGTGCGCCGCGAGCGACGAACTGCTGTGGCACGCGCTGCGCGACCGCGAGCCGTATCGGCATATCCGGCAGCCGCTTGCGCCTGTCGTCGACGCGACGGCCGGCAACGACCGTGCGTCGCACGCATCCGTCGCGCGGCCGGCGGGCGGCGGGGACGGCACGCTGCGCCCGTCGCGCAGCGCGGCATTCCGGCTGCCGTGCCACAGTGACGCACTGTTTTTTGCGGACTGGCTCGAGTATCACTTCGACGAGTTGCGCGTGCTCGCGCAGCAGCATGCGCCGCAATTGCAGTTGAATCAGCTCGAACGGCAGCTCGCGGACGACGAAGTCGGCGTGCGCTTCGTCTACGACGTCGACGGCCATGCGACCCGGCACGAACTCAACGACTGCGCGCGCGAGGCATGCGCATGGATCGAGACGGAAATGCGCGACAAGTATGCGTTGCCGGTCGCGCAGGAGCGGTTCGGCGGACATCGGGCGCGGCGGGCGGATGCCCGAGTGCCGGCATGACGCCTCTGTCGCAGGAATGCAACAGGGGGTTGCACTCTCTAGGGTTTTCCCTTAAATTTACGTCTGTCTCCTCCATGTCTCCAAACATGGATTCGGCCCGCTCAAGCAGCGGGCTTTTTTATTGCCTTCGCCACTTGGCATACGTCCGGTTCGCTGTCGATTCGGCTATCGGCCTGCGGCACACGCCGTGCTCGTGCTCGTGAAATAGCGCATCGCTGCGAAAATCGCGATCAACGTCAATGCCCGCCCTGGGCGATGGCGCCCGGTTCATGCGGGCCCACCGGAGGTTTGCCGGCGGTCATGCGATCCAGTTGACGAACGACTTCATCGCGCAGGTCGGCCGGCATCTCCTGACTGCCGAGCAACTCGGAAATCCACAAGCCGTCGGCTGCGAGCCGGCAGATCATCAGCATCGCCGCCTGCTCCAGCGGCACCGGGTCGGGGCGGCTCCATTCGCGTATCGGCACCGCCCAGCGTTCGCGCGTCTCCGGTTCAGTCACCATCGACGCCACCAGAACGCGCAGCACGTCGGTACTGGCTGCCGGGTTCGCCGTGTCGAGTGTCGTGTGCACGTACGCGCGCGCCGCCGCACCCGCCGGCTGCGGATCCGCGGCGATACGCGTTGCCATCTGCCGCCCGAATCGCTCGATCGTCTGCTCGAACAGCGCATCGAGCAAACCTTGCTTGTTCGCGAAGTGATACTGCAGCGCCCCCTTCGTCACGCCGGCACGCTCGGCCACCGCGTCGAGCGTCAGCGCCTGCACGCCCTGATGCGTGGCAATGTCCGAAGCCGCGACGAGCAGCTGTGCCCGCACCTGCTCCGGCGCTTTCTTGCGCCGCACGCCGGCGCCAGCCGGCGCGGGTGTCGAAGGTCGTTCGGCCGCTTGCGCGCCGGCGGTTCCGGCCGGTTCGCGTGTCGCGGAGACATTGCGCGGCGCTGGGTCGAGGCGTTTTTTCATAGCGCGGATCTTAGCATCCGCGGCCCTCGATAAAAACATTCCATCCGGATGGTATTATCCGCGGCATGAACAAGCCCACTCCATCCCCCTGGTCCGCGCTCGATGCCGCCATCACCCGCGGGCGCGACGCGCTCGTGCGCCTTCAGCAATCCGACGGCAGCTGGTGTTTCGAACTCGAATCCGACGCGACGATCACTGCGGAATACATCCTGATGACGCATTTCATGGACAGGATCGACGACGCGCGCCAGGAGAAGATGGCCCGTTACCTGCGCGCGATCCAGCGGCTCGACACGCATGGCGCGTGGGACCTGTACGTCGACGGCCAGCCGGACGTGTCGTGCAGCGTGAAGGCATATTTCGCGCTCAAGGCGGCCGGCGACGCCGAGCACGCGCCGCACATGGTACGTGCCCGGGAGGCGATCCTGAAGCTCGGCGGCGCGGCCCGGTCCAACGTCTTTACGCGCATCCTGCTCGCGACGTTCGGCCAGGTGCCGTGGCGCGCGGCACCGTTCATGCCCGTCGAGTTCGTGCTGTTCCCGAAGTGGGTGCCGATCTCGATGTACAAGGTCGCCTACTGGGCCCGCACGACGATGGTGCCGCTGCTCGTGCTGTGTTCGCTGAAGGCGCGCGCCCGCAATCCGCGCGACGTGTCGATCGCCGAACTGTTCGTCACGCCGCCCGACGAGGAACGCCACTACTTCCCGCCCGCACGCGGCATGCGCAGGCTCTTTCTGGCGCTCGACCGCACGGTGCGCCATATCGAACCGCTGCTGCCGAAGCGGCTGCGGCAGCGTGCGATCCGGCATGCCGAAGCATGGTGTGCCGAGCGCATGAACGGCGAAGACGGGCTGGGCGGCATCTTTCCGCCGATCGTCTACAGCTATCAGATGATGGCCGTACTCGGCTATCCGGACGATCATCCACTGCGGCGCGACTGTGAAGACGCACTGGAGAAGCTGCTGGTCACGCGGGCGGACGGCAGCGTGTATTGCCAGCCTTGCCTGTCGCCGGTGTGGGATACGGCGTGGAGCACGATGGCGCTCGAACAGGCGCGCGGCGCGACGGCGCCGGAACCGGGCGCCGGCCCGGACGCCGAGCGCGAACTCGACGAACGCATCGCGCACGCGTACGACTGGCTGGTGACGCGCCAGGTGAACGACTTGCGCGGCGACTGGATCGAAAACGCGCCCCCCGACACGCAACCGGGCGGATGGGCATTCCAGTATGCGAATCCGTACTATCCGGACATCGACGACAGCGCGGTCGTCACCGCGATGCTCGACCGCCGCGGCCGCACGCATCGGCATGCGGACGGCACGCATCCGTACGCGCAACGCGTGTCGCGCGCACTCGACTGGATGCGCGGGCTGCAATCGCGCAACGGCGGCTTTGCCGCGTTCGATGCCGACTGCGACCGCCTCTACCTCAACGCGATTCCGTTCGCCGATCACGGCGCGTTGCTCGATCCGCCGACCGAAGACGTGTCGGGCCGCGTGCTGCTGTGCTTCGGCGTCACGAAGCGCGCAGAAGACCGGGCGTCGCTCACGCGCTGCATCGACTACGTGAAGCGCACGCAGCAGCCCGACGGCAGCTGGTGGGGCCGCTGGGGCACGAACTACCTGTACGGCACCTGGAGCGTGCTTGCCGGCCTCGCGCTTGCAGGCGAAGACAGGTCGCAGCCCTACATCGCCCGCGCGCTCGAATGGCTCCGCGCACGGCAGCACGCGGACGGCGGCTGGGGCGAGACGAACGACAGCTATCCCGACCCGCAACTCGCCGCGTCCAACTATGGCGAGAGCACGTCGAACTGCACCGCGTGGGCGCTGCTTGCCCAGATGGCGTTCGGCGACTGCGAATCCGATTCCGTGCGGCGCGGGATCGCATACCTGCTGTCGGTCCAGCAGGACGACGGATTCTGGTGGCACCGCTCGCACAATGCGCCCGGCTTTCCGCGCATTTTCTATCTCAAGTATCACGGTTACACCGCGTACTTCCCGCTGTGGGCGCTGGCACGTTATCGGCGCCTCGCAGGCGCGCAACTGTCATCCGGCGAGAGCGATCCGCGTACGGTGGAGACAGCGGACGCGGCCATCGCTTGACACCGAGCGCCTGTATTGCGATGCGTCAGGCCTCACGGTGCTGGCACGGTTCAGCAACCATGATGGCTTTGGCGGCATCGTGCTCGGGTACGCAGGCATGGGTTGCGACTTCGAGTTCACGCACTGCCGCACGCATCCGATTGCGCCGACTCCGGCGCCCGAGGACCTGATCGTTTTCTGCCTGCCCGATCAAGACAGAGGGGAAGGCGCGTGCGTCCGCGCGACGAATACGACATGCCGGCGCAGCCGATGCCCCTCCGTAAATGCGGGATGATCAGGCCGTCACTTCGGCAACGGCGTGCATCGCCGCAAAGGGCTCGGCATCTTCCAGCCGCCAGCGGGCCAGCGGCATAGCGTCAGGCGTTCCGTATCGATCTTCATTGAAGCGTCCACACACTACCCGCCATCTGTCGCGAGCCGGGTTGCCGCAGCGGAACGTTGCGCGCGCGACTGTCTGTCTGGCCGATGCGCCGATACGGCAATGCACGGGCCCGCGAGCCGGCACCGAGTGAGGCGCCAGCCGGGAACACGCGAGGCTGCTGAACCGGACACCGGTCGATCTTGAGCGGTGACGCGCGCAAAAGAAAAGCCGGACGCACCGGCTTCGCTACGTTCGAGAACGCCGCATCCGCGAATCAGCACACAGACGACGCCGTCTCGAACGGGGTTACTCGTTTTCTTCGAAGTAGTGAATTGGCCTTGCCCAGCAAGCATGCTTGATGAAACTTACGCCAAAACCTACGCCACATATGCCGTGGAATTCGCCGCTAGCGCGGCACGCCGCTTAATCCTCTCCACGTGCACGCTTCAGCTCGAGATAGTTCTGGTTTGCTACAGGATCGTCCGCCCGGTACACAACATTCGGAGCACCGCTTCCATCCTTTCCATTGAGGCCGGGCAATGACATGAGATGGTCGCAGAGATCGCCCCCGGCAATGGGAGCGACCGCCAATGGCAGGAGATACGAGTCCAGGTGCTTGCCTTGGGGATTTTCCAGTTCCCGGGTAAGCGCTTCCAGGTAATCATCTTTCCGGGACGCATTCCAGTTGATGGCGAAGCCTGCGCGGTGGCAAAGCTCTGCATGGATGAGAAGCATGGTGCGACCGTTCCCATCGAGAAAAGGATGCCCCCAGGCGAAAGCGCCCATGACCATGCCCGGTTTTTCGCGCATCGCCTTTGGATTGTTGCCTGACGACAGTCCCCATTCGACGGCCCGCTGACACAACTCCGAAGCTTCGAACTGTATTCGCTGCCCCTTCCCGACCAGTCGTCCAACACCGAGACTATGGCGATCCTGGCCCGCCCAAGGGTAGAACTCACTGAACAGGATCCGATGAACTTCAAGGAAGTGCACGTAAGCAATTGAACCTTTGACTGCGTGAAGGTACGCCAATGCCGCCTCGAGGTTCGACTCGAAGAACCCGTGTTCGATGTACTTGAGTTCGTCCAGATCCTTGATGCCATCAACGTTACGCAGGTAGCCCCTGGTTTCGTAGTCCCCGAACGGGTCGAACACGCTTGATCTCCCTTATATGGTTCGCCATCAATCGGGCAAACTGCCGGCCGTTAATCCGATCCCGCTTCTTGAGTGCAACCAGCAATTTCCCCGTGAGATCGAGTTCAACATCGTCACCCGCGGCTCGCGTCACTGCTTCCGCGAAATCATCGAGGCCCGAGCGCCGGTACTGAATGCCGTAGGCTTGCGCGAGACGCTCAACAAACTTGCCGACATTTCGGGTTGGCAGCTCGTCGACATCTGCTGGCAGCCTGGGCGCTGCGCCCGTTCGCGGTCTTTCGTGTTGACCGACATAGCGCACCGTGATGTTGTCCCACCCGAGCTTGCGAGAAATCCGGCTCGTGCCGGTGTTAACCAGGCAAACGAAGCGACCGTTTTCTTGCTGAATTGTCACATCGAGCACCTCGACGCCCAGCTTCCCGAGTGCCTCACGCAACAGTACCTCACTACCAACGGCAAATAGCGCGTTGCCTTCCAAATTCAGACCAGTCTTGGCATAAACACCCGCGCCAAGTCGAATGAGGCGTCCGTCGGCAACCAAATGCCGAAGCGCAGCGCTCAGGTGTGACGCACTCCCGAGGCCAGCCAGTTCACGTCGAAGCACGACGTTACCCGACCGCTTCTTCAACGACATCAAAAGCTTACTGTCCAGATTCATCCGTCACCTCCAGATCCGGCGCACAAGGTTCCATTATAGACCACAAAAAATTCCTTATCTACCAATGAGTTACCGATGCAATACTTGCCGATCTGACAGCATAGCTTACTGGGCGGATGCCTCTGGAGGTGCTTCAGACGTCGATGCAAAAATCGCCAATTAGTCTGGGCCGCAGATGGAGAATCCAGCTCCCGAAAGGCGCACCGCAAGACGCGACTGCGCCCGCTGTTCGTACTGCCGTTCGGTCCGTGTGGCTCGTTCAGTGATCGCTGGAGCAAGGCGCGGATATCGAAGCCGTAGGCGGACGCCCACGGCTGGGCGGACGCGATCACCCGGACACAATCCGCGCGTGCAGCAAGGGCTTATACCGTGGGCAGTTGCTCAGCAATCGTTGCCTTACGCTCTATACCACGCGTGCATGGCTGCTCTAACAATATCTTTCGGCAAGAATTCTTGTTCCAGACGGCCCCGCTCCTGCGCCAATAGATACTCGAAGAGGGCACCTTCGTCCTCGGTTAGCCCATCAGGCCGCCGCCCATCGACGGGAATGAGTTCACGCACGGCCAAATCCGCCGCGTACTGTTCAAAGCAGTCCCGATTCATCAGCAGCGGGCTCACGGACGGAATAGCCTGGCGCACTTTCCCCAGCATTTTCAGGCCCCAGGTGTCCATATCCCCCCAATACGCTAAACGCCGCGACTCTTGATTCCATTGGTTTTGTTCGTATCGAGATTATTTTTTGCTGATAAAGCTCGCGCCTATCGCTTTTTTCAAGATAGACATCGTCCCACGACTCGATACTGACGCTGGCGTCCTCGTAGTCGAGTAAAAGAAGTCGCAAGGCATATACAACTTGATAGCCCAGAGCCGAGCCAGCTGCTGAATGCACATTAGGTGAAGACATGACTCCTGCCGAGTCTCCGCCCCACTTAGTCTAGAGTGGTCTTCCTCCGCCAGCAGGTCGACCATCAACTGGCGGCGCCCCTCTCGGGCGTTTTCCCGTTTTGCGGGCAAGTGAACTTGCTGCGATGGCTGCCCTGGCATCGCAGCGATGCGAGAAAGGTTGTCGATTCCCGGCGTAGGTTCTTGCGGAAAGAGACACATGGCGTAGGCTCTCTCCCGAAAGGAACAAAACCTACGCCAGGGTAGCCGGCTCAAACAGAGGAAGGTGAACGGAAACTAATCGAACCAGCGCCGACATCCACATAAAGTCATTTAAAATCATGCACTTACATTGAAAACCAGAACACCATAACCGTTTCTCATCAAACCGGATACGGCGCTTCTTTCATTCGTTCGTTATTTTCCAAATATGCGACGAAGCAGGCGTCATCGCACTACAAAATTTCAAGAAACCCTTATTTTTCAATGACGTAAGCAAAGACACCGGCATTCAGCCGAATGTACACCGAACTACTCGTTTTCCTCGAAGTAATGCCCAAACTTCACCTGCTTGGTTCGGATGTAGCGTTCGTTTTCCTCGCGCACCGGCACTGCCAGCGCCACCCGTTCACACACGGGGATGCCGTGCTTCACGAGCGTATCGAATTTCTTCGGATTGTTGCTCATCAGGCGCACCGACGTGACGCCGAGGATGCGCAGGAT
The DNA here is from genome assembly GCF_053427725.1 of Burkholderia sp. PU8-34. Taxonomy (NCBI): domain Bacteria; kingdom Pseudomonadati; phylum Pseudomonadota; class Betaproteobacteria; order Burkholderiales; family Burkholderiaceae; genus Burkholderia; species Burkholderia sp. PU8-34. The sequence goes on from NZ_JBSAXC010000001.1 coordinate 373,709, forward strand.
CGCCGCCGCGGAATCGTATTCGCGGGCGTCGTCGGGCAGGCCGAGGTCGAGATTCGCCTCGACGGTATCGCGCCCCTGCTCCTGCAGCGCATACGCGCGGATCTTGTTGCTCAGGCCGATGCCGCGACCTTCGTGACCGCGCAGATACAGCAGCACCCCGCGGTCTTCAGCGGCAATGTAGCGCAGTGCGAGATCCAGCTGCTCGCCGCAGTCGCAGCGATACGAGCCGAACACGTCGCCCGTCAGGCATTCGGAATGCAGCCGCGTCAGCACGGACTGTTCGCCGGAAACGTCGCCCATCACGAGCGCGAGATGTTCGGCATCACTGCCCGACACACGAAATGCATATGACGTGAACGTGCCGTAGCGCGTGGGCAGCGAGGCGGTGGCCACGAGCGTCACGCACTCGTCGGTCTGGCCGTTGCCCGGGGCGGGCGATTGGGGACGCGAAGACATCATGAATTCAATCGAACGATCAGGAATGTAGGAATTTTCTGGATGGCACGTGACGGAAGTTTACCGCTAATCTGGAATTAGTCACGCGGCTGCTACTGAGGCCCGTTTATACTCGATCCATCGGGTGACGCGCATTACGCCCTGCCTTCCCTGGATTGCCCTGCACACGGAGAAAGCGAATGAGCACGACTGTCGCGCAGATTCTCAAGGCCAAGCCGGATTCCGGCCGCACGATCTACACCGTCAGGAAGACCGATCTCGTCTACGACGCCATCAAGCTGATGGCCGAAAAAGGCATCGGCGCATTGCTGGTCGTCGACGGCGACGACATCGCCGGCATCGTCACCGAGCGCGATTACGCGCGCAAGGTCGTGCTGCAGGATCGCTCGTCGAAAGCCACGCGCGTCGAGGAAATCATGACCTCCAAGGTGCGCTACGTCGAGCCGTCGCAGTCGAGCGAAGAATGCATGGCGCTGATGACCGAACACCGGATGCGCCACCTGCCCGTCCTCGACGACGGCAAGCTGATCGGCCTCGTGTCGATCGGCGACCTCGTCAAGAGCGTGATTGCCGACCAGCAATTCACGATCAGCCAGCTCGAGCACTATATCCACGGGACCCCCGCCGTCACGTCCGTCTGACCGCGCCCCAGCAAAAAAGGCCCAAACGCGCGAGCGTCTGGGCGGAAAGCCGCCGGAATGCGGCGACGGAGGTTCTGCGCCTGTTTGCGGGCGGTGCACATATCGCTCACCGCCCGTCAGTATTGGTGCGCGCGGGCAGACCCGGGATATCAGTTGCCGAAGTAGACCGAATTGACGGGATTCGGCGCTTCCGTCATGCGGCGGCCACCCGACTGTACCGCGCCGGTGGCTGCGGCACCGTATCCACTCGTATCTGCGCGCGTCAGCAATTGCTGGCTCGGCTGGATGCGTTGCTCGGCGGCCTGGATGTTGGCCGGATATTGCGAGTCGCTGGCCTGCGGCTTGTAGCCATTCTGTTCGAGCTGCACGAGATCCGCCTTGACCTGGTCGCGGGTAAGCCCCTGATCCGACTGCGCGAACGACGCGATCGGGGTGGCGAGGACGGATGCGGCAATCGCTGCGTAGATGATCGACTTCATGACTTACCTCCGATATATGTTCTGCGATGTTCTGTGTTCTCGTCGCTTCCGGCAGGTCTGTCTGAAGCGATTGAAACCAGTCTAGTCGCCGCATCACCAAGGGGAAACCCTTGGTTTGAACATACTGCGTTGCGTTTTTGGCAACTATCGCGAACGACTGCGCAGCAGCGCGCCCGCCACTTAAGCCATTTCGACAACAATCCCTGACGAATGGCCGACACACGGATCAGCGGCGGCTAGCGATTTCGTTGTAGAATCGTAAGGTTTTATCCGTCTGACGATCCCTTTCACACGATGCGCGCCTCCATGCTTCCCGTTGTTTCGCCTTCCGGCCCGGCCGGCATGCGCGCGCTCGCCGGTCACCCGGCGCACCCCCTCGCTCGACGCACGGCCCAGGCTCCGCTCACCCCTGCCCGGCGCTTGATCTGACGGCCCAGTCTCCACCCGGAGCCCGTCAGACAGGCTCCGGGCGATCCACGTAGGTTTGCCACGCCTGTCCCTGCCGATCATTTGGAGAATTGCCATGAAACAACGCCTGTATCAGTTGACCGAACTCGATGTCGCACGGCTCGAAAAGCACGCCGAGCACAACCCGCGCTTCCAGGCGATGCTCGACGCCCTGCTGGAGCGGGCCGACATCGTCCAGTCCGACGCCATCAAGGCAAACATCGTGACGATGAACTCGCAGATCACGCTGCTCGACGAAACGACCAACGAGCAGACCACCTGGACGATTGTTTATCCGGACGACGCCAATCTCGAACAAGGGCGCCTGAACGTCTTCACGCCGGTCGGCATGGCGCTGCTGGGCACGCAGCGCGGCCAGCTGGTGAAGGTGATGCAGCCGAGCGGCGCCGAGAAGCTGATGAAGGTCGCCGCGATCGTGTTCCAGCCCGAGGCCAACGGCGAATACACGCGCTGACGTCGCCGCCGTGGCCGGCTGCCGCCGGATTCGCAACGCGCCGCACAAGAAGCCAGCGAGGCATCCGGATCGGATGCCTCGCTTTTTTGTATCCGGACAACGCTTGGCCTGTGCTTGCCAAGCCCCTTCGCTGCCTGCGCATCGCGCAGGCGAAAAAAAAGGCGCCCGAAGGCGCCTTTTTCAGAGCTGGTTACCCAGCAGTCACGCTTAGAAGCGGTGACGCAGACCAACCGTTGCTGCGGTTTGGTTGATCGACGAGCTCGGCAGGTTGTTGTTGAAGCTGTCGCCGTTGTAGATCGATGCGCCAATGCCGTTCTTCGCTGCACGCTGGTACACAGCTTGTGCGTAGACGTCCGTGCGCTTCGACAGTGCGTAGTCAGCTTGCAGGCCGAACTGGTTCCAGTGCGTGCTGCCGTTGTTGATCTTCGCGTTCGTGTACGTGTAAGCAGCGCCCAGGCCGAGAGCCGGCGTCAGGTTGTACTTTGCGTTGACTTCATAGTTGTCAGTGCGCAGCGTGCCCAGAGCGACTGCATTGTTGTCGAGACGCGCTTGCGTCCATGCAGCGCCGACTTGTGCCGGACCGAATGCATAACCAGCAGCAGCACCGTACGTGCGGACGCGGCCTTGGCTAGCGATGCCACCGATCGCCGACGACGTCGCGCCGTTTGCGTTCGTACCGTCACCCAGGTTCGCTTGCGAGTATGCAGCAGCGAGCTTCAGACCTTGGAACTGGTATGCAGCACCCGCGCTGTACGCACGGTTGTTGCCGAAGTTCGTGTTGTTCGAGAACGAGTACGTGCCGCCGAATTGCAGGCCAGCGTAGTTCGCGCTCGTGAACTTGATCGTGTTGTTCGCTGCGACATCGCCGTTCGTGCTCAGACGGTCAAGGTTCAGCGGGTGCGCGAAGTACGTGCCGCCCCACGAGCCCGTTGCCGTCAGCGGCGCCAGGTAGTCTTGCGTTGCGTCGTACTGCTTACCCAGCGTGACCGTGCCGTACTGGCTCGACAGGCCGACGAAAGCTTGACGGTTGAACATGCCGCCGTTGCCGTTCGCGAACTTGCCGTTACCGATGTTGAAGCCGCTTTCCAACGTGAAGATTGCCTTCAGGCCGCCACCCAGGTCTTCCGAGCCACGCAGGCCGAAACGGCTCTGGTCAATGCCCGAACCCATCGACCACCGCGACTTGCCAGCTTGGCCCAGTGCCGGCTGGACGTTGCTCGTGTAGGTGATGCCTGCGTCCAGCACGCCGTACAGCGTGACGCTGCTTTGCGCGTGAGCGACGGTTGCGAACGATGCTGCAGCTGCTGCAACGATCAGAGTCTTGTTCATTCGTGGAGCTCCCTTCTAAAAAGAGGCAGGTCTCGCGACCTTGTTCATAAACGGTCTGCAACCGCCCGGAAACGCCATCGGTCCTGCTGGCTGCGTCCGGATAGTTGCCCGTTTGGGAACCGTGAGTTTAGGGGTGTACCCTAGGGGAGCGATCCGCAAATAAAGAAATAAGCTTTTCCAGATCTAGAAATAATAGAAATGGGTCCACCTTATAAGTATTTGTTTTGACGTTTCTTTTTGGCTTCTTGACGGTTGTTTTTTGGTCTCCCTCATCCCACCATTCTTACATGTCATCGTCTTGACGGTTGCATAGAAACAACAAGCGGAATCGTGCAACCCCCGCAAAATCGGCACTTTTTACCTGTTTTTGCCTCAAATATTGGGCTTTGCGCTTCCGCAACGGATGCTTCGGCCGCAAAACGTCCGAGGAATGGCTGGAGATCGGGGGGCCGGGCCGTGATACGCCGGCCGCCCGTTCGGACCGGCAGCGCCCATCACCGTAGCGCCCGTCACACGCCGTTACAGCCCTAACGGGGTGCGTAACCCGGTCTGCCGCCGGGCGCGCTAAGGTACGTCAAACACGACAGCACAACAGGACAGGACACGCCATGAATCGACGCTCGTTGTTGCGCGCTATCGGATTGACTGCCGCGTTCGTCGGCACCGCGAGCTGGCTGCGCGCCGCCTCGGCCCAGCCCGCGCCCCCTGTATACAGACCATCCGGCCCGTACCGCAATCCGGGCGGCCCGCCGTATGACGATCGTCCGCGCGTCGCCCCGCCGCCGATGCGGCACGAACGGCGCCCGCCGCCGCCGCGGCCGGGCGGCTTCGTCTGGACTGACGGCTACTGGCAGTGGCAGCGCGGACAATATGTATGGGTGCCCGGTCGCTGGATCGCGCGTCACCCCGGCCATCGCTGGATTCCCGGCTCCTGGCGGCGCCAGGGGCAGGTCTGGGTATACGTCAACGGGTATTGGCGCTGATACCGCGCGTTCGGCATCGCATGCCGCCGGAGTATGCGGGCCCACGGTCCGGCCCGCATCGGAGGTACGACACGACCGGGCGGCCGGCGCGGCCGGTCATCCGGCACCGTCCCGACGGTCCGCATGCGCGCGCTGTGTCAGGACGCGGCGATCCGGCAATTGCACGCGGCCGACGGCGACGTGCGCGGAAGTGTTCGAGATCGTCGAAGTTTCCTACAATCGAACCCGCCGCCAACACCGCCGCCGCGGCTTCGTCCCCGGCCCGCCGCTCCGTGCACGCCGGGGAAACCGCCACGCTGGACGCAGGCGGCCGTCGTTCGTGAAGATGGTGTTACCGATGAGCCCCGCCAACATTTCCCTGAGCAGCGCCGGCGACCTGGTCGCCAGTCTCGGCAGTACCCGGTTTCCCACCCGGCTGTGGGCATGGCTGCGCGAGACTGTCGATCCGTATTCGTATTACAGCGTCGCCACCCGCTACCGGCGCGGCGCGCCGTCGGGTCCGGTCGACGGCGTCGACGTGCTGTTCTTCGCAGGCGGCGACGATCCCGACGGCACGCGCCATGCGCTCGACCTGTACATGCGCGGCGACTGGCGCTCCGACACGATCCTTCCCCATATCGAACGCCTGACCGATTCGCAACTGGTGTTCTCGTGCAACGAGGACATCGACACGGCCACCGAGTACGGCCGCTGCTTCGTGCTCGGCGACCTCGGCGAAGACTGCACGCTGCTCGGCAGCGAGCGCGACTACGTCTATGCGTTCTCGCTGTTCCGTCGACGCGGCCACGCTTCGTTCACGCTCGCCGAACTGAGCCTGCTGCGGCAGCTCGGCGATTTCCTGTTGCCGCTGGTGGTCCAGCATGCGCGGCTCGCCAGCGTGACGCCGCGCTCCGATGACGAAGCGCTGCTGCAGCGCTTCGAACAGCGCCTGTCGGCGAGCGGCGCGGCGCTGTCGCAGCGCGAGCGGCTCGTGTGCCGCGCCGTGCTGCAGGGCCAGCCGGTCCCGCGGATCGCCGGCACGCTCGAAGTCAAGCCGTCCAGCGTGCGCACCTACCTCGATCGCGCGCTCGCGAAGCTCGGCGTCGCGAACCGGGCCGGCCTGTTCGCCTGGTGCGTGGCCGACGGCGACGCGTTTGCGCGCGTCGTGAATCGCGATTGAGCGCCGGGGCCGATGCGGGATGGCGTCGGCCCGCCTTCTGCCTTCTGCCTTCTGCCTTCTGCCTTCTGCCTTCTGCCTTCTGCCTTCTGCCTTCTGCCTTCTGCCTTCTGCCTTCTGCCTTCTGCCTTCTGCCCAACGCGCCATCCGCTTTGTCGCACCTTGTCCTCAAATCGAGGACAGACAGTCCAACTCCCCGCCCCTAGTATCTGACTCACCCGACGACCTGAACACGTCGCATACAGCGGAGACACAGATGCCGATCACCGGATCGATACGGGCCCACGGGGACGCGGACGCCAGCGTCGGCCGCCAGCCGACATGCCACGACCGGCAATGCATGCAATCCGGCCGTGCCTGTTCAGGCCGGCGCAATCTCGCGACTCACGCGCCGCCGAGAACGTAACGCGCCGCGCCCCGACGGCCAGCGCGGTCATCACGACGCGCAACGCATTTCCAACCCTCCCGGACCCACGCGACCGGACGAGCCCGACGGCCCGCCCGCCGGATGCGTGCGCCCGGCAAACCGACCTCAATCCGGAGGAGACACCATGCAACACGCCGATACCGTCTATCTGAACGGCATCCTCTATACCGGCGATGCGCAGCGCCGCTTCGCGCAAGCGCTCGCGACCCGCGACGGCAAGATCCTGGCGGTTGGCCACGACGACGACATCCGCCCGCTGGCCGGCCCCGCCACGCGCATCGTCGATCTCGCCGGCAGGCTGATGCTGCCGGGCTTCATCGACGGCCACGTGCATCCGCTCGAAGGCCATCAGATCCTCGGCGACTTCGACCTGTCCGGCATCAACGAACCCGACGCGATCCTGCAGCGCATCCGCGCATGCGCGGATGCGACGCCGAACGAGCCGTGGGTGTATCTCGGCGGCGCCAATCTCGCCGCGTTCGGCGCCTACCCGACCCGCGAGCTGCTCGACCGGAGCGTGCCCGACCGTCCGCTTCTCGTGGTCGGCTTCGACGTGCACAGCGGCTGCCTCAACACGAAGGGGCTCGAAGCCGCGGGCATCACGGCGGACACGCCCGATCCGACAGGCGGCGTGCACGAGCGCGACGCGTCCGGCGCGCCCACCGGCGTCGTGCACGAGGCGGCGTTCTATCGCATCTGCTCGATCATTCCGCAACTGAGCCCGGCCGGCTACCCGAAATCGCTCGCGAAGGCGCATGCGATGGCGCACGGCTTCGGCATCACCGGGTGGTTCGATGCGCGCGTCGAGGAAGCCGAGCTCAACGCCTACGCCACCGCGCAGCGCGCCGGCACATTGAAGGCGTACATGAGCGCGGGCCTGTATGCGAACCCGCGCCGCGATCCGCGCGAGCAGATCGAACGTTTCGTCGCATGGCGACGCGAATACGCGTGCGACAACCTGCGCCTGCACACGGTGAAGATCTTCGTCGACGGCGTGCCCGAATCGAAGACGGCCGCGCTGCTCGAACCGTACGCGGGCACCGACGACTGCGGCCTCACGCTGTGGAGCCAGGACGCGCTCAACGAGATCTGCCTGCTCGCCGATTCGGCCGGCTTCGACCTGCACTTCCACACGCTCGCCGACCGCGCGGTGCGCATGACGCTCGACGCGCTCGACTACGTGCAGCGCCGCAACGGCGTGCGCGACCGGCGTGCGCAGCTCGCGCATCTGCAGATCGTCGATCCGGCCGACATGGGCCGCTTCAACCAATTGGGCGCGATCGCGAGCATGCAGGCGCTGTGGACCGCCGCCCGCCCCGAACAGCAGCAGCTCTACTGCGACCTGCTCGGGCCGGAGCGCACCGCGCGCAACTATCCGTTCCGCAGCCTGCGCAATGCCGGCGCGATGCTGGCGGCCGGCTCCGACTGGTCGGTGAGCACGATGAATCCGCTGCCGATCATCCAGACCGGCGTCACGCATGTGCTGGTCGAACAGCCTGACTGCCCGCCGTGGAACCCGCACGAACGGCTCGACCTGCTCACGATGCTCGAGGCGTACACGGTGAACGCCGCTTACGCGCTACGCTTCGACGATCGCACGGGTTCGCTCGAAGCCGGCAAGGATGCGAGCTTCGCGATCCTCGATCGCAACCCGTTCCGGCATCCGGTCGAAACATTTGCCGAGGCACGCGTGATCGAGACGTGCTTCCGCGGCGAAGTGGTCTTCGCCGCGCCGGGCTGGGCGGACTGATCGACCGGGCCCGCGGCGCAAGGCCCGGCGGCGGCCCTCGTCCGGCCAAGCGCGGCAGGCCGGACGGGTCGGCGCGCATGTCGCCACGCCGGTCCCGCGCGAGATGCCCACCCGCGTCGGCAGGCATGTCGCAGGCGCACGCCGTTCGTAGCGACGGGCGAGCGCCAGTGTCGGGCGACACGGGAATGCGCGACAGCGTTCTGCGGGACAACATCAGAAAGGATCGGGCCAAAGGAACGACGTGCACGTCAGCGGAAAGGCGGCACGCACGCCCCATATCACCCCCATACCACCCATCGACCGATTGAACGCCGGCAGCAGACCGGCGCCGGCCGACCGCTGGTCCGCCGGAAACCAGCCGCGCTATTCGGCACGCACGACCGTATCGCCGCGATAACGCCGGCGCTCGATGACAGCGGGCGCGCCTTCATGCATGAACACGCTCGCCGCCAGCCCGAACAGCGTCGCGAACAGCACATACCACGCGGGCGCGACCGGCGAGCCGCTCGCGCGCGTCAGCCACGTGACGATGAACGGCGCGAAGCCGCCGAACAGCATCACCGCGATGTTGTACGCGAGCGCGACGCCGGTCGAACGCACGCGCGTAGTGAACTGCTCCGCGAGCGTCGTGGGCGCCGGGCCGTAGATGACGCCGATGTTCACGCAGATGACGAGCTGCATGACCAGCAGGCGCCCGATGCTCGGCGCCGCGGCGAGCCAGGAGAACAGCGGATAGGTCACCATCAGCAGCGCCAGCATGCCGGCAAGCAGCACCGGCCGCCGGCCGATGCGGTCCGACAGCGACGCGGCAACCGGAATCGTCACGGTCAACAGGGCGACCGCCAGCATCTGCACCTTGAAGACCTGGTCGAGCGGCAGCCCGAACGTCTTGTGCGCGAACGTCGGCAAGTTCACGAGCATCACGTAGAACACGGCCGTCCCCGTCACGGTCTGCCCGATCGACACCAGCACGCCGCGCAGGTTGTCGCGCAGCACGCCGGACACGCTGGTCGCCTCCCGTCCGGCCTCCTTGCTCGCATCGAGAAATGCGTCCGTCTCTTCCATGTGACGGCGGATCCACAACCCGACCGGCCCGATCAGCAGCCCGATCGCGAACGGCACGCGCCAGCCCCAGCTATCGAGCGCGTCAGCCGACAGGTTGCGGGTCGCCCACGCCCCCATCGCCGCGCCGGCGAACACCGCGAGACATTGGCCGATCAGTTGCCACGAGCCGTACAGGCCGCGCCGATGTGCGGGCGCGCTCTCGACGAGGAACGCGGTGGAGCTCGCATATTCGCCGCCGGTTGCAAACCCCTGCAGCATCCGGGCGACGACGATCAGCACCGGCGCTGCCGGGCCGATTGTCGCGTAGGTGGGCGCGAACGCGATCAGCGCGATCGCCAGCGTCATCAGGAAGATGATCAACTGCATCGCCGCCTTGCGGCCCTTGCGGTCCGCATAGAGCCCGAGCAGCACGCCGCCGACCGGGCGCATGAAGAACCCGACGCCGAACGTCGCGAGCGACATCATCAGCGACGCATACTGGCTTTCGGCGGGAAAGAACAGGCGCGCAATGATGCCGGAAAAGAATCCGTAGACGATGAAGTCGTACCACTCGAGCGTATTGCCGACGACGGCGGCGACCACCTGCCGATGCCGTGCGTTCCGATGCGAATCAGCGCGCATGTCTGCCCTCCTTTCCTGAGATCCGATGGAAGCGGCACGGACCGCGCGCCCCCCGATACCGCACCGGGAAACACGCGGCGGACATGCCCGCTTGCCGGCACACGCCCGGCGTCGACCGATAATAGGCACGCCGAAAACCCGCATCAATTAATCCGGAAGGCAAAGCATTAGCCGCAGACTAAATGTTCTGCCGTGGCGCGAAACCGTTGCGATCGGTCGCATGCGATGTCGCCGTGGCCGTCGAGCACGGTGTCGTCATCCGACTCGTCACGCAGTGCGCGGAGTCGTGCAATGCCCGCATTGTGCGTCGCCGCGAATCCGGGGCAGAATTTGCGGTCGACATCCTCCCGGCACTCCGACCATGCGCAATCGCATCAACGAAGAGATCACCTTCCGCAAGCTCGAGGTGCTCCTCGCCTTCATGGAAACGGGCAGCCTCGCGAAGGCCGCCGACGCGCTGAACGTCAGCACGGTCAGCGTGCACCGCGCGCTGCACACGCTCGAAGAAGGCATGCATTGCGCGCTGTTCCGCCACGAAGGGCGCAACCTGATTCCGACGGAAGCCGCGCAGGTGCTCGCCGAAGTCGCGGGCGAAGTGATCAAGACGATGACCGACGGCATTCGCGCGACGCGCGAGGCCGCCGGCTACGGCGCCGGGCAATTGAAGATCGGCTCGCTCTATTCGCTGACGATCCGCACCGTACCCGAAGTGGTGATCGCACTGAAGGAACGGCGGCCCGAGCTGCAGGCGGAACTCGTGCTCGGCTCGAACGCGGACCTGCTGGACAAGCTCAGGCAAGGTGCGATCGATGCGGCGCTGATGGCCGTGCCCGGGCAGGACGCCGAGATCGAATCGATCGCGCTGTTCGACGATGAAATGTTTTTCGCCGCGCCCGTCGGTTCGCCGTATGCGCAGCTCGACACGATCGATCTGGCCACATGCCGCGACGCGCCGTTCGTGTCGCTCAGCGAAGGCTTCGCGACTCACCAGGGTTTCGTCGAAGCGTTTCGCGCCGCCGACTTCACGCCGAACGTCATGATGCGTGTCGGCGACATCTTCTCGCTGATCAACCTGGTCGGCGGGGGCGTCGGCTATACGCTGCTGCCGGGCCGCGTGCGCGACCTGTTCGCGCACAAGATCGCGCTGGTGCCGCTTGCCGGACAGCCGATGCGGCAGACCATCGGCCTGAGCTTCCTGCATCGCCGCGAGCGCGACCCGAACCTGCTCGCGCTCGCGACCGTCTGCCGGATGACGGTCAAGGCCCGCCAGGCGACGTGACGGGCGGCGTCGCGCCGACGCCGGTTGCAGGCGATCGCGGGCGCCGTCGTGCGCATGGATTCAACGAGGGCGTGCCGCTCCCACTTGCAACAAAGATCACTGATCCTGCTCCGGCGGCTCGCTGTACGCGCTGAGCTTCTCCAGGATCGGACCGATGGCGACGAGCCGCTGGCGCTCGTCTTCGTTCAGGCATGCGCCGATCGCCCGCTCGAGCCATTCGTCGCGCCGCTGCCGGCTGAGCTGCAGGCTTTCCCTGCCCGCGGCAGAAAGCTGAACCCGGATCTTGCGCCGATCGATCGTGTCGCGCGTGCGCGTCACCAGGCCGTCCGCCTCCAGATCCCGCAACAACGCGGCCAGATTCGACGACCGCAGACTCTCGGCGGCACCAATTGCGGACGGCGTCGCTTCTGCGCCCAGCCGGTCGACCGCGCTCAGCACCAGCATTCGCGTCCAGGTATCAGGCGTGTTGCGCGCCTCCTGACGCAGGCGTCTGCCCAACCGGCTCAACCGCATGCGAAACAACGAGATGTCCACGTCGGCCTCGTATTTATCTACAAAAACATAGCTATGTGATGATAGCATCGTCATCACGTGTCGCAATGTTTGCCTCCCCTTTTTGTTCACCTTCGAGAGGATTCTTCCCATGCAAGGAACCAGCCCGATTTTCGACCGCATCCTGCTCACGAACGACGACGGGTTCGATGCGCCCGGCCTGCAGGTGCTCGAACAAGTCGCGATGACGCTGGCGCGCGAAGTCTGGATCGTCGCGCCCATGGAGGACCAGAGCGGCACCTCGCATTCGATCAGCCTGCACGAGCCGCTCAGGATTCATCGCAAAGCGGAAAGGCGTTTCGCGGTTCGCGGCACGCCGGGCGATTGCGTGGCCGTCGCCATCGGCCGCCTGATGGCGGACTACCCGCCCGAACTGGTGCTGTCAGGGGTGAATCGCGGCGCGAATCTCGGCACGGAGACGGTGTTTTCCGGCACCGTCGGCGCTGCGATGACCAGCATGCTCATTGGCGTTCCTGCGATCGCGCTGAGTCAGGCCTTCGTCGATCGCGACGCGGTGCCATGGAACACGGCCCTGGAGCACGCGCCCGATGTTATCCGCCGGCTCGTTGCGCAGGGCTGGGACAAGGACGCGTGCCTCAACGTGAATTTCCCTGCCATCCCGGCGAAAGATGTCGGGTCGCTCAAAGTGACCAGTCAGGGTGCCGGCTTGCTGCGGGGCGTCGAAGTGGTCTCGCTCACCGATCCGCGCAACGTCGACTATCACTGGCTGAAGTTGAGCCGCGGCCCGACGGACGACGCGCCCGACTCGGAGACGGTGGCGCTCGGTTCCGGCCATATCACCGTGACCCCGTTGAAGTTCGAACGAACGCACGAGGCGGCCCTCGCACGGTTGCGCGCCGACCTGGGTTGAGTCGCTGGGTCGAGTCGCTGGGTTGAGTCGCTGGGTTGAGTCGCTGGGTCGAGTCGCTGGGTCAAGTCGCTGGGTTGAGCCGGCTACGGCCGGCGGATTCCGGAACGTCGAGCACCTCGTTGTAGTCGATCGCCCCCCGCTGCGAAACGCACATGCGCGAGCTGGCCGGCCGCCTCCGCGTCGCTCGCCGCGATTCGCACGCGGCCGACGTCGAGGAACGACCAGTCGATGCCGAGCGCGATCAGGTTCGTGTCGCTGCCCGTGCGGAAGAACCCGTAGCTGCTCGTCGCGCTGCCGAGCAGCCCCGACAGCGTGAAGCGCGGGAACAGGTCGGCCGTCGCGACGCCGACCCGCGCCGTCGCCGCATGCAGCCGCGCCTCGGCGGCCGCGACGTCCGGACGCCGGCGCGGGCCGGGGGCGCGGCGGTGGCCGGGGGATCCGCCGCCGGTTTGACGATCGGGCGGGCGCGAACGATGCGGAATCCTGTTCATTGGAACGTACGCCGGGGGCATCTCCTGATGCTTCGGCGATCGACTGCCCGTGGCTGGCGGCCGATTCCTGCGCCGCCCGCCTCGCTCACCGCCCCAGCAGATTGATCGCCGTCGCGAGCACGGCTGCCTTGAACTGCTCCGGGCGCGCCGGCAGCGTCGTGAATTCGTGCATCACGTGACTGTAGGCCACCGTCGTGCCGATCGCGTTCTCGAGCATGAAGAACATCACGTCGGGATCCGTCATCGCGATCTCGCCGGCTTCGGCGGCATCGGTCAGCAACGGCACGATAGCCGCATGGTACGGGCGCACCAGCCGCTCCAGCAGCCGATTGAGCCGCTCGCCCTCTTCCGTCGTCGCAGTGGAAAAGAACATGCCGATGTCCGGCTCGGCGAACACCATGTCGATGCCCAGCTCCAGCGCGCGCTCGACGCGAGCACGGAGTGACAGCGACGACGTTCGCAATGCGCGCAGCGCGTCGAACAGCGGCGCCGCGAGCTCCGCGATCTGTTCGACGACCGCGCGCCACAGCGTCTCCTTGGTCCCGAAGTGGTGCGCGATGAGCGCAGCATCCACGCCCAGTTCGCGCGCGATCTCGCGCACGCTCGTCGCGTCGTAGCCACATTTCGCAAACATTTGGCGCGCCGCCCGCAAGATCACGTCCGGACCGACGGACGCGCCCGGCAGCGGCCGTCCGCGCGTGCGCCGCTTCGACGGCGACCGTTCAGAAACATCACCCACGTTGTCCCGCTCCCTTCCTGGATTTTCCTTTATTCACCTGCCTTGACCGCCCGTCCGACCCGAATTCCGGAACCTGCGGTCTCCCCCTTCGATTGACACGTCAAGCATCGAAACGCTAGGATCATACATTATTCATCACGTGATGATTTGTCCATGACCGAACCTGTACGCATTGTCATCGTCGGCGGCGGCATCGCCGGTTTGCAGCTCGCAACTCGCCTCGGCGAACGGCTCGGCCGCCCAGGCCGCGCCGAAATCACGCTGATCGACCGCAGCCCGACGCACGTGTGGAAGCCGATGCTGCACACGATCGCCGCCGGCACGCGGGACGTACAGCAGCAACAGGTGATCTTTCTCGCACACGCCCGCGAACATGGCTTCACGTTCGAGCCCGGCGACATGCAGGGGCTCGATCGCGTCCGCCGGCAAGTGCACGTCGGCGAAATCCGCTCGCAGGACGGCCAGCTGATCCTGGACGCGCGCTCGGTCGGCTACGACGTGCTCGTGCTCGCGCTCGGCAGCGAGGCGAACGATTTCGGCGTGCCCGGCGTGCGCGAGCATTGTTATTTCATCGACAGTCAGCGGCAGGCCGAAACGTTCAACGAGGCGCTGCGCATGCGCGTGTTTCGCAGCGTCGCCAACGACGAGCCGTTTCGCGTCGCGATCGTCGGCGCGGGCGCGACGGGCGTCGAGCTCGCCGCGGAACTGAGCCGTCTGCTGGAAATCGCGGAGGCATACGGCGACGTGTCGGTGCGCGACCGCCTGCAGCTCACGCTGCTCGAAAGCGGGCCGCGGATTCTCGCTGCGTTCCCGCCGAAGATTTCCGCGTCGGCCCAGCGGCGGCTCGAACACATCGGCTTTCGCGTGCTGACGTCGACACGCGTCACTGCCGCCGACGCACGCGGCTTTCATTACGGCGAAGGCGCGTTCGCGGAAGCCGACCTGATGGTCTGGGCGGCCGGCGTAAAAGCGCCCGATTTCATGAAGGACCTCGGCGGGCTCGATACGAACCGTGCGAACCAGGTCGTCGTCGGCCCCACGCTGCAGGCAGTCGGCGACGAACGCGTGTTCGCGATCGGCGACTGCGCAAGCCTGCTGCCGGACGGCCAGGAGCGGCCGCTGCCGCCAACCGCCCAGGTTGCCACGCAACAGGCGGCCTATCTCGCCGACCACCTGCCGTCATGGATCGACGGCCGTGCGATGCCGGCGTTCGCGTTCCGCGATTTCGGCGCACTCGTGTCGCTCAGCGACTACGACGCGTTCGGCACGCTCGGGCAGTTCGGCTTCTTTCGCGGCGGCTTCATCCGCGGGCGCTTCGCGCAATTCAGCCACCTGATGCTGTACCGCCGCCACCAGCATGCGCTGCACGGCTTCCCGAAGGCGACGATGCTGTGGGTCGCCGAGCGCATCAGCGGCTGCGTGCAACCGCGGATCCGGCTGTCGTAGCGCCACGTTGCTCCGCATCGCGTATCGATTCGAAAGGACAGACATCATGGATGACAGCGCAGCCCCCTGGCTTCGAACCGTCGCGGCGATCGGCAGCGTCGGCATGCCGCCGGTCGCGTCGGCGGCGGGCCGGCGACGCGGCACGACGCGCGACAAGCTGCCGGCATGGAACCCGTCGAGCCGGCCGACGATCGGCGTGCTCGAACGGCCGGCACCCGATAGCGTGATGATTTCATGGTGCGACGCGTGCACCGGGCGCTACGGCTACCAGAAATGGCGGCTGTTCGTCACGCGCCGCCGCGGCGAGTGCGTGCTGTCCGGACGACCGATCGAGATCGGCGACAGCGTCTATGCTCCGCAACTGCTCGGGTCGACGCCCGGGAATGCCGGCGCGATGATCCTGGCGGACTGCGTGGACGCGGCCGAGGCGGCCTGAGCGCGTCACACAAGCTTTGCGACGACATCGCCTCAAGCTTTCAAACGGCCGACACCGGCCACCCTCGCACCCGTCCGGGAATCCCTCGAGTATTCGCCGAGACTTGCGTTCGTTGAGTTCGCGCAGCGGGAATAAATCGACGACCTCATCGGTATATCCGTCTGAAGGCGCCGGTTTCTTCCCGGACGTGCCGGCCGTCCGCCGTTATCGATCGCTCGCGAGGCTCTCATGTCTTCACAGAATCCATCCAGTCCGTCTCGCCGGAGGGCCCTGCAGTGCATGGCTTTCGGCGGACTCGGGACACTCTTCACGCTGTCGGGCGGCGTCCTCGCGCCGTTCGACCTGGCGTTGGCGCAGGAAGGCAATGCGCCGCCGGCCAACCTCGGCAAGCCGTTGTTCCTGCAGATCAGCGACACGCACATCGGCTTCAACAAGGAAGCCAACCCCGACGTCGCCAGTACGCTCAAGCGGACGATCGACCTCGTCAACGGGATGCCTGCGAAGCCGGCGCTCGCGATTCATACCGGCGACATCACCCATCTGTCGAAACCGGCGGAATTCGATCTCGCGTCGCAGCTCCTGTCCGGACTGGCGATCCCCGAACTTCATACGGTTCCGGGCGAGCACGACGTCACCGACGGCAATGGCGCCGAGTATTTCAGCCGCTTCGGCAAGGCATCGGACAACCGCGGCTATTACAGCTTCGACCATGACGGCGTGCACTTCGTCGCGCTCGTCAACGTGATGCATTTCAAGCCGAACGGGCTCGGCAGCTTCGGCGCCGATCAGCTCGCGTGGCTCGAACAGGACCTCAAGGGCCGCTCGTCGAGCACGCCGATCGTCGTGTTCTCGCACATGCCGATGTGGACGATCTACGAGCCGTGGGGCTGGGGAACGGGTGACGCGCCGCAGGTGATCGACAACCTGAAGCGCTTCGGTTCGGTCACCGTGCTGAACGGGCACATCCATCAGATCGTGTCGAAAGTGGAAGGCAACATCACGTTCCACACCGCGCGTTCCACCGCGTTCCCGCAGCCCACCGCCGGAAACGGCCCCGGCCCGGTGCCGCTCACCGTGCCGCGCGACCAGCTCGCGAAGATGCTTGGGGTGACCACCGTCGAGTTCGCCGGCCGTCCGGTGGCGTCGGCGCTTCGTGACACGACGATCGCCTAGGCGCAAGGAGTGCATCGTGAACAACAGATCGCTATTCCGTTCCGTCATCGCCGTCGCGTTCTGCTTCGCCGCGTCAGCCGCCGCCATCCCGGCATTCGCGCAGAACACCGACGACACGCTCGTCACGATCAAGAATTTCATGTTTTCGCCGATGTCCACCACGATCAAGGCCGGCACGACGCTCACGTGGAAGAATCTCGACGCGGAGCCGCACACCATCGTCAACGACGCCGGCATCTTTCATTCGAAAGCGCTCGACCAGGACGAGACGTACTCATTCAAGTTCGACAAGCCGGGGGTCTACAAGGTGTTCTGCGGCATCCATCCGTTCATGAAGGAGACGATCACGGTTCAGTGACGCCTCCCTTCGCAGTCCGTACCGTCCGGCGACGCAATCCTCATCGGGATGCGTCGCCGGGCGGCGTTCGGCTGTATCGGGCGCCGCGCAACGATCACGGCGCGCGACGCGATGCTTTCTGTTCTGGTGCCCCTAGTACTTCTACGAACCGCCCCTCGTGCGCAGGCGCTCGACGAATCCCCCCAGTTCGTGGGCGTCCGCGTCCGTGACGACCCAGTAGTTCATGTGCGCGGCCGCCCAGTGCGCAAGGTGGTAGCCGTGCTGCGCATAGACCCGCGGCGGCTCTCCGGCATCGTCTGCCGGCCACACATACACGTTGATCGGATGCAGCTTGTAGCGATACACAAGCACCGCGACCGCGCGGCCGTTCATGTAGTCGAGCCGCCCGCCGACGAGCGGATAGCCGTCGCTCGCGAGATCGACCACCGGCGGCGCGAAATCGATCTTGCCGTCGAACCACGGCTTTACCGTGTGCCGATCGGTCGACACGACATCGATCAGGTGGCTCGCCTGAAGCGAACGCACATGGTTGTCGACGAGTTCCGATCTGAGTCTGACGTCGGCACTCGGCGCGGACAGGTAAAGCGCGCCGCTCCACGCGAGCACGAGCGCACTGACGGCCATTGCACCGGCCGGGGCCCAGACCGGCACGCCGATCGTGCCGCGCGGCGCCAGCCAACCCGCCATGCGCTGCAGGACAGTCTTGCGCGCGCGCAGATCGGACACGATCCGTGCGCGCAGCGCGTCAGGCGCGCGAAACCGGAGGTCGGACGCTTTCATCAGCGCGGCGACACGCCGCTGCATCTCGAACGCCTGCCGGCATGTGCCGCAGCTGGCCAGATGGCGCTCGAACGCAGCACTCTCGGTGAGACTCAGCTCGTTGTCGAGGTACGCCGACAGCACGTCGACTGCCTGTTGATGATCCATCATGCCTCCTGGCCCACGTTCGTCAGAATTGCGGCGAGCTGCTGGCGACCACGCCCGAGACGGGACATCACGGTCCCGATCGGCACGCCGACGACGCTTGCGATTTCCTTGTACGACAATCCCTCGATCTCCCTCAGCACGATGACCTCGCGGTGCTCGACGCTCAGGCGCCCGAGCGCCTTCGTCACGCGCTCGCGATCCTGATCGCGCATCAGCAGCGTCTCCGGGCTGCACGCGCCTTCGTCGCTGATGTCCGTCACACCCTCGTCGTCGTCGAGCGACAGCGACTCGGCCGTGTGCCGCCGGTTTTGCCGATACCACGTACAGAACACGTTGCGAACGATGCGCAGCAGCCATGCGCGCGCATCGTCGCCGTCGAACCGGTCGATGAACCGGAACGCCCGGATATACGCCTCCTGAACGATGTCCTGCGCATCGTGGTCGTTGCGGGCCAGCCATCGCGCGACGTTGTACGCGGAATTCATGTGAGGCAGCAGCAGTACCTCGAAGCGCCTGGCTGAAGATTGCTCGTCCATTCCGAACCCGGATCGTCACTTGATCGAAACTGCACCCGCACAAGTGATAACCGCCGGAACACGCTTTCTATTCCCGTTTTCCGCCCGTTTTCCGCCCGCATTCGCCGAATGCTCGCAGGACTCCGCACGAGCGGAATAAACGCACGTCACGCGAAGTTGAAACGGATGTAGCACCCATCGTTCGTTTTTAGAAGGAGCGTGACATGAGCAAGCATCTGATGATCGGTCTTTCCATTGCCGTCCTTTCCGCGACTGGATTCGCCACGCATGCGTCGGCGCAAGTCAGGACGCGCGCCGACGTCCGTCAGGAGTTGATCGATGCACAAAAACACGGGATGCAATTCGTGACCGATACGTCCTATCCCGATGTGAGTCCGCTGTTCCAGCAGCAGGCGGAGCGCATGGGCGACCAGCCCGACCAGAGCGGATCGGGCAACCAGGCGGCCGGTTCGTCGGATGCAGGCAGGCGTGAGGCCGAACCGGCGATGCAGAACACGGCGCCGTGCGTAGGCCCCGTGAGCTTTTGCACGCCGTATTTCGGCAGTTGACTCGGCGGATTGATTCGGCACCGTCGCGCCGACGCACGCACCGTTACAGGAGCATCATCATGAAATATCGCTTCGCATTTCTTATTTTTGTCGCGCTGCTCGCGAGTCGCGCAGCCATGGCCCAGTCGCCCGCGCCGCTCACCCGCGCGCAAGTGATGGAAGAACTGTATCGACTGGAAGCCGCCGGGTACAACCCTTCCGCTGGCGACGAGGGCGACTATCCCGCCGACATTCAGGCCGCAGAAGCCAAGGTTGCCGCGCAGCAGGCAGCGCAAGCGGCGGCGGCGGCCGCTGCGGCTGCCGCCCCGCAGTCGGGCATTTCCACGCAGACCCGCCAGTAGGCGCGGTACCCGAACGGCGCAGCGGCGACTGCCCGGTCACTTATGACGCGACGCGCGGACGTGCCGCCCCGGCTGTCCGCGCGCGTGCGCGCCGGATTCGAGTGCCCCATTGCACCGACGCAGTGCCGGACATCGATACGATCCCGCCATTTCAATCACCAAAGCACTCTGCCGCGGCATCGAACTTGACTCGCCGCCGCGAAACCGGCCGGGGACTCCGGATTCACGCCGCGCCGGAGCCCTGCCGCGGCTAGCGCGCGCTCAATCCCGCGCCCAGCCTTCCTGGTACAGCTTTCCTGCCAGCACGCCGAGACGCGACGTGAGGATGTAGTTCTCGCCGTCTTCGATCAATGCGGAACGCACGTCGCGGAAGAGCTTCTCGATCGGAAATTCGCGAGTGGTGCCGTTGCCGCCGAACAGCTGAAACGCCTCGTGCGTGATCTTCATCGCTTCTTCGGTCACGCTCACCTTGGCCTGCGCGGTCGCGTACGGGTGACTGCGCGGCGACATCCGCGAGAACGCGAGGCTGCGGCGCGCGATCGCGCGCGCCATCTCCAGCCGGCGCAGCATCTCGCCCACGCGCAGATGCGTCATCTGCTGGTCGATCAGCAGCGTGCCGCCCTGCTTGCGCTCGTGGCAATAGGCCAGCGCGAGTTCGAATGCGGCACGGGCCGCGCCGACGAACACCTGGCACATGTGCGTGCCGGCAGTCGACCAGGTCGACGCGAGGTTGCCGAGATAGTCGTCCTTCAACGCGATGGCAAAGCGCTTCGGCACCTTGACGTTGTCGAAATAGATCTCGCCTTGAGGCAGCGCGCGCTGGCCGATCTTGTCGAGCGGCTTGCCGCGCGAGATGCCCGGCAGGTCGAGCGGAACGATCATCCCGATGCCGTTCGTGAACGCCCCGTGCTCCCCGTCGCCATAGAATCCGTCGCCGTAGTCCGCCGCCATGTAGGCGAGCGCAACCTGTGCGACCGAGCCGTTCGACACCCACGCCGAACTCTGGCCGTTGATGACGATCTCGTCGGCGCCGACCTTTGCGGTGACATTGCCCGTCGGCTGCTTGCCGCCCGCGCTGAGTTCCTGCCGATACAGGATCGCGGCATCGGAGCCGCGGTCGGGCTGCGTGTTCATCCAGCAGCCGACCTTGCCCGCACACATGTCGATCAGTTCCTGGTTGCCGACCGACTGAGCCATCATCAGCGGCATCGTCGCGGCGCCGATCGACACAGCCAGGCCCGAATCGCCCCAGCCGAGCTCCTCGCCGATCAGCGATTCAATGCGCACCGCGACCTCCGGCGGAAACTGCGCGATCAGCTGCGGATCGAGCCCGAGCTTCGCGCTCTCGACAACGGCCGCCCAGTACGGAGAGCCGGGGGCAATCACGTCCTCCGGCGACATGCGGTCGAGTTCCCGGCCGATCGGGCGCAGCACGTCACGCGCAAAGCGATGGACGGTGCTCTGGATCGCACTTTCCTCCTCGCTCAATGGCGTCTCGAAACCGGTCAGCCCGACCGACGGCAACGCGGCAGATTTATGCAGACGAATCATTTCGGTTCTCCTCCTCTCCTGGAAGCATGCCGACCGGACAGCGGGTGCATCCGGTCATCCCACACATAGTAATACATACCAAACATAGGTCATGATGACAAACACATAAAGGAAAAAAAAGACAGGGTATTCCCCTGTCTGTTCCGGATGCCGCCGCGGTATTTCGCTGCTACTTGCTTCTGGCGTTCGGCGCCTTCCCGTACACGAGGTAATGCGCAGTTTCCATGAATCGCGCATCGAGCGCCTGCGTATGGCGCCCCGTGCCGAACTGAAGCGCGAGCCCGTCGGCCATCGCGATCAGCAGCGTGGCGACGTGCCGGCTGTCGGCCGCGCTGCACTCCGGATTGGCGGCACGCACGAGCTGCGCGAGCTCGCGCGTCAGCGTGTCGTACCAGTCGTCGAGCAACCGGCCGCACTCGGCATCGGCCGACGCGAACGATACGAAGTGCGACCACAGCGCGGTGCCCTTGGCATCCTTCGCGTCGCGGACCGCCCGCTCCATCAGCAGCTCGAGCGTGTCGCCGGGCGACGTGCTGCCGTCGACCGCGCGCTTCAGGTCGTCCAGGTACGCGTCGATGACGGGCTCGATGACCGCCCGCAATACGGCCAGCCGTGTCGGGAAGTAATACTGGAGGTTGCTGACGCTGATGCCCGCCGCCTGCGCGACCGCGCGCTGCGAGAAATCCAGCGGGCCGCCTTCGAGCAGCAGTTTTCTCGCCACGCGAACGATGGTGTTGCGTGTACGCAAGCCCTGGGCCCGCAAGCCGTCCGTACCGTTTGCTGCGGGTGCTGCGCTCGATGTGCGCCGTTTCCTGCTGCTGCGCTGCTCAATAGGCACTGTCATCGCTTTCCGTCATCAGTTGGGCGTTACGGCCTCGTCGAAGTAATCGCGCCCGCATTTCGCCGGGCGCAGATGACTATACCCGATGCCAGTCTCATTTTCCATCAACCGGCTTATGCGCGGCCGGTCCGTCCGGGCGCGGATTCCTCCTTTGCGACGAAGCGGGATCCGGTCCGCCGCAGGGTCCCGCTCGAGTGCGTCGATCGACGATGCCTTAGGTGTGCCCACCGTCATTCCGTTCGCACGGCGACCGCGCGCGCCTTGCGGTTCACGCGGTCGTCGAGCAGGTTCGCGATGCCCAGCAGCGAATTGATCGCACACCATCGCAACGGCTCGGGCAGTGTCGACGGCGTCTTGTGGCGCAGCGCCGAAAGCAGCGGGTGCTCGGCGCCACGAATCCGTTCCGCGAGCAGGTGGCCCATCAGCGACTGGGTGCCGACGCCGTGCCCCGAACACCCGGCGGTGTAGAGAATGTTCCGGTGGGTTCCGGTCTCGCCGACAACCGGCAGTGCGTCGCCCGCGAACGAGATATAGCCGCTCCAGCACGACCGGATCGCGAGCCCGCCCAACGTCGGGAAGCGGTCGCACAGCGCGTTCATCAGCGCTCGATACGCCGCGTCGTCCCGCACGTTCGGCGTCTGCGCGCCATACACGTAGTGCAGCCGCTTCGTCGTCAGCACGAGCGTGTTGCGCGCCGTCAGGCGATGGCTTTCCATCGTGAAGTGCGAGGTCACGATGCCTTCGCGCCGCGGCCAGCCGAGAGACGCCAGTTGCGCCGCGGACAGCGGTTCGGTCTCGATCGCCGACACGCGCAGCGGCATCACCTTGTCGTCGAGCAGTCCGAGCTGCGGCGTATACGCATTGGTGGCGAGCACGACGAACGGTGCGCGTGCGCAACCACGCCCGGTTTGCACGCTGACGACCGGCCCGTCCGCCCAGGACCGTACCGCCGTGCTCTCGTAGATCTTCACGCCCGCCCGGAGCGCCGCGCGCCGCAATCCCGTCACGTACTTGCCGGGGTCCAGCGTGCCGCCCGCCGGACTGTAGCAACCGAACAGGAACGCCGGCGGAATGCCGCGCGCGCGCATTGCGGCGTGGTCCAGGAACTGCGCGGGAGAGCCGAGCTCGACGCCGATCCGCATGCTCTCGCGCAGCTTCTCCTCGTGGGACAGATGCACGCCCGCGCGAATGATCCCCGACGCGGTGTAGTCGCAGTCGATGCCGTATTCGGCGAGCTTGCGCTCGACGTAGGCGACGCCCTCGTCGTAGAAGCCGACGATCTGTTTCGCCTGCTCGCGGCCCACGCGCTTGACGAACAGGTCGAATTCGAGCCCCTGGCCGCCAGCGAGATAGCCCGCGTTGCGCCCGCTTGCGCCGAAGCCCGCGAATTCGCGTTCGAGGATCACCACGTTCGCGCCGCGCGCCGCGAGTTCGAGCGCGGTAGACAAGCCGGCGAAGCCGGCGCCGACGACCACGACGTCCGCGTCGATGTCGCCGTCGAGCGGCGGTTGCGGATCATCCGGCTTTTCGATCCAGCCGCCCAGAGAGCGGTACTTTTCCAGCGCTGCATTCATTTTGAATTCCTCCGCCCAGCGGGCAAGGGTCCTGCTTCACGTCCGGCCCCTCGACCATGCTGGCCTCCGTCAGTCCTTGCTCAGGATATGGATCGCAAGCGCCGCCTCTTCGACGCCCTGCAATCCGCCGCCGTTCTCCTGGATCGCATGACGTGCGCGGGGCACCTGCCGCGCGCCGGCCTCCCCGCGCAGCTGCGTCACCAGTTCGTATAGCTGACCGATGCCCGTCGCGCCGAGCGGGTGCCCCTTGGATTCGAGGCCGCCGGACGTGTTGATCGGGATGCGCCCGCCGAGCGTGAACTCGCCGCGCTCCGCAGCCGGGCCGCCCTGGCCGTGCGGCACCAGCCCGAGGTTTTCGGCCTGGATGATCTCGCCCATCGCCGACGCATCGTGCACCTCGGCGACGTCCATGTCCTTCGGCTCCAGTGAAGCCTGTTCGTAAGCCTGCCGCGCGGCCAGGCGGCTGATGTTCTTCTCCGGCTCGTCGATGCGCCGATGCGTGAAGCTGCGGACCACGCTCGCCGCGATCCGGATGCAGCGGCTGCGATCGGCGCCGATGCGCCGCAGTCCTTCGTCGGTGCAAAGGATCGCGGCGGCCGCACCGTCCGTCACGGGCGCGCACATCGGCAGCGTGATCGGATAGGTGATCGGCGGCGCGGCGAGCACTTCGTCGATCGTGAAAGCCTTGCGGAACTGCGAATGCGGGTTGTATACCGAATGCAGATGGTTCTTCGACGATACTGCGGCGATCTGGCGCTGCGTGGTGCCGTACGTCTTCATGTGATATCGGCACATCGCCGCATAGATCGCCATGAACCGGCTGTACGGCCTGTCGGATTCCGATCCGGGAGGCGGCTCGATGCCTTCGCCCATCTTCGCGAGCGTCGCGAAGTTCTCGTCGACGCGGGACACGTCCCATCCCGACTCGAACAACGCGAGCGATCTCGCCTTGTCCTCGACGTTCATCTTTTCCGCGCCGAGCGCCAGCGCGACGTCGCCGGCACCCGCCCGGAGATGCTGGATCGCCAGATGCACGGCCGTGCTGCCGGACGCGCACGCGTTCTCGACGTTGAACACCGGAATGCCGTCGATCCCGATCTTGCTGAACACGACCTGCCCCGGGATCGACAACTGGCCCTGAAGCTGTCCGTTGGTGATGCCTGCGTAGAACGCCGCGCCGATCGCGTCGGCGCCGCAGCCGGCATCCTGCAACGCGCCGCGCAGCGCTTCGCCCGCGAGATCGTCGAGGCTGCGCTCGACGTGCCGGCCGAACACCGTCATGGCGATGCCGGCGATATAGATGTTGCTCATGGTGTGTCGTTCGTAGGTAACGGGTAACGGGACTCAGATCCTGCGTTGCTGACCCTGCCAGTACTGCTCGCGCAGGTCCTTCTTCAACACCTTGCCGACCGTGCTGCGCGGCAGCGCGGCGACGAAGTCCACGCTCTTCGGCGTCTTGACCGAGCCGAGCTTCTCCTTGCACAGCGCGACAAGTTCGTCGGCGCTCACGCTCTGGCCGGCATTGAGCTCGACGACCGCCTTCACCGCCTCGCCCCACTTGTCGTCGGGCACGCCGATCACCGCGCAGTCCTGAACCGCCGGGTGCGCCCAGATCACCTGCTCGACCTCGCTCGGGTACACGTTGAAGCCGCCGCTGATGATCATGTCCTTCTTGCGGTCGGTGATGTGCAGATAGCCTTCGGCATCGAGATGGCCGATGTCGCCGGTATGCAGCCAGCCGTCGACGATCGTGTCGGCAGTCTTGTCCGGCGCGTTGTAATAGCCCTTCATCACGAGGTCGCCACGCACGCAGATTTCACCGGTCTCACCCTGCGGCAACACGTCGCCGCGGTCGTTCAGGATCTCGACACGAATCAGCGGATTCGGACGGCCGACCGACGACAGCCGCTCGTCGGACGCCAGCTTGCCGCCGACGAAATGCTCCGCCGGCGTCAGGTTGGCGATCGACGCCGGCGCTTCCGTCTGCCCGTAGCCGCCGGCCATCACCGGGCCGAATACCTCGATTGCGCGCTTGAGCTTTTCCACCGACATCGGCGCGGCGCCGTACAGGAAATACTTGAGCGACGAGAAATCCTGCTTCTCGATGCCGGGGATGTCGAGCAGCCGGTAGATGACCGTCGGCGGCAGGAACAACTCGGTGACCCGGTGCGTCGCGATCGCGCGGAGCAGCAGCGCGGGATCGGGCTTCGGCAGCACGACCACCGTGCCGCCACGCGCGGTGCACGGCAGCGACATCATCCCCGCGGTATGCGTCATCGGCGCGGCGGCAAGGTTCACCGGGCGCTGCGCGCCGTACGGGCACGCCATCATGAATTGCGCGAAGTACGTCTGGAACGAGCGGTGCGTGTTCATCACGCCTTTCGGCAAACCGGTCGTCCCGCCCGTCGCCGAAAGCGTCACGACGTCGTCCATGTCGCAAGCGACACGCGGGATCGTCGAAGGCTGGCCCGCGCTCCAGGTCGCCAGCGACGGCGCCCACGGCAGGTCGGCGTCGATGCACACCCACAGCTTCACCTTCGGCAGGCTGGCGCGCAGTGCGTCGATCGCGGGCGCGAACGCTTGCTGGAAGAACAGCGCCTCGCAGTCGAACGCATCGAGCACGTACTGGTTCTCGGCGGGTGTGCTGCGCCCGTTGATCGGGATGTATGCCAACCCGGCACGCCATAGCCCCAGCGCGCAGCCCCAGCCCGTGACGTCGTTGTCCGACCAGACGGCGGCCTTCGCTTCCTTTGCGAATCCCCCGGCCAGCAACGCGTTGGCGACGCGGCAGGACAGCTCGCCGATCTCCTGGAACGAGAAGCTGCGCTCGTCCTGGATATAGGCAGCGCCATGCGGGTTGATGCGCCACCCGCGGTCGAAGAAATCAATGATTGCCATGTGTCGTTGTCCTTTGAGTCTGTACCGGATCGGCGACGTGCATCACAGCTGAGTCACGGTCGCGCGCGCGAGCCCGCGCTGCTCGAGGAACCCGAGCAGGTAGCGATGTCCGAATGCCTTCGATCCGGATGCGAAGCCGACCTTCGCGGTTTCGCCGTCGAGGAGCTTGATCGCGCCGGCCGCATGGATGGCGCCGGTCGAGATGTACGGCGTGATCCCGTGCACGGTCGCGCGCACCGACGCGAGCTGGCCGCGGCCGATCGCGAAATCGACGCTGCGCTGGATCGTCGTGCGTTCGCGCGGCGGCATCGTCGGCGTGGTCGAATCGACGACTTGCTTCAGGATCGCGTCCTGGTGCTCGCGCGGCAGGTGCTTGTATTCGGCTTCCCATTTCTGCCCGAACTGGTGCACGAGCTGCATCACGTTGTTGTCGTAGAAGCCCACGCACGAGATGCAGCTGCGCACGCGCGGATCGCGCTCGAAGTAGACGGGCAGCGACGTGCCGCCCCACGGCAGGCAGAACACCGGCTGCATGAACTCGGGCGCGGCGACGGTGAACGACGCATCCGGCGCGTGCGGAGTGAGCTTCTTCTCCCACAGGTAGCAGGATTCGTGGCGGGAGCCGTCGAAGATCGTCGCCGTCGAGCCCACGCTCACTCCCGCCGCACCGCGCGGGCCGCGCGTCAGCGTCGCGGTTTCCAGCGCATCGACGCCGGGCGTCTCGAGCGCCAGCTCGGCGGCGATTTCGGCGAACGTGTACATGTACGCATTCGACGACGACACCAGCAGACCGGCCTGCCGATACAGTTCGCCGAACTGGTCGCGCACGTTGCGGATGTAGGACTGCTCGCCGGTGGTGTCGAGATAATGGCAGCCGGCCTTGAGCGCCGCTTCGACGGCGACGAGCCCGAAATTGGAGAACGGTCCGACGGTGTTGCACACCACCTTCGCGCCACGGAATGCCTCGACGAGCGAATCGACGTCGTGTTCCGCTTCGATGATTTCGTAGTCTGCCGATTCGAGGCGCACGACGCGCTGCGCCATCATGTCCTTCGCGCGGCCAGCGTTGCGCGCGACGGCCGTGAACGGAATGTTCTGGTCGATCAGCCAATCCATGATCAACATGCCGGTGTAGCCGCTTGCGCCATAGACGACGACGGGGTGCTTAGCCATGGTGTGTCTCCTGAAACTCGAGTGGTTGCAAATCGGGTCATCAAACATGAGTCGATGTCGGCATCGCGTCGCACGCCGGTCGGCCCGTGCCGACCGGATGCGCTTCGCGAACCTGAACAACGTCGTCAAATTCACTTGCGACAGGTGTGCCTTCCGGCTCACGTCATTTACTAGAACACATTACAAAACATAGGTCATAGTGACAAAAATAGAAGCGAAGAAAAAGACAGGGTATTCCCTGTTCTGCGACGTCTCCGCGACCGCCTTCCAACTGCCCTCTAACCGCCGTTATCCGTGCGCCCGGGCGAGACACTGGCGAGGTAGTGGGCCGCTGCCCGGACATCGTCGTCCGACAGCGTGGCGGCCATGGCATTCATCGCGCCGGTCGGGTCATGGCGCTCGCCGGTCTTGAACGCGGCAAGCTGGTTCGCCAGATAGGCCTCGCCCTGGCCCGCGAGACGCGGCACCTGATCCTTGCCCAGCAGCGTCTCGCCGTGGCAGGCCTGGCAGCTGCGCGCCTTGATCACCGCCATTCCGCGTTTTGCGAGCGCAGCGTCGACGGCGACGTCCTCGTTCCGGGTCGGCGTCTGCTGCGCGAAATAGGCGGCCAACCCGTTGATCTGCCCGTCGTCGAGGTCCCGGGCAAGCGGCCCCATGTACGGGTTGTGGCGCTGCTCCGACGCGAACGCGCGCAATTGCGCCGCGAGATAGGGTTCAGGCTGGCCGGAAAGCGCCGGGTACCATGAATTGAGCGACTGGCCGCGCGCACCGTGACAGAAGAAGCAGGTCTCCTGCGGCTGCGGCCACGGGCCGGCATTCGCGTTGCCTGCCGCGCCGATCCGGCTCATCGCCCTCTCGAAACGCATGCCGTCCAGGATGTCCTGCCCGTAGAGCACGCCTGCGCCGGCCAATCCCGCGATCGCCGCGACAGCACCGATGATCATTGCGCGCCTCATTCACCCCTCCACGCTGCGTTGTGCCAGATTGCCCAGCGCCTGTAACGAGGCCCGGTGCCCCGAGCGCACGGCGCCGTCCATCGAGCCGGCCCAGATGTCGGCGGTCTCGGTTCCCGACCAGATCAGCCGGCCCACCTCGGGCTGCAAGAACTTGCCCCATTTCGTCCAGAAACCAGCCGGCAACGGATGGATGCACTGCAGCGTCCACGGATCGACGCGGCCCCAGTCGAAGTCGTGGAACTGCTTCGGATGCAGCGCCTTGTCGCCGAACGCCTTCGCGTAGGTGGCCGATAGCGTCCGCTCGGCTGCCCTGGGCTCGGCGGGCAGCGCGCCCGGCGCGACGAACGCGCTCAGCACGCCGACCGAACCGTCCGGCGGCGAGTTGTCATACGCGAGGAACACGGGGCCGCCGACCTGGAAAATCTGGCCGCAGTAGCCGTCATCACGCCAGAACGGCCGCTCATAGACGTGCACCGTCTTGCGCATCGGCGCATTCGCGGGCCAGCGCCGCTGCAGCTGCGCGCGCCCTTCGGGCAGCGGCGGGTCGAAGACGATCTGGTTGCACAGGGCCGGATTCAGCGCGAGGATCACGCGGCGCGCACGCACGACACCGCAATCGGTCCGCAGCTCGACGACGTCGCGATCCCATCCGGAAATCTTGCGTACCGGGCAGGACCGGCGCACCTTGTCGCCTAGCTGCTTTGCCATCCTGATCGACAGGATTTGCGAGCCGCCGACGAAGCGCGTTTCCTGCGCGCCGCCCTTGATCGACTCGAGCTGGTCGTATCGGCAGCCGGCGCTGTTGATCACCGACAGGTAATGCAGCAGACCGAGCTGCGCCGGCGCCCCGCCGAGCGACAGCTTCGCGGCCAGGCCGAGAAAATACCCGTCCTCGTATTTCACGCCCTGCTGCGCCAGCCATTCGCCGTACGTGAGCTTGTCGAGTTCCGCCGCCCGTTGCGCTTTCCACGGTGCGGCGGACGGTACGCCGCGCGCCAGTTCGCCGAGCTTCGCGCCGATCGCTTCGTCGCCACCGGTGCCGCCGTGAAGATCCTGGGCGACCCGGCTGTCCCCCGCCAGAATGATGGTCCTCCCGGTGTACCAGGTCGGGAAGGTATCGACCTCGAGCTCGCGCGCGAGGTCGGCGATGGCGGTCTGGCCGGGGCCGATCCACTGGCCGCCTGCTTCCGACACGACGCCATGCCCAAGATCGTGGTTGTACGTACGCCCGCCGACACGGTTGCGCGCCTCCAGCACGACGAACGAATCGCAGCCGGCTCGGCTCAGGTCGCGCGCGGCGGTCAGTCCCGCCAAGCCGGCCCCGATGATCGCGACATCCAGCACGTCGCGGTCCGCGGTTGCCGTGACGGCCCCCTCCGCCAGCGAGACCTCTCCCGCGGCCAGCGACACGGCACCCACCGCCGCGAGGCGAAGGAGCTGACGCCGGGTCGGTGCATCCGGTTTGAGTTTCCGATCCATCTTTGCCACTCCAGTAACTTTCTTCGGTTCTTCTCTTTCTCTTCACTTTTCAGGATGATTGAATGATCGTCGCAGAAACGACCGCGATCAGTGAGCATCCAGCACGCCATCCTGTGAAAACAGCAGCGGCTTGCCGGTCGCATCGACCAGTGCCGCGGTCAGCGTCGCGCGGTCCGGACGCTGCGCGACCTCGAACGACGTACCGCCTGCGCGCTGCTTCATCACCAGACCATCGAGCCCGACGCCGAGTAACCCGCTCCCGGTCGCGACGAGATCGGTGATCGAACTCTTCGTTTCGGTGTTCAGCGGCGACCAACTGGCCCCGCCGTCGCTGCTCTGGAACAGGCTGCCGAGCAGGCCGCCGACCACGATCCTGCCGTCGGGCATCGCCACACCCGCCCACAACGAGCCTTTGCCACCCGTCTGCAGATAGCTCCAGTTCGCGCCGCCGTCGGTCGACTTGAGCACCGTCCCCTGCTCCGCGGCGATGTAGAGCGCGCCGTGGCGATCGTCGAACACGTGGTACAGGTTGCGGTCCGCCTTGCCGCCGCCTGGCGGCTTCGGCAAGGTCGTCCTGGCCCACGTCTTGCCGCCGTCATGGGTCTGCAGCAGCAACGACCACAGCCCAACCGCGATCCCGTCCCGCTCGTTCGTGAAGTTCACGGAGAACAGCGGCTGATCGACCGAGGTGTCGATGCGCTGCTTCACCCACGTTTCGCCGCCGTCGTGAGTCGCGAGAATCACGCCCCACTGGCCGACCGCCCAGCCACGCTCGGCATCGGCAAACGTGACGGCCGACAGCGTCGCGGAGACCGGCACGCTACGGGCCTGACGCCAGGTCTTTCCATCGTCGTCCGACAGCAGGATCACGCCGTGCTCGCCGACGGCGACGATGCGCTTGGCCGCGCGCGTCGCGTCGGTCAGCATCAAACGGGTCGGCGCGGCCCACACGTGAGCCGGCATCGCGGCCCAGTCCGCGACCGTTCCCTGGGATTGCGCAAACGCTGCTGCGGCAGCACAGAGTGCGGTACAGGCAACAAGAGTCTTGATCATGGCTGAGTCTCTTTCAGGATGTGCGTGAGCGTCAGTGGCTGAACAGGCCCGGTGCGCGCGCCGGCGTGCGGCGCGGGAACCAGCGCTCCAGCACGGACGCCAGCGCCGGCAAGGCCGTCATCGCCATCAACAGATTGACGAGGAACATGAACGCCAGCAGCTTGCCCATGTCGGCCTGGAATTTCAGCGCCGAAAAGCTCCATGTCGCCACGCCGATCGCCAG
Source organism: Burkholderia sp. PU8-34 (assembly GCF_053427725.1). Lineage (NCBI taxonomy): Bacteria > Pseudomonadati > Pseudomonadota > Betaproteobacteria > Burkholderiales > Burkholderiaceae > Burkholderia > Burkholderia sp. PU8-34. The sequence continues at coordinate 404,983 of NZ_JBSAXC010000001.1, forward strand.
CGTGATCGCCGTGAAGATCGTCGCCACGCCCACTTCGAGCATCGCGTGCTGCACCGCCTTCACGATATGCTGGCCGCCCGCGAGATGAACCTGCAGCCGGTTGTAGATGTAGAACGCGTAATCGACGCCGATGCCAACGGCCAGCACCATCACCGGCAGCGTCGCCACCGTCAGCCCGATCTGCAATTCCTTCATGAACCAGTAGCCAATGAAGGTCGCGACCGACAACGGCACGCAGCACGCGAGCATTGCGCGCCAGTCGCGGTACGCGAGGAACACGAGAATCAGGATCGCGGCGTACACGTACAGCATCATCGGCAGTTCGCTGCGCGCGACCTCTTCGTTGGTGGCCGCAAGCACGCCCGCATTGCCTGCCGCAAGACGAACGCTGATGCCCGGGAACACGTGCGCTGCACGGTACTGCTTCACGTCGTCGAGAATCCGGTTGATCGTCGTCGCCTTGTGGTCGGTCAGGAACAGGTGGACGGCCGTCATCCCGCAATCGTGGTTCATGAAGCCCTTCACGCGGCCGACGTCCACCGACACTGCCCCGTAGTTCTCAGGGTCGATCGGCACGACGTTCATCTTCGGATAGTCCTCGTTGTAGCCCTGGCCGTAAGTGCGCAGCATCCCCGAGTACGACTGCACCGACACGACGCCCGGCTCCGTCCGCATCGCGGCCGCGAAGTCGTCTTCATAGAGGCCGACCGCCGGGTTGTCGCACGCCTTGCCGCTCGACTCGATCGCGACCGTCAGCCAGTCGAGGCCCATGTCGTAGTTGCCGGCGATCGACGTCGCGTCGCGATTGAAGCGCGCATCCGCACGCAGTTCCGGCGCGCCCGGCTGCAGCGTGCCGATCACGCGGTCGCGGCTTTGCCATGCCGCGAGCGCAAACACTGCCAAGGTCAGCGCGACGGTTGCGCCTGCATACTTCGGCTGCGCGACCCGCGCCAGCCCGCGCAGCCACGCCGCGCGCCGTTCGCCGCGCTTCAGCGCGCTGTCCGCGTAGGTCTTCCCGAAGTTGAAGCAGGAAGCGGCGACCGGCAGCAGCACGAGATTCGTCACGATCTTGTACGCAACGCCCAGCGACGCCGTGATCGCGAGCTCGCGCACCATCGGAATCGGAATCAGCAGCAGCGTGATGAACGACACGAATGCGGTGATCAGCGCCAGCACGCCGGGAATCAGCAGACCGCTGAAACTATGGCGCGCCGCGTCGTACGAGCTATGCCCGTGCGCAATCTCGCGCACGATGAAATTGACCTGCTGCACGCCGTGCGACACGCCGATCGCGAACACCAGGAACGGCACCAGCACCGCGAGCGGATCGAGACCGAAGCCCAGCAGCTTCAGCGTGCCGAACTGCCAGACCAGCGACGTCAGCGAGCAGAAAATCAGCAGCACCGTGAAGCGCAGCGAATGGCAATACCAGTAGACGGCGAGCGCGGTGAGCAGCAGCGCCACTCCGCAGAAGCCGAGCACGGCGGTCGCGCCGTCGGCGATGTCGCCGATCTGCTTCGCGAAGCCGATGATCTGGATATCGTAGCCGGCATCCTCGAACGGTTTGCGGATCTGCTGTTCGAGCAGATGGTTGAACGCGACATAGTCGAGCACCTTGCCCGCGCGATCCCGCTCGTTCAGTTCGGCCGTGATCATCGCGCTGTCTTCGTCGTGCGACACGAGCGTGCCGACATAACCGCCGAGCGTCGTCGACCGGCGAATCTGCTCGACGATCTGCGGCGTCAGCTGGTCGGGCGTGATCGTGCCCGCGATGACCGGCTCCGCACGAAATCCCTCGTCGGTGATTTCGTTGACGAATGCGTTCGGCGTCCACAGCGAACGCACCCCGATCCGGTCGACGTTCGGCAGGTACGTCACGGCCTGGGTCACCTTGTACAACCGCGTCAGTCCTTCCGGCGTCCAGATCGAACCCTTGCGAGCCCGCACGACAACGGTGATCCGGTTCGCACCGAGCAGATCGTTCCGGTATGTCTGGAACGTCCGGATGTATTCATGGCCGATCGGCATCTGCTTCTCGAAGCCCGCGTCCATGCGCAGCTGCACCGCGAACACCGCCATCGCTGCAGTGAACAGGCCGATCACGGCGAGCACGATCGCGCGATGACCGAAGAAAAGTCTTTCCAGACGGCTGACTAGACGATTGAGCACGACACTACCTCTTCAAGTTTTCTGTGGCGCACGGTGTGCGCCGTCTATCCCCGGGTCACCCGTCAGAAGTTCCGGGTGACGAACACCCCGACGAAATTTCGATCGGCATACGGCTGCCCGACCGAGTTGTGCCCGCCGAAGAACGTCGTGAAGTTGATGCCCGCCTGCCACTTCGGCGGATTCTGGTTGAACAGCACGTAGAGGTTCACCGACTTCGCGCCCTGCAGGTAGTTCGCCGTCAGCGTCGGCGTGTAGCCGTAGAGGCCGTCGGAGAACGTGATGCCGGGCGTCACTTGCCAGCCGTGAATCAGCGTGCCGTCATAGGTCCAGTTGAAATCGATCGTCGCGCCCACCGAACTCGACGTGCCCTGCGCCTTCCCGATCGGATAGCCGAGCCCCGAGTTGTTGTTCAGCCACGGGAAGTAGCCGGCCTGCGGCACCTGCGTGACCGTCTGCCCGTTGATCGTGCGCGTGACGCCGCTCGAGCTCAGGCCCGGGTAGTAGATCCACGTCAGTTCCCACGTGAGCGCTGCCGAATCCGCGCCGAGCAGCCTCAGGAACGGATACTCGCTGCGCGTCAGCGCCAGCAGGCCGTTGATGTCGTACTGGAATTTCTTCTTGTCGACCCATTGCTGACAGTTGATCCCCGCGACGCCGTTCGTGTTCAGGTCCAGCGGGCCGCCCGCGCCATAGCAGCTCGACAGCGCGACCGCGTCGCGCGGCCGGTACGACAGTTCGGTGCCGATCGCCCAGGGCCCGAGCCCGAAGTTCGCGCTGACGCCGAACAGCTGGCGGCTGCCGAGATACGACCACTGCTCGGTGCCGTTGGCCAGCGACGCCAGCACCGGGGACTTGTCCGTATAGTTCTCGTAGTAGAACGCGAAGTTCGCATCGAACGAACGCGGCGAGTAGTTGAACTTCACGCCGAACTGCGGCCGGTACTTCGCGGGCAGGGTCGTCGTGACCGGCAGTCCGATGTCGTTGAACGGCGGCCCCGCGAATGCGCCGTTCACGAGCCCGTTCCTGATCGCGTTGAGCGTATCCTGATTGCCGGCTGCGCCGGGCCCGATCGCGTTCGCAATCGTCCCCGCGCTCGGGCCCGCCACGTTGAGGTTGTTCGTGTTGATCGTCAGCGGCTCCGCGCCGCGGCCGAGGCTGTTCGTGGTCGACCAGAACGTGCCGACCGGCGGGTAGCGGTTGCCGTTCCACTGGAACTGGTAGTAGGCCTCGGTGCTGAACCCGTGCGACAGGTCCGCGGCAAAGCTCAGCATCGGCGCCGGCAGCAGCGCCTGCTTGAGCTGCGAACCGGGAATCAGCAGCTTCTGGACATCGAGCGAGTTGGTCGCGTTGATGCCGCCCTGCGCGAACATGCTCTCGCCCCAGTTGATCACCTGGTTGCCGAGCCGCACGTGCGCGTTGCGTCCGCCGATCGTGAAATCCTTCTCGCCCCACAGGTCGAGCAGTTGCGCGTTATAGACGACCTGCGCGGCCGCGGTGCTCGACAGCGGCGTTCTCGCCGTGTCCTTCGCGAGGAAGTCGTACATCCCCGTGCCGCGAACCATGAACTTGAGCCCCTCGCCCGGCATCTTCAGCAGCAGCTCGCTGGTCGCGCCGATGTAAGTGCTGAACGCCTGCCCCTTGCGGTAGTTCAGGTCGCCGTTGTCGGCAAAGCCCCATTGGTTCGTGTTGGCCGCCGCGCCGCAGCCGTATGCGTTCGGATCGCCGGTGAGCGAGCAGCTCGGGCTCTTGGTCCGGATCCCGGCGCCGGCCGTCAGGTTGGTCACCCACGAACCCTGGACAGCGCCGTCTCCCATCGTGAACTCGTAGCCGTACGCGGTCGAGGTCGCCGCACCCAGCACGGCAATCGAAACCGTAGTATGTCTAACTATCGTCTTCGCCTTCATTGCCCCACCTCATCCAAACCCGGATGCCGACGGCGCGTTCGCGCGCGCCGGCTCTTTTCTATTTATCCAGCGACATTCAGCGTTCGCTGACCGACCGCAGCGATTCCGCCGTGAAGAAGTCGGACTTGAAGCGCGGATCGTCGACCTTCTCGTACCAGCGAATGTCCTTGCCTTGACCGATCGGCGACGAATCGAGCACGTAACGCCCGTTGAGCAGGTCGTACTGCACGAACGGCTCGTTGTCGCAGGTGCCGCCCAGCTCATACACCGGGATCGGGTAGCTCTCGCGCATCTTCCACAGCTTGCCCTGAGCGTCATAGTCCTCGCCGACGAGCGCGAGCCAGCTGTCCTCGTCCAGATAGAACACCTTCTTCGACGCGACGTGGCGTGCAGACGGCTTGACCGTCGCCTCGACGATCCACACGCGATGCACTTCGTAACGGCGATGCTTGGCAGCAATGCCGTTCGGCGTCGCCACGTCGTGCAGCTTCGCGTCGAAGTCGTACATGCCGAACGCGTTGTACGGCACGATCATGTCCTTCTTGCCCGCCAGCTTCCAGTTGAACCGGTCGATCGAGCCGTTGAACATGTTGGCTTCGTCGATCAGGTACTGGTTCTCGAAGCCGATCAGCGGTGCGTCGTGCGTGTAGGCCGGCATGCGTCTTACGCGCCGCTGCCCGGGGAAGTAGTAGTACGTTTCCGATATCTTGTCGAAATACTGGCGCTGCACGAACGCCTGGCCCGCCAGCGCGGCCGGCGAATTGGCCGTGAAGTACGCGGCGAGGCTGAGCTGGTCGACATCCTGCGGCGAGCTCTTGCCCTGCTTGCCCGACGGGAAAAAGAAGACTTGCGGGCCGATCGCGTCGATCCACTCGCTGCTGCCCGGGCGCGGCGAGATGGTCGTGACATCCAGCGGCCATTCGATGCCTTCTCCCCGATAACGGTCTTCGTAGTTCAGGATCGCTTCGGCGCCGTTCTTAGGCTGCGGAAACGCCACACCCGGCAGAACCGCCGACTGCACCGTTTCACCGTTCGACGCAAGCTTCGCCGCGGTCAGGTTCGCCTTCGAGTTCTGTTCGACGGCGTCCGGCAACTGGCATTCGCGGTGCGACGGGTAGACGTCCATCCGGTAGCCCTTCTGTTGCTTGATCAGCGCGATCTGCCCCGCCGACAGCATGTTCGCGTACTTGTCGACATTGGCGGCGTCGATCGAGTACAGCGGCTTCTCGTTCCTGTGCTTCCAGAAGTCGCCGCGAAACTTGCCGTACTCCCAGCCGGACTGCGGCGCCTGCCGCCCGGCAAAGGCCGGCACGGCGCCATCCTTGCTCGCCCCGCGTTCCGCGCCTGCCGGCGTGAGGTCGTCTGCGACAGCGCCTCCAGCCACGACCAACAACGCCGCCGCGATCGCGGACATGGCTCCGATTGTGTGCTTCCTCATCATGGTTCTCCTTCCGATTCCGCGTTCAATCGCCGGTAACGGACGAAACGCGTTCATTTCATTTCGATTGCTGGCTACCCGACTACGCCACTGGCCGACTGCGTGCTTCCGTATCCCGGCGGATCGCGACGCGAGTGACCGCGGCCCTCGCTGCACTTCGATCGACATGCTCAGGACTACGATATTTGTCGACGAGTACTGCACTCTGTCCGAAAACGGGTTTCACTTCATAGGCGCTCCGTCTGTCAGCACGAGATCGCGACGGTGTGCAACGGCGTTCGTGCAACGGGTAATGGCCGACTGGCTGCGGCAGCCTCGATGCGTCTCCTCCGCGGATGCCGCGCCAGCCGCGCTGCCTCAAAAGCGGCAGTGCGCGGCAGGCTCAGGCGCTGCCGGACCCGGCCACCGCCACCGCCCGAATCTCGACGCACAGGCCGGGCAGCGCAAGCTGCGTCACCCCGACCGCAGTCCACGACGGGTAGCGGTCCGGAAAGTACGCGTCCTTGACCGCCGCAAACGCCTCGGTGTCGCCCTGCAGATTCGTGTGGAAGGTCGTCAGTTCGACGACGTCGGCAAGGCTCGCCCCAGCCGCTTCGAGAATGCCCTTCAGGCACTCGAACGCGATCCGGGCCTGCGCCTGCACGCCATTGGCGGGCTGCATGTCCGCGCCGATGCCGACCTGGCCGGATACCCAGATCGTGTCGCCCACGCGGGTCGCCGGCGAGAAATGATATGCGTCGTACCACGCCTGGAACGGGGGCGGGACGATCGATTGCCGTTTGTTGGTGGATGCCATGTCAGGAACCTCTTTGATCAGACGAGTTGACGGAAACAGGGTGCGCGGAACGGATCGCCGGCCTTCAGCGACGCCAGTTCCTCGACGAACAGGACGCCCGCCGGCGTGAAGCCCGACATGCTCTGCTCGGGCAGCGGGCTGAAAACCGCGTCGTCGCCGAAGAAGCGCAACACGAGCGTGTGGCGATCCGGGAATTCGGCATCGACCACGCCGCCGCCATGCAGCACGCCAGGGTGCAGCAGCAGCACGTCGCCCGGCTTCGTCGCCCACGAAACGATGTCGTAAGCGTCCGGATCGGCGCGGCGCTCGGCTTCGATGTCCGGCAGCCGCGGCCAGACGTCGCCGCCGTGCAGCGGATCGGTGGGGTCCTCGGCGTTCTGGAACGTGGTGCCGTCGTGGCGGATGCCGCGGTGCGAGCCGCGGACGATCTCGAGCGCATTGCGCTTCGGGACGGCCTCGAAGCTGATCCACGCGTTGCCGAAGTGCATCCCCTCCCACGGCAGGTACGACGTGTCCTGGTGCCACGGCGAACGCGCGCTCTTGCCGCCGTTCTTGAGGAACAGCTCCTCGGCGAAATACCAGATGTGCTTCGAACCCCACAGGTCGGCAAACAGCTGGCCGAACGGCAGCATTCCGACCAGCGCGTCGAGCCGCTCCTTCGCGTACGGGTTCGCGTTGTCGTTGTGCGATTTGTACTCGGTGCCGTCGAGGAGACTGGCGGCCATCGGTCCGGGGTTTTCGATGCCCCAGTCGAATGCCTCCCGGCACTGGGCCAGTTGTTCTTCATTGAGAAGGCCTTCGATGAGAACAGCACCATCCTCGGCAAAAGCCTTGCGTTTGGATTCATCCATTGCAGATCTCCTGATTCGTCAAATGGCAACCGGGTCGGGGACGCTTCCGGCCGAGTCTTTAGTAGAACATGTTGCAAATGTTAGGTCATGATGACAAAAACAAAAACAGAAAAATGAACAGGGTATTCCCTTCCCTGTCCTGCCCCGGATCTCCACACAGGAGGGGCACACCATCGACGCCGGCTCATGCAGACGACCGGAAGCATCCGTTCAAGTCGGACGATTGACACACGGACACGGCTTCAACCGTTCACTTGCGTCCCAACGCTCCTGCCATCCGCCGAGCCGAATTCACGACACCGCGCCCCGTCAATCGGGCGCACGCTTGAACACCGCATTTGCGAGGAAGCCGGCCAGGACCGCGTCGATCAACTCGTCGGCCACGCACCGAGAATCTGCCGCACGATCGTCCGCACGACAGGACTGCGCACCGTCGCACAGCCCCATCAGGCCGAGCGCCAGCGCCTCGGCGGGCAGCGACAGCGGCACGCCGGCGCGTGCCGCGAACGCGCGGCGACAGGCCGTCATCGGGTCGTGCCTTTCCTGCAGGAGCGCGTCGAAATGCGCGCGGAACTGCGAATCGCGCACCGCCAGCAGCTTCGCGTCCATCCACAGCAGGAACGGCTCGTGGCGGCGATAGCGTTGCCGGTAGTACGCGAGCATCGCCCTCTCCATCTCGTCGCGCGTGCCGCCCGCGTCGACGATCCGCCGCAGCGCCGTCTCGACCTCGTCGTGATCGCGCTTGAGCAGTTCGAGCAACAGCTCCGCCTTGTCGCCGAAATTCGAGTAGAACGCGCCGCGCGTATAGCCGGCCGCCGCAGCGATATCCTCGACGCTCGCCGCGACGCATCCCTTCTTCGAGAAGACCAGCTGCGCGGCACTCAGCAGACGCTCGCGCGTCTGGTTCCTGCGCTGCGCCCTCGTCAGGCGTGCCGGCCTCATGGGCGCGAACCCCGTTGCCGCCAGCGGCGATCCGCCGTGCATCGATCGCCTCCCACCATGATCAGGACCGCTATTCTTTCACGATACGACGATGGCGGTTTTCGCAACGTTCGCCCCTCTTCGACACGCTCCATCTGGCTTACGCGCGCTCCAGCGCGCAATAGGCGTAGTAGATCGACGCACAGAAGTACGACCACGTGACCAGCGCAAGCACGTAGAAGTTGAACACGATGTTGGTCGCCTCGCCCGGTATCCTGTAGAAGTCGTAGATGCAGGCAATGGCCAGCGAACCTACCAAAGCGACGATCGTGGTCAGCGCATGGAACGTCTCGCCCGCGCGGAGCAGCCGTCTGACAAAGTACGCGAGATAGATCGCCAGTGCCGTCCACATCGCAACGTAGAAGTACGGCAGGATCCCGTCCAGGAAATCGGTGGTCACGAGGACGATCGTGCCGATGGTGGCGATCCCGAACAGGATCACGTCCTGACGAACCGAGGGCTTGTAGTGGTGCGTCACTGCCATCAGGCCGGCAACGGCGACAACCGGCATGCCGAACCCTCTGGAAAATGCGTCCAGGAAATGCGAGATACCGTAGGAAAACGGCGAGCCGGTCACAAAGAATACCAACGCATTCGAGGCCGAAAACGTCACGATCCACCACTCGAACCCAAGCAGGTAGTTTCGCTTCCTGACGAACTTCAAACCATAGATGCCCGTGGTCAATGCCAACAAGGCGGCGGAACAACAAAGACTGGCTGATCTGAGATCCATGACTAGACTCCTGAAACCGGTTGCGTACGATTCATCATTCTTTCGCCGGATTGACACTCGCCAGATAGCTGGCGATCGCCTTGCGGTCTTCCGGCGACATCGCCGAAGCGAGGTTCTTCATTGCGCCGGTGGCCTCGCTGCGCGTGCCGGCGGCAAACGCGTCGAGCTGCTTCACGAGGTAGTCGTACCCCTGCCCGGCGAGCCGCGGGAACTGGCCCTGACCCATCAGCTGCGCGCCGTGACACGCGGCGCAGGTGCCGCCCTTCACCAGTCCCTCACCACGTGCCTGCAATCGGGGATCCGGCTTGAAGAAGCGGTTCCCGGTGGCCGGCTGCCTCGCGTAGTAATCGGACAGGGCCTTGATGTCGGCGTCGCTCAACGTCATCGCAAGCGGGGCCATGTTCGGATTCGCCCGTTGTCCGCTCGCAAAGCCATGGAGCTGAGCCGCCACGTATTGGGCCGGCTGCCCGGCCAGGCTCGGATAGCCTTGATGGAGCGACGTACCCTTCACGCCGTGACAGCCCATGCACACGTCGGTCAGGTGCGGCCACGCGCCGCCGTCGGCCTCGTAGGCCTCGGCCGATGTCGTCGCGTACCGCTGAAGGCGATAGAGATCGACGAGGCTGGGGCCGAAGCTGACGAGCAGCGCAATGGCGATGCCCGCGACGGAGAGCACTGCGAGTTTTTTCATCATTGCTCTCCTATGCGCGACGCAGTGCATTGAGCGCCTGAAGCGCACCCTGATGGCCCGAACGTACGGCGCCATCCATGTAACCGGCCCAGATGGTCGCGGTCTCGGTACCCGACCAGATCAGGTTGCCGCACGGCGGGCGCAGCGCGTCGCCATGCGCGCTCCAGAAGCCCGGCGGGATCGCCGACACGCACGTGATCGTCCACGGGTCGACGCGGCCCCAGTCGTGATCGTGGTAAGACACCGGGGCCAATGCGTCGCGGCCCCACGCCTGTGCGTAAAGCTCCGTCAGCATGCGCGTCGCGGCATCCGGCTCCGACGGGACCATCGCGTTCTCGATGAACGCGTTGATGATCCCGATCTCGCCACCTGGCGGAGAGTTGTCGTAGGCCCAGAGAATCGGTCCGTTGAACTGGAAGATGTGCCCGTTCAGCCCCTTGTCACGCCAGAACGGACGGCGGTACACCATCGCCGTCTTCCGCGCCGGCGAATGCGCGGGCCACGCGCGCTGCAGCGCCGCACGTTTGTCCGGCAGCGACGGGCTGAACTGCACCTGATGACACAAGGCCGGATGGATGGCCACGATGACCTTCCGGGCGCGGATCTCCGCACGATCGGTAAGCAGCGTGACGACGTCGCGATCCCAGTCCGTGATCCGGCGGACCGGAGTCGACAGGCGCACCTTGTCGCCGAGTTGCTGCGCCAGCTTGATGCTGAGGATTTGCGAGCCGCCGATGAACCGGGTTTCCTGCGCGCTGTGCTTGATGGAATCGAGTTGCGCAAAGTCGCAATCGGCCGAATTGATCATCGACAGAAAATGCAGGAGGCCCATTTTGGCCGGCAGGGTCCCGCCGGAGAGCAGGCTCGACGTGTTCCAGCCCATGCGGTCTTCGGCCTTGATGTCCTGTTTCGCGAACCAGTCGCCCATCGAAAGCCTGTCGAGTTCGCCGACCTGCGGCGAGGTCCACGGCGCGCCCGACGGCACGTTCCGCGACAGCGCGCTGAGCTTCGCCCCGATCGCCTCGTCGGTGCCGAAGGTCCCCTTCAGGTCGACCTCCGTTCGGCCATCGCCGCCGAGAATGACCGTCTTCCCGTCGTAGTAGCTCGGGAACGTGCCGACATCGAGTTCGCGAGCGAGATCCGCCACGGCCGTCTGCCCGGGGCCGATCCACTGCCCGCCGACTTCCGTGACATAGCCGCCCCCCACGCTGTAATTGAGCGTCCGGCCGCCGACACGGTCTCGCGCTTCGAGGACGACAAAGGATTCGCAGCCGGCCAGACGCAGGTCTCGCGCGGCGGTCAATCCGGCCAGCCCCGCTCCGATGATCACCACGTCGAGCACATCGCCCGGGATGCCCGCCGCGCCAGCGACGCTCGCGTTTGCCGGCCGGGCGGCCAGCGCAAGACCGCCCACGGCAGCCGACGCGCCGGCGTACTTGAGCCACTGCCTGCGCTGCATGTCGGCCGTGATGTCTGGGGAAGACTTCTTTGCCATAGCTTCTTCGTTAGGACTATAAAAGAAAATGCTGTCAGCGACCGATCGGGGCGGTACGCGACAGACGGTTGCTCAGGGTCGGGGCGTCACGCTGGCTTTCTCGACAACCTAAACTAGTACATGATACAAAACATAGGTCATGATACCCAAATAAGGAGACGAAAAAAAAGACAGGGTATTCCCCTGTCTTCAGACGCCTGACGATTGCCTTTCTTCACGAGCGGCCGCCGCCACGCTCTACGCTGCGGGCCGGTCCTCCGAAGCCGGGCTCGCGCGCTTCCCGGGCGCGAGCGCGCCCGGCGGTGTCGGGTCACGTACCGGCGGCTCCATCTTCGAGAGGGACATTCCATATCACCATTCGTGCCCGTATTAGTGCGGACACTTTTTTGCATATGTGCGCCCTCCCGAAAAGTGCGGGCCTTTTTTGTACGTCGACAGCTATCACCCCCATTGCGAACAGTGTCTTCGTGTATATCGTCAAAATCCGATATAAGATTCGCACATTGACGATGCTCTTTTGCCTGAAGAAATCCTCCCAATGCCGACCGACCTCGACATCGACGCGATCCTCAAGGCGCTCGCGAACCCTGTCCGCCGGGACATCCTCGAGTGGCTGCGCACGCCCGGCGCGCATTTCCCGGAACAGACGCTGTCGTTCGACCACGGCGTCTGCGCGGGACAGATCGACGCGCGCTGCGGGCTGTCGCAATCGACGGTATCCGCGCATCTCGCGACACTGCAGCGTGCGGGACTCGTGACATCGACCCGCGTCGGCCAGTGGGCGTTCTTCAAGCGCAACGAAGCCGTCATCGACGCATTTCTCGACGCGCTGCGCCGCGAACTCTAACCCGGCCGGACCGGCCAGCGGGACTTCACCCCGCCAATCCTGAAGAGGTATTTAGCATGCCTACGTTGTTCGACCCCGTCGTCCTCGGCGACCTGACCCTGCCGAACCGTATCGTGATGGCGCCGCTCACCCGCTCCCGTGCGGGCGACACGCGCGTCCCCAACGACCTGATGGCCCGCTACTACGCGGAACGCGCATCGGCCGGCCTGATCATCAGCGAAGCAACCGCCGTAACGCCGCATGGTGTCGGCTATGCCGGCACGCCCGGCATCTGGTCCGACGAGCAGGTCGAAGGCTGGAAGCGCGTCACGCGTGCGGTGCACGACGCGGGCGGCCGCATCGTGCTGCAGCTCTGGCACGTCGGCCGGATCTCCGATCCGATCTTCCTCGACGGCGAGCTGCCGGTCGCGCCGAGCGCGATCGCCGCAAGCGGCCACGTGAGCCTCGTGCGTCCGCAGCGTGCGTACGTGACGCCGCGCGCGCTCGACCTCGACGAGATCCCGGGGATCGTCGCCGCGTACCGCAAGGGCGCAGAAAACGCAAAGGCGGCAGGCTTCGACGGCGTCGAGATCCACGGCGCGAACGGCTATCTGCTCGACCAGTTCCTGCAGGACAGCACCAACCGCCGGACCGACGCATACGGCGGCCCGGTCGAAAACCGCGCGCGCCTGCTGCTCGAAGTAGTCGACGCGGCGATCGACGTGTGGGGCGCGGGACGCGTCGGCGTGCATCTGGCGCCGCGCGGCGACGCACACACGATGGGCGACTCCGATCCGGCCGCGACCTTCGGTTATGTCGCGCGTGAACTCGGCCGCCGCAAGATCGCGTTCATCTTCACGCGCGAGTCGTACACGGGCGATCACCTGAGCCCGCAACTGAAGAAAGCGTTCGGCGGCCCGCTGATCGCGAACGAGAAATTCTCGCTCGACGGCGCGCAGAAGGTGCTCGACAGCGGCGAAGCCGATGCGATCGCATGGGGCCAGCTGTTCATCGCGAACCCCGACCTGCCGCGCCGTTTCGAACTCGACGCACCGCTCAACAAGCCGGTGCCCGAGACCTACTACGCGGAAGGCGAAACGGGCTACACCGACTACCCGGCGCTCAGCAACGCGGCCTGATGGCCGACCGCCGCGTGTTCATGCGCGCACGTCGCGGCGCATGAACACGCGCTGCGTTTCGTCGAGGCCGCGCGCGACGTGATGCGCGCGGATCTCGCGCAGCGCTTCGTCGAGCGCCGCGTCGTCGATATCGTAGAAACCGAGGCGCCGGTAATACGACGCGTTCCACGGCGGTGCGACGAACGTCGACAGCACGACCTCGTCGACCCCGTCCGCCGCCGCACGTGCAGCCACGGTTTCGACGAGGCGCGCGCCGATCCGCTGCCCCGCATGCGACGGCGCGACGTCCAGTTCCTCGAGATACAGCCGCCGCGCGTCGAGCAGCTGGTAGAACGCGAAGCCGACGCACGTGCCGTGCGCATCGAACGCAACATACGCACGCCCCGCATCGATGCGCATGCGCACGGCCGCCGCATCGGTCGGCTCGCCGTCGGCGATATCCGGCATGCCGATCGCGCGAAAGCGCTCGGCGGCGGCGACTTCCACGGCGGCCATCGCGGCGGCGTCGTGCGGGGTGGCCAGGCGGATCGTGACAGGAGCGGTCATGGCGTCGGGGGGTAGGCGGCTGGAACGGCCGTCACTATAATCCAAACTTCATACGTTTCGAACGCCCTCCCGCGAGGTCTCCATGACGCTCCCCGCGCTCGCCGTATCCGCCGCCGCCCTTCCCGTCTTCGCCGGCACGCCCGGCCGGAATGCCGCTGCGCGCGACCGACGTGGCGAATGTGCATCGTCGCGCCCCGCGTGACGCGCGGCGTCTCGCGCGCCGGCCGCCTGATCATCCATTGAGCATTTTCCGGAGCACAGACCCATGAGCGCCTCCAGCCTCGTCGCATTCGCGATCGCCCTGTTCGTGTTGGCCGGCACGCCCGGCCCGAGCGTTGCCGCACTCGTCGCGCGCGTGCTCACGAACGGCTTCCGAGACGTGCTGCCGTTCCTCGTCGCGATGTGGCTCGGCGAAGCCGTCTGGCTGACCTGTGCGGTGGGCGGCCTCGCCGTCGTGGCGCACACGTTCGCGGCTGGTTTCTACGTGCTGAAGCTCGCCGGCGTCGGCTATCTGCTCTTCCTCGCATGGAAGATGTGGACCGCGCCGACCGACCCGGCAACGGACGACATCCCCCGCGGCCGATCGGCCGCGCGCATGTTCGCCGCCGGCCTGCTGGTGACGCTTGGCAACCCGAAAATCGTGCTCTTCTACCTGGCGCTGCTGCCGACCATCATCGACCTGTCGCACGTCAGCGTAACCGGCTGGGCCGAGCTCGTCGTGACGATGCTTGCAGTGCTGATCGTCTCGGATTGCGCATGGGCGTTCGTCGCCACGCGCGTCCGCAAGTTCATCATGACGCGGCGTGCGATGAAAATCGCAAACCGCACGAGCGCGGCTGCCATGGCCGGCGCGGCCGTCGCGATCGCGACGCGCTGAGCAGGCGCCGCTATGCGCCTTTCGCCAGCGTACGCAGGTTTTGCGCGGGATCGCTCAGCAGGTCCGGCGCGATCGCCGCCCGCCGCTCGATCAGCGTGCGGATGCTGCGCATGTCCTGTCCGCGATTGAGCGTGACGCCCGCCGTCACCACACCGTCGCGCAACCCGAACAGCGCGCATGCGGACGCCGACAGATCACCGCGCACGATCCATTCGTCGGTGGCCATGTCCCCGGCGAACTGCACGTTCACGCCGCACTGGTCGCTCCAGAACCACGGCACGTACTCCGTATCGTCCGGCACGCCAACCATCGCGGCAGCGGCCCGCGCCGCCTGCCGGTTCGCGTTGTCCCAGCTCTCGCGGCGCACGTGCCCGCCGGTTTGCACATCCAGTTCGGCCGCGTTGTCGCCGGCGGCGTAGATGTCCGGATGTGAGGTCCTGCACGCGCTATCGACCAGGATCGCGCCGTTCGTGCGCAAACCCGCATCCCGCGCGAGCACATCGTCAGGTTCGACGCCAATTCCGTAGACGATCGCATCGCCGCGCAGTACCGTTGCGTCGGCCAGCGTCACCACGAACGCATCGCCGACGCGCGACGCGTCGACGAGCCGCCGACCCGTCAAAACGTCGACGCCGCGCGCGCGATGCAGCGCGCGCAGATGCGCACGAACCAGCGGCGGTGCGCAGCGCGCCATCACGTCATGTGCCTGCTCGATCACGGTCACACGCGCGCCGAGTTCGACCGCGCTCGACGCCAGCTCCATGCCGATCACGCCGCCGCCGACGATCAGCACATGCGTGCCCGCCCGCAGCGCACGGCCGAGCGCATGCGCATCGTCGAGCGTACGCAGCGTATGCACGCCGTCACCGAGACGGTCGAGCATCGGCAACCGGCGTACCCGCGCGCCGGTCGCGAGCAGCAGCTTGCCGAAACCGAGCGACGTGCCGTCGGCGAGCGTCAGCCGGTGCTGCGCCGGATCGATTGCCACGACACGCGTGCCGAGCCGCAGCTCGATCCGCTGCGCATCGTAGAACGAGGCGGGAAACAGCGTCGCACGCACGTCGTCAGGCTTCAGCAGCACGTCCTTCGACAACGGCGGACGTTCGTACGGCAGGTGCGGCTCGTCGCCGATCAGCACGATGCGCCCTTCGAAACCGCGGCGCCGCAACTCGGCCGCCGCAGTCGCGCCGGCCTGCCCGGCGCCCACGATCACGCAATCGCCGGTTGTCATCGCTCGACTCCGGCCGACGCGTCGCCATTGTTGCGTGCGTCATCCATGCAAGCCTCCCGCGACATGACGAATCCCTCGAATACCAAGACCCGCGTCAGCCTGGATCATCACGCCCGACAGCGTCCGGTTGTTCGCACGCGACGCGAGCAGCACGAACGGCCCGGTGAAATCGGCCGGCGCCGGAAAGAACTGCAGCGGCAGGATGCTCGCGATCGCGTCGGGCGTGCGCGAATCCATGATGCGCTGCTGCGACTGGCCGAGCGCCTCCGGGCCGCGCAGGTCGCTCGCCATTCCGCACGGCGCGACACCGTTCACGCGCACGCGCGGCGCGAGTTCGTACGCGAGCTCGCGGATCAGGCCGGCCGCCGCATGCTTGCTCGCCGTGTACAGCGGGCCGCCGCCGCCCGGATAGAACGCCGCGTTCGACAGCGTGAAGATCATGCTGCCCTGCGATGCGACGAGCGCGTCGGCCGCCGCCTTCGCGCCGAGCAGATAGCCCTTCACGTTGACGGCGAACAGCTCGTCGAAGCCTGCGTCGAGCCGCTCGGGCGGCAGGTCGAGCAGGCTCGCGCCGTGATCCCACAGCGCCGCGTTGCCGACGAACGTATCGAGCTTGCCGAAGCGCGCGACGGTCGACTCGACCGCACGCCGGTTGTCGTCATAGGCGCGCACGTCGCCTTGCACGACCTCGACGTCCGAACCGAATCGCGTTCGCAACGCTTCGACCTTCTCCGCCGAGCGTTCGAGCACACCGACATGTGCGCCTTCCGCGAGAAAACGCTCGACGAGCGCGAGCCCGAGGCCCGAACCGCCGCCGGTAATCAGTGCGACTTCGCCTTGGAGCCAGGTCATGCCACCTCCGGTTCGTCAACGTAAAGCGCGCCCGCGTCGATGAAGACCGGGAATGTACGCAGCGCCTCCGTCGCGGGCTGGCACAGCGCCGCGCCGGTCTTCAGGCAAAAGCGCGCGGCATGCAGCGGACATTCGACGGTCGCGTCGTCCTCGACGTAGCCGTCCGACATCGACGCGTTGCCGTGGCTGCATCGGTCCGACAGCGCGTAGTACGCGCCCTCCACATGAAACACCGCGATCGCGCCGTGCGCGCCGGTCACCTTGGTCGCCTCGCCGTCGGCAAGCGCATCGACGGGGCCTACGAGAATTCGAGCCATGATCAGAAAAGCACACTCAGGTTATGGGAAGACAGCACCGCCTGGTCGAGCACGATCTCGCGGCAGCACACTTGCCAGCCGGCGACGTTGTCCGCACGGCGCACGCGGTCGCGCCGCGCGCCGACGTAGAACGTCTCGTCGCGCTCCTTCTGCGAGCGGTACAGCAGATAGTTGACCTGCACGTCGTATTCGCCCGGCACATCGGCAGGCTCGATCCGCACGTTCGCGATCAGGTGCCGCGTGCGCGACGGCGGTTCCTCGGCCCACGCCATGCCCGTCTCGAGCCGCGCGATCCGGCGCTCGAGCTGCGCCTTCGTGTCGTTGAAGATCCACGTCGTCGGCGGCTGCACGCCCTTGCGGCGGTCGCGCGTCTGCGCATTGACGGTCGTGCGCATCGTGTACCACACGTCGTCGCTCAGCAGTGCGAGCCAGTCGCGGAAGCGCCACGCGTCCAGGCATTCGGCCTCGCGATACAGGAATTGCGTGATGTCGTGATGCAGCGCGAGCGTCACCGGCGCGCGTTCGATCGTTTCGATGTCGCTCATTTCAGCAGCTCCTGCTCGTATTCGCGGGTGCGCCGCTCGACCTCGTCCCAGGTCTCCGACAGCAGCAGGTCCGCCCAGCGGCGGTACATTCCGCGCGCGGCCGTCTCCGAGAAGATGTAGTTCGTGATGCCGGGAATCCCGTCGCCGCGCACGCGCTCGCCGCCGAGTCCCATTTCCACGCAGAGCTGCGTCTTGCGCGCACGGCTGCCGCGCAGCACCTTCTGCACCTCGACCCAGTTCTCCGAATCGTCCTGCTCGAGGAAGCCGGCCGGCCCGAACGCGCGCGTCGCGCTGCGCTCGAACGCGGCCTTCACGTCGTCGGACGCATCCTTGTCGGCAATGCAGAACGCCCACACCTCGACCTGGTTCGGGCCGCGCGGATGCCACACGCGCAGCGTCGCGGTGCCGTTCAGCCAGGACATCGTCGGAAACAGGTTGTTGTGGCCCGCGAGCCGCCGCGCGCGCACTTCGCCAACGCGTGCCTTCGCTTCGTCGTACGTATCGCGGAAGTATTGCGATACTTCGCCGTCGACCCACACGTTCGCGTCCGGCTGCTCGGTGAAGAAGAAGCCGCTGCCGTGGCCGGCCTGGCCGTACTGCAGTGCATCCTTCGCGGTCTCCCACACGGGGCGCGCGGTCTGTCCCGCGCCGAGCGCCTTGTCGCCGCCGCCCGCCTTCGCGCCGAGCACCTCGACCGCCGATGCATGCGAAAACAGCGCGTGATACTGGTCGCTTGCGAATTGCTCGGCCGGGAATTTCCAGTTGCAGTCGATCACCCACTTGTGCACGCCGCCGATGATCTCGGTGCCACCCGCGCGGCGATCGAGCACGCCGTCGAGATACCACGCGATGTCGCCCATGTAGGTGTCGAGATCGGGAGCGTCCGCATCCCAGTTGCCGAAGATCAGCCCCTTGTAGATCGCGATGCGCGTCACTTCCTGCAGCCCCAGATGCTGCTTGCAGAGCCCGTGCGGAAACGCGCGTTCCTCGAGCGGCACGTCGATCAGCGCGCCGTCGGTGCCGTACGACCAGCCGTGATACGGGCACGTGAACGAGCGCGTGTTGCCGGAATCGGCGAAGCTCACGCGCATCGACCGATGCCGGCATTGATTGAGGAACGCCTTCACCGAGCCGTCCTTCTGCCGCACGACGACGACCGGATCCTCGCCCATGTACGTGTTGAAGAAATCGCCGGCGTTCGGGATCTGGCTGACGTGCGCGAGGAACAGCCAGCAACGGCCGAAAACACGTTCGAGCTCCAGCGCATAGATCGCCGGGTCCGTATAGATCGACGACGTCACGCGGCCGTTCTTCGCGTCGACGAGCGCGTCGATATCAAGCTTCTCTGTCATTTGCGTCTCCTCCGTGGCACCATCCGTTCCATACGGACAGGCACGCGACGATGATCGTCGGCCGCGCGTTCGTTGTGAAATAGTTTGTTTGTTTGCCGTTAGACGTTTTGACGATGACTGCCGAATGGAACTCCGACACCTGCGCTATTTCGTGGCCGTTGCCGACGAGCTGAACTTCACGCGTGCCGCGCAGCGGCTGCATACCGCGCAGCCGTCGCTGAGCCAGCAGATCCGCGATCTCGAAGACGAGATCGGCACGCAGCTGCTCGAACGCTCGAAGCGCAAGGTAGAACTGACGGAGGCGGGCCGCGTGTTTCTCGCAGAAGCGCGGCTCGTGCTCGCGCAAGCGGATCGCGCGATCGAACGCGCACGGCAGGCGGGCCGCCAGCAGGCGCTGACGGTAAAGATCGGGTTCGTGCCCGCGGCGGAGGTCGCGATCTTTCCGGCGATCCTGCCCAAGCTGCGGATGCAGTTTCCGGGCGTGCATGTCGAGCTTCGCAGCCTGCCGACGATGGAACAGGAAGACGCGCTGCTGCGCGGCGACATCGACATCGCGTTCATGCGCCGGCCCGTGCACGCGCCGGAGTTGCACGCCGAAGTCGTGCTCACCGAACCGCTCGTCGTGCTGATGCCCGCCGGCCACCCGCTTGCCGCGCATGCGCAGATCGAACCGCCGATGCTCGACGGCCAGCCGTTCATCCAGACCAACCCGGCGTACGCGGGCCAGCTCCACGACATCGTCGGGCGGTATTTCGCCGACCATCGGATCCAGCCTGACGTCGTGCAGGTCGCGACCAACATCCTGCTGAACCTGAACCTCGTCGGCATGGGGCTTGGCGTCGCGTTGCTACCGGCGTATGTCGAGGCCCTTGCGGGCGAATCGATGTGCTGCCGTCCGCTTGCGCCGCCCACGCCCGACATCGACCTGCTGATGGTCACGCGTACCGAACCGCATTCACCGGAACTCGACGCGCTGATCGAGCTGATGCGCCGCGCGCCGTTCCGGCGTCACGGCTGAACGCGGCATACAGACGCGCGAAAGCCGCGCCGCATACTGCACGTTGCAGCACGCGGCGCGGCCCGACGGTCATGCGCGACCGTCACACCTCGTGCGGGCGCGTCAGCCGCCGAGAAACTCGAGCACCATCCGGTTGAACTTCTCCGCATGCTCCCACTGCGCCCAGTGGCCGCAGCGGCTGAACACGTGCAGCTCGGCGTTCTGCATCCCCCACACGAGACGCAGGCCGATATCGAGCGGCACGAAGCGGTCGTCGCGGCCCCAGATCACGAGCGCGGGCGCCGAAATCTCGCCGAGGCGCGGGCCGTAGTCGGTGAACTGCTTCGGATTCGCGGCGAGGCTCTTCACGAAATTGTCGAGATGGTCGCGGCGCGCGAGGATGTTCGCGAGGCGTGCCTGCATCAGCTCGTCGGTCAGGCTGCTCGTGTCGTACACGAAGATGTTCAGCATCTGCTTCAGGTTGTCGAGCGTCGGCTCGCGATACACCTTCTGCAGCAGCTTGATGCCCTCGGTCGGCATCGGCACGAACTGGCTCGGGCCGCCGGTGCCGCCGCCCATCAGCACGAGCTTGCCGACCTGCTGCGGATACAGCAGCGCGAACGCGACCGCGCTATGGCCGCCCATCGAGTTGCCGACGATATGCACGCGTTCGATGTCCAGCGCATCGAGCAGCGCCTTCAGCGCGCGCGCGTTCAGCTCGGAGCGCGAGCCCGTGTTCACGATCGTGTCGCTCTTGCTCCAGCCCGGGCAGTCGAGCAGCACGACGCGATAGCCGGCCTCGACGAACGCGCCGACGTTGCGGTGGAAATTCGCCCAGCCGCTCGCGCCGGGCCCGGACCCGTGCAGCATCACGACTGTTTCGCGGCCCTGCCCCGCGTCGTTGTAGTGCAGCTTCAGGTCATGCTCGCCGACCTTCACCTGCACGAACCGGCTCGTGCCTTCTTCCGTCAATGTGTGTCCCTGCTGCGTCATGTTGAACCTCGTTCGTTCATGCATCGATCACGCGGATGCACGCGCATCCGCCACTGAAAAACGTGAAGCGGCGTGCTGGCCGCCTCGTCCCCTGAAAGACAATCCCTACTCGGCCGCCAGCACCGGCGCGCCCGCGCGATCGCGCGCGACCACCGTCAACGCGGACAGCGCCGCGACAACGACGAGCGGAATGCTCGACGCCATCAGCATCGTCGTGCTCTCGCCGAGCGCGAGCAGTTGTCCCGCGACGAACGGCCCCAGGATCGAGCCGAGCCGGCCGACCGCAACCGCCGCGCCGACGCCCGTGCCCCGCATGCGCGTCGGATAGATCGCGCTTGCCAGCGCATACAGCACCGACTGCCCGCCGACCAGGAACATCCCGCACAGCAGCGCGCCGCCCGCGAGCCACGCAGCGTCCCGCGCGCCGGTCATCAGTGCGAGCGCGCACGCGATGCCGACATACATGCCGACCACCGTGCGGCGCCGGCCGATACGGTCCATCAGGCTCGCGATACCGATCGCGCCGAGCCCGCCGCCGACGTTGAACATCACCTGCACGAAGCTCGACTGCGCATGCGTGAGGCCGCGCGTCATCACCATCGACGGCAGCCAATTCATCAGGAAATACAGCACGACGAGCGTGCCGAGATAGCTCAACCACAGCGCGGCCGTCGTCGCCGCGCGGCCCTCGCCCCACAACGCGTCCGCAACGCTCGCGCCGGCCGGTTGCGCCGTATCCGTGCGCGTCGCGACGAACTGCGCCGACTCGTTCAGCCACCATGCAAGCAGTGGCAATACCAGCAGCGGCCCGAAACCGCCGACGTAGAACACGTGCCGCCAGCCGGCCGGATCGGTGCTGACGACGCCGATCGCGGCGCCGAGCGCCGCACCGAACGGCATCCCGCAGTACATCGCGCCGACCGCCGTGCTGCGCTGTTGCGGCCGCGCTGCTTCCGAGCACAGCGCGATCAGGTTCGGCATCGCCGCACCGAGGCCGAGGCCGGTCAGGAAGCGCGCGGCGAGCAGGCTCTCGAAGTTCCACACATGGGTGGTCGCCAGCGAGAACACGCCGAACAGCGCGACCGACAGCATCAGCACGCGCTTGCGGCCGAGCCGGTCGGCAAGCCGCCCGCCGAGCGCCGCACCGGGCAGCAGGCCGAGCGCGCCGATCCCGAACGCCCAGCCCATCTGCGCGGCGCCGAGCGCGAATTCATGCGCCATCCGCGGCGCGGCGATGCCGGCCGATTGCAGGTCCAGTCCTTCAAGCAATGCAACGAGCAGGCATAAGCCGATCGTGCGTGCGCCGCCAGTGCGGCCGTGTTCCGACGTGTTCACGAATAGTCTCCAATGTGATGTGCATCGCTCTTGGCGGCGATGTCGATGAAGGTGCGGCGGTCTCCGAAAGCGAAACGAAGGGCCGCGCCGCCGCGGCCCCTCGCGGCGTCAGCCGTGCGCGCGCTTCAGGTCGAGCGCGACGTCGACGATCATGTCCTCCTGCCCGCCGACCATCCGGCGCTTGCCAAGCTCGACGAGGATGTCGACCGTCTTCAGGTCGTACTTCTTCGCGGCCGCCTCCGAGTGGCGCAGGAAGCTCGAATACACGCCCGCATAGCCGAGCGCGAGCGTCTCGCGGTCCACGCGCACGGGGCGATCCTGCAGCGGCCGCACGATGTCGTCGGCCGCGTCCATCAGCGTGTAGAGATCCGTGCCGTGGTTCCAGCCCATGCGCTCGGCCGCCGCGATGAAGACCTCGAGCGGCGCATTGCCGGCGCCGGCACCCATGCCGGCCAGGCTCGCGTCGATGCGGTCGCAGCCTTCCTCGACCGCGACGATCGAGTTCGCGACGCCGAGGCTCAGGTTGTGGTGCGCATGGATGCCCGTCTGCGTGTCCGGCTTCAGCACGGCCTTGATCGCGCGGAAGCGGTCGCGCACGTCGTTCATGTTCAGCGCGCCGCCCGAATCGACGACATAGATGCAGGTCGCGCCGTAGCTTTCCATCTTCTTCGCCTCGACGGCCAGGTTCTCCGGCGTCGTCATGTGGCTCATCATCAGGAAGCCGACCGTGTCCATGCCGAGCTCGCGCGCGTATTCGATGTGCTGCTTCGAGATGTCCGCTTCCGTGCAATGCGTCGCGACACGCACGACGCACGCGCCGGCGTCGTAGGCGGCCTTCAGGTCGTGGATCGTGCCGATGCCCGGCAGCAGCAGCGTCGCGATCTTCGCGTGCTCGACCACGTCGGCCACCGCCTCGATCCATTCGAGATCGCTGTGCGCGCCGAATCCGTAGTTGAAGCTCGACCCTTGCAGGCCGTCGCCGTGCGCGACTTCGATGCTGTCGACCTTCGCGCGGTCAAGCGCTCGCGCGATCGCCTGCACGTTATCGATCGAGTACTGATGCCGGATCGCATGACTGCCGTCGCGCAGCGTGACGTCGGAGATGTAGAGTTTCTTGCTCATCGGGAAGCTTCCTTACGCGCTCACGCGTTGCAGCGACTGCGCCATGCGCTCGGCGGTCGCGAGCGCGGCGGACGTCATGATGTCGAGGTTGCCGGCATACGCGGGCAAGTAATGCGCGGCGCCTTCGACCTCGATGAAGATCGACGTCTTCAGCCCGCTCACGCGGCCGAGGCCCGGAATGTTCAGCGGCGCGGATGCCGGAATCTCGTCGAACTGCACGGCCTGCTTCAGCCGGTAGCCGGGCACGTAGGCCTGCACCGCGCGCGCCATTTCTTCGACCGACGCGGCGATCTTCGCCTGATCGGCCGGCTCGGACAGCACGTACACGGTGTCGCGCATCATCACCGGCGGCTCGGCCGGGTTCAGGATGATGATCGCCTTGCCGTGCGCGGCGCCGCCGACCGCCTCGATCGCCTTCGACGTCGTCTCGGTGAATTCGTCGATGTTCGCGCGCGTGCCGGGCCCGGCCGACTTGCTGCTGATCGACGCGACGATCTCCGCGTAGTGGGCCTTCGCGACGCGCGACACGGCTGCGACCATCGGAATCGTCGCCTGCCCGCCGCAGGTGACCATGTTCACGTTCGGCGCGTCGAGATGCGCGTCGAGATTGACGACCGGCACGCAGTACGGGCCGATCGCCGCGGGCGTCAGGTCGATGCAGTGGATGCCGGGCTTCAGCGCGCGCAGGTACGCATCGTTCTTCACGTGCGCGCCGGCCGACGTCGCATCGAACACGAAGTCGATATCGTCGAACACCGGCAGCCGTGCGAGGCCTTCGACGCCTTCGTGCGTCGTTGCGACGCCGAGGCGCGCCGCGCGCGCGAGGCCGTCCGATGCCGGATCGATGCCGACCATCGCGGCAACTTCGAGATGCTTCGCATGCCGCATGATCTTGATCATCAGGTCGGTGCCGATATTGCCCGAACCGATGATCGCGGCCTTGAGTTTCTGAACGCTCATGGAAATCCTCAATCGATGAAGGTGGCGCGCACGCTGCCGAGGCCGGCGATCTGCGCGGTGAACGTGCCGGGCTGCTTGACCGCGACCATCGGGCCGAGCGCGCCGGTCAGGATCACGTCGCCCGCGCGCAGCGGCGTGCCGTGCCGCACCATCCGGTCGGCGAGCCACGCGGCCGCGTTCAGCGGGTTGCCGAGGCACGCGGCGCCGCTGCCGCGCGACAGCACTTCGCCGTCCGACGCGAGCGTCATCTCGCAGCCCCAGAGATCGACGTCCTTCAGTGGCACGGGCCGGCTGCCGAGCACGAACAGCGCGCTCGACGCGTTGTCCGCGACGGTGTCGACGAAGCGGATGTTCCAGTCCTTGATCCGGCTGTCGACCACTTCGATCGCCGCGAGCGCATACGCGGTCGCGCGCTGCAGGTCGGCGAACGTGTGCTTCTCGTGCACGAGATCGTGTTCGAGCACGAGCGCGATTTCCGCTTCGACCTTCGGCTGGATCAGTTGCGACAGGCTCATCGGTTCGGCATCGCCGTAGGCCATCGATGCGAACAGCGTGCCGAAATCGGGCTGGTCGACGCCGAGCTGTTTCTGCACCGCGAGCGAGGTCAGGCCGATCTTGCGGCCGACCACCCGTTCGCGCCGCAGCGCGGCGTTCGCCTGCTGGATCGCATACGCGTCGTCGGCGTTCTGCTCGCCGATCTCCGCGCGCAGCGGATCGATCGGGGTGCGTTCGCGTTCGGCGTCGCGCAGGCGGGCGGCCAGCGCATCGATCTGTTGTCGGGTCAGCATGTCGTCACTCCTTTTCATTTGATCGATTCGATCGCGGCGCGGAGTCACCCGCGGACCAGCCGTGCATCGCGGCGAAGCCCGCGATCCATTCGGGAATCGGGCGGTAGAAATCCCGCACCGCGTGATACGGGCCCGCGGCCGCCAGCGCGGCGAACGCGGCAACCCACGCGCGGATCTCGTGCGCGGACTTGCCGCCGTCGCGCGTGATCGCGTCGTTGGTCATTCCGTCGACGGCCTTCAGTTCGCCGCGCTCGAGCACGTCGAGAAACGCCTGGTCCCATTCGGGATTGAGCGCGTGCAGCGGGCTGTCGCCGGCCGCGAACGCGCGCGCGGCGGCGACCGTGCGCGCCTGGCGCGCGGCACGCGCGTCGGCGTCCGGATTGCGGCCGGCGATCAGCCGCTCGGCCATCTCGGGGCTCGCGGTTGCGAGTTCCGGCACCGGCGGCTCGTGCGAGATGCCGCCCGAACCGACCACGAGCACGCGCTTGCCGGTGCGCGCGATGAAGCGGCCGATCGCGTCGCCGAGCAGCCGTGCGCGGCGCAGCGTCGCCATCGGCGCCGCGACCGAGTTCACGAACACGGGAATCACCGGGTAGCGGTCGAGGCCGCCCGTCAGCACTTCGAGCGCCTGCGCGAAACCGTGATCGATCTGCATCCGGTAGGACACCGACACGTCGACGTCGCTGTCGAGCACGGCCTCGGCCAGCTCGCGGGCGAGCGCGGCCGGCACGTTCAGCGGCCCCGCGAGGCTCCGGTAGTCGCCGACCGATTCCGCGGCGACGCCGATGCAGAACGGCGGCATCAGGTCGTAGAAGAAGCCGTTGTAATGATCGGGCGCGAACAGCACGATGCATTCGGGATCGAACGCTTCGACGCGCGCGCGGGCCGCGGCCTGCACACGTTCGACTTCGGCGACCACGTCCGGCGCCGGATCGAAATAGCCGTGCAGCGGCGTATGGGACAGGCATTCGAGCTGGATCGGCATGTCACGCTCCCGCCGGCTGGGCGGCCGCTGCATGCGCGACCGCGTCGGCCTGCGCCGGCCACACGGCCGGCACGCTGTCCGTCAGGTGCAGCAGCGACGCCAGTTCGACGATCGCATCCGACACCTCCTGCGGCGCGCAGACGCCCGCGACGAAACGGTCCGGCCGCAGCAGCACGACCGACTGCGGGATCCGGCTGAACCAGTCCTTCAGGCGGCCCGTCGTATCGCCGATCGCGATCACGCCGTCGGGCACGTCGGCCGCATAGTCGAGCTGCACGTCCGGCTTCGCGAGCACGAAGCACGCGCCGAGCCGCTCCCACACCGCGCGCGCCGCGTCGGTGAGGCCGAAGGTCGGGTCGCTGCCCCAGCCGATCACCGCGAAGCGGTTGCCGATCGCGTCGTCGAGCCGCACCGTGCGGCCGTCGGCCGTGCGCACGCGCGGCTGGATGAACATCCGGCCGACCGGCGACTGGCCGAACGCGTCGCGGCCGTAGACGAGCTGCCCGAACCACGAACCGCGCTTCTGGCTCATCAGGCCGAGCAGCCGCCCCGGCGCGCTGCCGCCCGCGCGTTCGAGCAGCCGCGCAAGCACGCCGCCGTCGCGCGTGCGTTGCGGCAGCATCACGACGCCGGCCTCGTAGCGCGGCATCGGCTTGAAGCGCATCTCGACGAAGTAGCGCTTCGCGGCCGGCACCGCGCCGAGCGCACGCACGAAGCCGTCGCGCACGAAGCGGCCAAACCGCGTCGTGGGCGCGAAGATGTCGCCGGCCACTTCCGACAGGTGAATCATCGAACGCGCATGGTCGCGCCGTTCGAGCGTATAGCTCGCGAGCAGCTCGGGCCGTGCCAGCCCCTTCGCGACCATTGCGAGCTTCCAGCCGAGATTGCTCGCGTCGCGAATCCCGCTGTTGTAGCCCTGCCCCTGCCAGACCGGCATGATGTGCGCGGCGTCGCCCGCGAGCAGCACGCGGCCGATGTCGAAGCGGCGCGCGAGCCGCGCGTTGTGCGTGTACACGCGCTTGCGGATGTAGTCGACCTTGTCCGGATCGGCGACCACCTTGCGGATCAGCGCGGCGAGGTTTTCCGGGCGCGACAGTTGCTCCTCGGTCTCGCCGGGCATCACCATGAACTCGAAGCGGCGGATCCCGTGCGGCAGCGCGGCCGACACGTAAGGCCGCTCCGCGTCGCAGTGCAGGTACACGTGCGGCGAGCCGAGCGGGTCGTTGCGCACGTCGACGACGATCCACTGGTTCGGCTTCGTGCGGCCTTCGAACGGCACGTCCAGCGCGCGGCGCACGAAGCTGTTGCCGCCGTCGGCGCCAACCAGGTACGCGGCGCGCACGGTCTTCTTCGCGCCGTGCGCGTCGACGATGTCGATCGTCACGCCGTCGCGGTCCTGCGCGAACGTGTCGACGCTGTGCCCGAACAGCACGTCGACGTGCGCGAAGCGCTTCAGGCCGTCGTACAGCACGCGGTCCGCAAGCGGCTGGATGAATGCATTACGGCGCGACCAGCCGAACTCGTCGGTGCGCGGCTCGATCGACGCGAAGCAATGGCCGCTGCCGGTAACGAAGCGCATCCAGTGATCGGGGGTCGTATGCGGCAGCAGCGCATCGGCGAGGCCGACGGTCTGGAATACGCGCAGCGCCTCGTCGTCGAGGCCGATCGCGCGCGGGTAGTCGATGATCTGCTCGAGTTTCTCGATGATGACCGTGCCGACGCCCTGCTGGCCCAGCAGGTTCGCGATCATCAGGCCGACCGGGCCGGCGCCGATGATCGCGACGTCGGTCGCGATGACGTGGGGGCTGGCCGATACGGGCACAGCCTCGTGTTGGGCAGGCATGTCTGTCTCCTTTGCGGCGCGGCTTGCGCCGCGCGTCTCCACCTTCCGGCCGGTGCCCTTGCGCAGCGGCGCACGCGCCGCCGGCGCCTCGGCAAATCAGCCTCTGCTACGATGAACGGGTCTTCGCCGACGCCATCCACCGGGCCTTCCTCGCCGCCCGGGCATCCGGTTTCGAACAAAGTCTAAGGAGCGCAACATCGCGCCTCAACAATTTGAGCGGAACGTGCATCTGATGCACATCATTGATTAATAAGGACTTTATTGTGTCGAAGTACACCAGCGTGCGCGGGCTCGCACGCGGCCTGCAGGTGCTGCGCGCGCTCAACGCGATGGAGAACGGCCGGGCGACGAGCCAGCAGATCAGCGAGGCCACCGGGCTGCACCGCACCACCGTGCGGCGGCTGCTGGAGACGCTCGTCGACGAGGGCTGCGTGCGGCGCAGCCCGTCCGACGACAGCTTCCGGCTGACGCTCGGCGTGCGCGCGCTGAGCGAAGGCTTTACGGATGACGAATGGATTTCGACGGTCGCGCCGCCGGTGATGGCGCAGCTCACGCAGCGTGTCGTGTGGCCGTCGGACCTGACGACACCCGACGGCGATGCGATGATCATCCGCGAGACCACGCACCGTTTCAGCCCACTGTCGTTTCACCGGTCGATGGTCGGTCGCCGGCTGCCGATGCTGCAAACGGCGGCCGGCCGGGCATACTTTGCCGCCTGCCCCGATGCCGAACGCGACGACATCCTCGCGCTGTTGCGCGCGAATACCGATGACGACGAACAGCGCCGCCTCGCGCTCGACGACACCTACGTCGCGAACCTGATCCGTCAGACGCGTGCAGATGGCTTCGGGCTCAACGCGAGCGACTGGGGCGCGCAGAAGAAGATCGGCGCGGTCGCGGTGGCGATCGCCGCGCACGGACACGTGCTTGGCAGCCTGAACGTGATCTACCTGTCGAAGGCGATCACGTCGGCCGAAGCGATCCGGCGGTTCGTGCCCGAGTTGCAGCGGGCCGCACAGGAAATCGTCGCGGGGCTCGAAGGCGGAACCGGGCCGGCATGACTGCCGCCGGCCGTGAAACCGGAACGGCATGCGTTGCGGCCGATGCCCTCCCCACCGCATTGCGCCCCTTTGCCACTGTTTTGCCCGCTGTTCCTATACTTTCTCTTACCGCAGCGCCCAACGCCGAGCCCAACGACGTTGCCGGCATTCGGATCGCACCCTGATAAAGAAAGAAGCGCGCGACGGAGCATATCGGCCCGTGTGGCCGCTTCGCCGCCGTGCGACAGCATCCGGAGGGACAGATGGGACATTCTGCATCCGCCACGTCCGAGGCCGAGCGGCTCGGCATGCCCGGCCCGCACAAGCCGGCCCTCCCGGCACTCGCGCTTGCCGCACTCGGCGTCGTCTACGGCGACATCGGCACGAGCCCGCTCTACACGCTGTCGACCGTGTTCGATCCCGTCAACGGGCTGGCGCTCAACGCATTCAATATCGTCGGGATCGTGTCGCTGATCTTCTGGTCGCTGATGGTGGTCGTCTCGCTCAAGTACGTGGTGCTGATCCTGCGCGCGAACAACCATGGCGAAGGCGGCATCATGGCGCTGCTCGCACTCGCCGCGTCGTCGGTCGCGACGCGTCCGCGGCTGCGCCGCACGCTGCTCGTCGTCGGGGTGATGGGTGCGTCGCTCTTTTTCGGCGACAGCGTGATCACGCCGGCCATCTCGGTGCTGAGCGCCGTCGAAGGCCTCGAAGTCGTCGCGCCGATGCTGAAAACCTATGTGATTCCGGTCACACTGGCGGCGCTCATCGCGCTCTTCATCATGCAGAAGCGCGGCACGAGCGGGATCGGCGCCGTGTTCGGACCGGTGATGGTCGCATGGTTCGTCGTGATCGGCATCGCGGGCCTCGTCAATATCCACGACGCGCCGGCCATTCTGTACGCGCTCGATCCGCTGCGCGGCCTCGGCTTTTGCCTGCATCACCGCTGGCTCGCGTTCGTCGCGCTCGGCGCCGTCGTGCTATCGCTGACGGGGGCCGAAGCGCTGTATGCGGACATGGGCCATTTCGGCAAGCGGCCGATTCGCGTCACCTGGTTCGGCATCGTGTTCCCCGCACTCGCGCTCAATTACCTCGGCCAGGGTGCGCTGCTGCTCGCCCATCCCGGTGCGCTGAAGAACCCGTTCTATCTACTCTTTCCGCAATGGGCGATCCTCCCGATGATCGTGCTTGCAACCATCTCGACGGTCATCGCATCGCAGGCCGTGATCTCCGGCACCTACTCGATGACGAAACAGGCGATGCAGCTCGGCTTCCTGCCGCGGATGAACATCGTCTACACGTCGGGTGAGGAAATGGGCCAGATCTACGTGCCCGGCATCAACTGGACACTGCTCGCCGCAGTGGTCGCGGCGGTGCTCGGCTTCGGCTCGTCCACCGCGCTTGGCTCCGCGTACGGCATTGCCGTCACCGGCACGATGCTGATCACGACGTTCCTGACGTTCTTCGTCGTTCGCTACGCATGGCATTACAACTGGGCGCTATGCGTGTTCGCGACCGCGTTCTTCTTCGTGATCGACGCGATGTTCTTCTCCGCGAACCTGCTGAAGATCGTCGAGGGCGGCTGGTTCCCGCTCGCGATCGGCACGGTGGTGTTCACGATCATGGCGACCTGGGGGCGCGGCTGGGAAATGTTGCTTGCCGAAGCGCGCGTGCGCGCCGGCACGACGCCGCTCAAGCCCTACCTGGCGTCGCTGCTTGCGCGCTCGCCGGCGCGTGTGGGCGGCACCGCGATTTTCCTGACGCCGACCCCTGAGGCGGTGCCGCATGCGCTGGTCAACAACCTGATCCATAACCGGGTGTTGCATGAACGCGTGATGTTCGTGACGGTGATCACCGCGGAGGTGCCATGGGTGCCCGACAGTGAGCGCATGCGGGTGCAGCAGCTCTGCCCCGGCTGTCATCAGGTGACGATCACGTACGGGTTCAAGGACGAAGTCGATCTGCCGAAGACGCTCAGCGAGCGCAAGGCGGCCGGGCTCACGTTCGAGCCGGCGGAAACATCGTGGTTCCTCAGCCGCGCGTCGGTCGTGCCGACGCCCGGCCACGGGATGGCGCTATGGCGCGAACGCCTGTTCGCGGTGATGCTGCACAACGTCGGCAATATCGCCGCGTTCTTCAAGTTGCCGGCCAACCGCGTGATCGAGGTCGGCGCGCGGGTCGAGATCTAGCACGGCGCGCACCGGAATGCGGATGTCGCGCATCGCGTCCGCTTCCGGCGCGAACGCGCTACACGACCAGGCACCCTTGCGTCGCCGCGACGGTCACCGTTGCCGCCATTCCCGCCGTAAACCGCAGATAGTCGGCCTCCATCCCGTCGGAGAAAATCACGCCGTTTTCCGGCATCCGCGAACGCAATCGCAGCGGCTGCCCTGCGCTCACATGGCCGAACACGAGCTCAGCCTTCGATGCCCGGCTCGGAAACGGTTCGCGCACGGCGAAGGTCAGTCGAGGGCTGTCCCACGGTTGCGGCCGGTACTCGACATCGCCCGCCGATTCCTGCAATGCGTGCGCGACGCCGAGCGAACCCGTCACGACGCTCTTCAGCCATGCGGTCGAACCGAGCCCCGTCGACACGATGATGCCGGACGACGATTGCGACTCGCGCCGCTCGCCCAGCTCGATTTCGTAAAGCGCCGACGCATGCGTGCGCGGGCCGATGAACAGGTCGTTGACGGCACGCAGCACCTGCCCGTCCGACAGCCGCGCTTCCGCCATCGTGACCGCCTTCGTCGGGCGGCGTCCGCGCGCGACATCGGCAAGCACCGTCCCGAGCGCCGACGGCTCGAACGGCAGCAGCAGGCCGTCCCACCGCCCCGGTTCCGGATTCAGGCCGATCAGCGGCTGTCCGCCCAGGTACTTCATCGTGTTCGCGACCAGACCGTCCTGCCCGAGCGACACGACGATATCGTCGGCCGCGAAGACGAAGTTCGGCAGATAGCTGCGATCGACGATCTGGTAGCGCCCCCAGCCTTCGAGCGCGCGCACGGTGAGCGCCATGCTGCTTGCGTACGCGGCATGCTCGGCCACGTAGTCGGAGAAATCCGCACCGAGGTGCTCGATATAGAACTTCGCCTGCGCGAGCGTGTGATGCCGCGCGATCAGTTCGTCGAGCCGCGTGCGGCGCGTCACCAGCACGACCTTGCGAGCGTCGGCGCTCATGACGTTGCGCGCGCGCCGGCGCCCATCAGGCCCTGCAGCAGGTCGGGCGACACATTGAGCTGCCCGATGCGCTCCGCCCGCTCGGCGATGCCGCCGAATGCCTGCGCGATCAGCTGGCCCGGCTGCATCCCGGCCGCCGCGAGCGCGTTGACGATGCGCGGATCGGCCTTCTCCAGCGCCTGCATGACGGCCCCCACCCGGTGCGCTTCGGCTTCCGCCAGCGTCCGGCTGTTGTGCGCCTGGCCCGCCACGAACGCCTTGCGCTTGTCCTCGAGCGCGATGTCGGCCGCCATCTGCTCGTCGCGCAGCGCGTTTTCCCGGCGCATCAGCGTGGCCTTCGCGTCCATCTGCGTCTCGCGGATCTGCCGCTTCTTCTGCTCGACCGCGATGTCGGTGTCCAGTTCGTTCTGCCGGATCGCGCGCTCGTTCTCGACGGCCGACATGCGCCGCAGATAGATCGCATCGTCGGCTGCCTTCAGGTTGGATTCGCGCGCTTCGGCTTCGAGCGCGCGGGCAATGTCCGGCGTGGGCTTCACGGCCATCACGGACGCGCCCAGTATTTCCAGGCCCAGCGCGTCGATTTCGGGCTGGCTCGCGAGCCCCGTCTGCACCGTGTGCGCGATGGCCGCCGACGCGCGCAACGCTTCCTTCAGACCCAGCGCCTGCACGGCCTGCTGCACGATCACCTCGACCTGCATCGCGACGCGATCGCCGAGCCGCTTCGGATCCTCCGACACGTACGACCTGCCGTCCTTGCCGAGCGAGAAATCCATCATCGCCGCCGTGCGATGCGGGTCGCTGATGCGATAGGTCACCTGCCCCTGCACCGTCACGCTCTGGAAATCCGCGGTGACGAGCTCGAGGATGAACGGCCGGTCCTGGCTCGCTACCGGCACGGACACCAGCGTCGTCGCCGGCGCGTAGTAGAAGAACGACAGCCCCGCGCCCTCGCGCACCACCTTGCCCGCACGAAACTGCATCAGGTGAACGGTCGGCTGCGACTTGATGAAGCGAATCCCGAACATGGTGGGCTCCTCTTTGAGTTGTACAGTACAACTTGCATGAGTTGCACAATACAACCTAGAATGGGGGCCGTCAAGTTCCTGCCGGTATGCCATGACACAGAAGAAATCCCCGTCCGGACGCCGCGCCGGGCCACGGCTTGCGTTTCCGCTGCCCTACACGACCGTCGATGTCGTGATCTTCACGGTGCTCGACAACACGCTGCAGGCCCTGCTCGTGCAGCGGCCGGGCGATGCCGGCGAGCCGTTTCCCGGGCGCTGGGCGCTGCCGGGCGGCTTCGTCGACGTGGCCGTCGACGCGACGCTCGAGGATTGCGCGCGCCGCAAGCTGCTCGAGAAAACCGGCGTGAAGAGTCCGTATCTGGAGCAGCTCGGCAGCTGGGGCAGCGCGACGCGCGACCCGCGCGGCTGGTCGGCCACGCACGTGTGGTTCGCGCTGATCCCTGCCCGGGACGTGACGCTCGCGAAGGGGGCCAATGCCGCCGAGGTCGCATGGTTCGCGGTCGATACGGTGACGCAGACGCACGCACTCGCGTTCGATCACGACGACATTTTCCAGGCGGCGGTCGAACGGCTGCGCAGCAAGGTCGAGTACACGTCCCTGCCTGCTTTCCTGCTGCCGGAGCCGTTTACGCTGCCGCAACTGCAGCGCATGTACGAGGTCGTGCTCGGCCGTCCGGTGGATAAAAGCGGGTTCCGCACGCGGATGCTCGCGGCGGGGTTCCTGAAGGAAGACGGCTATGTCGCCGGGGAATCGAACCGGCCGGCGCTCGGGTATCGTCTCGTGGATCGCGATACTGTCGTGGTGTTTCCGCGAACGTTCAGTCCGCGCGGTGGCGACTGACGCATCGCACTCCCCCTTCCCGTTGATCGCAGAAATCGATCGCCCAGCGCCCGCTGTCGGCGAAAGGCCTGTGCGACCGCCTTCAGCGCATTGGCGCGCAAAGTACAAATAGCGGCGGCGTCGGTCAAGTTCCCGCTCGGGAATCGCGCGTAAATAGACATCGGAGATTGTGCACTGCCGATCCGGCGCAAGGACCGGCGAATCGGCGGTGCACGATGCAAGGACATCGGCAAACCACTCGCTTGCGCGTGTCGACCTGATCGCGTCCCTACCCGACTTTCCATCACATGCGAAGGACACCGAAGCATATCGGTGCCATTCGCTCAGGCTTCACGCCATTCATATCCGACAAGGCAAAGGAGACGCCCGCCATGACGAACAGACATTCTGCCGCTCGAGCCATTCGATACGCCGCCGTCGGCGGCGCCTGCATGCTGGCTTTCGGCCCCGGCGCCCATGCGCAGAGCAGCGTCACCCTCTACGGCGTAACCGACGCGTCGATCCTCTATACCAGCAAGACGCTCAACCTCGCCACCGGCGCCAACGCAGGACACCAGTTCTCGTTCGAATCCGCCGGCCAGAACGCGTCCCGCTTCGGCCTGCACGGCACCGAGAATCTCGGCGGCGGACTCGCCGCCATCTTCGACCTCGAAAGCGGCATCGACATCGCCAGCGGCGGATTCGCGAACTCCAATGGTGAGTTCTTCGGCCGCCAGGCCTGGGTCGGCCTCACCGGCGGTTTCGGCACGCTGACCGCCGGCCTGCAATTCTCGCCATTCCTGATGTCCGTCTTCGCGACCGATTCCCGCGACCTCAAGCAGTTCGGCAGCGGACTCATCACCTACGTCGACAACGTGATCGTCACGGGCCTGTTCAACCCCAATTCCGTCATGTACGTGTCGCCCGAGATCGCGGGCATACAGGGGCGCGTGATGTACGCGTTCGGCGGATCGCCCGGCAGCTTCAAGGCCGGGCAGCAATACTCGGCCGGGCTCTCTTACCACTACAAGGGCTTGCTGTTCAGCGCCGCGATGTACAGCGGCAACGCCGGCGGCTCCGCGGCCACGCTCCCGTTCCCCAGCACCGTCGCATTTGCCGGCCGCAACATCGGCGCCAGCTATCGTTTCGACCGTCTGACCATCAAAGCCGCGTACACCCTCTACAAGGTCGCCGGCGCGTTCGACAACCGCGTGATTTCGGGCGGCTTCGCGTACTCGGTCACGCCGGCCCTCTCCGTCGACGGCGGCGCCTGGTACACCCGCGACGGCAACGATTCGAACAACCATTCGATCCTCGGCTCGCTCGGCATCGACTACTTGCTGTCCAAGCGCACCACGCTCTATACGCAGGTCGCCTTCGTCGACAACCACGGGCGCATGAACACCGGCCTGGCAATCAACGGCGCCCCCTTCGGCGTCGCCGGCGCGCAGTTCGCTGCCGACGTCGGCATCCGCCACGCGTTCTGAGTGCCGGATATCCATCCGACGCGGTTTGACCGCGGGTTGGCACCTGTTGTCATTTCGTGCGGCGTCCCGGAGACTGCACGCGAACCCTCGCACGCAGCGAACCTGCTCAAGTAACGACCCGCATCCAGCATGCAAGACTTCATGCCCAGTGTTGTGCTGACCGGCGCGGCTGCCCTGCTCGACGCACTCGGCGCCAGCCCCGAGCGGGTCGCTGCCGGAGCCGACCTGCCGGAGCTGGCGCTCCGTTCCGCCGACGTGCCGGTCCGGGGCCGGCAAGTGCTCCGGTTCCTGACGCTCGCCGCCGAAGTCACGCAATGCCGGAATTTCGGGCTGAGACTTGCCGAATATCAGGGCCTGGCCGTACTGGGGCCCATTCTCGTCATGATGAACGGCGCGCGCACGATCGGCGAGGCCATGGAGACGCTTGCCGACTTCTATGTGCTGCATACGTCGATGTCTTCCGTGCGGGCCATGCGGGAAGGCTCGGAGATGGTCCTGACCTACGATCTGGAGAATGCGTCGGGCCCCGGGGAAATCCAGGCGGTCGAACTCGGTCTCGCGAACGGCATGCAGTATTTGCGCTCCGTCTGCGGCACCGGCTGGCACCCGGCCGTCGTGCAATTCCGTCATGCCGCACCCGCGGACATCTCGCTGCACCGGCGCATGTTCGGACCATCGCTGAGCTTCGATCAGGACAGGAACGCGATCGTCCTGGACCGCGACACGGTGATGCGTCCCGTCGCGCAGCTTCGCCGCGACGCGCATCGCATTCTCGAGGCGCATCTGCGCAGGGAAAGAGCCCAGATGGAGGCCCTTTGGGTCGTGCGCACGCAGACGATGATTCGCGCGCTACTCCCGTTCTCGGACAGCTCGTTGAACGCGATCGCACGCGCGCTCGCCACCTCTCCGCGGTCGTTGCAGCGCCGCCTGTTCGAGGCCGGCACCACATTCGACGCATTGCGGGAACGCGTGCGCGAAGATCTCGCCGTCAAGTACGTGCAGCAATCGAACCTTCGCCTGTCGGAAATCTCCGAGATGCTCGGCTATTCGCAGCAAAGCGCGTTCAGCCGTGCGTTCAAGCGACTGCGGGGCGTCACGCCCCGGCAATTTCGGGCAGCGCGTCAGGACGCGGAGCCCGGGCGAACCTCGCGGTAGCCGCGGCGCTGGCCCGGCATCACGCGGCGACGAACGCCGGATTCCGGAAGTCCGGATCGGGATAGCGATAGAAGCCGTGCCCCACCGCTTCGCCGAGATGGCCGGTGTCGATGAAATGCGTCTTCACGTATTCCGCGATGCGACGATGCGTCGAATCACCCGACCGTTCCGCGAGCGCGCGGGTCACGTTGTAGACGGTCGTCATGCCGATGCCGTCGAGAATGCCGAACGGGCCGATGCGGTCCCCCTTTGCGATCATCCATGCCTTGTCGATCGTCGGCACGTCGGCCACCTCGTTGACCAGCAGGCCCAGCGCGGCGATCAGCATCGGGACGAGCATCGTATTCAGCAGGTAGCCGGGCTGCTCCTTGCGCAGCGGCAGCGGCACCATGCCGATACGGTGTGCGAACTGAATCACGCGTTCGAATACCGCGGGATCGGTGCCCGGATGCCCCATGATTTCCGCGATATTGTGTTTCCACACGTCGTGCGCGAAATGCAGGCTCAGCACGCGCGCCGGCCGGTCGGTCAAGGTGGCGAACTGGCTCGGCACCAGCGTCGACGAATTGCTCGCGAAGACGGTGCCGGCCGGCGCCACACCCGACAGCGCTCGGTAGAACGATTGCTTGATCGCCAGATCCTCGGGAATGGCTTCGATCACGAGATCCGCGTCGGCGACGGCCGAACGGAGGTCGGTATGCCCGTCGATGCGAGCCAGCGCAGCATCGATCTGCTCGCGAGACGCGCCGAGGTCCGCCGCGTACGCACGCCCGAGCGCCTCGAACCGCGCGTTGGCGCGGGCGTCTACGTCATAGGTCGTCACGTCGACACCGGAAAACGCGCACTGAAAGGCAATCTGCGCGCCCAGCACGCCGGTGCCCGCCACCATCACGCGGGTAATCGGGCGATGGTCGGCATCGAAAGCGGAACGCATGGATGAGGGGTTGGTCATGGCTCGTAGGCTGAATGGGTCGGGCTGTTGCCGACCCGAGGATTCACGACGCGCGTGCGGCGGCGTCAAAGCCGCTTAGCGGCTACCGTTGCAGCCGATCAGGTCGATCTCGGGCACCTGATTGCGATGGCAGTATTCCCGATAGCGGTTCAATGCCGTCCGCCACGTCTCGACGTGCGTGACCTTGCCGTCTTCGTCGAGGAAGTGGAGTTCTCCGGTCGATACGACGAGTGCCATGCCGTTGTCGTCATCGGAGAGATTCGTGAAAGAGTGCGACGACTCCGACGGTTCAAAAACGAAATCGCCCGCTTCGGCAATCCAGTCGTGCTGATCGTACTTCCAGCGACCGCTGAGGGTGTAGACCATGACCGTGCCGGTGTGACGGTGGATATGCGCGCCCTCGCCTTTGGCCGCCTTCATCAGCAGGACCACCTCGCCCGTGACGGGGTTGATCCTGAAGTATTTCAGGTGGATCTTGTCATTGATGGGCGCAAAGGGAAGCCACGGCGTGGACTTGCCGCCGATGTGGACCGTGTCGATCGCGGACACATCGTTGAGGGTTTGCATGGCTCGATCGTTCATGGAAAGCGTCTCCGTTGGGTTGAGAAAGTGACGCACACCGGTCTGCCAGTGCGCGATTTCCGGTTCCCATTCAATCGCAAACCCCGTTTCGGAACTGCACCCGCGCCGCCGATATTTGTACTTTGTGCGCCAGTCATCTCCCCGCTTGACGGACATGCGGCGCCACGCGCCGAATGCCGGCGTTCGCACGGCCGCCGACGGCACGCCCGCTCGTCAGCCCGCCGACACTCGACAGCCACGCCGGCATCGCTATCCGTTCCGCGCCACCAATTCGCGCACGAGCGCCCAATCGTCGTCATCGCAGAAGTCGAGCAGCACGATCCCGCATGGCCCGAGCTGCGTGCGAAGCCGTTGCGCGAGCCGCGCCTGAATCCCTTTTTTCAGGCCGTCGCCGCGTGCAACCAGCAAAGGATTCGCGCCCATCCCCGTGCCACTGCAGAAATTGATCGCCCAGCGCCCGCTTTCGGCAGACGGCATGTGCGTGAGCAGCGCATCGATCGCCTGCCATTTGTGTTCGATCGACGCCACGACCGGCACCCGGTATTCGTCCTGGATC
Organism: Burkholderia sp. PU8-34; assembly: GCF_053427725.1. Classification (NCBI taxonomy): domain Bacteria; kingdom Pseudomonadati; phylum Pseudomonadota; class Betaproteobacteria; order Burkholderiales; family Burkholderiaceae; genus Burkholderia; species Burkholderia sp. PU8-34. The sequence continues at coordinate 443,546 of NZ_JBSAXC010000001.1, forward strand.
ACGAACGCCGCATCGGGATGATCGATCGTGAACGTCTGGTTGTCCGGCCACGCGGTCAGGTCGATGCCGAGCGGACGGCTGCTGCGGAAGCGCCGCAGCAGCACCACCGAACTGCGTACGTCGCCCAGCGCTGGAATGGCGCCGCCCGAATGCCAGCGCAACCCCGGATGCCGCGCGCGATGCGCATCGAACGTCGCATCGAAACCGCGCCGGCACGCCTGCGCCGGCCATTCGTCCTTCACCGACATCACGATGCACTCGCGCGGATGCGCGGCAAGAAAACGCGCACAGCGCGCGAGCACGTCGTCGAACGTCATGCCGAGCGCGATCCCGCCGTGATGAATCTCGAACCCGTCGCGCACGTGCCGGCAGCGAATGTCGAGCATCCGCACGCCGTGCATCAGTTGCGCGTCGAGCGACGCATGCTGCGTACGGACGAGCGCATCGTCGACGGTATACGCACAGGTGTCATGACTGCCCGGTACGGTCAGCGTATGCAGCGGTTGCCCGTCGTCGAGCGCCGACATCCAGTCGGCGAGCGGCAGGCGCGAATCGTGGCGTGGAAGGATCATGAGTCGATGACAAACCAAGAGAAGAAACCATGGGTGACCGCGTCCGATGTCGCGGCGCGGGCCGGCGTGTCGCGCTCGGCGGTGTCGCGGGCATTCTCGCCGACCGCCAGCATCGCGCCCGCCACGCGCGAGCGCGTGATGGCCGCGGCGCGCGCGCTCGGCTACCAGGTCAACCTGATCGCGCGCGACATGATCACGCAGCGCAGCAGCATGATCGGCGTCGTCACCGCCGGATTCGAGAATCCGTTCCGTGCACGGCTGCTGTCGGACCTGATGGCCGCGCTCGGGCATCACACGCTCACGCCGCTCGTGACCAACGCGGAAGACCCGCGCCAGATCCACCAGTCGCTGGAGCGGCTGCTCAGCTACCGGGTGGCCGGCCTCGTGATGACGTCCGCGTCGCCGCCGTTGTCGGTCGCGCGCCAATACCTCGCGCACCGGATTCCCGTCGTGATGATCAACCGCGCGGCGAACCTGCCGGGCGCGGATGTCGTCGTCAGCGACAACGCGGACGGCGCCGCGCATGCCGCGCGGCTGCTCGCGCAGGCGGGCGCGCGCCGGGTCGCGTTCGTCGGGCCGCGCCATGCAAGCTACAGCGCGAATGCGCGTGCCGATGCGTTCGCCGAAGCGATCCGTCGACACGGCGATACCGGCGGCGCTGCGAGCGTACAGATTCACGACACGCCATCCGATACATACGCATGCGGTGTCGAAGCGGCACGGCATCTGCTGTCCGGCGACGCTGTTCCGGACGGCATGTTCTGCTCGTCCGACCTGCTTGCGCTGGGCGTGATCGACACCGCGCGCCGGCAGTTCGGGCTGCGCGTGCCTGAAGATCTGCGCGTGATCGGATTCGACGACATTCCCGCCGCCGCTTTCGACGGCTATGCGCTGACGACGCTCCGGCAGGACACGCAAGGCCTCGCGAACGCGGCCGTCGACATGCTCGCCGAACGGATGCAGGCGTTCGCCGGCGCATCGCGCACGCGGGTCGTGCCGGTCACGTGCGTCGTTCGTCACAGTTGCGGCGGGCCTCCGGCGTAGCGACGTGGCCATGCCGCACCGGCGCGCGCGACAGCGCGATCGATGACGGGCACGAGCGCGTGGCCGCTCGCATCGTGCGGCGCGCCGCGTCCCGTATCGCGCGACGCACCGCCGCCCGGCATCGGCATCACTTCAACCCGCCCGCGAAGCCGCGCAGCAGATAGCGCTGCACATACCCCGCAACCGCCAGCGTCGGCAGCGACGCAATCAGCCCCGCGCTCATCAGGTCGCCCCAGTCGATGCCGTTCTCGGTCACGTAGCCGGCGATCGCGAGCGGCAGCGTGAAACGGCTCGGCGTCGACACGAACAGCAGCGCGAGCAGGAACTCGTTCCATGCGGCGATGAATACGAAGATCGCGGTCGCGACCAGGCCCGGCGCACAGAGCGGCAGCACGATCTGCACGAGCCGCCGCGCGAGCCCCGCGCCGTCGAGGCACGCGGCTTCCTCGTACTCGACGGGCACGTCGCGCACGAACGCGAGCAGCATCCAGATCGCCATCGGCAACGCGTAGATCTGGTACGCGAGCATCAGTCCGACCGACGAATCGAGCAGGTGCAGCCGTTTCGCGAGCGCGAACAGCGGCACCGCGATCGTGATCGGCGGCATCAGCTTCAGTGCGAGCACCAGCACGAGAAACAGCAGGTCGAGACGCGCAGGAAACCGCAGACGGACGAGCGCATATGCGGCCGGAAACGCGAGCGACAGCGCAACGAGCGTCGTGCCGAACCCGACGAGCAGCGAGTTCAGCAGCGGGCCGGCAAGGCCGCTCGCCCACACCGACGCGAAATGCTCGACGGTCGGCGCGGCCGGCCAGAACCGCAGCGGGTGGTCGAGCCGCTCGAGCGTCGGCATGAACGCCCCGCCCGCCATCCACAGGCACGGCAGCAACAGCAGCGCGAGCGCGACGCTCCGCAGCGCCCACGGGAACGCGCGCGCGATCGCATGCAAAAGCGCACCCAAAAACACAACGCGGCCGACTGCTGGCCGTTGCGGCGCACGGGCCGCCCCCTGCGCTACGCGCGCCGCTTGCGAACCGTTTGCCATACGTACCCCGAGACGAGCAGCGCGGACGCCGCGAGCATCAGCACCGACGCGGCGCTCGCCGGCCCGACGTTGAAGAAGCGGAACCCCGTGTCGTAGATGTAGGTCGACAGCGTCTGCGTCGCGTTGCCGGGGCCGCCGCCCGTCAGCGCATAGACCTTGTCGAATAGCTTGAACGTGTCGATCGAGCGCAGCAGCAACGCCAGCCCGATCTGCGGCGCGGCGAGCGGCAGCGTGATATCGCGCAGGCACTGCCAATCGCTCGCGCCGTCGGTGCGCGCGGCCTCGTACAGCTCGTGCGGAATCGATTGCAGCCCGGCGAGCACGATCAGGAACGCCATCGGTGTCCACTGCCACACGTCGACCAGCATCAGCGACCACAGCGCGAGGTGCGGATCCGACAGCCAGCGCACGCCATCCACGCCGAACACCGCGAGCAGCGCATTCAGGAAGCCGTCGAAATTGAGCCAGTTGCGCCAGATCGCCGAGCACACGAGCGTCGACAGCATCATCGGCAGGATCGCGAGCGGCAGTGCGATGCGGCGCCCGGGGAACGCGCGCACGAACAGCAGCGCGAGGCCGAAGCCGAGCGCCACCTCGACGAGCGACGCCGCGATCGTGAAGCGCAGCGTGTTGCCGAAGCCGGCCGTGAACGCGTCGTCGCCAAGCACCGCGCGATAGTTCGCGAGGCCGGCAAACGTGCGGCGCCCCGCCGCGTAGTCGACGTGGCAGAACGAATCGATCAGCACCTGCACGACCGGATACAGCGCGAGCGCGGCGAGCACCAGCAGCGCGGGTCCGAGCAACGCGACGAACGGCAGGCTGCGGCCGAAGGCCTTCATGCGCGGCAGTCTTTCGCTCATGCGGCGCACGCCGTCACTTGCCCGCCGCGGCCATCGCCTGCGCGATCTTCTGCTGCGCCTGGCGCAGCGCCGCATCGGGCGCGGCCTGCCCCGTCAGCGCGAGTTGCAGCTGATCGCCGAGAATGCTCTCGATCTGCTGCCAGTCCTTCACGCGCGGCCGTGCGCGGCCCGCTTCGAGCGCCTTCAGCTGATCGGGATACCACCGGTATTGACGGACCAGCGCCGCATCCTCGAACACGCTCTTGCGGGTCGGCGGAATACCGAGCGCGGCGAGGCGCGCCTGCGTATCGCGCGACGTCAGGTAAGCGAGAAAATCCTGCGCGAGCTTCGCGTGCGGCGCGTCCTTCGGAATCGCCATCTGCCAGATGCCGAGCATCGGCGCGGGGCCGGCGGTCTGTCCCGGCGGCGCCTGCAGCGCGATCTGGCCGGCGACGCGCGACTGCTTCGGATCGTCGAGCGCCGGAATCCACGCGGGCCATACTTCGATCGCCTGGGCGGCGCTGCCGCGCTGCAGCGTGTCGCGCACTTCCGCGGCGCCGTACACGTCGACGTCCTTCGGCGCCGATGCCTTCAGCGCGAGGAAGGTCTTGAGCGCGGCCTGCGCCTCGCGCGAATCGATCGTCACGTTGCCCGCGCGGTCGAGCACGTCGCCGCCGTACGCCCACAGGATCGGCAGGAAACCCGTGACGACCGGATTGCCCTTGGTGCCGCGGAACACGACGCCCGACACGCTCCGGTCCGCGCCGCCGACCGTCTGCGCGATCTTCAGCACGTCGTCCCAGTTGCGCGGCGGCTGCAGCTTGTACTTCGCGAGCAGGTCCTTCCGGTACGCGAACATCTCGACGTTGCCGACAACCGGCAGCGCGTACAACCCGCCCGCCGCGTTACGGCCGAGCGCGACGGTCGACGCGACCAGGTCGGCGTCGGCGAGCGTCGCCGGCAGCGGCTTCAGCCAGCCGTTGCCGATGAATTCCGGCGACCACGTGTCGTCCATCATCACGAGGTCGTAGGCGCCGGTGCCCTCGCGCATCGACAGCTTGAGCTTCTGGTAGAGGTTCGCGTTCGGCAGCTTCAGCAGTTCGATGTCGGTGCCCGGGTGCAGCTTCGTGAAGCCGGCGACGGCGTCGGCCAGCCCCTTGCCGTAGATGTCGTCGCGGCCGGCAATGACGAGGTCCGCGGCGGCAGCATGCGACGCGAAGACGGAAAGCGCAACGGCGGCGGACAGCACGCGCAGGCGGCTCAGCAGGGTCATGTGGTCTCTCTCGATCGGCATGTTGGCGGGGCGGCCATGCGTTGCACACGTGTGCAACGCGAGCGGCAGGTTCAACGAATCGGACCGCCCGAAGCGAACGCCATTGTTCACGCCGATCGTTAAGGATTTGTGGCAGGTGGCGGCGGGAATCGCGCCGTCACCTGCCCGCCGCCTTCGCGACCGATCAGAAATTCACGCGAATCCCCGCCATCACCGCCAGCTGCCGGTTCGAGTTGCTGTTGGCAAGCATCGGAATCTGCGCGTAGTCGACCGCGTTGCCGTTCGCGTCGGTGCCGAGCCCCGTGCCGCTCGCAAGCTGGCCGATCGCGACCGCATACAGCGCGGTGCGCTTCGATAGCGCGTAGTTCGTGCCGACGTTTACCTGGTGGAAGCGCGTCGTGCCGCGTCCGTCGGTATGCGCGGCGTTGAAGAGGTACGCGACGCCACCCTGCAGCTCGGGCGTGAACTGGTACGTTACGTTCAGCTCGCAGATGTCGAACGTGAACGCTTGCGGCCGCGGCTGCGTGCTCGTCGAGAAATAGGTGCTGTCGTCGAGACGCGTGTGCGTGTAGGTCAGCGCGACCGTTGCCGCGCCGAACGTCACCGAGCCGCCAGCGCCGAACGCACGCATCGAGCGCGCGTCCTGCAGCAGGCAATACATCGCGCCCGGGTTGCTGCATGCGAAATCGCCGATGTAGCCGCTCTGGCCGCCGAGCGCCGCGTCGAGCGGCTGGCGCAGGTTCAGGTAGCCGACCGCGAGCGACACCGGCGCGCGGTTGTACGACACGGCGAGCGCATAGCCGCGCTTCGCGGAGAAGTCGCCCGCCTGCCCGCCGAAGCTGAACGTGCCGCCGAACGTGAGCCCGTTGAGGTCGGTGCTCGTGAACTTCACCGCGTTGTTGAAGTTGAACGCGGCGTTCAGGTTGTCGACGTCGCCGAGATGCGAACCGTACGGCGTCGCCCAGTTGTTGCTCGACACGTAGGCGCCCAGCATGTCGGTGTACGAATCGTATTGCCGGCCGAGGCCGAACGTGCCGATCGTGTCCTTGCGCAGTCCGACCCACGCCTGCCGGCTGAACGCCGTGCCGCCCTGCAACGCCTGCCCGTTCGCGGACAGGAACTGCTGCTCGAGCGTGAACACCGCGTCGAGCCCGCCGCCGAGCGGCTCCGCGCCCTGGAACCCGAAGCGCGACGGCACGAGGTTGCCGCCGCCCATCTGCCATGCATGGCCGCCGCCGACGCTGCCGTCCGCGCGCGTGAACTGCTGGTTCGTCGAGTAGATGATGCCGGTGTCCACGGTGCCGTAGAGCGTCACGCTGCCTGGGGTCTGCGCGTGCGCGTGCATGCAGGAAACCGCTGCCGCCGCCGCGGCCAGTCGTCGTCCGTTCGTCATGTCCCGTCCCTCTGTGTCATTCCATTCGCAGTGCGAATCGACTTTGTTGATGATGTGGGTGACGGGACTCTATCCGGCGAAAATTCCGGACCTCTATCTCAAATCGGCAAACGGTGAATGGCGAAAGATGAATGGTGAGTGGCGAGCGGCGTGTGCAGTCACGCGCCGGATCACGCCGCGATTGGCTTGCTTGGCTTGCTTGGCTTGCTTGGCTTGCTTGGCTTGCTTGGCTTGCTTGGCTTGCTTGGCTTGCTCGGCTTGCTCGGCTTGCTCGGCTTGCTCGGCTTGCTCGGCTTGCTCGGCTTGCTCGGCTTGCTCGGCTTGCTCGGCTTGCTCGGCTTGCTTGGCTTGCTCGGCTTGCTCGACAAGCGTCACGCGGGCCGTAACGTCTGCGACGGCAGCTCGCCGAACAGGTCGCGGTACTCGCGCGCGAAATAGCCGAGATGCGTGAAGCCCCAGCTCGCGGCCGCCTCGCCGACGCCGAGCTGCTGCGCGGACGTCGTGCGCAGCAGGCGCCGCACCGCGTTCAGGCGGATCGTGCGCAGGTACGCGACGGGCGTCACGTCGGCGACGCGCTGGAAGCCCGTCTGCAGCGTGCGGCGGCTGCAGCGCAGCGCGCGGCACAGCTCGAGCACGGTGACGGGTTCCTCGGGCCGCTCGCGCAGGTGTTTCTCGCAGCGGCGCACGATGTCGCTGTAGGTTGCATGCGTGATGTCGCGGCGCTCGGCGCCGGCCGCCTGGTCGAGCGCATCGAGGAACATGCCGAGCATCGCGTCGCGGAACATCTTGCGCGTCGCCGCGTATTCGAGGCAGCCGGGGTTGCGCTGCGCGTCGTCGATCAGCGCCGACAGCCGCGCGCCGAGCGCAACGCCCTGCGCATCGGACAGCCGCGTCACGTGCCGCAACTTGCGCACGCCGGCCGCGCCTTCGCCGGTCGCACCGAACTCGGCCTCGCACAGCTCGTCGATCATGTCCGACGCGGCGCTGATGCCGACGAGCCCCATCCCTTCGGGCGTATGGAACTCGAAATCCTCGCCCGCGCGCAGCGCGAGCAGCGCATAGCCGTCGACCGGCTGCCCCTGGAACGTGCCCGCGAGCGGCATCGACAGCGGTACCGCGAGCGACGTGCGCCCGGCGGGCGCGAGGCCCGTCTGCGCGACGCGCCGGTTGGTCGTCTCGCGAAAGAAATGGAAATCGTCGTACAGCACCTGCGTGACCGTGCCCTTGAACGGACCCGGCGTCATCTGGCGGTAGACCTGATGCCAGCCGGCGATCGCAAGCCCGTGGTCGTGCACGTCTTCGTGTGAGCGTGACTGGAACAGCATCGGCGTCTCCGGTAAAACCCTGATCCATCGGGGCCTGCCATCAGCGGGAACAGGCCCCGGCGCGCGTCCGCCGGCGGCACGCGGCGGGACGCAACGCGACAGCTTACCCTCGCAATAATCGTCGCAGTGCGGTTTCGAACGCGTGGCACGCCGCCGACAGCGCGGCGCCCTGCTCGTCCGTCAGCCGCACATAGCGGCGAAACGACGGCATCCGGTTCACGACCTCGCTGCCGCCGTACGGCACGACGGTCAGCGTCCATCCGTTGCCATGCGCGTCGATTACACACTCGGTGAGATGCAGCGGCCGCAGCGCGCCAGCCAGCGACGGTTCCGCAACCAGCGCCGCGACAGTACGCGCGAAATCGGCGTCGCATCCCGGCTGCGGCACTGCACGCACGCCGGTCGGCCGCAGCCAGCCGGTCTGCGTCACGCGCGCGCTGCCGTGCATGGCCGGTCCGGGTGCAGTCACTGCGATCCGCACGCTGACCGTGTGCATCAGGAACTGCCGCGCGACTTGCTCGGCGATGTTCACCCGCACGCCGTTCGGAAGCCGCGCTGCCCCGTTCTCGCCGTCCCGCGCCGCGTGCAGGTCGGCCAGCACGCGAGCCGCGATCGCACCGGGCCGGTAGCCGGGCGGCGGCGCGTCCGCCGATGCGTTCGGCGCGACGCGCCGCCGTGCGAGCGCGGCCTTCATCCCGCGACGCGCTCGTTGCGCAGCACTTCCTCGACCGGCACCGGCTTGAACGGATGCCGGCGCTGCACCACGATCGTCCAGAACAGCGCATACAGCGCGGTGAGCCCGAGCATCGCGCCGAACGGCACATAGATGTCGCGCGGGTTCATCCCGGGCGGCGTGATGTACCAGATCGCGAGCACGATGCCGACGCTCGACACGATCTGCGGCAGCGGGAACCACGGCGAGCGGTACGGGCGCGGCAGGTCCGGGCGGCGGATCCGCAGCATCACGACCGACGCGGTGACGAGCAGGTACGCGGTGCCCCATGCGCAGGTCGCGGCAAGCACGAGGTGCAGGATGCTGTCGAGGTTGCCGTTGATCAGCCACGCGTGGAAGATCGGCACGACCGCCGCCGCGACGATGCCGACCACCGGCGTCTTGAAGCGCGGATGCAGGTACGCGAAGCAACGCGGCAGCGCGCCGTCGATCGCCATCCCGTACAGGATGCGCGGCAGGCCGGCCATCAGCGTGTTGATCGTCGCGGCGCCCGCGCACAGGAACGCGATGCCGAACCAGATGCGGCCGAGCGGCCCGAGCACCTGCAGCGCGAACGCGGGAATCGCGCCGGGCGTGTCGAGCAGGTGCGTGAGGCCGTCCGGGCTGACCGGCACGTTCGGCACCTGGCGGCGGATCGCCGCGCCGTACAGGAACATGCAGATCGCGACGCCGACGAGGCCGATCGCCATCGCGCGCGGGATCGTGCGGCCCGGCGCCTTCATTTCCGGCGCGAGCGGCGTGACGAACTCGCAGCCGACGAACATGAACATCGCCATCCCGACGAGCGACAGCACGGCCGGCACCGTCGTGCCGACTTCCGAGCGGCCGAACCAGCCGTCGAGATGCACGGCGGGCGCGGCCGCGATGCCGAGGATTCCGAAGATCATCAGCGACAGCCACATGCCGGCCGTCAGCACGATCTCGAGCTTGCTGAATACCTTGATGCCGATGATGTTGGTGATCGCGAACGTGATCACGAGGCCGACGCCGACGAGCCACGAGCTGTTGTGCTTCTCGAACGCGGCGTTCAGCGATTCGAAGTTGACGAGCGCCATGATGCCGCTCAGGATCGTCTCCGCCGTGCCGGCGAACACGTGGACGAGAAAATACGCGGAAATCGTGCCGGTGATCGCCCAGAAGCGGCCGAGCCCGCATGACAGGTAATCGTAAACCGAGCCCGCCGTCGGCAGCATCGCAGCCGCCTCGGAGAACGTCGTCGCTTGCGCCTGCATCATCACGAACGCGATGATCATCGCGACCGCGAACGCCCAGCCGCCCATTCCGAAGCCCGACGTCGCGGTGAGGATCACCGGGCTCGCCATGATGAGGCCGACGGCGCTCGCCAATGCGGTCGGGAACCCGACCGCGCCTGCTTTCAGCGCGGTGCCGCCGCCCGCTTCGGCCGGCGCGCCGGCGGATGTTTCTGCTGCTGCGCTGGTAAACCCTGACGTACCCGACATGCTTGTCTCCTTTGTCGACCGGAGCCGGCGCTTTGGCGCTCGCTCCGTTCCCATGCGAATCGATGTCGAAAAAATACGCAGGCAAAAAAACCATGACATAGCGCAAATCGGCAAACCGGCGGGCGGCGCACGCACCGCCCGCCCCGGGGCCGGTCGCGCTTACGCGAACGGCACCGCCTCGAAGCCGGCCACGAGCGCGTCGACGATCCGGTCGAGCTGCTCGCGCTGGATCACGAGCGGCGGCGACAGGATGATCTTCGTGCCGACCGGGCGCACCAGCACGCCGTGCTCGCGCGCGACTTCGGCGACAGCGTTCGCGTAGCCGGACAGCGGATCGATCGGCTCGCGCGTCTGCTTGTCCGCGACGAGGTCGAGCGCGAGCATCAGCCCCTTGCCGCGCACCTCGCCGACCGCCGCGAACCGCCCGGCGAACGGCTTGAGCGCTTCCAGCAGGTACGCGCCCTGCTTCGCCGCGTTCGCCGGCAGATCCTCTTTCAGCACGATGTCGAGGCTCGCGATCGCGGCCGCGCACGCGACCGGGTGGCCCGCGTACGTGTAGCCGTGCATGATCGCGCCGCCGAAATCGGCGTTCGCCGCGAACGCGTCCTCGATCCGCGCATTGACGGCCGTCGCACCGAGCGGCACGTAGCCGGACGAGATGCCCTTCGCGAGGCACATGATGTCCGGACGCACGCCCCAGCCGCGGCTGCCGAACAGGCTGCCGCTACGGCCGAAGCCCGTCACGACTTCGTCGGCGATCAGCAGCACGCCGTAGCGGTCGCACACCTCGCGCACGAGCGGCCAGTAATTGGCCGGCGGGACGATCACGCCGCCCGCACCCTGGATCGGCTCCGCGATGAACGCGGCGACCGTGTCGGGGCTCTGGAACAGGATCTCGCGCTCGAGCAGCTCCGCGCAGATGCGGCCGAGTTCTTCGGGGTCCTGCGTGAACGGGTTGCGGTACAGCCACGGCGTCTCGACGTGGAAGCAGCCCGGCAGGTTCGGCTCGTAGTTGCGGCGGAACACCGTGTTGCCGTTCACCGACGCGCCGCCGAAATGCGTGCCGTGATAGCCCTGCTTCAGCGAGATGAACTTCGTGCGGTCGGCCTGGCCGCGCACCTTCCAGTACTGGCGCGCGATCTTCAGCGCGGTCTCGATCGAGTCGGAGCCGCCCGAGCTGTACAGCACGCGGCGCATCCCTTCCGGTTCGAGCATGTCGATCAGCATCTTCGACAGCTCTTCCGCGCGCGGATGCGAGATCCCGTCGAACAGCTGGAAGTATTCGAGCTCGTCGAGCTGGCGCACGATCGCGTCCTTCACTTCCTTGCGGTTGTGCCCGACGTTCACGTTCCACAGGCCCGCGACGCCGTCGACGAGCTGCCGGCCGGTTTCGTCGAACACGTAGCAGCCGTCGCCGCGGACGATGCGGATCGGCTTGCGCCGCTTCATTTCGTTCGGGTGCAGCATCGGGTGCCAGAACTTCGCTTCGTTGTAGCTCATTGCAGTCTCCAGTTTCGGACAGGTATGCCGCGCCGCGCGTCAGTGCGCGATGCAGACGGATTTGGTTTCGGTAAAGCCTTCGATTGCGTACTGGCCGAACTCGCGGCCGATGCCCGACTGCTTGTAGCCGCCGAACGGCATCGACGGGTCGAGCGGGATATGGCAGTTCACCCACACGGTGCCGGCCTCGATTTGCGGCACGAGGTTCATCACGCGCTTCAGGTCGTTGCTCCAGATGCTCGCGGCGAGGCCATACGGCGACGCGTTCGCAAGGCGCACGGCGTCCGCCGCGTCGTCGAACGGCAGCACGACCACCACGGGGCCGAACACCTCGTCGCGCACGATCGCGCTGTCGGGGCGCGGATCGGCGATCACCGCCGGCTTCACGAAATAGCCGGGCAGATCGTCGGCCGGCGTGCCGCCGGCGAGGAACGTGAGGCCGTCGCGGCGTGCCTGCTCGATGTGCGCGACCACCTTGTCGCGATGGTGCGCGGACACCAGCGGGTTGATCTGCGCGGTCGTGTCGAGCCCCGCGCCGAGCTTCATCGACTGCGCGACGCCCGCGAGACCGTCCGCGAGCTGCGCGAACTTGCTGCGGTGCACGTAGATCCGCGACGCGGCCGCGCACACCTGCCCCTGGTTGAAAAACGCACCGGCCGCGACGCCTTCGAGCGCTTGCGACACGTCGACGTCGTCGAGCATCACGATCGGGTTCTTGCCGCCGAGCTCGAGCGAGAAGCGCGTCATGTTCTGCACGGCCGCCGCGCCGACCAGCTTGCCGGTCGCGGTCGAGCCCGTGAACGAGATCTTCGCGATCGACGGATGGCTCGCGAGCGCCGCGCCGCACGTGCGGCCGCCGGTGACGACGTTGAACACGCCCGGCGGCACGCCCGCTTCCCGCGCCAGTTCGGCGAGACGCAGCGCGGTGAGCGGCGTCTCCGGCGACGGCTTCAGCACGATCGTGCAGCCCGCCGCGAGCGCGGGCACGAGCTTCCACACGGCGATCATCAGCGGGAAATTCCACGGCACGATCGCGGCGACGACGCCGACCGGCTCCTTGCGCGTATAGGCCGTATAGCGCGCGCCGGGCGGGAACGGGATCGACACGTCGAGCGTCTGGCCGGTGATCTTGGTCGCCCAGCCGGCCATGTAGCGCACGTATTCGACGCTCGCGCCGACCTCGATCGCGCGCGCGATGTGGATCGACTTGCCCTGGTTCAGCGTTTCGAGCTGCGCGAGGGTTTCGGCGTCGCGCTCGATCAGGTCGGCGAGCTTCAGCAGGATGCGTTCGCGGTCCGCCGGGCGCAGGCCGCTCCACACGCGCGTATCGAAGGCGCGCTTCGCGCTTGCAACGGCGCGCTCGACGTCGTGTTCGTCGGCATCCGCAACCGACGCGAGCCGCTCGCCCGTCGCCGGGTCGTGCACGTCGAGCCGCGCGGCCGAGTGCGCGGGCTGCATCGCGCCGTCGATGAAAAGGCCGAAATCGCGCGCGACAAAACTGCGCACGGTGTCGCTGACGGCGACGAAATTCGTTGAGGTCATGGGCGTCTCGAGAGTGTCGTGGCTGGGCCGCGTGCGACGCACGCGGGCGTCGCATCACTGTATCGAGCGGGGTTGGCGCGCGGTTAGCGCAAATTGGCAGCGCGTGGCGGGTAGACGCGGATGTGTGCGCTTGTCCGCTCAATTACAGGAACAGCGCCCCAACCAGCTCGGTCCGGTTCGACACGCTGAGCTTGCGGTACATGCGCATCAGGTGGGTCTTGACGGTCGGCGGGCCGAGCGCGAGATCGCGCGCGATCTCCTTGTTCGAGCGGCCGTCGCGCACGAGGCGCGCGATCTGCTCCTCGCGATAGGTCAGGCGTTCCTCGCAGCCGATCCGGTGTATCCCGCGCCGGGCGCGCAGCAGCGGACTCAATGCAGCTTCCGCGACGGGCTGCAGGCGCACGAGTGCATCGATTTCCCCCGGCATGAACCGGCTGGCCGCGTGACTCGCATCTCCACGCCGCCCCACCGTTCGTTCGCCGGTCGCGCCTTGGCCGGCCGCGCCAAAGCGCAGCAGCGAGAACGCGCCAACCGTCCGCCCCGCATCGCGCAGCCAGATTTCGACGACATCGGCAACATCGTGACGACGCAGGAAGCGGGTCCAGTACGCGGATGCATCGCGACGCTCGTCGGGCAGTTGCGACGCGAGCGTGACGACCGCGCCGGCGCCCGTCGCGCAGCGGGACGGATGCAGCGGATCGAGCATCCGGTAGCGGGCAACGTAGGTGCGGTGCATCGATTCCGGCATCCCGAACAGCTCGAAATCGGCCGGTTCGCCGCTGTCGTCAAGCCGGTAGAACACGATCGCGGACGGGCTGGCGAACGCGTCGAACGCGTCCGCGCACGCACGCAACGCGTGCTGCCAGTCGGCTGCGGCAACGGCGGCGGCGTCGGCGTCGGAAGGAACGGATGAGGTCGGCGTGATGGGCATCGGCAGGCGGGCGGACGCATCGGATGTCGGGGCAGACTACAGGCGGCGGCGGGCAGCGCGTGAGCACGAATCGGCAACGCGTCGGCGTCACGCCTCCCGCGCCGCATCGACGCAGAACGCGTACACCGGCTGAATCATCCGGCCGGGCCCCGCCTGCTCCAGCGGATGGTGCCCGGCATCTTCCAGCATCACGGGATTCAGCGGAACGCGATCGATTTGCATCAGAAACCGTTCACTCGGATGCAAGGGCGTCCACGGGCCGCACTTGCCGGCCCTGCCGGGCGCCCGTTGTCAGGACAGGCCGGTCGAGGCAGACGTGCCTGTTCAGGAAGTCGAGCTGCAGCGCGATATTCTGCAGACAGACCGCCTCGTCTTCGAGATGAAGCTCGAAGTGGTTGCCATCCAGCAGATGAAATTCGCATTGCGGGATGCGCATCGCCGCACGCCAGGCCGCCGACGCGGGCGTGACCGTGTCGCGCCGGCCGGCGACGATCAGCGTCGGCGCCGTCACGCGACGGGCCGAGCGAATCGGGCTGTAGAACGGCACTTCCAGGAAAACCCGGGCAAGCACCTTGTTTTCCCAGTTGGCTCCCGCCGGAAGCAATCGGGCGTAGCCTTCCCGGCATTCGGCGCTCGTCAGCGCCGCGACGTCGCCGGGACGCCCGACGATCGGCCGATAGTACGGATAGCCGAACAGCCTGCCGCCGTGGTCGAGCAGCGCCGCCAGCGCCAATCGCGGCAGCACGTGCATCGGCATCTGTCGCGTGCTGGCGATGCCGCTTACATGCGGCACCTGGGCGATCACCGCATGAATCCGGCGATCGTTCGCGGCCGTTTCGATCACGTGCCCGCCGGAAAACGACGTACCCCACAGCACGATGCGTTCCGGATCGATGCCGGACAGCGTGCGCACATGCGCGACGGCCGCGGCCCAATCTGCGAGGTGCCGGCGCGGGCTGACCCAGTGCCGGGGCGTTCCGTCGCTGTCGCCGAAATTGCGATAGTCGAACAGGTATACCGCGTACCCCTGCGCGATGAAGCGCCGCGCAAACGCGTGCAACCCCGCCGCGCGTGTCGCGCCGAAGCCGTGCGCCATCACGATGACAGGCGGGTTCGCGCCGGCATGCGGCAGCATCAGCGTCCCGGCGCAATACTCGCCGTGGCTCGGAAATCGGGAATCGAAGCTGAGCATGGTCGTCTCCGGTCACGCGGACGCGGCCTGCCGGTTGGCCAGACGAGCGATGGATGCGTCCGCACCGGTCACTGCGCGGCGGAATTCGAGCGCGGGATCGGCAATCGCGTCCTTCAGCAGCATCTCGCGATCGGCCTCGAGGCTGTGGAGCACGCGCCACGGCAACGCCCGCCCCTGGCGCGGCAGCACGCTCTGGCCGCGCTGCACGTAGCCGGACTGCAACGAACCGAGGATCGATTCGTCGAGCATTTCGTCGTTCGGCGCGCGTGCCGTCACCATGTCGAGGCCTTCCTCATCCATGTGCTTCAACAGGCGGCACACGTAGGCCGCGGCCATGTCGACCTTGAGTGTCCACGGCGCGTTGGTATAGCCGAACAGGTAGGCGAAATTCGGAACGTCCTGCACCAGCACACCCTTGTACGTCATCACGTTGCTGACCTCGATCCGCCGTCCGTCGACATGCACGTTCATGCCGCCGAGCGATTGCAGTTGCAGCCCGGTCGCCGTGACGATGACGTCCGCTTCGAGCGTCTGGCCGGATTTCAGCAGGATCCCGTTTTCCGTGAACGTGTCGATGTGGTCGGTCACGACGGACGCCCGGCCGTCGCGGAGAACCTTGAACAGATCGCCGTCCGGAACCGCGCACAGACGCTCGTCCCAGGGGTTGTAGTTCGGCGTGAAGTGACGCATGTCCACGCCGCCGCCGAGCTGCTTCTCGACATGGGACAGCAGCCAGGACCGGATCCGGCGCGGCCACCGCTTGGCGGCCTTGTAGAGGAAGCGCTGCAGCCGGATATTCCGCCAGCGCGCGATGCCGTATACCCAGCGGGTCGGCAGCACGCGATCCAGCGCGGCGGAAAGCTTGTCGTAGGCCGGCACCGAAAAGATGTAGCTCGGCGAGCGCTGCAGCATGGTGACATGGGCCGCCTTGTCGGCCATCGCGGGCACGAGCGTGACGGCCGTGGCGCCGCTGCCGATCACGACGACGCGCTTGCCGCGATAGTCGAGATCGTCGGGCCAGTGCTGCGGGTGAATGCGCAGCCCCTTGAAGCGCGCCTGCCCCGGAAAATCCGGCAGAAAGCCCTGGTCATGGTTGTAGTAGCCGGTGCACGGAACGAGGGTCTTGCAGGTGAAGGTCGACGTCTGCCCCGTGCCTTCATGCCGGGCGCTGACCGTCCAGCGGCGCTGCTCGGTCGACCACGACGCGTCGTCGATCCTGACGCCGAAATGGATGAGCCGGTCGACGCCATGCTCGCGCGCGGTGTCGGCAATATAGCGCCGGATCGACGGGCCGTCGGCGAGAACCTTGTAGTCGTGCCACGGCCGGAACCGATAGCCGAAGCTGAACATGTCCGAATCGGAGCGGATCCCCGGATAACGGAACAGGTCCCACGTACCGCCGATCGCGTTGCGCCGCTCGAGAATCCCGACGCGCTTCCCCGGGCACTCCCTTGCCAGATGGCACGCTATGCCGATACCGGAAATGCCGGCGCCAATGATCAATACGTCGTAGTCGGCGTTCATCGAAGGTCTCCTCGCTCGCTTTGATTGATGAGCACACTCTAGCGACGGCGACGCGCCGAAGTTTGACGTCACGAGACGATTGTTTTACATTTTGAGCCATGGATGCCTTGGTGAGAGCGAGCGGCCTGCGTGGCTACCCGGCCTTGATGCGCGACCTGGGATACGATCCCGCGCCGCTGATGCGCCGTTATCACATCGCGGAGGCGTCGCTCGACACGGACAACGCGATGATTTCGCTGCGTTCCGCGACGCATCTGCTGGAAGCCAGCGCCGACGTCACCGGATGCGGCGATTTCGGCCTGCGCATGTCGCTGCACCAGAGCATCGACGTGCTCGGCCCGGTCAGCATCGTGATGCGCAACGCGCCCACCCTCAGGGACGCGCTGAACGACGTGGTCCGTTACCTGTTCGTGCACAGTCCGGGCATCGTCCTGACGGTCAACGAGCGCAACCCGACCGTGAAGGACACGGTGGAGGTGTCCGTCGAGCTTCGCCTGTCCGGTCACGTCAACATGCGCCAGAACATCGATCTCTGCCTCGCGGACGCGCACAATTTCCTGCGGTTGTTTGCGGGAGACAAATACGATCTGCGCGCCGTGTCGATCCCGCACGATCCGGTCGTCAGCCGCGGCGTATACGAGCGATTCTTCGGCGCGCGATTATTGGAGGAGCCCGCCAGAGCAACCCTGCACATCGGTCGCGATACGTTTGCCATCGGCGTCCAGGGCGCGAGCGCAACCCTTCGCCAGATCGCGGAAGACTATATTTTCCGCAACTTCGGCGAGGCTCAGGGGAGCACGTCCGATCGCGTCCGCCAGGTGCTGCGGCAGACGCTGGGGGCGTCGAGCTGCGACAAATCCAGTGTCGCGTCGCTGCTCGCGATGCATCCGAGGACGCTGCAACGCCGTCTGTCGGAAGAGAACACAAGTTTCGAGATCCTCAAGGATGAGGTTCGCCAGCACCTCGCGGTGCATTACCTCCGCAACACCCGACTGACGATCGGCCAGATTGCGCTGATGCTCGGCTTTCCGGCGCAGTCCGCGTTGTCGCGCGCGTGCCGGCAGTGGTTCGATCTCACGCCTTCGCAGGTTCGTGGTGGCGATCGGCGGGATTTCAGCGGGTTCGAGAAAGAGGCTGAGGATCAGGCCTCGAGCGACATGCCACGGTGACGCGCATGACGCATCACGAGCGACAACTGCCTGACGCTGGCGGCCGATGCGACCTACTTCGGCCCGTCAACCGACCGTTACCTGGACGGCAGCTTCCACAGTACAACGGCCGCTCAATTGATTCGCATCGCAACGCGGCGTTCGGCCTAAGATTTGCTGCCGGCCAGGGCGGCATTGGCTTCTTCGAACAGCCGCATGTTCTTCTCCAGATCGTAGCGTTGCTCGAGGAGGGTCTCCGGGTCCCACTCACTGCGCACGACACCAAAAAAGTCGCCACCGTAAACGTGGATCGCGCCCGTCAAACGAGAAATCGGGTTGGTCACTGAATGAATGACGTTGAGCCCAAGTGGTTCTGCGTCCTTCTCGCATAGCGCCTTGGCACCAGCGGCCTCCACCCTGCCGTTCGCACTGCCCGGGATGCGACGCCAGAAAATATTGTCCTCGCGGCCGGTGTACACGCCAACGACTGCCCACATTTGATGGTTATGGGGCAAGAACATCATTCGAGGGCCCCAGATGACGTTGAGAATCGTCAGGTCCTCTGAATGGTAGAGCTTCTGAACCTCGGCGCGCCTTGGCTCCCCCAATCCCTTGAGAACACTCGCAGGATCCGCAACCGCGCGAGCGACCACTTCATGGACCGACTTGTGCGATGGGTCCTCAGCCAGAGCAAGGCGGCAGTCTGCGATGAACCGTTCCGGATCGAACATCATCTTGACCTCCCAACGCAAAGGTTGAAGCCGAAGACCATCGTTCAAAGAATACCAAGTTTGCAGAGCGCCAGTAATGCACCTTTGAATCGCTCGGGAAATACATGGCGACGATCCGATCGCGGGGCGACACGAACCGTTCGCCGGCAATGTTCCGGCTGTTCGCTTGTATCCCTAACGGCCAGTCGATTGCCACGCTGTAGATGATTCGCCCACACGCCGGCGAAGCAGTCGGCCTGCAGTTCCATGCGCACCGACAGCGCGTTCGCGTGCGCTTCGCTCGACCGCCGGCGCGCGGGCGTCGACCTTCCCGGAAATGCCGGGCAGGTTCTGCACGTGATGGTCGACCTCGTGCGCGATCACGTATGCCTGCGCAAAATCGCCCCGCCCCCGCCCGCGCCGAAGCGCCGGCGCAGTCCGCGCTGTCGCGCGCGTGCCGGCAGTGGTTCGATCTCGCGCCTTCGCAGGTTCGTGGTGGCGATCGAAACGGCAGCCGGGCCATCGGGGTGTAGTATTCCCCTCATGTTCACGTTGTCGTTCGGGTTCGACGGCGCGCAGATTGAGCGCATCCTTGGCCGCGGCAAGAACGTCAAGCCGGTTGGGCTTGCCAGCAACGCCAATGAAACGTTCGTGGCGTCGGCCGTGACAACGGCATTCATCGGGTTCATGTCATGTCAAGCGAGTGGAAGCGTCGTTTCCGGCTGTTTATCCAGCGCTTCTGGCAGCCGACCAGCGCGTGCATGACCTGCATGCCGGGAAGCTGGGGCAATGTGACGAGCCTTGTGCACTGGACGATAGCACTCCAGACCGGTCTGCTCACCGGCGTTCTGGCCGTACTTTTGACGTTCACGCCTGCAGCGAAACTCTACTCGCATCGATACGGCAATGCGCTGATCGTCGGCTTGCTGACAACCTTGGGCGATGCCTACTCGCATGCAAGCCACTACCGCATACCCTTTGTCGAGCACGTCGTGACGGGGGTGATTTCCGGCCTGTTGACGTTGATTGCGTCATATCTCTTTGAAGACCGCGCGCGACGCCTCCGGGCGGCATGGGCGCGCATCACTGCTCGCGAGCCGGTGCGCTGACGCTGGTTGATCGCGGCTGTTGCGGGCGCCAGCATTCTGGTGCGGCAAGAAGGCGTTGTTCGCTTTGATCCCGGGTGTGGCATCCGATGTCGCGTTCGGATCAGTTCCCGCCACGCCTGCACCGACGATGCGAGTCGCATGGTCGGACGGGTGGTCATGGAGAAGCAGCATGCTTTGCGCACGTGGCATTTGAATTGACACACGAGCGCTGCAGTCACGGCGCTCATGGTCGCAATGGGACTACACTGAAAAAGTAATATCTGGAGGGGAAAGTGATGACAAATTCTGACCCCCAAAGCACCTTCAGGGGGCTGCCGCTTACCGCGGAGCAGGACGCGGAAGTCAGGCACTACATAAAGGTCCAAATCAGGCGTGGCCTGCCGTGGGACACGCCGGAGCTGAGCGCGATGCTCAAGGACATGCTGCTACCCCCGGGTGACAGTGACGGTGACGGCGACGACAATGCCGACACCCTGGAAGACGAAACAAAAGCGGCTGCTGAGCGCGCAACGGCCTCGGTTGACGAAGCGATGGATCCGATCGAGGCGAGTGAGGAGCGAAATGCGGCCATGGAGTCGGAAAGCATGAAAGGCCCCAGACGATAAAACCGCGGGCAATGATGCTTGCTTCCTGGCAGCGCCTCATGCGGGGGATCGTGAGGCATGCGTCATGGGTACGCTGCGCATGATTTCAACGCTTGAACGGGTGGCGTCGCCCCCGAGGCACCGAGCACCGAGCCAGCGACATCTCCGCTGAACACGAGGGGGCCGAACATGCGGCTGATCGAACCGGATGAACACCGAAACTTTCTGGCGACCCTGGCGCGCCGTGGTTTGGCAGAAGGCGATTTCGATCTTCAGGAAACGGATACGACGGACCCGAAGGGTGACGAGAACCTCGGACTACAGGGCTATGTCACCATAACCCGGCTCTCGACGCAGATTGCGAAGGAATACGTGATCGGCGACGAAAGCGACTGGCTACAGCACTTCAGGAAAGATCTCGAAGCGGGTGCCTTCAATAGACCGGAATGAGATCCCGAATTCCGTCGAAGCGCGGGGGAGGTATACGATTCCGCGATAGCGTCCGGACTTGGTGTACATCCCTCGAAGGCGGGCCACGTACGTGTGAGTTGCACGGACTTCGTCATCCACGATGGTTTCCTTGCAAGCACCCTCTGCAAGAATTTCACGCAATCGCCCCCACCCGCGGCCGCGGATTCCGCCCCCCATTAATTTTCGACAGGCCGGTGTTGTCGCCACCTGTGGGCAGACGTCAATGTTTGCGATGCATCCAGCCCATGTGGTGGGAATCCAGCCACAAAGTCATATTCGCGCCAGAATGCTCACTCCAATAACGGCGAACCAGCGCGACTGCGACAACCGCGACCACCGCACATCCAACCACCACACCGATCATCGACTGAGTCATGGCAGCCTCCACACCGAACGCGACCATGACTGAATTTTAGGCGGCTTGAGACGCTATTTCCCGATACCTGCGTCATGCGCAGAACCCCTCATTGCATCTGGGGCCACCGACTTGCCGGCCATCTTCGTCACCGCGCCGCGAACGTATCGCACGCGCTCAACTCACCCGACTCGAGCCCGCGCCGCAGCCAGTACACACGCTGTTGGCTGGTGCCGTGCGTAAAGCTCTCCGGCACTACATAACCCTGCCCTTGCTGCTGCAGGCGATCGTCGCCGATCGCCGCAGCCGCCTTCAACCCCTGCTCGAAATCGCCGGGCTCGATGAGCCGCTGATTCGCGCGCTGCGCGTTGTTCGCCCACACGCCGGCGAAGCAATCAGCCTGCAGTTCCATTCGCACCGACAGCGCGTTCGAGTGCGCTTGGCTCGATCGCCGGCGCGCGGCGTCGACCTTCCCGGAAATGCCGAGCAGGTTCTGCACGTGATGGCCGACCTCGTGCGCGATCACATACGCCTGCGCAAAATCGCCGCCCCCGCCGAAGCGCCGGCGCAGTTCGTCGTAGAAGCCGAGATCGATATACACCTTGCGGTCGCCCGGACAGTAGAACGGCCCCATCGCGGTCTGCCCGGTGCCGCACGCCGTCGGCGTCGCGTTCGTGAACATCACGAGCTTCGGCGGCTGGTACTGCTCGTGCAGCTGCATCGTGAAGATGGTCGTCCAGGTCCGTTCGATGTTGCCGAGCACCTTGCGGGTGAACACCGCGCCGGCGTCGGTCGCAGGCGGCCCCTGGCGCTGCGCCGGCGCAGGCTGCGCATGTTGTTGCGCGCCTTGCAGCGCAGACGCGCCTTCGAGAATCACGCGCGGATCGATGCCGAAGAAATACGATGCGGCGAACGCGACGACGAGCGTGCCGATGCCGATCGTCGCGCCCCGCCCGCCGCCCAAACCACCACCCGCACCGCGGCGGTCCTCGACGTTCTGGCTTTCGGTTTCGTCGTCCAGCCTCATGGCCGGCTCCTCCCTTCGTTGTCGTTTGCCGGCCGGACAGACCCCGGCAGGCGACAGATTCCCATTGCGACGGAAAGCGTCCGGCTCGCCATCGCGCGGTGGCGCCGAAGCCCGGCAACCACGCAACCGCGGCACCACCCGGCCAGTCACGCGTGACCACCTCGCAGACATGTCGATACACGACAATCGGGGCGCCCGAATGACAGACCGGCGCGTCCCGCAACGGCGCGCGTGGCCGCCGCCATTTTGCCGCCCTTGGCGGCTTATCGCAAAAAAATACGGAGCATAGAGCGATCGAGCCGGCGACATCGTCATTCTTTGCAAAATGACGGCACGTGCGGCCCGGGAGGATGAGACGACGAGAGGACAGGCGCAAGCCCGTTTCGGTTACTTGTCCTGTCATCGAGAAGACGAAGCGGGCTTGCGCGCCCGCCACATGGTCACGCCGCTGCGGTTTACTTCGCGCGCCCCCTGCGAACGTCGCTCACCGCGTCGAGCAGGCGATACTTTCGGATCTTTTCGTAGAGCGTGCTCTTCGCAATGCCGAGCTGGCCCGCAGTCTTCGTCAGGTTGCCGGCATGACGCGCAAGCGCGCGGCGGATCGATTCCGCCTCGGCCTTCCTCAACGAATCGTCGGCATTCGGCACGAGCGCGTCGGTGGCCCGCACGGTGCTCGTATCGATCGACACCGCCGCCCCGATCTCCGCAGGCAGCTTGTCCGCCTTGATCACGGGGCCGTCCGACAGCAGCAGCGAGCCTTCGATCGCGTTGCGCAGTTCACGGACGTTGCCGGGCCACGAATAGCGCAACAGGCGCGCATACGCATCGTCGTCGAACGACCTCGGGGAGAGGCCGTAGCACTCGCACAGGTGCCCGAGCCAATGCGCGATCAGCGCGGGCAGGTCCTCGCCACGCTCGCGCAGGTTCGGAATCGACACGGTCGTGACCGCGATCCGGTAGTACAGATCCATCCGGAACTGGCCTTTCGCCACGGCGTCCTTCAGATCGCGGTGCGTCGCCGCGACCAGCCGGAAATTCACCCTGCGCGGCGTGTTCTCGCCAAGCCGATAGATTTCGTTCTCCTCCAGCACGCGCAGCAGATGCGGCTGGATGTCGAGCGGCATTTCCCCGATCTCGTCGAGAAACAGCGTGCCGCCGTCAGCCGCCTCGATCTTGCCCGCCGCACCGGACTTGCGTGCGCCGGTAAAAGCGCCCTCCGCGTAGCCGAACAGTTCGCTCGCGAGCAGGTCTCTCGACAACCCGCCGCAATTGAGCGCGACGAACGGACCGTCGGCGCGATCGCTCGCCTGGTGGATACCCTGCGCGAACAGCTCCTTGCCGACGCCGGTCTCGCCGAGCAGCAGCACCGGCACTTTGGACGGCGCGAGCTGGCGCGCACGATTCACGGCCTCCCGCAATGCGGCGCTATCGCCGACGATGCGCTCGAACCCTCGCTGCACACCGCCCTGCCGTTCCCGTCCCCGCGCGATCGGGACGGCGCCGCGGGGATTCGCGATGCCGGGTGTCACGATCATGTAGCCAAGCACGTCCGCGCCGTCACGCACCGTTTCGATGTGGCTGCGCTCCAGCCAGGCCGGCGCACTCGCCGGCAGGCGGCCGTCGCCCGCATAGTGCTCCAGTTCCGGCAGCGCGAACGCCGCGTCGCACCGGATGTCGAATCCGAGCCGCCGCAACACGGGAACGACCTGCGCGTTGGCCTTGACGAGCCGGCCGCGTTCGTCGACGACGAGCACCGCATCGGCGGAAGACGCACCGAAGCGCGACGCGCAGCGGTCGAGCAGGCTCAGGCGGCGCGCCATGCCCTCCTTCGCGAGCCGGCTTTCGATACGGCCCGCAAGCGATACCGCGAGCGCAAGGCTGTACTGGTTGTAGGTCTCCGCAAGCCCCGAGATGTCGATCACGCCCAGGACGTGCCCGTCGCGCGGATCCTGGATGACGGTCGCCGAGCAGGTCCAGCGCTTGATGCCCGCGCAGAAGTGCTCCGCGCCGTGGATCTGGACCGGCTGCCTGAGCGCGAGCGCGGTGCCGATCGCGTTGGTGCCGCAATTCAGCTCGGTCCACTCGCAGCCCGGAACGAGGCCGACCTCTCGCGCAGGCTCGACGATCCGCATGTCGCCTTCCTGCTGGAGGATCATCCCGCTGGGATCGGCCAGCAGCATCACCGTGCCCGTCTGCGAAAGGAAATCCCGGGTCTGCTGCATCAGCTGCAGACTGGCATCGACCAGGCGAACGTTCGACGTGCGCCACTGCACGAGCCCGTCGTCATCGAGCGGCGGCGGTGCACGGTCGACGCCGGGATCGACATGGCCGACGAGACAGCGCTGCCACGAATCGTCGATCACGCCGCGTACGTCGGGCGAATGCCACTCGCTGCCCGTCACCAGATGCTCCCAGGCGGCCATGATGCTCGCGTCATGACGCGGACTGGGAAACCAGTCCATCGGCGTGCCTCTCTGTTGCATGTCTGTCTCCTGACGGTTTCGCGACGCCACGAACCGCACGGCCGTCGCAGCGGCCTTTTTGTCGACTGTGTGGGGCGCCCGGCCGCAGCCGGCGGCGAGCGTGGCGACTATCGTACTCCGTTCCGGCACGGCGACGGCCGTCCGGCGTCAACCATCACAAGCAATCCGCGCGCCAGCAAGCGGCCTCCCGCAAACCGTCGTCCAGTCCCGCCCGCCGGCGAGAATCGACGACCGAAAAGAAACCGGCCGTTCGAAAATCGAACGGCCGGAAATCGAACGCTTCCCGCGAACAAGGGGCGAGGCCGGCGAACGCCGAGCCCCGCCATCAGCGTCAAACATCAGATCATTGCGCGCGCTCCGGAACCGGCAATTTCACCCATTCCGCGTAGAACGCATCGATATCGGGTTCGAAATCGTGAATGACCGGGTACCACGGCGTCGGCGCCTCGACGTCGTGCATCGCGCCGCAGGTCGGGCAGTAGTATTCGCGGTAGACCTGCCATTGCGTGTCGGGCGCCATCAGGCGTGGGTAGACCTCGTCCATCGCCTCTTCGGATTCGCGCACGAAGATGTTCGCGTGCAGCTTCCAGTTGTCGCGGTAATCGCAGAACACGTGGCCGCAGTCGCACTGCGTGACCCAGTGCTTCGTCGCCCATTGCTGCACGATGTACAGGTGCGGGCCGAGCGGCAGCACGATGCGGTCCTTCCAGCCGAGCTTCTGCTGCAGCGCGTCGACATACATCCGGAAGCGCTCGCCGTCCTTCGGCATCGACAGCATGCGCAACGTCGTGTCCCAGTCGAGCTTGCCGTCGACCATGTTCCTGATCTGTTCCTTGGTGTAGGTAGACATCTCCAGTTCTCCATGTGGGTGATAGCGAATGGGCCGGGTCACTCCTCGACCAGCACCACCGTATTGACGTCGGGCATCTTCGACAGGTCCATGCGGAACTTCGAGCCGTAGGTCGGCACGTCGAGCTCGTCTTCGGTGAGCGTCCACGTATCCGGCAGATCCCAGAACTTGCGGAACTGCTGCTCGAATTTCGTCGACAGGCCAAAGCTCGTCGCGAACATGTGCTGAACCTGCGTCGATGCATGCTTGAGCAGGATCCGCTCGCGCTCGCCCTTCATCCACTCGCGGGTCGGCTGCGAGCGCGCGAGACGCTCGTTGCGGATCTCGATGCGCCGCAATGCGGTTGCTTGCGCATCGACCGTCCAGATGCCGTTGGCGTCCCGCGTCGCGACCGCCCCGTAGACCTTCTGCGCATATTCGGGCAGCAGCACCGCGTTGTTGAGATCGCGTTCGATCGCGTCGATCTCGCGGTCGAGCGGATCGCCGAAGCCCGGGCCGCCGCGCAGGTAGTTCAGGTACAGATCGTAGTTGCTGTAGCAATCCTCCGTGGTCATGCATTGCTGGTCGCGCTTGACGACCGCACCGGCGTTCAGATGGTTCTCGTAGTCCGGCAGGTCCGGATTCGTATCGCCGCCGAGCGGCAGGCTTTCGCCGAGCGCGATGCGCTCCTTGATGCCCGTGCGATGCGCTTCGAAGCGATAGCCGGTGGCAGGCGGGTAGCCGCCCATCAGGCCCCAGTCGCTGTTCATGTAGCCGTTGCCCATGAAGAACATGGTCCAGTCCTGCGCCTTCCAGACCATCCGCAGCGTCTCGAAACCGCAACCGCCGCGGTACTTGCCGTAGCCGCCCGAGTTCGATTTCACGTTGCGGCCGAGGTACAGCAGCGGTTCGGCCATCTCCCAGATCTCGATGTCACCCATGTCGCCTTCGGGGTTCCAGATCGCGGCCGCGTGGTTCAGACCGTCCTTGATCGCGCACGCGCCGGTGCCGCACGACGACGCCTCGAAGCTGTTGACCGCATGGATATCGCCGTCCTGGTTGATCCCGCCGCCCTGCAGCCAGTTCGACGTGTTGGCGTTCCCCGCGTTGACTTCCTCGAGATAGCCGCGGCTGAAGTACGCCTGCGACAGGCCGCGCCACATCGCGCTCCAGCCCGACACCAGGAAGTGCCACGCATACGCATGCCCGGTGCGGCGGTCGTCCGGGTTCATCCACGCGCCCTTGGGCAGGTGGAATTCCGTGCCGAAATACGCGCCGTCGTTGATGCGCTGCGTCGGCACCAGCGTCTGCGTCATCATCACCCAGATGCCGCTCGTGAACGCGACCTGGTGCGCGTTGTACGAGTGCCAGCCCCAGCGGCTCGCGCCTTCGAAATCGAGACGCCACGAGCCGTCCTTGCGGATCTCCATCTCGACCGGCGAATGCATGATCGAGTCGAGCTTCGCGAACGCCGATGACGTCTGCACGTCCGGATGGTTGTACGGCACGTCGACGAACGCGACCTTGCGATACTTGCCGGGCAGCGTCATCGCCTTGATGCGCGTCTGCAGGCCGCGCCGCCCTTCCTCGATCACCTCGAAGCTGAATTTCTCATACGCGTCGAGCCCTTCCTCCTCGATCACATCCGCGATCAGGTCGCGGATCATGTGGCACCCGGCGATACGCGTGCGCTCGTCGAGAATCCAGTACTTCGGCGTGCGAACCGAGCGCTGGCTCTCGTGCAGCCAGTCGCGCAGCGGCGTGTCGTTCACCCCCGTCTTGCGGCACGTGATCATGTAGCCGTCGCCGAAACGCTGCACCTGGCCCGTCGACATCGAGCCCGGCGTCACCGCGCCCGTATCGATCACGTGCGTGACGCCGCCGACCCAGCCGACCAGCTTGCCGTGCGCGAAGATCGGCACGATCGTCGCGATGTCGCACGGGTGGACGTTGCCGATCGAGCAGTCGTTGTTGGTGAACATGTCGCCGGGCTGAATGCCCGGATTGGCTTCCCAGTTGTTCTCGATCATGTACTTGATCGCCGCGCCCATCGTGCCGACGTGGATGATGATCCCCGTCGACGTGAGCACGCAGTCGCCCGCCGCGTTGTAGAGCGTGAAGCACAGCTCCCCTTCCTGCTCGACGATCGGGCTCGCGGCGATCTTCTTCGCCGTTTCGCGCGCATGGACGAGGCCGCCGCGCAGCTTCGAGAACATCTTCTCGTAGCGGATCGGATCGCGCTCGCGCAGCTCGAGCCGCTCGAGTCCGTTGTAATGACCGGTTTGCGCGGTGCGCTCGAGAATGGCGTCGCGAAACTGCTTGAGCGTCTGGCCGTTCTTCAGCAGATCGGCAAAACCGACTTCCTGGCTGGACATCATGTTCATCGCATGTCTCCTTACTGGACTTCCCTGAGATGGAAGAGGCGGTGCTTGTCGAGCGTGGTGGCGAAGCCCTTCGGGACGACGAACGTCGTCGCGTCGGATTCGATGATCGCGGGCCCCGCGATCTCGTTGCCCGGCTTGAGCGACTCCATGCGCCAGATCACCGCGTCATGCCACTGCTTGTGCCGATACAGGCGCCGCGTGCCGATACGCGCGTCCGCGGGCGGCGTGGGGCCGGCAACAGGGTCTTCCGGCAATACCGGCTTCTGCGTGACGACCATGCCGCGCATGATCGCGCCCGTGACCGAGAAGCCCAGCTCCGGCGAGCGCGCCGAACTGGCGTACACGCGGCCGTAGGTGTCTTCGAAGGCCGTCACGATCTTGTCCCAGTCGTCCGCGCCGGATGCGCTTGCGATCGGCGATTCGATTTCGAGGTCGTTGAGCTGGCCCATGTACTGCATCCGGAAGCCCGGCCGCAGAATCACGTCCTGCTCGCTGAAGCCGTTGATGCGGAACTCGTCGATCACCTTGGCTGCCAGTTCGGACCACGCCTTCTGGATCGTCTGCGCGGCCTGCGCCTTGTCGGCGTCGGGCGCGAACTGCGGCAGCGCGAGGTCGACGCTCTTGTCGTAGCGGTACTCGAAATCCGCGCACGCGCAGCCGAATGCCGAGAAGCCGGCCGCCCACGCGGGCACGACGACATCCTTGAAGCCGAGACCTTCGGTGTAGCCGTACGTGTGAACCGGCCCCGCGCCGCCATACGAGAAGCAGACGAACTCGGTCGGGTTGTAGCCCTTTGCGCTGACGTTCGAGCGCAGGTATTCGCGCAGCTGCAGGTCGAGCAGCTCGATCACGCCGGCCGCCGCGTCCTCGACGGAGAGCCCGAGCGGATCTGCGATCTGTGCCTTGATGTGCTCGCGGGCGCGATTCACGTCGAGCTTGATCTGGCCGCCGAGGAAGTTGTCCGGGTTCAGGTAGCCGAGCACGACGTGGCAATCGGACACGGACACCGTCGTCAGCCCGCTGTCGGGCCAGCACGTGCCGACGCGATAGCCGGCGCTGTCCGGCCCGAGCTTGATGGCCCCGCTGTACGGATCGAGCCGCACGAAGCTGCCGGCGCCCGCGCCGACCGAATCCATCGTGACGAGCGGCAGCGACAGCACGAGGCGCGCCATGTCCGGGTCGGACGCGATCGCGAAATTGCCCTTCGTGATGAGCGCCATGTCGAACGACGTGCCGCCGATGTCCGAGCACGCGATGTTGTCGTAGCCGAGCGCCTCGCCGAGAAGCTTCGAGCCGATCACGCCGCCGATCGGACCCGACACGATGGTGCGCGCCAGTTCCTTCGCTTTCCAGCTGATCGTGCCGCCGTGCGTCGCCATCACGCGCAGGTCGAACTTCGCGCCGTGCTTGCGGAAGCGGTCGCTGACCTTCCTTAGCGTCTGCCGCGACGGCTCGGCCGCATACGCTTCGAGCACCGTCGTGTTCATCCGGTGGCTTTCCTTGCGCTGCGGGTAGTAGTCGACCGATGCGAACACCGGGAGATCGACGCCGCGCGCCGCCAGTTCGTCGCGCACGATGTCCCGCGCCTCGCGCTCGCTCGTCGCGTTCTTGTGCGACTGCAGAAAGCAGATGACGATCGCTTTCGCACCGGCGGCGACGAGCTCCCGCGTCGCCTGCCGCACTTCGTTTTCGCGCAGCGGAATGACGATCTCGCCCTGCACGTCCGTGCGCTCGGTGACGCCGCGCGTGCGCGACAGCGGCACGAGCGGCTCGTCGTAGCGGTGCGTATTCAGGTGGATGCGCTCTTCGAGCGCATAGCCGAGGTAGCTCTGGATCGCGCGCCCCATCAGGTGCACGTGCTCGAAACCCTTGTTGACGAGCAGCCCGACGTCGAGCCCCTTGCGCTGGACGACGCGGTTGAGCATTGCCGTGCCGGAGTACACGCAGGTGACGAGTTCCGGATAGACGTCGTCGACATTGCGCCGCCAATGCGCGAGCGCGTCCTGCGACGAGTTGAAGATCGCGAGTGACTCATCCTCCGGATTGCTTTGCGCCTTGCCGACGACGAACCGTCCGTCCTCGCGCACGAAGAAGGTGTCGGTCATCGTGCCGCCCGCGTCGATGCCCAAGACCTGGACTTGCGAAAGTCCTTCCATGGTGATGTCTCCAATGATTGAAGTCGTGATGAGCCGAGTTCCGGTTCGAGCGGGGTCATCGTTCGATCCCGGGCGTCGGCTCATCTGCAAGGGCGCAACAAGCATGCCAAGCGGTGGATCGGGCCGAGTCGTCGCGGCAAAGCCACGCCAGGCGGGGCGCTCGTTGGTTGGAGCGGGTTTCTGCGGGTAGGCGGCGCACCGGCGGATGGACGGATTCCGGACTGGTTCGGCGTCCGAATATCGGTCGGTTCGCCGGACGGGCGATCGCGCGTTCGTCGCCCGGATTCGGCACGACGGCAATGCAAGCGACTTCGCGACGTGGTGTGGCGTCGCGTCATTGCCGGCAGCCGTTCGCGTTCAGCCATTCGGCTGATACCCGCGCGGCCGCCCGCCATCTACAGTGATCGGGATCGACACGCTTCCGGAGAACGACATGACGCACCCGCATCCCCACACGATCGTGATCACCGGCGCAGGCACCGGCATCGGCGCCGCCTGCGCGCGCCGCTTCGCCGGCCTGGGAGACCGCGTCGTGCTGATCGGGCGGCGCCAGGCGCCGCTCGACGCGCTGGCCGCCGAAACGGGCGGCCTCGCGCTGGCCGGCGACGCCGCGAGCACGGCCGACTGGATCCGCTTCATGCCGCGGATCGCCGAACGCTTCGGGCGCATCGACGCGCTCGTCGCGTGCGCGGGCGGGCATGGCCTCGGCCGCGCGGACGAAACCGGCGACACGCAGTGGCGCGACGCGATGCATGCAAACCTCGACACCGCATTCGTCAGCACGCGCGCGTGCCTGCCGGACCTGATCGCGCAGCGCGGCAGCATCGTGCTGGTCGCGTCGATCGCGGCGCTCGCGGCCGGGCCTGGCGTGTGCGGCTATACGGTCGGCAAGCATGCGCTGCTCGGGCTCACGCGTTCGCTCGCGCGGGATTACGGGCCGCACGGCGTGCGCGCGAACGCGGTGTGTCCGGGATGGGTGCGCACGCCGATGGCCGACGCGGAAATGCAGCCACTGATGGACGCGCATGGCGACACGCTCGACGGCGCGTATGCGCGCGTCAGCGCGGACGTACCGCTGCGGCGCGCGGCCGATCCGGATGAAATCGCGGCAGTATGCGCGTTCCTCGCGTCGCCGGATGCGTCGTTCGTGACGGGCGCGACGCTCGTCGCCGATGGCGGCGCGATGACGGTCGACGTGCCGACGCTGGCGTTTGCCGGGCTGTGACGCGGTGGGGCGAGCGACGTTCGCGTGAAGGAGCGAAAATCCGCTAACATCGACCCGACCCGCCGCACGCCCGGCGCAGCCACACCGTTCTGGATTCGATGAACATCCGGTTTCTGGAAACCTTCGTCAAGGTGCCAGGTCGTGCCGGGCTTGCGACGAGCCGCCTTGACACGGTGCGCGAAGCACGTGCCGAATTCATCGCAACAGCGTCGGACAGTTTCGTAACTGACGACAACCCCGCGCTCGAACAACAGTTCCTCGATACAAGCAACGAACGAGGCCCCTGCCGGGATTGAAAACCTTTCGCTGTGCCCGAATCTTTCTGGCCGCCATCGAGATTATGCACATGATCGCCAAAGGACAGATGAAATGTGCTCGCGGGACCCGTCCGTCCACCGCTGACCAATCCTACGAACTGGCGACATAAGCAGTACTTGGCATATCGATCAACTCTACTCCCCGAGCCTTACTGCGACAGAACCGGCGAAACACGGCGTGTTCGTCAAGGACGGCGTGGCGCGTCTGTGGCGCATCGTCGAATTCGAAGAGGGGAGGCGCGCGATCCGCGTCGCCTCGGAAAACGTGCCTGGTATCAAGGGCGTGGAGAGCCACCTCGAATCACCGAGTGTGATTCCGACCATGTGGCAGCCCGCCGTGCCCCTCCCCCTTTCGCGCGCGATGCCCGGATCAGTTTCAGGAACGCCTGCAAAATCGGCGAGCTGTCGTCACGTCGATACAGGCAGCTCAGTTCGATCTCGCGCAACTGCGTCGACCTCAGCGGCCGGTACACGACGCCGGGCAACCGCAGGTTGACGGCCGACTCGGTCGTCACGGATGCACCGAAGCGGCTCGCCACCAGCGCAATGCACGTCACCACGTCCTCGACTTCCTGCTCGACGCGCAAGCGCACTCCTTCGGCGCGAAATGCCGCCGCGACCTCCTGGGCAAGGCCATGCACCGGAGCGTTCGGGTACAGGATCATGGGTTCGTCGTCAAGATCGCGCAGCGTGATGGTTTTCTTCGCACACAATGGATGCCCTTCATAAAGCGCGATCAGAAACGATTCGCGCTGCACCCAATCCACGGCGATATCGGCTTCAGTCGGTACTAGCCGGTTGAAGCCGATCGTGATGCGCCGCTCGCGTAACGCCGCGATCTGCTCGGCCTTCGACATGTTGTGCAAGCCGATCTTCACGGCCGGGCGCTCGGTGTGAAAGTCGGCAAGCAGACGCGGAATCACGTTCAGTATTCCAGAACTGAAAATTCCGACATCGAGCCGCCCCATGAAACCGTTGCCGGCCAGTTGCGTCTGCTCTTCGGCGCGCCGCGACAGCGCCAGAATGTTCGGCACCTCCTCCAACAGCGCGCGCCCCGCTTCCGTCAACTCCGCACCCTTGCTCGTGCGAATGAAGAGCTGCGTGCCGAGTTCCTCTTCCAATGCGCGGATGCTGCGCGTGAGCGGTGGCTGTGCAATATGCAGCCGCTCGGCCGCGCGCCCGAAATTCAGTTCCTCGGCCAACGCGAGGAAATAACGCATCTGCTTGAGTTCCATCGGTTCATTCCAGTGCGCGCGAGCCGGATTCGCGCCATACCGAAACGGTATCAGAATTTCAAAAATCGGTATTGGACGGTATGCCCTGCAAGCGGCCACCATCATGGAGGATTCATACGGCGGCGTCACGTTGTCTCATTGCCTGCGCGTCGCGCCGCCGCTTCCTCCCTGCTTACGCAAAAGGACCCATCATGCCGATCATCCACATTTCCCTCGTCGAAGGACGCGACGACGCCGCGATCAAGGCATGCGTCAAAGCGGTCGCGCGCACGGTGCACGAAACGCTCGGTGCGCCGCTCAGTTCCATCCGCGTCTACGCGACAGTCACACCGGCCACGCACTGGGCCGTCGGCGATCAGACCAAGGACGAAATCGCCGCCGCACAGGAGAAAGCCCAATGACGCCGCAACAGATCGAAGCCGCGGCCCACGCGCTAGTCAACGCCGAACGTAGCGGAGAGTTTATCGCGCCGCTGCGCGAGCGCTACGAACAGATGAGCATCGAAGACGCCTACGCGATCCAGCGCGTGAACACCGAACGGCGCGTGGCCAGCGGACGGCGCATCGTCGGCTGCAAGATCGGTCTGACGTCGGTCGCGGTGCAGAAGCAACTCGGCGTCGACCGGCCCGATTTCGGCATGTTGTTCGACGACATGGGCTACGGCGACGGCGAACCGATTCCCGCGTCGATCCTCACGCAGCCGAAAATCGAGGCGGAGATCGCATTCGTGATCGGCCGCGACCTGAGCATGCGGAACCCCGGCCAGCTCGACGTGCTGAACGCGATCGACTACGCACTGCCCGCGCTCGAAATCGTCGGCAGCCGCATCGCCAACTGGAACATTCGCATCACTGACACGATCGCGGACAACGCGTCATCATCGGCCTATGTGCTCGGCAACAGCCCGCGCAAGCTCGCGGACTTCGACCTGCGCCTGTGCGGCATGGTGATGGAGCGGCGCGGCGAGCCGGTCTCGGTCGGCGCGGGCGCAGCCTGCCTCGGTCATCCGATCAACGCGGTGGTGTGGCTCGCGCGCACGATGGCCGCGCTCGGCACGCCGCTCAAAGCGGGCGACCTTGTGCTCTCCGGTGCGCTCGGCCCGATGGTCGCGGTCACGCCCGGCGACGTCTTCGAGGCGCGCATCAACGGACTGGGCTCGGTGCGAGCCGTCTTCGATGCCCCCACCCCTATCGCGAACGAGGCAGTTCAATGAGCCAGATCAACGGATACGCGACGCTGCTCGATGACGCAGCACGCACCGCCACCGCAGTCTCGCAGTTCGATCCCGAAGGCCGTCTATCACTTGATCAGGCCTACCAGATTCAATCCGCGTCGATCGAACGACGCGTCGCGCGCGGCGAACGTCGCGTCGGCGTGAAGATGGGCTTCACGAGCCGCGTGAAGATGGTGCAGATGGGTCTCTCGGACGTGATCTGGGGTCGCCTCACCGCGGGCATGCAGATCGAAGAAGGCTCGTCGGTCGATTTCTCGCGTTTCGTACATCCGCGCGTTGAGCCGGAAATCGCCTTCGTGCTCAGGCATTCGCTCGAAGGCGACGTGACCGGACCGCAGGCGCTTGCCGCTGTCGAAGCGATTGCGCCCGCGCTCGAAATCATCGATTCCCGCTACCGGGACTTCAAGTTTACGCTGCCCGAGGTGATTGCCGACAACGCCTCGTCGAGCGGCTTCGTGATCGGCGCGTGGCGCGATCCGCGCACCGACTTCGCCAACCTCGGCATCACGCTGAACATCGACGGACGTACCGCGCAGGTCGGCTCGACCGCCGCGCTGCTCGGTCATCCGCTGCGCTCGCTGGTGGCGGCCGCGCGTCTGTCCGCGCAGGCCGGCGAGCCGTTGCAGGCCGGCTGGATCGTGATGGCCGGGGGCGCGACCCCGGCCGAATGGATCAAGCCGGGGCAGTACGTGTCGGTCGAGATGGAGCGGCTCGGCAGCGCGGGCTTTCACGTCAAAGGCTGACGCAAGGGCTCGACCTCGGGCACGCAATCCGAAGCATCAAGGACGATTCCGGAGTGAATATGACTGGTAAGGTAAAAGTGGCGATCATCGGGTCCGGCAATATCGGCACCGACCTGATGATCAAGGTGATACGCAATAGCCGGCACCTCGAAATGAGCGCGATGGTAGGCGTCGATCCGCAATCGGACGGGCTCGCTCGCGCGAGCCGGCTCGGCGTGACGACGACCGCCGAGGGTCTGGACGGGCTGCTGAAACTCGATCTGTTCGACGACATCGACATTGTTTTCGACGCGACGTCGGCGGGCGCACACAAGCGTCATAACGACGTGCTGCAGCGGCACGGCGTGCAGGTGATCGACTTGACGCCCGCGGCGATCGGGCCGTACGTGATCCCGGCGATCAACCTCGAAGCCGAGAACGCGACCAACATGAACATGGTCACCTGCGGCGGCCAGGCGACGATTCCGATCGTCGCGGCGGTGTCGCGCGTCGCAAAGGTGCATTATGCGGAGATCGTCGCGTCAATCGCGAGCAAGTCGGCGGGGCCCGGCACGCGCGCTAACATCGACGAATTCACCGAGACCACGCGCAGCGCGATCGAAACGCTCGGCGGTGCCACACGCGGCAAGGCGATCATCGTGCTGAACCCCGCCGAGCCGCCGCTGATCATGCGCGACACCGTGTTCGTGCTGTCCGATCTTGCGGATCAGCAGGCGATCGAGGACAGCATCGCGCGGATGGTCGCGAGCGTGCAGGCCTATGTGCCGGGCTACCGCATGAAGCAGAAGGTGCAGTTCGATGTGATCTCGCCCGAACAGCCGTTGAACGTGCCGAGCCTCGGTCCGAAGCATGGCCTGAAAACCTCGGTGTTGCTCGAAGTGGAAGGCGCCGCTCATTATCTGCCTGCGTACGCGGGCAATCTCGACATCATGACGTCGGCCGCGCTCGCATGCGCGGACATGATGGCGCGCCGCCGCATCGCGGCCGGTATTGCGCGTGGACACAAGGAGGCTGTGTAATGACAACGATCGACAAGAAGCTCTATATCTCCGACGTCACGCTGCGTGACGGCAGCCACGCAATTCGCCATCAATACAGCATCGCCCACGTCAAGGCGATTGCAGCGGCGCTCGACCGGGCGGGCGTCGACAGCATCGAGGTCGCGCACGGTGATGGCGTCGAGGGGTCGAGCTTCAACTACGGCTTCGGCGCGCATAGCGACGTCGAGTGGATAGCCGCCGCGGCCGAAAGCGTGAAGACCGCGAAGATCGCGACGCTGCTGATTCCCGGCATCGGTACGATGCACGATCTGCGCAATGCATACGATGCCGGCGCACGCGTCGTGCGGGTCGCCACGCATTGCACTGAAGCGGACGTGTCGCGTCAGCATCTCGAGTTCGCGCGCGAACTCGGCATGGACCCGGTCGGCTTCCTGATGATGAGCCATATGACGACGCCGCAAAAACTCGCTGAGCAGGCGAAGCTGATGGAGAGCTATGGAGCGAGCTGCGTGTATGTGGTCGACTCGGGTGGCGCGCTCGGCATGAACGATATTCGCGACCGCTTTCGCTCGTTCAAGGACGTGTTGAAGCCCGAGACGCAGACCGGCATGCATGCGCATCACAATCTGAGTCTTGGCGTTGCGAATTCGCTGGTCGCGGTCGAGGAAGGCTGCGATCGCATCGATGCATCGCTGGCGGGTATGGGCGCCGGTGCGGGCAATGCGCCGCTCGAGGTGTTCATCGCGGCCGCCGAGCGACAGGGTTGGATGCACGGCTGCGATCTGTATCGGCTGATGGATGCTGCCGATGATCTCGTGCGGCCACTGCAGGATCGGCCGGTGCGCGTCGATCGCGAGACGCTTGCGCTGGGTTACGCCGGTGTGTACTCGAGCTTCCTGCGCCATGCGGAGATTGCGGCGAGCAAGTATGGGCTCAAGACCGTCGATATTCTGGTCGAACTGGGACGGCGCAAGATGGTCGGTGGGCAGGAGGATATGATCGTCGACGTTGCGCTGGATCTGTTGAAGCGCAATGCGCATGAAGAGGCGCGGGTCGAGCCGACGATGAGTGAGGCAGGTTGATGTAGCTGAATGGAACGCGGCTTTCCTCGTGAAAGCCGCGTCGCATCACTCGGCGTTGTTGATCAACGCCACCACCGCCTCAAACAACGCGCTCCCCCGCTCCGCCAACTCGTTCACGATATTGAAGTGATTCGAATGCGCGTTCGCCACGAGCGATACCGGCAATCCCCGTCGACTGACGTCCTCATGCAACTGTAGCGTCTGATTCCTGAACCCGGTCGTTTCGAGCCCGCCCACCGATAGTACCAACGGCGGCGCCGTTTCCGGCAGACACAACGCGGGGCTCAACAACGCCGCCTGATCCGGATATAGCCGCAGCCATTCATTGACATTGATATCGCACAGCGGCCGGATATCGAATAACCCGCTCAGCGCGACGACGCCCTTGATCACATCGCGCGGCAGATTGAAACGCGCTTGCCAGTCGTCCGCATACAGCATCCCGACCAGATGCCCGCCCGCCGAACTGCCGCACACGTGGATCCGCTGCGGATCGATCCCATACGCGCCACCGTGCCGATACAACCAGGCAATCGCGCTGCGCACCTCTCGCACCACTTCGGCGAGCGTCGCCTCGGGCAGCAGCGTGTATTCGACCATCGCGACGGAGATGCCCGCCTGTGTGAGCGCGGCTGCCATCGAGCAGGCGTCCTCCTTGCGTTGCGAGCGCCAGTAGCCGCCGTGAATGTAGACGAACACAGGCGCCGGTTGCACGGCCGCGGCCGCCGGAAAAATATCGATGCGCTCGGCCTGCCCCATGCCGTACTGCAGATCGAGTATGCCCGCGCAGCGTTGCCGCGAAGCCAGCGCGAGCGACGCATAGGTCCGCATCTCGGCATCGAAATCGCTCACCGATGCGCGCGCGTTGTACTGCACCGCGCGTTCGGCGAGATCGGCGAAAGTCAGATCGAACGGCATGAATAGTCCTTGTGAAAAAAGCCGCACATGCAGCGAATGCTCCAGGTGCGGCAACGAAAGCGCTGAATACCAGGCGGCCGGTCGGACAAGAGCCAGCCGGGACGTCCTTTCAAATACTCAAATGCAAATGCAACGTATCGGCCTCGGCGCTCAACTGGGCGGAGGTACCCTGCCATACCACCGCGCCTTTCGACATCACGTAGTGGTAATCCGCGATCGCCAGTTGCGACGCCAGGTTTTTATCGATGCACAAAATTGCGAGCCCGGTTTTCTTCAGCTCGGCAAGACATTTCCAGATCTCCTCGCGAATCAGCGGCGCAAGTCCTTCGGTCGCTTCGTCGAGAATCAGCAGGCGCGGGTTCGTCATCAGCGCGCGGCCGATCGCGAGCATCTGCTGTTCGCCGCCCGATAATGCCGAGCCCAGATTGCGCGCGCGTTCCTCGAGACGCGGAAACAGCCGATAGACAAGTTCGAGCGTCCACGCGCCGCCGGGCCGCGCGACGTGGCGCGCGGTCGCAACGAGATTCTCGCGCACGGTCAGCGTCGGGAAGATATGTCGCCCTTCGGGTACGAGGCCGATGCCCGTGCGCGCGATCCGGTATGCGGGCGCGCCGTCGATCGGCTGGCCCGCCATGCGGATCGAGCCGCGCCGCGACTTCAGCAGACCAGCGATCGATTTGACCGTGGTCGACTTGCCCATGCCGTTGCGCCCGAGCATCGTGACGAACTGGCCATCGTCGATATTCAGCTCGACGCCGAACAGCGCCTGGCTGCGGCCATAAAACGCTTCGAGCGAAGCGACTTCGAGCAGGCGGCTCATGCAATGCTCCCTGACAGATTTGACTGCGATTGCTCGTCGCCGAGGTAGGCCGCGCGCACCGCGGAGTTCGCGCGAATTTCGTCGGGCGTGCCGGTCGCGAGCGCCTTGCCGTAGACCAGCACCGTGATGCGATCGGCGAGAGCGAACACCGCGTCCATGTCGTGCTCGACCAGCAGCATCGCGTGCGTGCCCTTCAGCGCCTGCAATTGCGCGGTCATCTGCACCGTTTCGGCCTGGCTCATGCCGGCCATTGGTTCGTCGAGCAGCAGTAATTGCGGTCGGCTCGCGAGCGCCATCGCGAGTTCGAGCTGGCGGTGCTCGCCATGCGCCATCTCGGCCACGCAGAGCTGCGCCTGTGCGGCGAGTCCCGTCTGTTCGAGCAGTGCGAGTGCATCCTCGAGTACCTCGCGCCGCGCGGCAAGCCGGCCCCAGCAGTTGAAACGCGACGCGCGTTGAGCATTGACCGCGAGCAGCACGTTCTCGAGCGCCGTGTATTCGGGCAGCACTGACGTGATCTGATACGAGCGTGCGAGTCCGAGCCGCGCGCGTCGCTCGACACTCAAATGCGTGAGGTCCTCGCCCGCGAAACGGATCGTGCCTGCGTCGGGCATCAACTCGCCGGCCAGTTGACCGATCAGCGTGCTTTTGCCCGCGCCGTTCGGCCCGATCACCGCGTGGATTTCGCCGGGCTCGACCGTCACGCTGAAGTGATCGGTCGCCGTGAAGCCGCCGTAGCGCTTCACCAGTCCTTGCACCTGCAACAGGCTCATCGCGCACCTCCCTGCGCCGCACGATTGCGCTCACGGCGCTCGCGACGTGCATCGAACGCATCCACGAGACCGATCAAACCGCGCCGGCTCAGCAGCACCGCGATGACGATCAGCGGACCCATCACCAGCATCCAGTGCTCGGTGACGCTCTTCAGTCCTTCTTCGAGCAGCACCATCACGAGCGTGCCGATCAGCGGCCCGACGAAGCTGCCCGCGCCGCCGATCACGACCATCACGATCAGATCGCCCGACATCGTCCACGCCATATAGGAAGGTGCGACGAACTGCGTGAGGTTCGCGAATAGCATGCCTGCGACACCGCACAGCATCGCCGCGGCCACGTACACCGCGAGCTTCACGCGCACGGTCGGTACGCCGAGCGCGCGCATGCGGCGCTCGTTGATGCGGATGCCGCCGAGCGTCATGCCCGCGGCGCTCTTCAGGAAGCGTCGACCGAATAGCAGCATTGCGACCAGCAGACCCACGGCCACGTAGTAGAGCGTCACCGAGTCGCCGAGCGAGACGCCGCCAAAGCGACTCGCCGTCGCGAGTGCGAAACCGTCGTCGCCGCCGTATTCGCGCAGGCTCACTGCGAAGAAGTAGAACATCTGCGCAAACGCTAGCGTGATCATGATGAAGGCGATGCCGCTCGTGCGCAGTGCGATCGCGCCGGTCACCAGGGCGAGCAGCGCGCAGGCGGCGAGCGTCGTCGCCAGATGCATCCAGCCGCTCGCGATGCCGTGCTGCGCGAGCATGCCGGTCGCGTAAGCGCCGAGCCCGAAAAACAGCGCGTGTCCAAAGCTGACGAGACCGCCGACGCCAAGCATCAGATCGAGCGACAGCGCCGCGATCGCCAGCACCGCGATGCGAGCGAACAGCACGACAAGAAACGGCTGGGCGGTCAACGCCGCACAAGCCGGCAATGCAAGCAGCAGCACGGCGAGCAACCAGCCGAACCGGTCAACGTAACTCGCGCGACCGCGCACGCCGCCGCCCGCCGTGCCAGGCGCGCGCGTTGCGCGGCTCGCGGAAACAGAAGAAGGCATCATCTCGGGCTCAGGAATGTTTGACGGGAAAGAGACCCTGCGGACGCCACG
Source organism: Burkholderia sp. PU8-34 (assembly GCF_053427725.1). NCBI lineage: Bacteria > Pseudomonadati > Pseudomonadota > Betaproteobacteria > Burkholderiales > Burkholderiaceae > Burkholderia > Burkholderia sp. PU8-34. Next base: position 483,617 of record NZ_JBSAXC010000001.1, read on the forward strand.
CGAGCACGAGCGCCATCAGGATGTAAATCAGCATCGAGGCGAGCGCGGGGCCGGCCGTATCAGCACTGCTGCGTTCGAGCACCATGCGCAGCAGCGCGGGCAGCAAGGTGCGTCCGAGCGTATCGATGACGCCAACCAGCAGCGCGCCTAGAAACGCGCCACGAATCGAACCGATGCCGCCAATCACGATGACGACCATGGTCAGAATGAGCACCGGCTCGCCCATGCCCGGCTGCACCGACAGGATCGGTCCGGCGAGCAGACCCGCGATGCCGGCCAGCGCCGCCGCGACGCCGAACAGCACCGCGCTGAGCAGCACGACGTTCACGCCAAGCGCGGCGACCATGTCGCGATGCGTGGCGCCCGCGCGGATCAGCATGCCAATGCGCGTGCGATGAATCACGACGTAGCACCCGGCCGCGACCGCCAGCCCGACGACGACGATCAGCAGCCGGTACGCCGGATAGTGCAGGCCGAACAGATCGACCGCGCCTGACAGCGCATCGGGCACTTCCATATAGTAAGGCGACGGTCCCCAGATCGTGCGCGCCAGTTCGTTGAAGAACAGGATCAGCCCGAACGTCGCGAGCACCTGGTCGAGGTGATGCCGCTGGTATAGCCGCCGGAACACCACCGATTCGAGCAACATGCCGAGCAAGATCAATGCGGCCACGACCGCGAGCGCGGCGAGCGCAAACGAGCCGCTCGCGTTATAGACCACCGCGCCGACGAACGCGCCCGTCATGTACAAGGAACCGTGCGCGAGATTGACGAAGTTCAGAATGCCGAAGACGAGCGTCAGCCCAGCCGCCATCAGAAACAGCAGCACGCCGAGCTGCAAGCCGTTCAGGCATTGCATGACGAGCAACGTGAGATTCATCGCTGGCGTCCGCTCAGTTCATCTTGCACTGCTGTGCAACGGGGTTGTTGACCTTCGGCACGATCGGGCCTTTCGTTTCGAACGACGCGCCGTTGGCCGTGCGCACCACATCGACGCGATAGAACCCCGCGCGCGGGAACTGGTTCGCGTCGAAGCTGAACGGACCGCGCACCGATTGGAACTTGGCGGCGGCCAATGCCCGGCGCAATGCCTGACTATCCGAAACATTGCCCTTGACCGACGTGAGCGCGGTGTCGAGCAGCGTGGCCGCATCGTAGGATTGGGCTGCGTACATCGACGGCACGCGGCCGTATTTCTTCGTGTAGGCCGCGACGAACTGTGCGTTCTGCGGATTCTGCAGATCCGGCGAATACGCCGAACTCGTAATCGCACCCACCGCGAGCTCCTTCAGCGCGGGCAGCGTGGTGCCGTCGATCGTCGACACCGAGATCAGCGGAATCTTGCCGAGCAGGCCCGCCTGCCGATACTGCTTGACGAAGTTCACACCCATGCCGCCAGGGTAGAACACGTACACAGCATCCGGTTGCGCGGCCTGCAATTGCGACAGCTCGGCCGAATAGTCGGGCTGATTGACCTGCGTATAGACCTCGTCGACGATCGAGCCGCGATAGTCGCGCTTGAAGCCGGACACCGCATCGCGGCCCGCCTGGTAATTCGGCGCCATCACGTACACGCGCTTATAGCCGAGATTCGTCACGAGCTGGCCACCTGCTTCGTGCAGCTCGTCGTTGTTCCACGAGGTCGAGAAGAACAGCGGCGAGCAACCGGCGCCGGCCAATTGTGTCGGCCCCGCGTTCGAGCCGATCAGTACCACGCCCGCGCTCGTCACGGGCTTGTGGATCGCCATCATCACGTTCGAAAACGTCACGCCCGTGATGATCTTCACGCCATCGCGGCCAATCAGCTGCTGCGCTTCCTGCAACGCGAGGTCGGGCTTGAGCTGATCGTCCTGACGCAGCACCTGCACCGGCACTCCGCCGAGCTTGCCGCCTTTCTGCTCGACCGCGAGCATGAACGCGTCGTACTGGTCCTGACCGAGAGCGCCGCCCGGACCCGACAGGGTGCCGATAAAGCCAATTTTCAGCGGGGAGGAGTCGGCTGCGAAAGCCAGCGCCGGCAATAACGCGGCGGCGCACAGCGCGCCCAGCAACTGTTGTGGGACACCGCGGCGGCGCAACGAACGACGAACGGACGTAACGGTCATGACAAGGTCCTGGCAAGCGATAGAGGTGTGGGGCGGGTCGTACGGAAAGGCTGGCGCGTCAATCGAGAATCAAACACCACGCTCGATGTCGATACCAAAGAAGCGCTCGGCATTGCCCGCGCAGATGCTCGCGCACTGTTGTTCGTCGAGCCATTCGCTACTGGTCACGAGCGCGCCGATCTGCTGCTCGCCGAGCGGGAACGGATGGTCCGAGCCGAGCATCACGCGCTCGGCGCCCATCACTTCGACGAGCAGACGCAGCGCGCGCGGATCAAACACCGCGCTGTCGACGTAAAAGCGATCGACGTACTCCGACGGCGGACGCGGGCAATCCTTGCGCACGATGTCGCGGCAACGCCACGCGTTATCGACGCGGCCGAGCAGGAATGCAAAGCTGCCGCCGCCATGCGCGAACGCGAGCTTCAGCGAACGCGGAATGCGCTCGAACGCGCCCGAGAGGATCAGCGACAGAATGCCGAGCTGCGTTTCCGCCGGCATCGCGACGAGCCACGGCAGCATCCATTGCTTCATGCGGCCGTCGGTCAACATGTCCCACGGATGCACGAGCACCGGAATGTTCTCGAGCGCGCAATGCGTGAGAAAGCTGACGAGATGCTCGTCGTCGAGATCGCGCCGGCCGAGATGATTGCCGATCTGCACGCCGACGTGACCGGCCGCCTTCGCGCGGCTCGCTTCGCGGCAAGCGAGCTCGACATCCTGCAGGGGCACCTGGGCGAGCGCCTTCAGGCGCTTCGGCTGGTACGCGCAGTGTTCGAGCGCGAGGTCGTTCATGCGCGCGGCCCAGTCGGCCGCGGCACGTGCCTCGTAGCGGTAGCCGAACATGATCGGCGTCGCGCAGATGATCTGCGCGGCGACGCCGACGCGATCCAGTTCCTCGATTCGCGCGGCCGGATTCCACAGCGCTTCGCGTACCGGACGGAAACTGCGCTCGCCGACCATGATGTTACCGGTCACGCCGCTCGCGTCGATCTGGAGCCACGGCGCGCTGGACGCATCCAGCCGGCTCGCGTCTTCCCGGCCAATGCGCGGGAAGAAATGCGAGTGCATGTCGATTTTCTTCATGGCATTCAATTGCCCTTGCCGCGATGTACGCGTCCGCAATGCGGACAGGTGTGCAGCTTCTCGTCGTTATAGAAAGCGTCGAACAGCGGCGGCAGATCGGTCACGATGTTCAGCAACTGGACTTCCGCGCGATGCACGAGCCCGCCGCAACCGTCGTCGCTGTCGCAATACCATTCGAAGCCGTCGATCTGCCCCGCCGGACGCTGCCGCTCGATCACGAGGCACGCGCTGTCGGCCTCCGGACGTTGCGGCGAATGCCGCACGTGCGGAGGCAGCAGCATCACGTCGCCCTCGCGCAGATCGACGCGTTCCTTCTTGCCGTCGATCCACAGATTCAGATACGCGTTGCCGCGCAGTTGATAGAAGAACTCCTCGCTCGGATCGTCATGATAGTCGGTTCGATGATTCGGACCTCCAACGATCGTCACGATGAAGTCCTGATCCTGCCAGATCTGCTGATTCCCGACCGGCGGCCGGAGCAGATGCGCGTGCTCGTCGATCCAGCGGGACAGATTGAGCGGCGGCATGAAGCGGGGCATTTGGACGTCTCCTGAAACAGCTGATGTTATGAGGTGCGAGGCCGCTCTACGCTGACTTGGCGCGGCTTGTAGGCGACCGCCTTGATTTCGATGGCCAGATGCGGATGCGGCAGCTGGTGCACGGCGACCGTCGTGCGGGCCGGGCCCTCGACGTCGAAGTACTCGCCGTACACCGCGTTGTAGCCGCCGAAGTCGTTCATGTTGACCAGATACGTGCAGATTTCGACCACATCCTTCAGCGTCGCGCCTTCGGTCGCGAGAATGTCACGGATGTTGTCGAGCACCGCGCGTGTCTGCTCGCGGATGTCGAGCAGCATCGTGCCCATCGCGTCGGCCTGTGCGCCGGCGATGGTGTTATCGGCGCGACGCGAGCTCGTGCCCGATACGAACAGAAAGTCGCCGGCGCGCTTCAGGTGCGGATAGGCGCCACGCGGACGGGCTTTTTCGGGCAGCAGTCGGGAAGAAGCGGTCACGACGTCCTCACAATTTGACGCAGATGGTCGACAGCTCGGAATAAAAGTCGAGCGAATGACGGCCGCCTTCGCGACCCAGCCCCGAGTGCTTCGTGCCGCCGAACGGCGTGCGCAGATCGCGGCTGAACCAGGTATTGACCCAGACGAGGCCGGTATGCATCTGCCGCGACACGCGATGCGCGCGCGACAGGTTCGTGGTCCAGATGCAGGCGGCGAGCCCGTACGCGCTGTCGTTGACGCGGCGTACCACTTCGTCTTCCGCGTCGAAGGGCGCGATATGACATACCGGCCCGAAGATTTCCTCGCGCACGCAGCGCGCGCTGTCGGGCAGGCCGATCAGGATGGTCGGTTCGACATAGGCGCCGTGATCGCGCACGTCGCCGAACTTCGGCGCGCCGCCGCCGGTCACGACGGTAGCGCCTTCATCGACGGCGAGGCGGTAGTACGACAGCACCTTGTCGCGATGACCGTGCGAGATGACCGGCCCCATGTCGACGTTCGCTTCGTCCGGATAGCCGATCTTCATCGCCTCGGTCTTCTCCTTCAATGCCGCGACGAAACGCTCGAAGATCGGCCGCTCGACGTACACGCGCTCCGAGCACAGGCACACCTGGCCCGCGTTCGTGAAGCTCGAGCGGCGCACGCCTTCGACAGCGGCGTCGAAATCGGCATCGGCGAACACGACGGCTGCATTCTTGCCGCCGAGTTCGAACGAAATCTCCTTCACGTCGTCGGCCACCGCTTTCATGATCGCGCTGCCGGTGCGCGACTCACCCGTGAAGGTGATGGCCGACACGTCCTGGTGATGCGTCAGCGCCTCGCCCGCGGAGCCCGGCCCGAAGCCGTGCACGAGGTTGAAGACGCCCGCGGGCACGCCTGCTTCGTGCATCACTTCCGCCAGCAGCGACGCCGACGAAGGCGTCTCCTCCGACGGCTTCACAACCACGCAGTTGCCCATCGCCAAGGCGGGCGCGACCTTCCACGTGAGCAGCAGCATCGGCAGATTCCACGGCGAGATGATGCCCACCACGCCGAGCGGCTTGCGCACCACGTAGCTGAACTGGTCGGAACCATCGGCCGCTCGGCTTTCGAAAAGCTCGTTCGGGGTGGTCGAGATCAGTTGCGCGAAGGTGCGGAAGTTGGCGACGCCGCGCGCGATATCGAGCGTGCGTGCCTGCTGGACCGGCCGCCCGGTATCGGCGACTTCGGCCGTGACGAAGTCGTCGAAGCGACGCTCGATGCCGTCGGCGATCCGGTTCAGCAGCGCGGCGCGCTGCTGGATGTCATAGCGGCCCCATGGGCCCTCGAGCGCGGCGCGTGCCGCCGTCACCGCGCGGTCCACTTCGGCCTTGCGTGCTTCGCTGACGAACGCGAGCAGTTCGCCCGTCACCGGACTGCGATTCTCGAAGCGCGCATCGCTCGCCACGAACTCGCCGCCGATATAGTGGCGCAGCAAAGGCGGCGCACCCGCGGCGGACGAAGAAGGAAACGAAAACGGATAGCTCATCTGCATAGTTCCTGCGTAGAACGGATGCACTGAGTCTAAAAGGCCGTTTCCATAAAAAATAATAACGATTTCGTTCGCTGATATTCCATTCCAGTATACCAGTGCCGGCATGCGTCAGGCCGGGCCGAGCCGCGCGCGCACGCTCATTCGGCGATACGCGCCGCGCTCTCACGCAGGCACGCAATGAAACGCTCGCAGGCAGGACTGACTTTCCGGTCGGCGCGTGTCGAAAAGCCGACCGCGCCAAAGTCCGCGGCTTCGCGCAGATCCACGATCGCGAGCAGCCCCGCGTCGACGAACTGCTGCGCAGCCGCGCGCGGCATCAGCGCGACGCATGCGCGCTCGAGCAGCAGGCCGATGTTGGTCAGCATCGACAGCGACTCGACGCGGTCCACCGGCAGCGGCAGACCGGCGTCCTGGAACAGCTGTTCCGCGCGGATGCGCGTCGGCGAATCGGCAAGCGGCAGGATCCACGGCAGGTTCGCTAGATCGGCGAGCCGCGGACGCTTCGGCAGTGTGAGCGTGTGACGCGCGCCGACCACCACGCAGATCGACTCCTGAAACAGCACCTCGTGCTGCAACGGAAACGCGTTCGCAAGCGGCAACTCGCGCTCGGGCAAACGGCCGACCACGATGTCGAGATCGCCCGTCGCGAGCGCGGGAAACAGCTGGGCGGTGCCCGCTTCGCGCACCGTGACGAGCATGCCCGGCGCCTGCTCCTTCAGGAGCCGGATCGCCATCGGCAGCAGTCGCGCCGATGCGACGATCAGCGTGCCGACGATCAGATGCCCCGCCGTACCGCCCTGCAACGCGTTGATTTCGTCGGTCAGATAGCGCAGCTCGGTATTCATCGATTTTGCGCGACGGCCCAGCAGGCGGCCGAGCTCGGTCGGCACCACGCCGCGATTCGTGCGCTCGAATAGAGGCGCGCTGAAGAATGCTTCGAGTTCCTGCACGGCCTTGGTGATCGCGGGCTGCGTCATGCCCAGCTCCTTTGCCGCGCGTAGCAGCGAACCGGTATCGATGACCTTCGCGACGAGTATCAGCTGCTGCAGTTTCAGCTTGCGCGACAGTGAGACGTGCGACAGCTCCGGAACGCGTTCAAGCGGGCGGCGTACGTCCTTGTTCATGTTCGATCTCCTCCAGTGTTCGTGATCCGCGTGTCGACGACGACGCGCCGATCGCCGCAGATATTACCGTTTCGACTACCCACAGCGGGTCTTTTCATTATTTTTTCCGCACGGCTCGCTCTAGATTCTCAGTGCTTTTCGCCCGAGCCTGCCGGAGCAGGCCGCAAGGCAACCTCGATGTTGCCCGTCATCCACGCTCAAGCGAGCCGATCATAATCAGGAAAGCGGATGAATAAAACCAGGACCCTAGCCGCGGCCGCAATGGCTTGTGCCGGCGCCGCCGCGACACCCCACGCGTTCGCGCAAAGCAGCGTGACACTGTACGGGATCGTCGATGAAGGACTGACGTATACGACCAATCAGAACGGCCATAGCAACTGGCAGATGCAAAGCGGCGTCTCGCAAGGATCGCGTTGGGGCCTGCGCGGCGCGGAACATCTCGGTGGCGGCATGCGCGCGATCTTCGTGCTCGAAAACGGCTTCGATCCGTCGACCGGCGCGCTCGGACAGAACCGCCGCCTGTTCGGCCGCAACGCCTATGTCGGCCTCGATTCGCGTTTGGGCACGCTGACGCTCGGCCGTCAGTACGAGTTCATGACCGACTACGTCTCACCGGTCAGCGCGCAGGGCCAGTGGGGAATCTACTTTGCGCACGCAGGCGACGTCGATAATCTGAATGGCACGTTTCGCGTGAACAACGCGGTCAAGTACCAGAGCCCCAGTCTCGGTGGATTCCATCTTGGCGCGCTCTATTCGTTCGGCGGACAACCGGGTTCGTTCGCCACCTATAGCGTCGTGAGCATCGGCGCGAATTACAGCAACAACGGATCGTTGTATGCCGCGGCCGCTTATACGCACATCAATAGCCCGTACGCGGCCGTGTTCGATTCACTGCCGAAAAACGCGCTCTATACGCGTTATCTGTCCAGTTCGACCAGTCAGGATATCTACGGTATCGGCGCGACGTACCTGGTCGGTTCGTTCAAGTTCGGCCTGAACGCGACGCGCACCGTGTTTCATTCCGGACTCGACGGCGCGAACGTCGACTTCAACAACTATGAAGCCTGGCTCGGCTACTACATCACGCCCGTGCTGCAGGTAGGCGGCGGCTATACGCTCAGCGACGTCGACGAACATGCGACCGGCAACAAGCCACGCTATCAGCAGGCAAACCTGATGCTCGATTACTTCCTGTCGAAACGCACCGACGTGTATGCGATGGCGGCATGCCTGACCGGCAGCAGCGGCACGCATGCGCAGATGGACTACGTGAGCGCCGCGTCGGCGAATAACCGGCAAGCGTTGTGGCGTGTGGGGATTCGCCACAAGTTCTGACGTGCCGGATTCGGCGGTACACGTGGCGCTAAGGCGATAGCAGGCGCACGCCGCCTGCTATCGGTTGCCAACGGCACTGTCACGTTGCCGAGATGGTCGAGTAAGATCGCGTGATGAAGAATGCAAAATCGCGCTACCACGGTCATCGTTTTCCGATGGCGGTCATCAGCAGTCGTCAACTGACGCGCGAACGCGAGCGACGCATGCGTGGTTTCCGCGATCGTGAGCGCACGCAGGCTTTCCTGTCGAGCTTCGGTCCGATCCGGCAGTACTTCGCGCTCAAGCGACATCTACTGCGCGCCTCGCTCTATCGCAAACAACTCGCCGCACGCTTCGCCGCCTGGCATCGCTTCACTGAGATCACCAGAAATCCGTCCGCTTTCTGAGCAAATGCGCGCCTGTCCGCTATTGCGTCGCAAACGCTTTAACGTGACAGCGCCCTCCGGCGTCGTGCTCGCCGGTTCCCGCCCGTCGCACGGCGACGGCACGTCATTCACGGCAGACAGCCGAGCCCTGCCAGCGTCTCCTCGACGGCCGTATCGAGCGGCGTCACCGGCTCACGGCCGAGCACCGCCGTCACGCGCGCGTTGTCCATGCGGATCGGCTCGCGCCACAGGTAGCGCATTTCGAGCAATTCGCGCAGCGTCGTGACGAACGGCGACGCGGCCCACACGAACCACCACGGAAAATTCCGCAGCGCCGGCCGCAATCCGTGCCGCTGCGCGACGCGGCACACGGCCTGCGCCATCTGCGTCCCGTCCGCATCCCAGTGCCCGCCGAGATGAAAGCGCGCGAACGGCTCCAGCGTGTCGCGACGTTCGATCAGCTCGACCATCGCGCGCGCGACGTCCGGCACATACGCCCATTGATGGCCGACGCCGGGCCGCCCCGGCACGCTGACGGCCGCGACGGGCCGGCCGGGCTTGACGAGCCCCAGCGAAAACCAGTTGCTTGCCGAGCGCGGGCCGAAGAAGTCGCCGGCGCGCACAACGATCGTCCGGACGCCCCGTGCGGTGGCGGCCTGCAGCCGGCGCTCGAGTTCGACGCGGATCGCGCCCTTGCGGGTCGACGGATGCTGCGGGGCGTCCTCCCGCAAGACAGGAAACGCGTCGGCGCCGTAGTTGTAGACCGTGCCCGGCAGCACGACGGTCGCGCCCGCCGACGCGGCCGCCGCGATCGTGTTGTCGACCATCGGCAGCACCAGTTCGGACCAGCGGCGGTATCCCGGCGGATTGACCGCATGGACGATCACGCTGCAGCCGCGCGCCGCCTGCATCACCGCTTCGCGATCGAGCGCGTCGCCGCGGATCCACGTCATGCCGTCGCGCTGTAACGTCGCGGTCTCAAGCCCGCGCTGCAATGCGCGCACCTGCCAGCCCGCGTCGCGCAGCTGCCGCGCGACCTCGCCGCCAATCCCACCGGTCGCGCCGAGCACCAGCGCATGCCTGTCGGATGCCGGCATACCGGATACCCGCATGTCGGCTACCCGCATGTCGGATACCCGCATGTCGGATACCCGCATCTCCGCTTCGTGGAAGTTCGTTGCCATCGCCGCTCTCCTTGCATGAATCATCGACGGCACATTCTGGCGCGCATCGGGATCACAAGGAATTGGCGAGCATAGTGGATCTGTTATACATTTTCGTATGGCCTCCGATCTCAACTGGGAACTGTATCGAACCTTCCTCGCGGTGCTGACCGAAGGGTCGCTGTCTGGTGCGGCGCGCGCGCTCGGCATCACGCAACCAACGGCCGGCCGCCACGTCGCCGCACTCGAAGCCGCGTTCGGTCAGACCCTGTTCACGCGCTCGCCGTCCGGCCTGCTGCCGACCGAGGCCGCACTCGCGTTGCGCGGCCATGCCGAAGCGTTGCGCAGCGCCGCCGCCGCGTTCGAGCGCGCAGCGGCCAGTCGCGGGGACGGCGTCAGCGGCGTGGTGCGCATTTCGGCGAGCGACGTGATCGGCGTCGAGGTGCTGCCGCCCGTGCTGACGCGGCTGCGGCACGATCATCCCGAACTCGTCGTGGAACTGGCGACGACCGACCGCATCCAGGACGTGCTGAAGCGCGAAGCCGACATCGCGGTCCGCATGGCGCCGCCCGCGCAGGACGCGCTCGTCGCGCGGCGCATCGGCAGCATCGAATTGGGGATGTATGCGCGAGACGACTACCTGGCCGCGCATGGCATGCCGGCGACGCTGGGCGAGCTTGCCCGGCACGCGCTGATCGGGTTCGATGAGACGACGCCGTTCTTGCGCGCCGCAGGCAAAGCGCTACCGGCCTGGAACCGGGATGCATTCGCGCTGCGCTCGGACAGCAACCTCGCACAGCTCGCGATGATCCGGGCCGGTTACGGGATCGGCATCTGCCAATGCGGGCTCGCGCAACGCGATGCGCGGCTCGTGCGCGTGCTGCCTGCACAGGTCGCGCTGCCGCTGGAGACGTGGGTCGTCATGCACGAGGACCTGCGCACGAGCCCGCGCTGCCGTGCGACGTTCGATGCGCTGGTGCGGGGGTTGCGCGCGTATGTCGACGGGGAGCCGGAATGACGGTGGCGCCCAAGGAATGCCGCGTCACACCAGCAACTGCCTTCCGAGCACCTCGCGCGCCTGCGTCACTGCTCCCATTCTCCGGGCATCGGCGGCGGCATGTGCAGATGTGACGTTGTTGAACACGCGACGGCAAACGCGCGCCGCTCATCCGCGCGGCTTGCGTTTCGCGTGGCGCGCTTCCCACGCGGCCAGCTCGGCCCGGTAGCGCTCCATCGCGTCTTCGTACAGATCGAACACACAGGGCGAGCATCCGCTGTTGCAGCAATCCTCGAGTTCCGGCTGTTGTGGCGGTGTCGGACGCGGATCGTCGGGAGGCGAATCCTCGGAGGGTTTTTTCGGCACTGTGTGATCCGCTGACGTAGAGCGGTCAGTATAGGTCGATCCGGCCGGGCGCTTCGGAGGCTGATCGCCAGCCGCTGTAGGCGTAACCATCACGCACCGCTAACCGCCCCACACGCATCGTCCCGTTACTCCGAATTCGAAGCCCGCAGCCGGAGCCCCGGCTTCAGCGGCCCGCGGTACTGCAGCAGGAACACGCCGCCGAGGATGCAGGCCATCTCCGCGAGATCGGACGCACGCATCGGCTCGCGGCCGACCGGCACACCGACGGACAGGAGTATCCGTCAGTCCGCTGCCCCCGCATAGGCAGCCTTCAGCGCGGTGACGTCGAACTTCGTCATCTGCATCATCGCTTCGGCCACGCGCTTCGCCTTCGCCGGATCGGGGTCGGCCATCATCGGGATGAGATCGGCCGGAACGATCTGCCACGAAACGCCGAAGCGGTCTCTCAGCCAGCCGCAGCCGTCGGCCGAACCGCCGCCCTCGAGAAGGGCGCTCCAGTAGCGGTCGAGTTCCGCCTGATCGGCACAATTGACCAACAAGGAAATCGCGTGGCTGAACGACTCGCCTCGTTCAGCGCTCATCGCGAAGAAGGGCTGCCCGAAGAGCACGAACTCGACGAGCTTCGTGGAGCCGGCGCTCGGCACCGGCGTGACCCGAACCACACGCGAGTCCGGAAAGATGCCCGCATAGAAAGCGGCGGCCTCCTCGGCTTGCGTGGCGTACCAGAGAAAAGGCGTGATCTTCTGAATCGACATGGCGAATCTCCTGTCCGGGTTGGGGCAAACGCGGCGGCAAGCTGCATGCCGCCGTCGTGACGACGGAGGAAAGCCATCGAAATGTATACGCCGGGACCGAATAATTCACATTTTTCTGTCGGCTGCACCCATGCGGATACGACCCCGGCTGACGCGCCGTTTCGGCCCCCGATCAGGCGCCTGAAAATCAACCTTGCGTGAACGGCGGGGCGTCATTGCGGCGCCAGACCAGCCTACGCGACCTGCCCGCTCACCGGAATTGTCGCGCCTCGAATCGCCTGCGCGTCAACCGACAGCAGGAACGCGATCGTCGCCGCAATCTCGTGCGGTTGAACCCACTGCGTGAAATCCGCGTCGGGCATGTCCTTGCGGTTCTGCGGCGTGTCGATGATGCTCGGCGCGATCGCGTTGACCGTCACGGTCGTCTCGCGCAATTCCGCCGCAAGCGCTTCTGTCAGCCGCGCGACGCCCGCCTTCGCGGCCGCATAAGCGCCCATGCCGGGCCCCGCGTGGAGCGCCGCGCCTGCGCCGATGTTGATGATCCGTCCTGCCGGGCCGCTCAACAGATGCGGCAGCGCCGCCTTCGACGCATTCAGTGCCGTCTTGACGTTCAGTTCATACATCCGGTCCCAGGTTGCCGCGCTGCCGTCGGCCACCGTTTCCCACGCGAATGCGCCCGCGATATTGAGCAGCGCGTCGAGCCGGCCGAATTCGCGATGCACGGCATCAAGCGCCTGGCTGGCTGCCTGCGCGTCGACGAGATCCACGCCGCCGAGACAGCGCGCGCCGCCGAGGCCGGCGGGCAGCGCATCCGCCGCCGGCGCCGCGCCCCGTCCGATCAGCGCGATGCGCGCACCGCGTATGCCCAGCCACGCCCCCGTCGCGAGGCCGAGCTGGCCGAACCCGCCCGTAATTGCAATCACCTTGTCAATCGTGCCGGTTTCCATCGATTCCATCTCCTTTGTCGCTTCAATGCGGCAGCGTCATGCGTGACGCGCCCCGAGACGCAAGCATACGGCGTAACGCCGGTGATGGCCGGCGTCCGGGCATAATGCCGGGACCGGTCGGGCCGTTTGCGCCGCGCGCCGTTTCAACAGATGGCGCGCAACGGTCCCACCGAATCAATCATCGACCCTCAACCGATCAATTTCATGCAAGTGCTCGTCGTGGGATCCGGCAAGCTGGCGACCGAGTTGCTCCGCTCGCACAAGCTGGACAATACCTACCAAGTCATACCGTGGCCCGCCGACGGTCACATCGACGTCAGGTCGATCGTCGTGCACGCCGGCTCGGGCCGCGCCCTTCCCGCAGTCATCGCCGCATGCCGGGCGACGTGCTCGCCGCTCATCGAGCTGTCCACGGGCTCCGGGCTCGAGACCGGATCCCACGACTTCCCGGTCGTGCTGTGTCCGAACACGAACATCCTGATGCTCAAGTTCATGAGCATGCTCGAAGCGAGCGGCCACCTCTTTCGCGATTGCGCGATCAGCGTCGTCGAGTCGCATCAGGCGACGAAGACCTCGGTGCCGGGAACCGCCGTCAGCATCGGCCAGTCGCTCGGCGTGCCGCCTGACGCGATCCGCTCCGTTCGGGACCCGGCGGTCCAGCGTGACGAGCTTCGCATCCCCGCTGACGAACTCGCGCGTCATGCGTACCACCAGATCCGGATCGAAGACGGCGCATGCAGCCTGCAGTTCGAATCCCGCGTGTACGGGGCGTCGCCTTATGCGGACGGCGTGTCGTGCATCGTCGACGCCGTTCGTCGCCACGATCTCGACAACCGCCGTTACTCGATCATGGAGTTCATCGGAAACGGCTGGCTGTAGCGCGGACGCCGGCGTCTTCATTGCCGGCGCCCGCGCGCAGGACCGCCGGCAACGCTGCCTGAGCCAGCCAGGCCAGTGCGACGACCGCGCCCGCCTGCGCGAACCGACGCGCGATCGCCGCGCCGATGCCCTGCGCGGCCCCGGTGACGAGCACGACGCGCCCGGCGAAATCGGCGCGGAGGCGGCCGCTGCCGAGCACGACGCTCATTGCCCGGCCTCGCCGTCGAGCGGATGAAGCGTTTCGTTCAGCACGTGCGCATGCGCGCCGACCGGGAAATTCGACAGCGAGCCGAAGTCGCCGCCCTGATAGCCGAAGATCTTGCCGTCCGTCTTGCGCTGCGCGAGGTCGATCAGCACGACGCCGAGCGTCGGGATCACCTTCTCGCGCCACACGAACAGATACAGCGCGTCCGCGAGCTTGATGTAGTGACAACGGTCCACGTCGGCCAGCCCGCGCTCGACGCCTTCCAGGCATTGCCACGCGTAGAAGTTTTCGTTCAGGTAGATGTGCTCGTAGCATTCGGTCGGGCTGTAGCGGTACATCGTCCGCTTGCCGATCAGCTCGCGGGTCGGCGCATGCAGCGGCCCCGGCCGCGCATGGCCGCCGAGCGTGCCGTGACGGAACGCGACGTCGACGCCCGTCAGCGGCAGCCCGCGCGCCACGCGAGTGAACGCGTCGACGTGCGTGTCCGCCTCGGTCGGCAACGTGCCGCTCACCGATGTCCACACGCCGTTCTCCAGGTCGATCACCAGGCTCACCGACCTCGCGCGCGCCGCCGAATCGACGTAGTCGACGAAGTACAGCCCCTTGCGCAGCCGCGTCACACGGCAAGGCTCGTGGCCATGCGCATCGGTCGCCGCGTCGCGCCATTGCAACGCGCGCGGCTCGAACGTATGGATGCGCGATGCGCCGGACGCGTGGTCGAGCGTGAGCGTCTGGCCCGCGAGCGAATCGACCGGCGCGAGGATGTTCGCGTCCGGCGCAAAGCCGTCCGCGAGCGCGCCCACCTGAATGAATACCGGATCCTGTCGTTCCACCTGCCGTCTCCCGTGCAGCTTCAGGCCCGGCGGGCCATGTACGCTGCTCACACACATGGTGCGGGCAGCGCGCCGCGCGCGGTATCGGCCAAAAGGATGAAGGGCGCGCGCCGCCGGAACGCGCTAAAGTGCGTGAGTTCCGCGCCAGGGCCGGCGTGCGAGGAGCGCGCATGCATCGTGTCACCCACTACCGCCGTACAAGCGAAGGCATCGAGGCGATCAGCCTCGATTCGGATCGCGCGTTCCCGCGTCATGCGCACGACGAATTCGGGGTCGGCATGATCGTCAGCGGCGCGCACCGGTCGTGGAGCGGACGCGGGCAGGTCGACGCGCTGGCCGGCGACGCGATCATGGTGAATCCGGGCGAAATGCACGACGGCGCGCCGCTCGGCACGCACGCGCAGCGGAGCTGGCGGATGCTGTACCTGGCGCCGGCGCTCGTCGCCGGCGTCGCGGCCGACGAAGGGCTCGGCGGCGTCGAGCTCGCGCATCCGGCCGTGCGCGATGCGCGGCTGGCCGCGGCCGTAAGCCGGCTGTACGCGCACATCGTCGGTGGCGACGACGAAGCACCACTCGCGCGCGACGAAGCGCTCGTGACGCTCGTCGCGGGGCTGCTGGCGCGGCATGCGAGCCGCGTGCTGCCGCAGTCGGGCGTCGCGCCCGCGGTCCACGCGGCGCGGGAACGGCTCGATGCGGCGCCCGCCGCGCCGGTGTCGCTCGCCGAGCTCGCGGATTTGAGCGGCGTGAGCCGCTTCCAGCTGCTGCGCGGCTTCGCGCGCGAAGTCGGCATCACGCCGCATGCGTACCTGATCCAGTCGCGCACGCGGCTCGCCCGCGCGCTGCTCGCGAGCGGCCGGCCGATCGCGGATGCGGCGGCCGAAGCGGGGTTCGCCGACCAGAGCCACCTGACGCGGGCGTTTGCGCGGCAGTTCGGCATCACGCCCGGGCAGTTCGCGCAGGCGCTGCGGTAGCCGGCGAAGGAGCCGCCGGGCCGCGATCCGGATCCGGCCGCTACAGCGCCCCCCGGTTCGTTCCTTCGCCTCCCTTGCCTGTCCGCTTCCCTCGCTTCCTTTTCTTTCGCCGCACCACCCCGATTGCATCCCCCTCAAGCTGCAATTTCCTTCAAGACGCACGCCCCGTCACCGCGCGACGATGCGCGGCATGAAGACACGACTGAGCGGCTACCTCTATCTCGCCGCCGCGATGACCGGCGTCGGCAGCACCGTCATCGCGAGCCGCATCGCCGCCGACGGTCTGCCGCCGTTCACGGCGACCGCGCTGCGTTTCCTGATCGCCACGCCGCTGCTGTTCGCCCTGATGCGCATGCAGCGGCTGCGCTGGCCGCGGCTCTCGCTGCGTGACGCGGTGCTGCTCGTCGTGCAGGCCGCGGCCGGCGGCGTCGGTTACACCGTGCTGCTGATCTGCGGCACGCGGCTGTCGTCGCCGCTCGAAGCGGGCGTGATGCTCGGCACGCTGCCGGCGATGTCGACGCTGATTGCAGCGGTCGTGCTGCGCGAACGGCAGACGCCGCGTGATTGGGCGGCCGCCGCGCTCGCGACGTCCGGCGTGTTGTTCGTCACGTTCACGCCCGGCCACGCGCTGCCGTCGCTACAGACGCTCGCCGGCAACGTGCTGGTGCTGGCCGCCGTCGCATGCGAAGCCGTGTTCATCCTGCTCAACCGACGGCTCGCCGCGCCGCTCGCGCCGCTCACGCTGTCGACGGCGATGTCCGGTCTCGGCTTCGTGCTCGCGCTGGTTCCGGCGGCATTCGAATGGCATGTGGCCACCGCAGGCTGGACGACCGACGCGGCCGCGGCGATCGCATACTACGCGCTGGTGCCGACCGTGCTCGGCTACCTGGCCTGGTACGCCGGTTCGGCGCGCACGAGCGGCACCGAGGCGGCACTGTTCACCGCGGTCGCGCCCGTGTCGGCCGTGTTGTTTGCGGTCGCCTTGTTCGGCGAGACACTGACCGCGACACGGCTTGCCGGCATCGCGTTCGTCATTGCCGGCATGCTGGTCGGCGCCACGCGACGGCGTGCCGCCCCTTCGCGCACGCCGGGCACGCGATCGGCATAAGCACCGCCTGGCCGGACGAATGCCCCTCACTTGCCACAAAAGAAAAGCGCCGCGCTGCCCCGCTCTCCGGGGAACAGCACGGCGCTCGTCGCGTCTCGTCGAGGATCGCGGCTAACGTCGGTGGCTTACTTGGCCTTTTCCGCCGTATCGCTGATCGCCTGCCCGCCCTTCGAAATATCCTGGCCCACGCCGGCGATCGTATTGCAACCGGCAAGCGCGGCGGTCACCACCAGCAGCATTGCAGCAATCGTACGCGTCATTCTCCATCTCCTTCGAGTCGGTAAGCCCGAACGGGCGAATCATGAATCATCGGCGACATGGCGCCCTGCGGTAGGCAGGCGACGGGGCCTGACCTGATTATACGGAGACCGCCGTGGCGCGCCAGTCCGGACCGGACGGGTGTCGCGGGTACCGCACCACGATCCCTGCAAGTTTTCCTTGACTTCGTCCGGCTTCGAACTAATATACGCACCGCGTATATTTTCCCGCGAGGTACCGCCGATGACCGTTCCGCAGCAAGCCTTCCTCCGCGACGCGATGCGCCGCCTCAACATGACCCGCGAAACCTTCGCGAACCGTATCGGCGTCAGCCGGCGCGCGCTGGATACGTGGCTGCTTCCCGACGATTCGCAGGAGTCGCGCGGGATGCCGGAGATCGTCGAGCGCTTCGTATCGGAGATCGTCGATCGGTCCGCGCCGGACGGCGGCGACTATACGCAAAGCGTAGATCAACAAGGGCTGGCGAAGCAGTTCCTGTTCGAAGGCAAGCCGCAGCTGCTGTCGGTCGACCAGTTCTCGCGGGATTCGGTCGAGGCGCTGTTCCGCGTCGCCGACGTGATGCAGCCGATCGCGCGCCGCCGCAAGATTTCGCGCGTACTGGAAGGCGCGGTGCTCGGCAACCTGTTCTTCGAGGCCAGCACGCGCACCCGTGTGTCGTTCGGCGCGGCGTTTTGCCGGCTCGGCGGCTCGGTGTGCGACACGACCGGCTTCACGTTCTCGTCGATGGCGAAGGGCGAATCGATCTACGACACGAGCCGCGTGATGTCCGGCTATGTCGATGCGCTGGTGATCCGCCATCCCGAGAAAGGCTCGGTCGCCGAATTCGCGCGCGCAACCAACCTGCCGGTGATCAACGGCGGCGACGGTCCCGGCGAGCATCCGAGCCAGGCGCTGCTCGACCTGTACACGATCCAGCGGGAATTCTCGCGGCTCGGCAAGATCGTCGACGGCGCGCACATCGCGCTCGTCGGCGACCTCAAGTACGGCCGCACCGTGCATTCGCTCGTCAAGCTGCTCGCGCTGTATCGCGGGCTCAAGTTCACGCTCGTATCGCCGCCGACGCTCGAGATGCCTGCGTACATCGTCGACCAGATCTCGACGAACGGCCATGTGATCGAACAGACGCACGACCTCGCCGCAGGGCTGAAGGGCGCGGATGTCGTCTACGCGACGCGGATCCAGAAGGAGCGCTTCACCGACGAGTCGTTCGAAGGCTATACGCCCGATTTCCAGATCAACCAGGCGCTCGTCGATGCCGTCTGCGGGCCGGACACGCTGATCATGCACCCGCTGCCGCGCGACAGCCGCCCGGGCGCGAACGACCTGTCGGTCGACCTGAACCGCGACCCGCGCCTCGCGATCTTCCGGCAGACCGACAACGGGATTCCGGTGCGGATGGCGATCTTCGCGGTGCTGCTCGGCGTCGAGAACCTCGTGCAGCACTCGATGCGCGACGCGACGTGGCGTCCGCCCGCGTATCTCGGGCCGGAGGATGCGGTGTTTCACGGGATTGATTGAGAAGCGACGAACATCGCGCCCGGCTTGCTGCCACTTCAGGCCGGACGCACACATTCGACAGACAGAGCGCCGGACTGGACGGCGCTCTTTTAGTTTTGGCGACGATCCGCCAGTCTGCAACTACGGGCTACAAGGCCCACGGATTGATCACCCGAAGACCCGCCGCCTCAAACGGAGCGGTATCGCGCGTCGCAACGATCAAGCCATTCGCCTCTGCAGTGGCGGCAATATAGCCGTCGGCAGGCGCAATCGCGCTCCCTGCGGCACGGGCACGCGCACGAATATTCGCATACGCTTTACTGGCCGCCTCATCGAACGGCAGGATCCGGCCTCGAAACACCGACACAACACGATGCTCGACGCTTTGATGCATCCAGTCTCGCCTCCGCCCTTCAGGCAACGCCGCGACGCCAAATCTCATTTCAGCAAGACTGATCGCCGCGAGAAATAACGTCTCGACGTTTTGGGCGTCGAGCCATTCCACCACCGCTTCACACGGCTCAGGGCGCAGTGGCTCGGAAACAACGTTCGTATCAACAAGGATCATTCGAAGCTCATCGGCTCAGTTGGCGTCTTGTCACGCTGGACGTCGAGCTCGACGCCCCCTGCCTCCCGCCCGATTTCCGCCAACAGCGTTCCCAGCTTGATACGCCCTTCCGGACGAACCGCTTGTTCGAGAATGTCACGCACTTCCGCCTCCGTACTGCGCCCGTGCTTGGCCGCACGAATTCGGAGGGCGCGATGCACTTCATCAGGCAAATTTCGGACGGTAATCACCGGCATGATGCACTCCATCGAAATGCTTTCAATGCATTCATTCTAGCATTTTGCTATCAATCGAGTAGGCACCATGACTCGATCACTCTAACCCTTCTGCCGATCTCGTCCCACTCGGCCAATTGGCCGACGCCTCAGTCGCCCCGCCCCGTCAACTCATCCGCAACATTCCTCAATACTTCCGCTCAAACGCGAACACGAACGCTTCTCATTTAATAAAAAATTACATAGAATGCCGCCTGAAACCAAATCGTAATAATTCCCGGCGGCGTCAACGTTCTTGCAGCGATCGCGCCCGGGCCACACCAGACGAGGTCGAAGCGCTGATGAAGTCCCGCCCTGACGAGCTGAAGCTCGGTAAGTTCACCACCCTGTGCAGCGTGCTTGCCGCGACCCCGGCGTTCGCCGACGGTACGCCACCCGCCGGCAGCGACGGTCATCTCGCGCCGATCGAGATCAAGGGTAAGGCCGAGCAAAGCTACAAGGCCGACTTCTCCGCGTCGGCGAAATTCACCGCGCCGCTCGTCGACACGCCGAAATCCGTCACTGTCATCCCGCAGGAACTGATCCGGAACAGCGGCGCGTCGACGCTGACCGAAGCGCTGCGCACCACGCCCGGCATCACGTTCGGCGCCGGCGAAGGCGGCAACCCGCTCGGCGACCGGCCGTTCATCCGCGGCTACGACACGCAGGGCAGCATCTTCGTCGACGGGATGCGCGACACTGGCGCGACCACCCGCGAGATCTTCAACACCGAGCGCGTCGAGATCACGAAAGGCTCGGACGGCGCTTACGGCGGCCGCGGCGGCGCGGGCGGCAGCATCAACCTCATCACGAAGGCCCCGCACCTCGGCACGACGGCCGCCGCGAGCGCGGGCTTCGGTACCGACCGCTATCGCCGCTTCACGGCCGACGGCAACTGGCAGTTCGCCGATCACGCCGCGTTCCGACTGAACCTGATGAGCCACAACAACGACGTCGCCGGCCGCGACGCCGTCAACAACGAGCGCTGGGGCATCGCACCGTCGATCGCCTTCGGCCTCGGCACGGCGACCCGCGTCACCGCGAGCTACTACCACCTGTCCACCAACGACATGCCCGACGGCGGCATCCCGTACTTCTACACGGCGTCGAACAAACCCGCGAACGTCGGCACGATTTATCCGGCGCCGGTCGACCGCCACAACTTCTACGGCCTGATCGACCGCGACTTCCGCAAGACGACGTCGGACATCAGCACGCTGAAGATCGAGCACGACATCACGCCGTCGCTGACGATCCGCAACACGACGCGCTATACGGAATCGACGCAGGACTACATCTGGACGCAGCCGGACGACAGCCAGGGCAACGTGATCAACGGCAAGGTCTGGCGCCGCAACAACAACCGCGACAGCGCGATCAACAGCATCGCGAACCTGACCGAGCTGTTCGGCGAATTCCGCACCGGCCCGTTCAAGCACAGCTTCACGACCGGCATCGAGCTGTCGCGCGAATGGGGCAAGCGCGATTCGTACACCGTTGCAACGGATACCGGCAAGATCTGCCAGAACGGCATCGGTGCGCCGTCGAGCTATAACTGCACGAGCCTGTGGTCGCCGAACCCGGCCGATCCGTGGGCCGGCTCGATCTCGCGCGACAACGACTACGCGCATGCGCGCACCACGACGAAATCCATCTACGGCTTCGACACGATCGAACTGACGCCGCGCTGGCAGATCAACGCCGGCGTGCGCGTCGACGACTACTCGACCCGCTTCACCGACACCCGGAAGAACGGCGGCAAGACCTACACGCGCGACGACACGCTGTTCAACTGGCAGATCGGCGCGGTGTTCAAGCCCGCTCAGAACGGCAGCATCTATGCGTCGTATGCGACGTCGTCGACGCCGGCCGGCATGCTGCTCGGCGAAGGCAGCGAGTCGCAGTCGCTGACACCGGGCCGTGGCGGCGTCGGCCCGAACGCCGACCAGATGTCGCCGGAAAAGAACCGCAGCATCGAGCTCGGCACGAAGTGGAACGTGCTGAACGACAAGCTCGCGCTGACGGCCGCGCTGTTCCAGATCGATACGACGAACGCGCGCGTGACGCTGCCGAACAACCAGTACGCGATGGTCGGCAACAAGCGCGTGCAGGGTCTCGAGCTCGGCGTCGCGGGCCAGATCACGAAGCAGTGGCAGGTGTTCGGCGGCTATACGTACATGAAGAGCGAGCTACGCGACAACGGCAAGGACGCCGCCAACGACGGCCACCGCTTCCCGAACACGCCGAAGCACAGCTTCACGATGTGGAGCAACTACGACATGACGCCGAAGTTCACGGTCGGCGGCGGCGCGTTCTATATGTCGGAAGTGTTCGGCGACCCCGCGAACCTGCGCGCCGTGCCGTCGTACTGGCGCTTCGATGCGATGGCGCAGTACCGGATCAACAAGAAGCTCGACCTGCAGCTGAACGTGAACAACCTGTTCAACCGCACGTACTTCGATCAGGCGTATCCGGCGCACTACGCGTCGATCGCGCCGGGCCGCTCGGCATTCGTCACGCTGAACGCGCGTTACTGATCGATGGAGACCGTGTCGCTGAAGGCGCTCGCGTCGGTGTCGCCGCGCGCGTTCGCCGCGATTCTGGCCGGGCCGCCCGAGCGCGCCGCCGCGTGGGTCGCGGCGGCGGCCGACAACGGCATCGTCGAAGCGCAGGCCGTCTACGGACAATACCTGCTCGACGGCCACGGCGTGCCGCGCGATCCGGCGGCTGCCTTCACGTGGTTCCGCCATGCCGCGCGGGCGAATCACCCGATGGCGATGAACATGCTCGGCCGCTGCTACGAGTTCGGCTGGGGCACCGCCGTCTGCGCGCCGGTCGCCGTCTACTGGTACCGGCTCGCCGCGCAGGCAGGGCTCGACTGGGGCATGTACAACTACGCGACCGCACTCGCGCTCGGCAATGGCGTCGACGAAAATCGCGCCGAAGCGCTCGACTGGTTCCGGCGCGCGGCCGCACTCGGCCACGCGAAGTCGATCAACCTGATCGGCGGATTCTACGAGGACGGCTGGATCGTCGCGGCCGATGCCGACGCCGCGTTCGATCACTATCGCCGCGCGGCCGTTGCGGGCGATTTCCGCGGCCAGTTCAACTACGCGCGGCTGCTCGCCGAGCGCGGCCGAATCGACGACGCGCTCGCGTGGATCGCGCGCGTGCCGGCAACCGCGACGCCCGCGTTCGTCGCGAAGATGGTCGCACACCTCGCGGCCTCCCCGCTCGACGCGTTCCGCGCGGCGGCATCGAAACTTCAGACGAACGATCCGGAATCCATATCATGATGCTGCACATTCCCGGCGTGCTGACCCCAGCACAGGTCGCACAATGCCGCGAAATCCTCGACCATGCCGAATGGACCGACGGCAATGCGACGTCCGGTGCGCAGTCGGCGCTCGCGAAGCGCAACCGCCAGTTGCCGGAAGGCTCACCCGCGGCACGCGCGGTCGGCGACGCGATCCAGGATGCGCTCGCGCGCAATGCGCTGTTCTTTTCCGCGGCGCTGCCGCTCAAGGTGTTTCCGCCGCTGTTCAATCGCTACGAAGGCGGCGAAGCGTTCGGCACGCACGTCGACAACGCGATCCGGCTGCTGCGCGGCACGGATTTCCGCGTGCGCAGCGACCTGTCGGCGACGCTGTTTCTCGAAGCGCCGCACGCGTATGACGGCGGCGAGCTATGTGTGGAAGATACCTTCGGCGTGCATCGCGCGAAGCTGCCGGCCGGGGATCTCGTCCTTTATCCGGCATCGAGCCTGCACCACGTGACGCCAGTCACGCGCGGCGCGCGCGTCGCGTCGTTTTTCTGGATCCAGAGCATGGTGCGCGACGATGCCGATCGCACGCTGCTGTTCCAGCTCGATACGCAGATCCAGCAGCTCTCTGCGGACAAAGGCGCGCACGACCCGGGCGTGATCGCGCTGACCGGGATCTATCACAACCTGTTGCGACGGTGGGCGGATACCTGAGCCGAGTGGCGGGGCCACGCGACGCCCAGAAACGCGTGCCCCGCGGCTGGCCAGCCAGCCCACCGCCCGGACGAAGCGCTTCAGGCCCTCTGCAGGATGTCCATCGCCTTTTCGGCATCGCCCAGCGAATCGACCGCGATATAGGCAATGAACTGCGAGCCAAGCACGGCAGCCGAGACGCCACGGAGATTGATCCCTCCGTCACCGAGCATCTGGGTCAATTGCGCGATGATGCCCATTTGATCCAGACCCATCACGCGGACGGAGTGAAGGCTCGGGGTGACGTTGAACCCCACCTGGCTGGCCGCGCGGATCACCGCATCGCCCAGCAGCGGCGCGACGAACACGATCCCCTTGCCCGGCGTGTCCGACGCGCGGCGCGCGACGACGAACTGCAAGTCCGCGCCGGCATCCCGCAGGGCGCTTAATACTGTCGCGAGGCCGCCCGGCTTGTCCTCGATGGTCGCTGCCCAGACATCGACACGTTCTACGCTCAGTTCCATGGCAGTCCCTCCCGCCTGAGCACCCAGATAGAAAAAATCTAGATCACCGCAAGCACGCGAGCAAGGCGGGCAGCGTCTTCCGCCGCCCCGGTTACGCAGCAAAGACGTCGCGAACAACCGCCGGCGTCGGCGCGCCGCAATGCGCACTTGCCCATCCCCGCCCGCTCACGCACAATCGACGCACCTGCTTTCCTCACTCCGCGCCGATGACCTATGCATCACTCGCCACCGGCGTGCTCCTCGCGGCCGGTCTCGGCCAGCGCTTCGACCCGAGCGGCCTGCAAAGCAAGCTGCTCGCGCTGCTGCCCGACGGCACGCCGGTCGCGGTCGCTGCCGCCCGGCGGCTCGCGGCGGCCACTGCGGACGTGACGGCCGTCGTCCGTCCGGGCGCCGAAAAACTCGCGATTCTGCTGAACGAAGCCGGCTGCACCGTCATCTTCGCGCCGGACGCCGAGCGCGGGATGGGCGCGAGCCTCGCCGCCGGCGTGCGCGCGAGCCCCGACGCGAACGGGTGGCTCGTCGCGCTCGGCGACATGCCATGGATCGCGCCGGCCACCTATGAAGCCGTCACCCGCGTGCTCGACACCGACGACGCGTCGATCGTCGCACCCGTCCATCGCGGCACGCGCGGCCATCCGGTCGGATTCGGGCCGCACCATTACGACGCGCTCGCCGCGCTCGACGGCGACACCGGCGCCCGCGTGCTGTTCGCCCGCGAGCCCGTCACGCTGCTCGACGTCGACGATCCCGGCATCCTGCGCGATGTCGACATGCCGGCCGACCTCGGGCGCGGTTAGATACTACGGAAGGGCCTGTTCCCGCTCATGACGGGCTTGCGCTGGCCGCCGCGCGAATCCCGGTGCAATCGCGTGTCCGATTGCCTATAACGGAACGAGGCGCAGGCACACTGCGCAGCCGCCGCGCCCCCCTTCCGCGAGCCAGCCATGACCGACCATACGACGCCGCTGCCCGAGCCGCCGGCAGACCCGAACCGCGATCCGGAAGGCGATCCGCTGACACCGCCGTCGCCGGGCCACCATCACGACAATCCGCAGCAACCGGAAGGCCCGCCCAGCAAGGATCCGATTTAGGGCTATTCACACTGACAACGGCCTCGCGAACGAGCCCTAAGCGCCGTTCCGCGCTCGGCCCGCCAGCGTCGCCGCACGCACCAGCCTGGTGCCGGGCAGGTGCGCGCGCCCGCCGTTCATCCCCTCCCACCACTCTCCCGCGCTGCGACCGTCTCGACCGCAAACCTCGCGCGTAACGCGACCATGAGGCCGCGAACGTCACATGCGTCGCCCGCCCGACGCCGCCATGCGCGCTACCTAGGGATTTCCCGCATACACCCGCGCGCCCCGAGCGCCGTCAAACAGTGAACCCGTCACGCCGCAAACGGCGCGCTTCTCCGATTCGACCGACCAGACCGACCATGCGCAATCTCACCCTGAACCAGAAACTCGCTTCGATGATCGCCATCCTGTGGCTCGGCCTGCTCGTGATCGCCGGGCTCGGCGCATGGCACACGCGCGCATCGATGATCGAGGATCGCCGCGACCAGCTCGCGTCGCTGGTCGCCCAGGCCACGAGCGTCGCCGATCACTACTACAAGCTGTCGCAGCAGAACGTGATGTCCGAAGCCGACGCGAAGCAGCGCGCGCTCGACGCGATCGCCGCGATGCGCTACGGCGCCGACGGCTACATCTCGATCAACGATTCGAAGCCGGTGATCGTGATGCATCCGATCAAGACCGACCTGAACGGCAAGGACGTGTCAGGCTTCACCGACCCGACCGGCAGGCATCTGTTCGTCGAGATCGTGAAGGCCGGCAACCAGGACGGCGGCAAGGGCTTCGTCGCCTACCTGTGGCCGAAGCCGGGCGCGGACAAGCCGCAGGACAAGACGAGCGCCGTGCAGCGTTTTGCGCCGTGGGGCTGGTATCTGGTGACGGGCATGTACATGGACGACGTGCAGACGGCCGTCATCGCGAGCGTCGGCCGCTGGCTGGCGATGACGACCGTGCTCGGCACGATCGCGACGCTCGTGATGGTGCTCGTGCTGAAGAGCGTGCGCGCGAACCTCGGCGGCGAGCTCGAGACCGCGCTCGAAACCGCGCAGCGGATCGCGCAAGGCGACCTGACCGCGCGCGTCGACGTGAAACAGCACGACCGCGGCAGCCTGCTGCATGCGCTGCACACGATGCAGGGCGGACTGATCGACATGGTGTCGCGCGTGCGTCTCGGCACCGAGAACATCAACGTCGGCGCGAGCGAGATCGCCGCGGGCAATACGGACCTGTCGCAGCGCACCGAGGAACAGGCAGCCGCGCTCGTGCAGACCGCGTCGAGCATGGACCAGATGACTGCGAACGTGAAGCAGAACGCGGACAGCGCCGCGCAGGCGGCATCGCTTGCCGACCAGGCCGCGCAAGTCGCGACGCGCGGCAGCGCGGTCGTCGACGACGTCGTGCGCACGATGGCCGAGATCACCGACCGCTCGCACAAGATCGGCGACATCATCGGCGTGATCGACGGCATCGCGTTCCAGACCAACATCCTCGCGCTGAACGCGGCCGTCGAAGCCGCGCGCGCGGGTGAACAGGGCCGCGGCTTCGCGGTCGTCGCGGCCGAGGTGCGCTCGCTGGCGCAGCGCTCGGCAACGGCGGCGAAGGAAATCAAGTCGCTGATCGTGTCGTCGAACGAAACCGTCGAGCACGGCGCGACGCTCGTCACCCACGCGGGCCGGACGATGGCCGAGATCGTGCAGTCGGTGCGGCGCGTGAACGAGATCCTCGACGAGATCAGCCACGCGTCGCGCGAACAGAGCGCGGGGATCGAGCAGGTCAATCGCGCGGTCGGCGAGATGGATCAGGTCACGCAGCAGAATGCGGCGCTTGTCGAACAGGCAGCGGCCGCCGCGCATTCGCTGCGCGACCAGGCGGAAGCGCTGCGGGACGCGGTCACGCGGTTTGCGCTGCCGGCCTGACGCGGCGCGCCGCTTCACTGGCGGCGGCGCAGATCGCCGCAGCGCGCCGCCCTCGCCCGGCACTTACGCCAGCACTTACGCCAGCACTTGCGCCGGCACCTACGCCGGCGCCGAGCCGCTGCCGTTCACACCGCCGCGCAACCCGAGACACGCGGCGCGCCTGACCAGCTCGACGTCGTTTGCCGCGCCGAGCTTCTTCATTGCGCTGATCTTCTGCGCGCTGACCGTCTGCTTGCCCTTGTTCAGGCGCTGCGCGATCGTCTTGATCGGGATGCCGGCCAGATAAAGGCGGATCACTTCGATTTCGCGCGGCGACAGCTTCGGCGCGCCCTCGCTTGCGTCGACCGACTCGAGCGTGTGCCTGACCGCGGGCGACAGGTAGCGGCCGCCGCTGTAGCTCGAATGGATCGCGGTGACGATGTGGCCGACGTCGTCGAGCTTGCTGACGACGCTCGATGCGCCCCGCGCAAGGATCGATCGGACGACCACCGGGCGCTCGTGCGTGACCAGCACGACGATCCCGACGCGTGGACACGCTTGCCGCAGGAAGTCGAGCAGGCTCAGCGTGTCCATCTGCCCATCGCCGCGCGTCGAGTAATCGACGAGCGCGATGTCGCAGTCGACGTTGCCGACCGATGCAACCGCTTCGTCGACGCTCGGGTACACGCCGACCAGATCGATTGCGCAGGCGCTGCCTGCAACATGTTCCATCCCCGCCAGCGTCAACGGCAAGTCATAGGCGAAGACGGTGCGGACACTGAATTTCCCCATACGTATTTCCAATGATTCCGGCGGATCCGGCAGGCTGCATCGGCGCCGCCCTCCGCCCGTTGGGTTCGGCGTTCCCGATCAAGCTATTTATAGCTCAATCGACATTCTATGAGTCCGCCGGGGCGCGAGATATCGGACAGAAACTCAAATGCGCGGCAAAGCGGTGGTACAAGTTTGATAATTGGCCGGCGCCGTGAAACACCGGCGCGGGAACGGGCGGACCGCGCGGCCGCATGCCGGATCGAAGCGTCTGGTCCGTCAGTGCGCGGGCGCGTGATCGTGCTCGCGCAGCGCGCCCGGGATCGTGCTTTTCGACAGTCCTCCATGGTCGATCCACGCGCGCGTCTCGTGCGCGGCCTGGTCGATCAGTTGCGCGCACTGCGTGTAATCGTAGGGCGACACGTCGAGCGGACACAGCGGCGGCACGACGTGGATTTGCGCGCGGGTCGCGTAGTGCTCCAGGTCGCGCACAAGTTGCCGGGCGATCACGAGCGTCAACGCATGCGTCGCGTGGGCGATCGCGCTGCGCGGCGGCGCGCGCAGCGCGCACGTAAACCCGGCCGGCAGCACGACGATCCGCTTGACGCCGAGCGCGACCGCCACCGAAATCGGCGTGTTGTTCGCAACACCGCCGTCGACGAGTTCCAGGCCGCCGATGCGCACCGGCGGAAACACGCCGGGGATCGCGGCGCTCGCCTGCACGGCATCGACGACCGGCCCGGCCGACAGCACGACTTCGGCGCCGTTCAGCATGTCGGTCGCGACGATGTGGAGCGGCAGCGCGGCCTCCTCGATCCGGCGGTACGGCAGGTGCCTTTCCAGCAGCAGGCGCAGCGCATCGGCTTCGACCAGATGCGGCCGGTTGCGCAGGATCATCGCAAACAGGCTGCGCATCGACAGCGGCATGATGTCCTGCCGCCGGATCCGGCTCCAGAGCGCGGCGAGCATCGCGACGCCGTCGGCATCGGGACGGCCGGCGAAATAGGCGGCGTTGATCGCGCCCGCCGACGCGCCGATCACGCAATCGGGCCGCTCGCCGCTCGCGACCAGTTCACGGAGCATGCCGACCTCGACCGCGCCCAGGCTGCCACCGCCGGCGAAGACGAAGGCGGTCGACGGAGCGGGGTTGGGCGGCACGCTGGCCTCCGTGCGGATGGATGCGGCGCCGGGCGCCGGAACGGTCACTCATGATGATGGACCCGGCCGGCGGCATCAGGTCCTGATGAAAACCCTGCCGGGCGGGCCGGGCGGCTGGCCGTCCGGCCAACGTGATGGCCGGCGCGACCCGGCGGGCGGGGCTGCGGGTAAAATTGCGACCTTCGAATGCCGTTTCCGGGCGACGCGCCGCTGACCTGCGGCGCGCACCCTCGCCGGCCCTCGCCCGCCATTACCCGTTTTTCCGACCGATTCATGACCGATTCCGCACTCCAGGCCGACGACACCACGATCCACGAAGACACGCTCTGGCACGACAACGGCTGGACCGCGCGGATCATCAAGAACGAAGACGACGACGGCTGGGCCGTCGAGATGGTCAAGGATGGCGAAGCCGAGCCGGCGCTGGTCGGCCCCTGGACGATGGGCCGTGACAAGAAGAATCCGAAGCCGATGGATGCGAACGCATTCCGGACCCTCGTGAAGACCGCGACCGAGGTGCTGATGCGGCACGAGCAGCAGCGGCGCGCGATGCTGCACAAGGAAGTGACGGTGTGGGCCGGCGACGACGAGGTGTCGGTCACGCTCGATATCGTGCCGGACGAGTTCGAGCCTTACGCGGAACTCAAGGCGTTCGACCGGTTCGGGGAACTGCTCGGGGAAGCGAAGGTGCAGGCGGGGTTCAAGCTGAACAAGGCCAGTGCCGACCGGTGGGTCGAGTCGGGGTTCGGACGGCCGGCTTGAATGGCCGGCGTGAGCGGCCGCACCATTCGCAGCCACCCCGCCTACGTCGCGCACCCCGCGAGAAAAATGCGCACGGCCTGCCGGGCGATACGGGTGCGCGCAGCGGCATTCGGGCGCCGCGCGGCGCCTAGCAGCATCCGGGTCCGAATGCCGCCCAGCACCAGATAGACGAACTGCTCGGTAGCGAGCGTCACATCGTCGATCGTCAGCCCGCCTGCGTCGACTGCCGCGCGAAGGTAATCGGCAAGCGGCTCCATTCCGCTCAGGCCGCCTCCTTTGCCGTAATAGCCGCGAATCAGTTCGGGAACGCGCTGCGCGTCGAGCAGCAGCAGCCGGTACCACTCGATCATGTCCGGCCGCGTGCCCACTTCCAGCAGGTGCAGCGCAACCGTCTCGAGCACGGCTTCGGGGCGATCGGCTTCGAGCACGAGGCCCTGCAGTTCCGCAACCCATGCGCGGCGCAGCGTATCGAGGATCGTCGCGAACAGGCCGGCCTTGCTGCCGAACCGGCTGTACAGGGTTTTCTTCGCGACGCCGGCCTCGCGCGCGATGCCGTCCAGGCTCGTCTCCCGGTAGCCCGCGCCCAGGAATTGCCGCCTGGCTACATCGAGCACGCGTTGCACGCGGAGTTCCGACTCCCGCAGCGTCGGGCGGCCGCCCGCTTTCGTCTTAGGAACCGGGACAGTTGGCATTCCGATCGATCCTATTGACATTCGGGTTACGCGGTGGAAACTATACCGTTGCGTTTCCAATGTCGACGTGAGCCGGCGCATCAGCGCTGACTTGCGCCCCATACAAATCCGTCGACGAGAGCTGTCGCTTTCACGCCCGACTCCCGCCCCACGCAACGCCCAACCTACCCGACTCACGGGGGCGCGGTCAATGGTCGACTTCTTCATCGAGCGCCCGGTCTTCGCGTCGTCGATCGCCATCATCATGGTGCTCGCGGGGCTCATTGCGTGGTTCAACCTGCCTGTCGAACGCTTCCCGCAAATCACGCCGCCGCAGGTGCTCGTCAAGTCGACCTATACGGGCGCGAGCGCGCAAGTCGTGGCCGACACCGTGACCACGCCGCTCGAAACGCAGATCAACGGCGTCGAAGGGATGAGCTACATTTCGTCGGTCAGCGCGAACGACGGCAGCTCGACGATCACGGTCACGTTCGACGTCGGCTACGACATCAACATCGGCGCCGTCGACGTGCAGAACCGCGTGTCGCAGGCAACCGCGCAGCTGCCCGGCATCGTCACGCAAACCGGCATCACGATCCAGAAGCAGAACCCGAACTTCATCCTGGCCGTGAACCTCTATTCGCCCGATCGCTCGATCGATCCGGTCACGCTCAGCAATTTCGCGTATCTGCAGGTGGTCGACGCGCTCAAGCGCCTGCCCGGCGTCAGCGACGTGACGATCTTCGGCGAGCGCCGCTATTCGATGCGGATCTGGCTCGACCCGGACAAGCTCGCCGCGCTCGGCATGACCGCGACCGATGTTCAGAACGCGATCCTCGACCAGAACGTGCAGGTCGCGGCCGGCAAGTTCGGCGAAGCGCCGTCGCCGCCCGGCACGACCTTCCAGTATCAGATCAACACGCAGGGACAGCTCGCGAATGCGCGGCAGTTCGGCGACATCGTGCTGCGCGCCGGCACCGCGAACGCGGCGACCGTGCACCTGCGCGACGTCGCGCGCACCGACCTGGGCGCGCAGCAATACACGTCGAGCGCGTCCGTGAACGACTACCCGGCCGTGCTGCTCGCCGTGTTCCAGTTGCCGACTGCAAATGCGCTGGACCTCGACACGCGCGTGAAGGCAACGATGCAGGCGCTCGCGCGGCGCTTCCCGAAAGGGATGGCGTGGGGCATCACGTACGACACGACGATGTTCGTCTCTGCGTCGATGACCGAAGTGATGAAGACGCTCGGCATCGCGCTGCTGCTCGTGCTCGGCGTCGTGTACCTGTTCCTGCAGAGCTGGCGCACCACGGTGATTCCGATGATCGCGATTCCGGTGGCCCTCGTCGGCACGCTGGCAATCATGCTGGTGCTCCATTTCTCGCTGAACACGGTCAGCCTGCTCGGGATGGTGCTGGCGATCGGCCTGGTCGTCGACGATGCGATCGTCGTCGTCGAGAACGTCGAGCGGCAGCTTCAGAGCGGGCTCGCGCCGATGGCGGCCGCCAAGCAGGCGATGCGCGAAGTGACGGGGCCGATCGTCGCGACGTCGGCCGTGCTCGGCGCCGTGTTCGTGCCGATCGCGTTCCTGCCGGGCATCACGGGCCGCCTGTACAACCAGTTCGCGCTGACGATCGCGATTTCGGTGATGCTGTCCGCATTCAATTCGCTGACGTTGAGCCCTGCCCTCTGCGCGGTGCTGCTGCGTCATGAGGAGAAGCGCCGCTTCGTGCTGTTCCGCGCGTTCAACCGCGGCTTCGACTGGGCGCGGCAGCGCTACGCCGGCTCGGTGCGCCGGCTGATCGGCGCGCGCTGGGTCGCGCTGGCGCTGTTCGCGGGCGGCCTCGGCGTCACCTGGCTGCTCTATTCGACGATCCCTCACGCGTTTCTGCCCGTCGAGGATCCCGGCTATTTCTACGTGATCACGCAGTTGCCGAACGGCGCGTCGCTGCAACGCACCGAAGCCGTCATCGACAAAACGCGCGCGATCCTCCGCGCGACGCCGGGCGTCGCCAGCGTGCTGTCGATCAGCGGCCTCAATTTCGTCACGCGCGCCACCGCATCGAACAGCGCCGCCCAGTTCGTGATCCTGAAACCATGGGACGAGCGCGGCGACAAGCAGAGCGTCGCGAACCTGATCGCAGCCGTGCAGCCGAAGCTCGCGCGGATTCCCGAAGCGGTCTCGCTCGCGCTGAACCCGCCGACGATTTCCGGACTGGGCACCTTCGGCGGCTTCGACTTCGAGATCGAGGACCTGACGGGCCGCGGCAGCGTCGCGCTCGACGACGCGACGCGCGCGTTTCTCGCCGAGGCGCGCCGACAGCCCGAGCTCGACGCGCGCACGCTGCTGACGAGCTTCAACACGTCGACGCCGCAATTCGATTTCCGTCTCGACCGCGACAAGGCGAAGCTGCTGGGCCTGAACGTCGACGACGTGTTCCGGACGATGCAGATCTACCTCGGCTCGCTGTTCGTCAACAACGTCACGCTGTTCGGCCGCAATTTCGAAGTGGTCGTGCAGGCGGACAGCCGCGCGCGCGGCAGCAGGAACGACCTGTCGCGCCTCTACGTGCGCAATGCCGACGGCGGCATGGTGCCGCTCTCGACCCTCGGGCAGCTGCGGCGGATGGTCGGCCCCGAAACCGTCCCGCGCTACAACGTGTACGGCGCCGCCGAGATCACCGGCAGCGCGGCGCCCGGCTACAGCTCGGGCCAGGCGATCGCCGCGATGACGCGCGCCGCCCGCGTGCTGCCCGCCGATTTCGGCATCGACTGGACCGGCATCACGTACCAGGAGCTGAAGGCCGGCTCGGTCGCGGGCCTCGTGTTCGCGCTCGCGATCGTGTTCGTGTTCCTGTTCCTCGCCGCGCAATACGAAAGCTGGTCGCTGCCGTTCACGATCATCCTCACGGTGCCGCTCGCGCTGTTCGGCGCGCTCGGGCTGCTGTGGCTGCGCCGGATGCAGGTCGACATCTATGCGCAGATCGGCTTCGTGCTGCTGATCGGACTCGCCGCGAAAAACGCGATCCTGATCGTCGAGTTCGCGAAGCGCCGCCGCGAAGCCGGGCTCGAGATCGTCGACGCGGTGACCGAGGCGGCGCGCCTGCGGCTGCGTCCGATCCTGATGACGGCCTTCGCATTCATCTTCGGCGCGATTCCGCTGATGGTCGCCACAGGCGCCGGCGCCGCGAGCCGGCAATCGATCGGCACCACGGTGGTCGGCGGCATGCTCGCGGCCACGCTGCTTTCGCTGGGGTTCGTGCCGATCTTCTATGCGGTGATCGAACGGCTGCGCGAAGCGATGCGCGAACGGCTCGGACACGCGCATTCGCATCGCGGCCAGCCGCCGCCCGCGGAATGACGGGAGCGCGCGGCCATGACGAAGATCAGCCGATTCGCGCTGCTTGCCGCCGCCGGCGCGGTTGCCGTCGCGCTGTGCGTGGCACTGCTCGTTCCGCATGCAATGCTTGGCCCGCATGGCACGCATCGCGCAGCCGGCGACCCGCCGCCGTCCCGCCCCGCCGCCGCACTCGAGGTGCCCGTGACGCCGGTCGTCGTGCGGACGGTGCCGGTCTATCTCGAGTATGTCGGCACCACCGATGCGATCCGCACCGTCACGCTGCAGGCGCAGGTGACGGGCTATCTGCTGAAGCAGGCGGCGTCGGACGGCGCCGACGTGCCCGCCGGCGCACTGCTGTACCAGATCGACCCGCGCAGCTATCAGGCGACGCTCGACGCGGCGAAGGCGCAGGCCGACAAGGATGCGGCGGCACTCGACTACGCGAGCGCGAGCCATCACCGCAACGCGGTGCTGAGCGAAACCGGCGACGTGTCGACCGATACGCTGCAGCAATCGGCGAGCACCGAGCGTCAGGACCGCGCGGCCGTGGCGGCGGACCACGCGCAAATCGAAGCCGCGCAGCTCAATCTCGGCTTCACGACGATCCGCGCACCGTTCGCCGGGCGACTCGGCCTGAGCCTCGTCCATGAAGGCGCGCTCATCAGCAACGCGGGCACGCAGTTGAACACGCTCGTGCAGCTCGACCCGATCTACGCGACCTTCAATCCGCCGGATTCCGATCTGCCCGACATCCAGGCACGGCAGTCCGGCGGCGCGATTCCGGCGGACGTCACCGTCGGCGCGGCCCGCGCGCCGCAGTACCACGGCAGGCTGGCCCTGCTCGACAACAGCATCGTGCGCGGCACCGGCACCATCACCGCGCGCGCGACGATCGACAATCCCGCCCATACGCTGCTGCCCGGGCAGTTCATCCACGTCCGCCTGCATGTCGCCGACCAGCCCGGCACGCTGCTGGTGCCGCAGGTGGCCGTCGGCTCGAACCAGCTCGGCCAGTACGTGTACGTCGTCGGCCCCGGCAACCGGCTCGAGCAGCGCTACGTCACGCTGGGCGCCGACTATGCGCCGCTCGTCGCGGTGCGCAGCGGCGTGGCCAAAGGGGAAACGATCGTCGTCGGCAATCTGCTGAAGCTCGGCCCGGGGACGGTGGTCCGGCCCATGCCGGCCGGGCCGCCGCAAGCGGCCCCACCCGCCGCCGGGAGCGGCGCGTCATGACGGCCCGTCGCAATCGCCCGCATCGCACGTGGCGAGGATGCGTCAACGGCATCGCGTGGATCGCGCTCGCGGCCGCACTGCTCGACGCGTGCGCGGTCGGGCCCGACTTCGAGCGGCCGGCGCCGCCTCAAGCCAGCGGCTATGCGCGCGAGCCGCTGCCGGAGCACACCGCGTCGACCGCTATCCACGGCGGCGAAGCGCAGCACTTCGTGGAAGGGCTCGACACGCCCGGCGACTGGTGGACGCTGTTCCGCTCGCCCGCGCTCGACGCGCTCATCGAACGCGCGCTAGCGGCCAACCCGAGCCTGCAGGCCGCGCAGGCCGCGCTGCGTGTCGCAAACGAAGAACGCCTGGCGGGCGAAGGCGCGCTCTTTCCGACGGTGAGCGCCGGCGCGTCGATCACGCGCGAGCGGATTGCGGGCTCGTCGTTCGGCACGAGCAGCACGATCCCGGTCTTCACACTGAAGACGGCGTCCGTCAACGTCACGTACCTGCTCGACATCTGGGGCGGCACGCGCCGGCGAATCGAAGCACTGGCCGCGCAGTCCGAATACCAGCGCTTCGAACTCGAGGCCAGCTACCTGACGCTGATCTCGAACGTCGTGCTGGCGGCAATGCAGGACGCGTCGTTGCGCGCGCAGATCGCCGCGACGCAGGAAATCGTCGACATCGAGACGGCGCAGCTCGCCGGGCTGCAACGCGAGTTCGCGATCGGCACCGCGGCCGACACGGCCGTGCTGGCGCAGGCAGCCGCGCTGGCCCAGGCCCGCGCCGGCTTGCCGCCGCTGCAGAAGCAGCTTGCGCAGACGCGGAACCAGCTCGCCGCCTATCTCGGGCGCTTCCCGGGCGACGCGCCGACGGAAACCTTTGATCTCGACGCGCTGCAGTTGCCCGACACGCTGCCCGTCAGCCTGCCGTCGCAGCTCGTCGAGCAGCGTCCCGACATTCGCGCGGCGCAAGCGCTGCTGCACGCGGCGAGCGCCGAAATCGGCGTCGCGACGGCGAACATGCTGCCGCAACTGACGCTCAGCGCCGCGTATGGCAGCGAAACGGCCAACACGCTGTTCGGACCGGGAACGGCGATCTGGAACCTCGGTGCGGGGCTCGTTCAGCCGCTGTTCGAGGGCGGCACGCTGCTGCACCGTCGGCAGGCGGCGCTCGCCGCCTACGACGAGGCGGCCGCGCAATACCGCAGCACGGTGATCGCCGCGTTCCAGAACGTCGCCGACGCGCTGCGCGCGCTGCAGTCGGACGCGAACGCGCTCAACGCCGCCGTGGCCGCCGAACAGGCTGCCGCCGACAGCCTTGCCGCGTCGCAGCGCCAGTTCCGCATCGGCCGGATCAGCCACCTCGCGCTGCTCGACGCGCAACGCACCTACCAGCAGGCGCGCATCGGCGAAGTCCAGGCCAGGGTCGCGCGATATGCGGACGCCGTTGCGCTGTTTCAGGCGCTGGGTGGCGGATGGTGGCATCGCGCGGACGCGCAAATTCGTTGAAACGGCAACGAAACACTTCGAATCGGGCCGATATTCTTCATAAAAATCAACGACATCCGACTCTGCGCTTCGCGCAACTCAGCCTACACTTAAGTTGAACCGCGCAGGCTGGCAGTTGGCCGCGCCTTCAGGAGGGTCAAGCCCATTTTCTGAGCCAGCAGCCATCGGCAGCAAACACCGCACGGTCGCGTTCGGCGGCGACCGAGGGATTCGCATCGTCTCCGGATATGTCACGAGGCCAACCACCACGGAGGCGGTTTATGAACAGTAAGCTATCCAACCCGGCGCCGCTCGGACTGGCCGGGTTCGCATTCACGACGTGGATGCTCAGCATGGTGAACGCCGGCTGGTACAGTGCGGATGCCCTCGGGCTCGTGCTGGCGCTGGCGTTCGCGTTCGGCGGCACCGCGCAGATGATCGCGGGCGTGATGGAATTTCCGCGCGGCAATACGCTCGGCACGGTCGCGTTCCTCAGTTACGGCGCGTTCTGGTGGTCGTTTGCGCTGTTCGTCGCATTCCTGGGCGCCAAGGTGCCGGAGTCCTTCGTCGGCTGGTATCTGATGGTGTGGGGCGTCTTCACGTTCTACATGTGGATCGGCTCGCTGCACACGAGCACCTCCATCCAGCTGGTGTTCCTTTCGTTGTGGATCACGTTCCTGATGCTGGCGATCGGCGCATGGACAGGGTCGAGCCTGGCCACGCAGATCGGCGGATATACGGGGCTGGTTACCGCGGTGCTGGCGTTCTACGCGTCCGCGGCGATCGTGATCAACGAAGCATTCGGTCACACCGTGCTTCCGACCCACGACTGGACACAAGGTCATCCGCGAGCGGCCTGACCGCTCGGCGCGGCGCAGCCGGTGCGCGTTCGCGCGCGCCGGCTGACGCCGCCTGCCATTTGATTCGTTATGTAGATCACTCACACTGTCGCACCTGGTGCCTCGACCCGTGAAAGACGGACAACACACGCGCAGCCACGGCCAGCGTCCACGCTTCGTGCTCCGGGTACCCGGGAGCAAGGAGGTGTTGCCATGTCACGAGACAAGTCATCGCACCGCGCCACTGCCGAACATCACGCGGTCGATGTTTCCGAGGCGCAAATCGCCGTCCACTGGCCCGAGGAAGATTACTTCCTGCCGCCTGCGTCGTTCATCGGCCAGGCCAACCTGACCGACCCCGACGTGTTCGCGCGCTTCTCGCTCGACAGGTTCCCCGAGTGCTTCAAGGAATTCGCGGACCTGCTCGACTGGCACAAGTATTGGGAGAAGACGTTCGACGCGAGCCATCCGCCGTTCTGGCGCTGGTTCGTCGGCGGCACGCTGAACGCGTGCTACAACTGCGTGGATCGCCATCTGCCGAAGTACCGCAACAAGACCGCCATCCATTTCGTGCCCGAACTCGAATCCGAGGCGACGCAGCATGTCACGTACCAGGAGCTGTTCGTGCGCGTCAACGAGTTCGCGGCGCTGCTGCGCGACGGCTTCGGCCTGAAGGCCGGCGA
Organism: Burkholderia sp. PU8-34; assembly: GCF_053427725.1. Lineage (NCBI taxonomy): Bacteria > Pseudomonadati > Pseudomonadota > Betaproteobacteria > Burkholderiales > Burkholderiaceae > Burkholderia > Burkholderia sp. PU8-34. The sequence continues at coordinate 521,352 of NZ_JBSAXC010000001.1, forward strand.
TCGCGTGACGCTGCACATGCCGATGGTGGCCGAGCTGCCGATCACGATGCTCGCGTGCGCGCGGCTCGGCGTGATCCACTCGCAGGTGTTCAGCGGCTTCAGCGGCGCGGCCTGCGCCGACCGCATCCTCGATTCGGAGAGCCGCCTGCTGATCACGATGGATGCGTATTACCGCGGCGGCAAGCTGCTCGACCACAAGGAAAAGGCCGACATCGCGGTTGCCGAAGCGACCGCCAACGGGCACCAGGTCGAGAACGTGCTGATCTGGCAGCGCTACCCTGACCGGTACTCGAGCGCGACCGCGCTCGTCGCGGGGCGCGACGTGATCGTCAACGAAGCCCTCGTCGCCCATCGCGGCAAGCGCGTCGAACCCGTGCCGATGGCGGCCGACGCACCGCTGTTCCTGATGTATTCGAGCGGCACGACCGGGCGCCCGAAGGGCTGCCAGCACTCGACCGGCGGCTACCTGTCGTACGTCGCGTGGACCTCGAAGTACATCCAGGACATCCATCCCGAGGACGTGTACTGGTGCATGGCCGACATCGGCTGGATCACCGGCCACTCCTATATCGTCTACGGCCCGCTCGCGCTCGCGGCGTCGACGGTCGTCTACGAAGGCGTGCCGGTCTACCCCGATCCGGGCCGCCCGTGGCGCATTGCCGAGACCCTCGGGGTCAACATCTTCCACACGTCGCCGACCGCGATCCGCGCGCTGCGCCGCGCCGGGCCGGACGAGCCGGCGAAGTACCACTATCGCTTCAAGCACATGACGACCGTCGGCGAACCGATCGAGCCGGAAGTGTGGAAGTGGTATTACCGGACCGTCGGCAAGAGCGAGGCCGTGATCGTCGACACGTGGTGGCAGACGGAAACGGGCGGCTTCCTGTGCAGCACGGTGCCCGCGCTGCACAAGATGAAACCGGGGAGCGCCGGCCCGGGGATTCCCGGCATCCACCCGGTAATCTACGACGATGACGGCAACGAACTTGCGCCCGGGTGCGGCAAGGCCGGCAACATCTGCATCCGCAACCCGTGGCCCGGCGCGTTCCAGACGATCTGGAAGGCCCCCGACCGCTTCGTGCAGACCTACTACAGCCGCTACTGTCGGGATCCGAAGAGCAAGGACTGGCGCGACTGGCCGTACATGGCGGGCGACGGCGCCGTCGATGCGGAGGACGGCTACTTCCGGATTCTCGGCCGCATCGACGACGTGATCAACGTCGCGGGCCACCGGCTCGGCACGAAGGAAATCGAGTCGGCGGCGCTGCTGGTGCCCGATGTCGTCGAAGCGGCGGTCGTGCCGGTGGCCGACGAGATCAAGGGCAAGGTGCCCGAGCTGTATGTGTCGTTGAAACCGGGCGTGGAAGCGTCGACGGAGATCGCGAAGCGGGTGTCGGAAGCGGTGGTCGGACGAATCGGATCGATCGCGAAGCCACACCGCGTGCTGATCGTTCCGGACATGCCGAAGACCCGGTCAGGCAAGATCATGCGGCGCGTACTCGCGGCGCTTTCGAACCACCAGGATACCGGGGACGTGTCGACGCTGGCCAATCCGGAGATCGTCGACAGCCTGAGGACGCTCGTGAAATAGCGGGGTCGCGGTTGGCGGCTATGCGTCCTCGCCCGGCGCAGCCGCCTTCCGCCAGCCCCGGCTGATCAGGTGATCGAGCGACAACGATCCGGCACCCCGGCACAACAGCACGAGCAGCATCGCGGCCCACTGGATGTGCGTCGGCCACGCCTGCGGATAGACGAAGATCTCGATCACCGACGTCATGCCGAGCAGCACCAGTGCCGCGGGCCTGACGCCGAGGCCAAGCACCAGCAGCACCGGCATGCTCAGCTCGATCGACACGGCGATATGCGCAGCCACGTCCGGCGGCAGCAGCGGCACCCTGTACTCTTCGCGAAACAGCTGAAGCGCGGCATTCCAGTCGGCGAGCTTGGTCATCGCCGAATTCCAGAACACGGTTGCGACCGCGACGCGCAGCGGGATGGCGAGCAGCCAGTACGGAACGCGCTCCAGCGTACGGACTGCGCGCAGATACACGTTGTCGCCGACGTGAGACCAGCGAGTCATGATGGCGATCCTCCGTCGACCCCGCAGCGATTCGGCGGCTGCAGCGCGTGAATGAAACAGCCGCGCGCGAGACAGACGCCGACAAGCGCATGCCCGTCAGCTTCGGGCGCGCAGGCCAGCGCCGCGTCGATCGCTTCGCCCGCAAAAAGCGCCGAGCAGATGCGCCATTCGCCAGCGCTCAAGCGAAGCGTATCGATCGCTTCTGCGATGCGCTGCACGAGCAGATGCACGGGGCCATCCGCGAGATCGATCGTCCGCAGCGTCCGGTCGTCCTGTTCGAGCACGGCGCGCCAGACGACATCGGCGGGATAGTCGCAGCGAACCAGCCGCGTTGCCGGATGAGGCTGCAGCCGCAGCGCGCGCAACGCGTCCTCGTCGAGCCGGGCAAGGCGTGCGGGATCGAGCGGCGCAACGTCCGATGCATGCAGCACCGCATTCACCTGCCATTCGAGTCGCGCGACATCCGCCACGTACGGCACCGACGCGGTTTGCGGCAACTCCGCGAGGAAAGCGGGAAACTGCTCGCCGTATTCATCGAGCCACGCACTGCGCGGCGGTGCGGCGGCGCAAAAAAGACCCGCGGCGCCATCGAAGAATTCGGCGCCGACGAGACGCCTCACGGCGGGAAACGCCAGCCGCAACGCATTGACGAGCACGCTTGCCGCGGTGTTCCGGTAGATGTTCAGGCGTGAGCGCGGATCGAGCCCGTCCGCGAGCACGGCGGCTGCCGCGTCGTCGTCCGCATGGCTCAGCAGGCTCCGGCTCATCGCCTGTTGCAGCTCAATCAGCGAGGGTGTGCGCGGTGTCATTGCGAATCGCCTCCAGTATCGTTTCTGCGGTTGCCGCCTCCTCCATCAGGATGTCGAGCGGCGGGACATCGGTGTCCCATTCGATCAATGTCGGCACCGGCCCGAAGCGCTGCAACGCCGCTTCGTAAAGGGCCCAGACCGGCGGCGCGACACGTGAGCCGTGATCGTCGATCCGCAACGTGCGCCCGTTCTCCAGTTGCCGCACGCTGTGGCCGGCAAGATGGATTTCGCCGACGGCCGCCGGCGGCAGCGCGTCGAGGTACATCTGCGGATTCCAGCCGTGATTGCATGCGCTCACGTAGATGTTGTTCACGTCGCACAGAATCCCGCACCCCGTGCGCTGCGCGACCTGTGCGAGGAACGCCCATTCCGGAATCGTCGAATGCGCGAAGCGAAGGTACGTGGACGGGTTTTCGACGAGAATCTGCCGGCCGAGCGCCGTCTGCACCTGATCGACGTGCCGGCATACGACGGCGAGCGCCTCTTCGGTCATCGGCAGCGGCAGCAGATCGGCGAGGTACGCGCCGCCTGCCGTGCTCCACGCCAGATGCTCGGAAACGAGGCCGGGCTGCACGCGCGCCGTCACGTCGCACACGCGGGCGAGATGCGCGGGATCCAGCCCGCCGGCGCTGCCGAGCGACAGGCCCACGCCGTGCAGCGAGACCGGATAGTCGCGGCGGATCGCATCCAGGACCTGCGGCGCGGAACCGCCGCCCATGTAGTTCTCGGTATGCACCTCGAACCACGCCACCGCCGGGCGTTCGTCGAGCACGGCCCGATGATGGCGAAAGCGCAGCCCGACGCCGGCCCGTGCGGGAATCGGGCCGGCCGCCGCGCGCGTCGGGTTGACGGTCACGCTCATGGCTGCAGCGACGCTCAGCTCGCCGTCAGCTTGCCGCCCGCGATCTTGCTGCAGTCTCCTGCCGGCAGCAGCACGAACGACTTCGGGTCGCGCGCCTGCGTCGCCTGGCCGGCGCACGAGTGCGCGCCTTCGGCGCAGTCGTTCTTCGCGACCGCGTTGACGCCATAGCACTTCTCGAGGTGGTTCTGTGCCATTCTGGCCATGTTGTCCTTCACGACCTGAGGCGGGTTGCCCATGCCCTGCGCTTGCGCCGGCAGTGCCTGCATTGCGAGCGCCAGGCCGACTGCGGCGGACAGCGACGAAATGGTCGAAACGGATTTGCTCATGGTGACTTCTCCGAGGGTTGCGATCGCGAAGTTGCGACCTTGTCAGAAAGTTCGGTCACGCACGACCAAAGGTTACGCGGCACGCTGAAAATCCTGCGCGCCGCTTGCCTCGTTCACTGAATGCGATCATGACCGACCACCGAAACCGCCGCGGCACCCGAATCCGGCTGGTCCGGCCTGAGCCGGCAGGCCTGGAACCGCAGGACTCCCGCCCGCGTGACGCAACCCGGCCCGACGGCTCGCCCGACTGGTCCGTGCTGATGGCCTGTGCGCAGCTCGGCGAACGCGACGCATACCGCCGCCTGCTGCAGAGCATCACGCCGTACCTACGCGGCCTGGCGTACCGTCAAGGCGTCCATCCCGACGCCGTCGAGGACGTCGTTCAGGACATTCTTGCGACCGTGCACACCGTGCGCCACACGTACGACCCCGAACGGCCGTTCGGCCCATGGCTGCTGACGGTCGCGACGCGACGCATCGTCGACGCGCTGCGCCGCGAAGGGCGCCTCGACGCGCGGGAAATCCCGCTCGACGACGAACATGAAACCTTGATCGGCGCCACAGCGAATCTGATGGAAGAGGCAACGGATGCACGCGTGCTGCGTGAGACAATCGAGCGCCTGCCGCCCGGACAGCGCGACGCGATCCGGATGCTCAAGCTCGAGGAAATGTCATTGAAGGAGGCCGCAGTGGCGAGCGGCATGACCGTCGCGGCACTGAAGGTTGCAGTGCATCGCGGGCTGAAGAGCCTGCGCAAGCTGCTCGTGAAGGGAGACGGCAAATGAGGCCCACCTCCGACCTGATCGAATCGCTCGTCGCCGACGCGCGGCCGGTGCGCCCGCTGCGTGCGCCGGTCGCGCGGGCGGCGGGCTGGCTGCTGTTTGCGGCGCTGGTGCTGGTTCTGACCGGCGTCGCGCATGGCGTGCGGCCCGGCCTGATCACGAAGCTGCATCAGCCGGTTTTCGTGATGGGCGTCGCGGCGGCCGCGTTGACGGGCATCCTGGCAGCCATCGCGTCGTTCGTCGCCAGCGTGCCCGGACGCTCGCTGCGCTGGCTGCTGCTGCCGCTGCCCGCCCTCGCGATGTGGGTGTCGACGATCGGCTACGGATGCCTGACAGACTGGGTGACGATCGGTCCGGACGGCATATCGGCGGGCGAGACGGCGCGCTGCTTCGCGACGCTCGGGCTCACCGGCATCCCGATGTCGCTCGCGCTGCTGATCATGCTGCGCCACGTGGCCCGGCTTGCGCCGGCACCCGTCGTGATGACGGGCAGCCTTGCGGTGTCCGCATTGACGGCCGTCGCGCTATCGCTGTTTCATCCGCTCGACGCGACGGCCATGATCCTGCTGTGGAATTTTGGCGTCGCGGCTGTGCTGTCGATGGCCGGGCCACGGTACGCAAACCGGTTGTTCACATGGGTGACGTCGCCTGTCCAATGACGGCACGGGCGGCCGAACAGACGGCGTTTCAGGCATTCGCGCCATTTCGTCGACCGGGGGCCGGCCTGCGGCGCCGCCGGCGTGTCACTTTCGCCGTGCTATGGCGTGCAGACGGGGCGATCCCCGAGCCCGCCGTCGACGCACGTCCGGGCCGTCAGCCGTTGCCGACTTTCGTGCCCTTGACGGTCACGATGAACTCTTCGGCGGCCTTGCGATGGATCGCGGCCATGACGGCCAGTTCGCGCTTGCTGCCCGGCTCGCTGGACGCGACGCCGGTCGCGTCCTTCGCCTTCGCGCCAGGCGGGTAGAAGATGAACGACGCACCTTGCGGGGCATTCGGCTCGGCGCGCAGGCGCTTGTTCAGGATCTTCAGGTACTTTTTCTTCGACACTTGTTTAGCGGCCATCGCGCCCTCCTGAGTGGATGTCATGTCGGCCAGCATAGCAGCTTTGTTCGTGCATCCCGCACCGCCGGTAGCGGGTGCGCGATGCGGCCGGCACGCCGCCGCGCCGGCCGGAGCCGGCCGCGGATTCAACCGGCGCCGGCAACGGGCCGACCAAAGCGCCTGCCGGACCGGATTCCGGATCCGCTTCACGCGGGTTTTTCAGCGGATACGGGCTCGTCCGCGCTGTAGACGGTCAGCCCTTCGATCGGATCCATCGGCACGTCCCACGGACGCGCGGCGATCGCACGCATCGCCGCGTCATAGCCGGCCTGCCGGCGGGCGGCAATGCCTGCCGGCGTGAAATCGATGTCCTTCAGCTGGTTGTCCCCGTCGAGCCGGGGGGCGGCGAGCTTGATCAGGCGCATCGTGGTCTGGCAGCCCCACGCGGCCAGCTCGCGGACTTCGGTCGTCGCGCGCTCGGCTTCCGGCACATGCTTGACCAGTTCGCGGATCACGTGGCGCAGGCGGTGGATCTGCTGCTGACGCGCGATATGACTGTCGGTGCGGCTCGCGTACTGGATGTCCTTCTGCCGCTCCGACACCTGCCAGATGCTTTCCGGCTCGGGGCCGACCGGATTCCACATCTGCACGGAGAAGATGACCGCGCTCCTGCGCGGCTTGTCGTCCAGCACCACCTCGACCGGGGTATTCGAATAGACGCCGCCGTCCCAATAGGGCTCGCCGTCGATCCGCACCGCCGGGAACGCGGGCGGCAGCGCGCCCGAACTCATGATGTGCTCGACGGTGAGGCGCTGGTCGCGCGAATCGAAATAGCGCATCGCGCCCGTGCACGCGTTCACCGCGCCGACGGTCACGCGTGGCCGGCCCGCATTCAGCAGGTCGAAGTCGACGAGCGAGACGAGCGTGTCGCGCAGCGGCGCGATCATGTAATACGACGCGCGATCGACGCCCAAGCGGGCCAGCGGCCCGAGCCACGATGCCGGATTGGGCCGGAAGAAGCCGGCGATGCCGCCGCCGATGATCATCAGCTCTGCAAAGGTTCTGTTCCAGCCTGGCAGGATTGCGGGTGCGTGCACGCGGGTGCGCTCGGTCACGCGATTCCAGAACTCGGTCAGCCGCCGGGTGCGGTGTTCGGGCGGGTTTCCGGCAATCAGCGCCGCATTGATCGCGCCGATCGACGTGCCGATCACCCAGTCGGGCTGGATGCCGGATTCGTCCATCGCCTGGTAGACGCCGAGCTGGTAGGCGCCCAATGCGCCACCGCCCTGGAAGACGAGTACGACTTGGCCGGGCAATTCCATGCGTGATGGCTGGCTTTCGGTCATGACAGGCCTCGCGGAGGGTGGCGTTGGGGCGGATCTCGATGTGTCGATCAAGTGTAGGCGATCGATGCGCGGTTCCTGGTGGTTGCGGGGGTGCAGGTTTCGCTGCGGCGCAGCAGTGCTGACGATATCCGGCGAGCGCCTTGCCACGTGTGGCGCCGTCATGCATGTCGTATTCGTTCATCACTCGGATAGCGTCGGAAGAATCCGCGCGACTTTACCGACGTTGCTGCACCGCGCGACAACGCTCGATCAGACCTCGGCCACGTCCCGCGCACGCCGCAGTTGACGTGCGGCCAGCTTGCGGCGCACCGACTGCTCGAGATGCTCCGTCGCAGTCGCCGGCGCGCGTCTCACTAACCCGGCAACGTTGCGCGCGATCTGGATCGGGGTCACGACGACGCCCCACGGCAGTCCCCACCATCCGCACACAGCGGACGTGAGCGTCGCGATTGCCTGCTTCTTCCGGCCGCAGCGCCGACAGCAGACGTGACGGCGCGTAGTCCATCGGGTCACGAAGATCAGCGAAACCGCGCGATGCGCGGCATGCACGTCGACCGGAGCGTCGTCACGCTTGCAGATCGGGCACGGGCCGTATCGGCAGTCGTCGACGTAAAGATGAACCCCGATCGCAGGCAGCCGCTCGGCGGCGACAAGCACCGGATGCCATTGCGCGCAGGTCTCACTGCAGTAGCGTTTGCTGTCGAGCGAGCGACCGCCGATGAAGAATGTCTTGCCGCAGTTGCTGCACTCTGCCACGTTGCCCTCGGATGCCTGTCCATCAATTGCGCGTGCTGGATCGATCCGATGGTGTCGCGATGCAGTCAGTCCGGTACGCCCGGTCCTCAGCCGTGGCATCGCGATGGAATCGGTTCGACTTCTGATTTATCGGCGCGTGGCGAATGGTCTTGAGCGAATTTTTGATGACAGTGCATTGCGCGCACGTTGAAGCCGTTCGGGCCGTTACCGTGATCGCCCTGCTTCCACGACGCCGCACGCGCCGCGATCACGCCGCCTTGATGAACTCGATGAACGCCCGCAATGCCGGCGGCACGAGACGCCGCCCCGAGTAGTAGAGGAACGGCCCCGAAAAGGGCCGCCACCAAGGCTCGAGGATCGGCTCGAGCGCGCCGCGCTCAAGATGCGGACGCAACCAGTCTTCGAACAGATGCACGATGCCCGTACCGGCGATGGCGGCATCGACGATGAGATCGGTGGCGCCGCCGACCTGCACCAGCAGCGGCCCGGCGGGATCGACGCGCACGACTTCGCCGTCGCGCTCGAATTCCCACGGCGGCATCGCGCCGCTGCTGAAGCGGCCGAGCAGGCACGCATGGTCGAGCAGTTCACGCGGATGCGCCGGCCGGCCGTGGCGATCGAGGTACGCGGGCGCCGCTGCGGTTGCAAACCGCTGCACGCGCGGGCCGATCGGCACCGCGATCATGTCCTGCTCCAGCCGCTCTTCGTAGCGAATGCCCGCGTCGCATCCGGCGGCGAGCACGTCGACGAAGCTCTCCTCCGCGATCACTTCGAGCCGGATCTCCGGATACGCATCGAGAAACGGCGGAACGATGGCAGGCAAGACGAGCCGCACCGCACTGACCGGGACATTGAGCCTGAGCGTCCCCGCCGGCCGGTCGCGAAAATCGTTGACCAGATCGAGCGCGGCCTCCACTTCACTCAATGCAGGGCCGAGACGCGCGAGCAGGCGCTCGCCGGCTTCGGTGGGCACGACGCTGCGCGTCGTGCGATGCAGCAGCCTGACGCCCAGCCGGGCCTCCAGCCGGCGCACGGCCTCGCTGAGCCCGGACGCGCTGACGCCCGCGATGCGCGCGCCGTCGCGAAACCCCTTCGCCCGCGCAACCGTCAGGAATGCGTGCAGATCCGCCAGATCGACTTGCATTGTTCGCCTTTTCGCACAACCCGTGCGAATTATGTGCCCTTATCGCACGAGGATCCAACGCTTAAGCTGGGGTCATCCATCGTGAGGAGATCGATCATGTCCAGCATCGAAACCGGCATCGAGCAGTCCGGCACCTTCAAGCTCGGCGGGCGCACTGTGAAGCGGCTCGGCTACGGCGCCATGCAGCTCGCGGGGCCCGGCGTGTTCGGCCCGCCCAAGGATCGCGGCGCAGCGCTCGCGGTATTGCGCGAGGCCGTCGCGTCCGGAGTCGATCACATCGACACCAGCGATTTCTACGGCCCGCACGTCACCAACCAGCTGATCCGCGAGGCGCTTCATCCGTACTCCAAAGATCTTGTCATCGTCACGAAGATCGGCGCGCGGCGCGGCGAGGACGGATCATGGCTGCCCGCTTTCTCGCCCGACGCGCTGACGCGCGCCGTGCACGACAACCTGCGCAACCTCGGGCTCGACGCGCTGGACGTCGTCAATCTCCGGATCATGTTCGACACGCACGGACCCGCCGAGGGCTCGATCGAGGCGCCGCTCACGGTGCTCGCCCGGCTTCGGCAGCAGGGCCTCGTGCGCCACATCGGGTTGAGCAACGTCACGCCCGCGCAGATCGCGGAAGGTCGCCGGATCTGCGAGATCGTCTGCGTGCAGAACCACTACAACGTCGTCCACCGGACCGACGACGCGCTCATCGACGACCTCGCCCGCGACGGTATCGCCTACGTCCCGTACTTTCCGCTGGGCGGCTTCACGCCGCTGCAGTCCGCGACGCTGTCCGATGTCGCCGCTCGCGTCGGCGCGACGCCGATGCAGGTCGCGCTCGCCTGGCTGCTCGCCCGCTCGCCGAACCTGCTGGTGATTCCCGGCACGTCGTCCGTCGCCCATCTGCGCGAGAATCTCGCTGCCGGCGCGCTCGTGCTGCCGGATCACGCAATCAGGGCGCTCGATGGTTTATCGGACGCCACCGCGAACTGAGCAACGCAAGGGCTGCCGCGCTCGCCGATCCAACGGAAGCCCGCCGGCCCGCTCGTCATCCGTGGAACTCCTTCCTTCTCAACTGCACGACATCCCGCAACGGCGGCGCGCCGAACAGGCGGCTGTACTCGCGGCTGAACTGCGAAGCGCTTTCGTACCCGACGCTCGCGGCCACCGACCCGACGTCCGCGCCCTGCCCCAGCAACAGCCGCCGCGCCTCATGCAGCCGCAGCTGCTTCTGATACTGCAGCGGACTCAGCGTCGTCACGTTCTTGAAATGATGATGCAGCGACGACACGCTCATGTTCACGACCTGCGCGAGCGCCTCTACCCGCATCGGCTCCGAGAAATGATCGCGGATCCACTCGATCGCGCGGGAAATCCGGTGCGTCTGGCTTCCCGCCACCGCCATGTGCCGAAGCCGCGTGCCCTGCTCGCTCGTCATCAGCCGGTAGATCAGCTCCTTCTCGATCAGCGGCGCCATCACCGGAATGTCGGCCGGCGTATCGAGCAGCCGCACGAGCCGCAATGCGACGTCGAGCAGCGGCGGCGTCAACCGGGCAAGCGCGATCCCCTCGCCCTCCGGCCCCGCGCCGGGCTCCGGCAAGCGCATCTCCGCGGCCAGCTCGACAATCCGCTGCGGATTGAGCATGAACGACATGCACAGATACGGCGCGTCAGGCGACGCCTTCGTGACCCGCGACAGGATCGGCAAGTCGATCGACGTAATCAGGCAATTCTGCGTGTCGTATTCGTACGCGTGACCGGCGACCACCACGCGCTTCGCGCCCTGCGCGGCGAGCACGAACGCGGCCCGCGACACGCCGCAGCCGAGATCGACCGGATGCGTATGCTTGTGAAACGCGAGGCCCCGAATCGCCGTCGCATGCGAGCCGTCGACCGGCGCAAAGCGGCTGATCAGCGTCGCGAGCGCGCGCCGCCCGGATTCGCGCGACGCGGCAATATCGGTCATGTCCATCAGGATGCCTCGATTCGTCCAGTTCCCCGGTTCCTCATGCTGCCGGAGCATAGCGAAGCCGCCGGATGCGGGCCGGGGATTTGCAGGATTGTTCAAGAAATTTGCAGGATTGGGTAGACGAAAAACCCGCCGGCTCGCGCACACTCCCGCGTATCCGGGCTTCGCGCCGGGTTTTCCCCACGGAGACAGTCAATGTCCACCTCGTTTGTCCTCAACGGCAAGAACGTCACGCTCGATGTCGATCCGTCGATGCCCGTCCTCTGGGCGATCCGCGAGCATGCGGGCCTGACCGGCACGAAATTCGGCTGCGGAATGGCGCAGTGCGGCGCGTGCACGATCCATCTCGAAGGCCAGGCCGTGCGCTCGTGCGTGCTGCCGGTCGCCGGCATCGCCGGCAAGCACGTCACGACGATCGAAGGCCTGCAGAGCAAGCCCGCCAAGGCCGTGCAGGCCGCGTGGGTCAAGCTGCAGGTGCCGCAATGCGGTTATTGTCAGTCCGGACAGATCATGTCCGCAACCGCGCTGCTGGAGCAGAACCCGAAGCCGACCGACGCCGATATCGACGCCGCGATGAACGGCAACATCTGCCGCTGCGCGACCTATGCGCGGATCCGCTCGGCGATCCATGACGCCGCCGCCACGCTGGAGGCCTGATCGTGACGACCGGACTCGATAACCCGAACGCGGTTCGCCCCGGCCGCCGCACGTTCCTGAAGGCCGCCGGCGCCGCCGCGGTCAGCCTCACGATCGGTTTCGAATGGCTCGGCTCGGGCCGCCGCGCGATGGCCGCGGCGGCGCCTGCTGCCGAATTTGCGCCGAACGCGTTCCTGCGCGTCACGCCGGACGGCATCGTCACCGTCATCGCAAAACACGTCGAGCTGGGCCAGGGCGCGTACACGGGCATCGCGACGATCGTCGCCGAAGAACTCGACGCCGACTGGTCGAGCGTGCGCGTCGAGAGCGCGCCGGCGGACGCGAAGCGCTACGCGAACCTCGCGTTCGGCACGATGCAGGGCACGGGCGGCAGCTCGGCGATGGCGAACTCGTGGCAGCAGTTGCGCGAAGCCGGCGGCAAGGCCCGCGCGATGCTCGTATCGGCCGCCGCGGCGCGCTGGAAAGTGCCGGCCGGCGAGTTGACGACCAAGGACGGCTTCGTCACACACGCGAAGAGCGGCAAGCAGGCGAGCTATGGCGCGCTCGTTGCAGAGGCGGCCGCGTTGCCAGTGCCGGACACGGTCACGCTGAAGCAGCCGGCGGAATTCCGGCTGATCGGCCACAAGATCCCGCGCGTCGACGCAGCGGCGAAGTCGGACGGCACCGCGCAGTTCACGCTCGACGTGTCGTTTCCCGGCATGCTGGTGGCGCTCTTGCAGCGCCCGCCGCGCTTCGGCGGGAAGGTCAAGTCGTTCGACGCGACGGCCGCCAGCGCGGTGCCGGGCGTCGTGTCGGTCGTACAGGTGCCGCGCGGCGTCGCGGTCGTCGCGACGGGCTTCTGGGCCGCGAAACAGGGCCGCGACGCGCTGAAGGTCGAATGGGACGAAACCGGCGCCGAGAAGCGCAGCTCCGGCGAGATCATGCGCGAATACCGGCAGCTCGCCGCCAGGCCCGGCGTGTCGGCCCGCAAGGACGGCGACGCGGACGCGGCGATCGCCGGCGCCGCGCGCCGGATCAGCGCGTCGTATGAATTCCCGTATCTCGCGCACGCGCCGATGGAGCCGCTCGACGCGGTCGTCAGGCTGACGCCCGACAGCTGCGAGATCTGGGCCGGCGACCAGTTCCAGACGGTCGACCAGGGCAACGCCGCGCAGGTTGCGGGCCTGAAGCCCGAGCAGGTGAAGATCCACACGATGTACGCGGGCGGCAGCTTCGGCCGGCGCGCGAACGTGTGGTCGGACTACGTGGTCGAGGCCGTGTCGATCGCGAAGGCGCTCGGCGCGAACGGCAAGCCGGTCAAGCTGCAGTGGACGCGCGAGGACGACATCACGGGCGGCCTCTATCGCCCGATGTACTTCCACAAGCTCGACGCGGGGCTGACCGCAGACGGCAAGCTGGTTGGCTGGCGGCACCGGATCGTCGGCCAGTCGATCCTCGGCGGCACGCCGTTCGAGCCGATGATGGTCAAGAACGGCATCGACGCGACGTCGGTCGAGGGCGCGGCGAACCTGCCGTACGCGGTGCCGAACGTGTCGGTCGAGCTGACCACCACGAAGACCGGTGTGCCGGTGCTGTGGTGGCGCGTGGTCGGCAGTTCGCACACCGCGTATGCGGTCGAGGCGTTCATCGACGAGGCCGCGCACACTGCGCGCAAGGATCCGTACCTGTTCCGCCGCGACCTGCTCGCGAAGGAGCCGCGCCTGCGCGCGGTGCTCGAGCTCGCTGCCGAGAAGGCCGGCTGGGATCCCGCGAAGCCGCTGCCGAAAGGCCGCGGGCGCGGGATCGCGGTTGCCGAGGCGTTCAAGAGCTATGTCGCGCAGGTGGCCGAGGTGTCGGTCGGCGCGGACGGTAACGTGAAGGTCGATCGCATCGTCTGCGCGGTCGACTGCGGGATCGCGATCAACCCCGACATCGTCGCCGCGCAGATGGAAGGCGGGATGGGCTTCGGGCTCGGCGCGGTGCTGCACGGCGCGATCACGCTGAAGGACGGCGTGGTCGAGCAGCGCAACTTCGACGGCTATCACGTGCTGCGGATCGCCGAGATGCCGAAGGTCGAGGTGCACATCGTGCCGTCGGCCGAGGCGCCGACCGGTGTCGGCGAGCCCGGCGTCGCGCCGGTCGGGCCGGCTGTCGCGAACGCGATTTTCGCGGCGACGGGCAAGCGGCATTACACGCTGCCGTTCGATTCGGGCGAGGCGGCGAAGGTGTGATGAGTGGATCGGCCGGCCGCGGGGGCGAACGGCGCTTGCGGCCGGCGTATTTTCGCGTGGCTTTTCGCGAAAAGCCGTACCCCCGGTCGAGCGCTTGCTCTGCCACTGCGGCAGCTATTCCTTTGCCTGTTCCGACCACTGCTGCGAGGCACCCTAGCACGTTGCCGACAAGTCGCCGTCAGTTCTGGTCGACTTCGGGCCAAAGCCTTGGGAATAAAAACCGAAGGCTTCTGAGCGGCAATCCGAACGAAAGATCGCTCCGATGCGACGAGGAACTCAGCAAGCCGAAATCGAGCAGCGAACGCACAATTCGGCGCGCCACAACTTCGCTGACGCCAAGCATCTGGGTAAATTCCGCACGCGTGACGGTTCGCCGCAGTGCCACGAATTCCATGGCCAGCGCCGATGCCTCTGGCTTGATGACCGATTTCTCCGAGCCGACCATCCACGGATTGGAATCCAGGTATTGCAGAAGATCCAGCAAGCGGTCGGCAACTCCATCGAACTCTGTCATGTGGATCATGAAGCTGACTTGGTCCAGGCAACAGTCGAGGAAAAACCGGACAAACTGCACCAACCCCTCCTGGGAGAGATTGCCTCGGCCATCGAGATCATTGCGGCGGGTCTGATCTGCGTCGCTCAGCCTTGCGTAATATTGCTCGTGCTCGCGCGCCAAACCCCGCAGCGGCGACCACAGGTCATGGGTCAAATCGGCGGCGCGCAATCCGAGATGCGAATGCAGGCGTGCCACCCGGCCGTTCCCGTCCACGAATGGGTGAATCCAGGTCAGCCGATGATGTGAGCAGGCGATGCCGATCAATTGATATTCTTTGGCCCGAATGCGGGCATATCGTGTAGCCCAAGCCCCGAGCAGCGGCTCGATCATCTCGGGCTCCGGCGCCAGATGACGCCCGACTGTCACGTCCGCCGTGCGAAGCGCGCCCGGCACGATCTGCTCACCTTCGCTTGTGAATCGCTCTTCGGCCGGCACGTAAGAAAAAAAACGTTCATGAATGGCCGAAATATGCGCAGGATCGAACAACGCCGACACAGGAAGGGCGTTCCACTCTTTCTCGAGATCCGATTCCGTCGCGATATGCGCGATCGCAAAACGTTGTTTCATGCGTTCGCTGACATCGGTCGAGTAATCGCGCCGAAGGGCGGCCTCAATTCTGGCGGGTGTGGTGTGTTGACCTTCGATCTTGTTTGTGTAATACGAATTCATTGCACGCAACTGCGGCACGAGCGCGGTCGCCAATGGCGTTCCTCGCACCGCAAGCAGTTGCTGCGATGAGTCGACAAGTTCAGCCGCGCGCTCAAGAAGCGGATCGAGCACGCAATCTTCCGGAAACAGCGGTTCGAACGAAACGACAGTCGTCATGTTGCCGTGTAGAGTTCCATGTAGAGTTCGATGTCCGCGATAATACGGCACAATACATTGATTTATATAGATCTTTTTTAATTCATGTAGAGTTCGATGTAGGGTTCCATGTAGGGTTGTCGCCCGCCTCACCCGCGGATCTCCCGGCACCTGTCCCGCACGTTACGTCAGCCGTAACGCCCGTAACGTTCCCGCCGATGCTACGTAACATTCCTTCAAAGTCGATCCGACCCCGCTACAACGTGCCACGTTAAAAATTCTTTTAGATTCAACGCCTGCGCGGATCCGCGCCCCGGCGGCCACCACCATCGCCCTGCATGGCCCGGAATTTGCAGTAACCCTCTTGCAAACAACTCCTGCCACGGACATGCGAGGGCCACCATGGATTGCAAATACCTGTACATCGACAACATCAAGATCAACTTCGTGCGCCGCACGATCGAGATCGACGACAAGGCAGTCGACGTCACGCCGCGCGAATTCGACGTCGTCGAATTCCTGCTCGACAACATGAACAAGATCGTGCCGCGCCAGGCAATCCAGGAGGCCGTGTGGGGCCGCGAACTCGCCGTGTCGTCGCGCACGCTCGACACGCACATCTCGCGGATCCGCTCGAAGCTGCGTCTCGACGAGGACAAGAACCTTCGGATCATCCCGATCTATGCGGTCGGCTACCGGCTCGTGTTGTTCGGCGCCGCGATGACGCACGTCGAGCGTCACGACGTGGCACCGGTGATGCGCGCCGCGCCGTACTCGTCGATGGTGGCCGATTACGCGTGACGGTCCGTCGCGACGCGGCGCCGCCATTCACCCCGCCTTTACGCCAGCGACAACGGCTCCTGCGCCACCCCCGCCGCGCTACTCGCCCGCTGCGTCTCCAGCCATGCCTGGAACATCAGCACCGTCCACAGCTGATGCTGGCAGTTCAGCCGGCCGGCCTGATGCTGCTGCCACAGGCGATCGACCGCACCCGCATCGAAAAAGCCCTCGGCCCGCAGCCGCGCAGGACGCAGCAACTCATGCGCCCAGTCGCGCAGCGAGCCGCGCAACCAGTGATCGACGGGCGCGCAGAACCCCTGCTTCGGCCGGTCGATCAGCTCGGTCGGCACGTACCGGTCGAGCAGCCGGCGCAGCAGCGCCTTCGACTGGCCGCCCTCGGGCAAGCGCACCGACGCCGGCAGCCGCCACGCGAACTCGACGACGTGATGATCGAGGAACGGCATCCGCGTCTCGAGGCTGACCGCCATCGCCGCGCGGTCGACTTTCGCGAGGATGTCGGTCGGCAGGTACGTGAGCGTGTCGATCGCCATCGCCTGTTCGGCGAAGCTCAGGTGCGCGGGCCACGCGGACGCCGTATCGAGCGGCGTCGGCGGCTCCTGCCCCGTGAGCGCGAGGCGTTCCGGATGATGCACCGACGACATCAGCAGCCGGTACAGGCCGATGCGGCTTTCGGCGGTCATCACGTGGCCGAGCTTGTGCAGCCGGTCACCGATGCGCGTCCCGGACTCGCGCGCTTCCGCGCCGCTCCACGCGCCTTGCGCGATCGCCGCGAGCTGGTCGGCGTGATCGGGCCGCAGCGCGTGCAGCGCGGCGGCAATCCGCGCGCGCACGGCGCCAGGCACGCGGTGCAGCTTGCGCCACAGGCGCGGCGTCAGGAAATAGCGCGTGTACCCGCCGAACAGCTCGTCGCCGCCGTCGCCGGACAGGCTCACCTTCACGTGCCGGCGCGTCAGCTCGGCGACGAGGAACGTCGGGATCTGCGACGCGTCGGAAAACGGCTCGTCGTAGATCGACGGCAGCTTCGGCACGACCGCGAGCGCATGGTCGGCGGTCACGTAAAGTTCGGTGTGCCGCGTGCCGAGATGGCGCGCGACGGCTTTCGCGTAACCGGCTTCGTCATAGCCGGCCTCGTGGAAGCCGATCGTGAACGTATCGACCGGCTTCGCGGACTGCGCCTGCATCAGCGCGACGATCGCCGACGAATCGATGCCGCCCGACAGGAAGGCGCCGAGCGGCACGTCGGCCTCCATCTGCCGCGCGACCGCCTGGCGCAGGATCGTGTCGAGCTGGCCGACGGCTTCCTGCGCGCTGCCGTCGAACGGATGCTCGCGCCCCGTCTCGATCGCCTGTTCGAGCGTCCAGTACGCGCGCACGCTTGGCATGTCGCGCGCATGCTCGAACTGGATGTAAGTGCCAGGCGGCAGCTTGCGGATGCCGCGATAGATCGTGTACGGCGCGGGCACGCTCGACTGCCGCAGGTACAGGCACAGCGCATCGCGATCGATGCTGCCGTCGAAGCCCGGATAGTGGCGCAGCGCCTTCAACTCGGACGCGAACACGAGCGCATCGCCGATCCGGCCGTAATAGAGCGGCTTCTCGCCGATCCGGTCGCGCGCGAGCGTCAGCGTGCGCGACGCGCGGTTCCACAGCGCAATCGCAAACATGCCGGTCGCGCGCCGCAGCGCCGCTTCGACACCCCACGCGGCAATCGCCGCGACCAGCACTTCGCTGTCCGAGTGACCGCGCCACGCGGGCGCGCGCCCGGTGCGATCGAGCTCCGCGCGCAGCTCGCGGTGGTTGTAGATTTCGCCGTTGAAGACCATGACGTAGCGGCCGCACGCGGATGCGATCGGCTGCCGGCCGTGCACCGACAGATCGACGATCGCGAGCCGCCGGTGGCCGAGCGCGATGCCGGCTTCGGGATCGAGCCAGAGGCCCTGCCCGTCCGGTCCGCGATGCGCGAGGCTTGCCGTCATCCGCGCGAGCGTGCCGCGCGCTGTCTCCTCATCGAAGGCGACGCTATTCAGAAAGCCGTCGATTCCGCACATGTTATTGTCCGTCCGTTGACCGATCCCGTCGAGCGCGGCGCGTTGCAGCACGCCGTCCGGCGCGACGGTCGGGCCATATTACGAAGAAATAATTCAGCAATAATTCATTAGTGAATTTCGCCGGAGTGCGAAAAAATCTGGCGTCAAGCGGTACGTCGGCATATTCCAAGAAAGGGCCATATCGATTGGTCGCATTGGTCGCATTGGTCGCATTGGTCGCATTGGTCGCATTGGTCGCATTGGTCGCATTGGTCGCATTGGTCGCATTGGTCGCATTGGTCGCATTGGTCGCATTGGGCGCATTGGGCGCATTGGGCGCATTGGGCGCATTCGGCGCATTCGGCGCATTCGGCGCATTCGGCGCATTCGGCGCATTCGGCGCATTCGGCGCATTCGGCGCATTGGGTGCGTTGGGTGCGTTGGGTGCGTTGGGCGCTCCGGGCACACTGGGCACACTGGGCACACCAGGCACACCGGATACTCCGGGCACACTAGGCGGATCGGCTCACATCCAGAACCACGGCCATCACGACGACAGCCGCCGCGCGGCGAGATACGCGAGCTGCGCGCGGTTCTGCACGTTGAAGAGCTTCTCGAGCGAGCGGATGTGATGGCCGACCTTGTGCAGCGACGTGCGCAGCGCGCTCGCGATCTCCTGGTCGGACAGCCCGTGCACGAGCCGCTCGAGCACCTGCTGCTGCTCGTCGCCGAGCGCGAAGCCGCGCGTGCGCGCGATGCGCGCCTCGAGGAACGGCAGCGCGACGCGATGCACGGCGAGGCTCACCGACAGCGCGCCGCCGATCACGCGATCGTCGATCCAGTCGGTGCCGTGCGTCTCCGACGTCAGGTTCACCGCCACCCGCAGTTCGAGCCGCGGCGCCGACAGGCTGAAGATCACGCCGCTGTTCATCGCATGCGCGCGCAGATGGCCTGCGAGCGCAAGCACCTTGCGATCGCCGCTACGCTGCGCGGCCGCGTCGATCTCGTCGAGCCGCCACGCGACCGGGAAGCCGCTTTGCCGCACCTGCGCGAAACGCGGGTCGCTTTCGTAGAGCCTCCCTTCGATATACGGCTGCATGAATGTCGGTGGTGCGAGATCGCGCAGCAGATGCGCACACAGGACGCGCCGCCCGATCATTTCATAGCCGCCATAACCGAGCGTGCTGAAACCGATTTGCCGCAAATGCGCATGGCATTGCGAAAAATCGACTGCAGCCAGGTCGGATTTACCTGACGCATTTTGAATCAAGGTAAAAACGTCCGCATTAACGCCCCGATTCGCCTCGCGATAGTCGGCCGAATAAGCGGCAGCGGCCGCGATATCGGCCTGCGAGAACCACTCGACGAGTGGTGTGCCGTCAGCACGTGTCATGAAGAGCCCGCCCTTTTCCCAATATATGAATGCCGCAGCCCCGTCACGACTTGGTCTCTTCTTTATGGTTTGTTATTCGAATGGCATTCGCGCTGCCGGATGCCCCTTTCAGCGCAATTAGTATTACGGCATATTACGCGCACACCGGCATTTTTTGTACAATGCCCCCGCGTTTCGTCAGGATGACGATCGGCGCCAATCAATAACAATGCTTCGATCGTATCGCCGAGCGGCGATGCGCGTCGGTTCCGAGGGATGGCTCATGTCCGATATTGCCTTGCACCAGGAAGCAGTCGCCCGCAACGTTCCAATGCCTTCGAGCGATGTGACGAGCCGCGCCGATGCGCTGCACGCGCGCCCGGTGCAGGTCGTCTGGTGCGACGACGTGAACCGCGGCGAGCTCGCGCAGCCGCATGCGCCGCGGCTCGGCGTCGCGGACACGCTCGCGCTCGCGCAGAACACTGCCGAGCGCAACCGCATCGTCACGAGCCTGCTGCACCTGACGGGCTTCTCGACGTTCGCGTACTTCGCGCTGGAGTTCGCGCACGAGCGCGTCGAGAGTCTCTATCTTCACGAAGCGTTCACGCCGTCGACCTATCGCGGCGACTATGTGCGCCACGGCCATCACGCCATCGATCCGCGCACGCTCGGCGCGCGCGCGTGCAACATGCCGATCGTCTGGGACCTGCAGCAGCTGCGCACGCAGCACCAGCCGCGCGACGGCGGCGTGTGCATGTCGCAGGACGCGCCCGCCGCGCTCGACGGCTTCCTGCGGACGATGCAGGACGACGGCATGTGCAGCGGGATCATGTATGCGATGGCGGTGCCCGGCACGCGGCTCCATGCGTTCATGAGCTTTACCGCGCCGCGCCGCACGCGCGAGTGGATCACGCAGGCGACGGTCGAGCAGGCGCTGTCGATCGGGCTGTCGGTACACCAGTTTGCGTCGCCGCAATTGATCGCGACATCGCGCGAACGCGCGGTGAACGGCCTCACGCCGTTCGAACAGGAACTGCTGCTCGGGATCGCGGAAGGCGCATCGGACAAGGAGATCGGGCGGCGCCTCGACACCAGCGCGCACAACGTCGACTATCACCTGCGCAAGCTGCGCAAGCGCTTCGGCGTCGCGAACCGGATCCAGCTCACCTACCTGACGTCGAAGCTCGAACTGATCTGAACCGCTCCGGGCTCGGCGCATGCGTTTCGGCACGCCGTAAACGCGCATGCCGGCCTCGAGGGCCGGCATGCACGGGAAGCGGCGCGCGGTGCCGGGTCCGGCGCCGCATCCTTGCTGACGCTTACTTGACCAGCATCATCTGCACGACCTTGACGATCACGAGACCGACCGCGATCACGAGGTAGCCGCGCATCACGCCCATCCAGATCCGCGTAGACAGCGTCATCACCTGCGGCTCGAGCGTCTCGAGCGGCGGCATGCGCCACGTGTCGCGCAGCGAGCGGTCGACACCCGGGTCGATCACGCGCTTGTTGCGACGGATCAGCACCGTCGCGAGGTAGCCGACGATCGCGAACACGGTGCCGCCGATCAGTACGTCGAGGATCGCCTCGCCGCTGATGTCCGGATACATCACCGATGCGGTCAGGATGATCGACAGCAGCACGAGCACCCAGATCACCGCGCCCGTGAACACATTGAGCTTCGTCGAGTTGATCCAGGGCCCGAGCACCTGCCTGTCGTTGCAGAGCAGCAGCAGGAACACGGTCGCGCTCGGCAGCAGCACGCCCGCGAGCGTCTGCACCGCTTCCGTCAGCAGGCCGAGCGGGCTGCCCGGAATCAGCACCAGCGCCGCCGCGGCCGCGACGATGCCGAAGTAGACGAGATAGAAGCCCTTCGCGTCCGACACGTTGCGATGCAGCGAGTGACGGATCTTGAACACGTCGCCGATTGCGTAGGCGGTCGACAGCGACACCGCCGCCGCGCCGATGATGCACGCGTCGAGCAGCGCGACCGCGAACAGCGTTGCGCTCGTGCGGCCGGCGTACTTCTCGAGGCCCGCGATGATGCCGCCTGCGTCCGTGAAGTTGCCGAACTCCGGACGGCCGCCGAACAGCGCCGCGCTGAAGCCGATCATCGCAACCGCGCCGATCAGCACGACGGCGATCCCGAGCCACAGGTCGACCTTCTCGTACTTGATGAAGCGCGGCGTGATGCGCTTGTCGATCACGTAGCTCTGCTGGAAGAACAGCTGCCACGGCGCAACCGTCGTGCCGACGATGCCGATCACGAGCAGCATCACGTCGGAGAGCTTCGAATGCGCGGGCCAGTTCGGCACGAAGAAGTCGCGCGTCATCTGCGACACGGGCGGGTGGATCGTCACGAGCACCGGGACGAGCAGCAAGCTCAGTACGCACAGCACCACCGCAAAGCGTTCGAAGCGCCGGAAATCGCCGGTACTGACCGCTGCCATCGTCAATGCCGCGGCAATGCACACGCCCGCGACCTTCGGCAGCCCGAAGAATTCGAGCACGAACGTGATGCCGATGAACTCGGTGACGATCGTCAGCGCATTGAGCAGGAACAGGTCGATCACGCTGAACGCGCCCCAGAACTTGCCGAAGCGTTCGAAGATCAGGCGCGCGTGGCCGACGCCCGTCACGGCGCCGAGACGCAGCACCATTTCCTGGTTCACGTACAGCACGGGAACGAGCAGCAGCAGCGTCCACAGCAGTGTCGTGCCGTAGTTCTGGCCCGCCTGCGTGTAGGTGCCGAACGCACCGGCATCGTTGTCGCCGACCATCACGATAAGGCCCGGCCCGATGATCGCGAGCAGCGTGCGCAAGCGCGCCCACCAGTTGCCGCGCGGCGCGGTGTCGTGATGCGAGATTGTGCCGAACGCGCCGCGGATGTCGCCCAGATGGGCTTCGTCGAGCACGGCGCTGCGTTCGACGGCGATCGGTGGAGAAACGTTGGACGGCGTGGACATGATATGTTCCGTACGGCTAATGGTTATTTGACGAGCGTGTGACCTTGGAATAGGCACGTACGGCCGCATGACGGCGGCTGCGCGTGCGCATGCCGAGGCGCGCGCGGCGCTTCTTCAGTGGACGAACGATTTCAATCGGTTCAGCAGGCGGACGAATACCCGCGGACGGGCATCGAGCGACAGCATCGTGTCGTAGTGGCGGCGCGATTCCGTCACTTGCGGGAGTTGCGACAGCAGAAGGCCGAAGTTCATGATCTGGCTCCGTGCGGCGGCACATTGCGTGCCCGCCGCGTCGTGGGCGCGGGGCCAGTCCGGCGCCTGAGCGGAGTCAGGCTAGTCGGCCGGAGTGTCCCTGCGACCCGGGTTTAGAAGGGTCTGGCGGCATAAGGGACAACTGTCACTGTCGTTCACGGCGGCTCCTGTTCGGTGTTCCGGAAGAACACGGTTGACCGCCGACCTGCGTGCGGGACGCCGCGTGCGCAGGCCTGGGAAAGGCGTGCGCGAACGCGGCCGCATGCCGGGCGGCGGCGAAACCAGACGGCGCATGCGCGATGGCATCACCCGTTTCTGGTACGAATCAAGGTGCACGTAGGGAGTTACTGCGATTTACTGCTGCGCGCACCGTTTGCCTGGGAGACAAACGGCGGCGTTCGAAAGGCGCGGACGTCGGTCGCTCAGGCGGAAAACTCGTTCGAAGGTCGACTACTGCAAGCGTCCAAGGCGTTCGCCCCAAGAGTGAAGATGGCGGATTCTATGGACCGCCCGAAACCAAAGTCAACCCCTTGAAACCCCATTTACGGAATATTTTTTCGGGCGTTGCGGCACTGAAAGATTTGCCCTTGCAAATACGCGCCAGAACCTTTCAGCGCGGGCTTCCGCGGCCGACGGCCGGTGTGTTCGCGGAACGCTGCCGATGACACCGCGGACCGGTCGTTCGGGTCGGAACCGGCCGCCGCCGGCCGTTGAGATACGTGCGCAACACAGCGCGCAACACCCGCATACTTTTGTGCGATTTTTACTTGCGCCGCAGCAAACGACGCGACTACAATCCGCCGCAATTCAACACAGGAGTCCCTTCGTGGACACATGCTCTAGTTGCAGTTCGACGCCGGTCCAGGCCGGCCAAGCCATCGCGAGATAGCAGCAGCCCGAGGCATGTCCTTCGCCGCTAGCTCGCATTTGTCGGGTTAGCGCGCTTCCTTCCGGGCCGGCCATCGCCGGTTCGTCCGTCGCACGCTCCGTCACGTTTCAAACGCCGATTCCAGGCCGCACCGCGCGCGCCCGGGGTCCATCACGTCGTCCGGCTTCGCCGCCGGACTGGACGGAGGCAACGTCATGTTCTTTCAATCGTTCGCGGTCAAACTCAAGCGATACGTCCATGTCGCGTGCGACCGCTCGCTCGTCTCGGTGCTCTCGCCGCTCGCGCACGCCGTCGGCAACTGGCGCGGTGCCACGCTTGCGCACGCGCTGATCCCGACCCGTGCGCTCGATTGCGCGGTGCTCGGCATCATGGCGGCCGCCGTGGCGCTCGTTGCGCTGCTGTGCGCGGCTGCGTCGCGCCTTGGTTTCGCGCAGGTCTGGCGCGTCGGCGGCTGGCTGTCGTAAACGCATGGCCGGCATCCCCGGCATCGCCGCGCGGACGGGCTGTTACCACATACCGTCCGCGCAGATCCTTTCGCCTCTTCGCATCACCGGTCTGCTTCATTAGTCTCACTAGTCAATCCGTCGACGAAACTCGTATGAAGAAAAAAATCGAAACCACGCTGCGCAAGCCCCGCCTCCACGCGTACGCGACGCTGCTGCTGTCGCTTGCCGCCGCGCCCGCGTTCGCGCAATCCGCTTCGCCCGCCGCCGAGCCGGCTGCAGGCGCAAGCGATGCTGCCGCCGCAGCGCAAGCGCCGGCCGCCGATGCTGCCGCGCCGGCGCCCACCGGTTTCTGGGAGCGCTCGAACCTGCTCGGCAACATGGGCGGCCTGCGCGACGTGCTCGGCGATCACGGCGTCACGCTGAACCTGACGGAAACCAGCGAGTACCTGTACAACACGTCGGGCGGCACGAAGCGCGGCGGTGCGTACCAGGGCCTCACGCAGTTCGGCCTGAACGTCGACACGAGCAAGGCGATCGGCCTGCCGGGCGGCACGTTCAACGTATCGGGGCTGCAGATCCACGGCACCAACCTCACGCAGCGCTATCTGCAGACGCTGCAGACCGGCACCGGCATCGAGGCGAACTCGACCACGCGCCTGTGGGAGCTGTGGTACCAGCAGGCGTTCGTCGACGGCAAGGTCGACGTGAAGGTCGGCCAGCAGAGTCTCGACCAGGAATTCATGGTGAGCCAGTACGCGGCGTCGTTCATGAACGCGACGTTCGGCTGGCCCGTGCTGCCGTCTGCCGACCTGCCCGCGGGCGGCCCCGCGTATCCGCTGTCGTCGCTCGGCGTGCGGCTGCGCGTGAAGCCGTCCGATTCGTGGACGGTGCTGGCCGGCGTGTTCGACGGCAACCCGGCGGGCCGCCTGAACGGCGATCCGCAGCAGCTCAACGCGCACGGCACGAACTTCAACCTGCGCAGCGGCGCGCTCGTGATCGGCGAAGTGCAGTACGCGCTGAACGCGCCGCCGGCGGACCCGAAAGCGCCGCAGCCGGCCGGCCTGCCGGGCACGTACAAGCTCGGCGTCTGGTACCAGTCGCAGCACTTCGACGACCTGAGCGACGGCACGGACGGCCTGTCGCTCGCGAATCCGGCCAGCAACGGCGTGCCGGTGAGCCATCGCGGCAACTACGGGTTCTACGCGGTCGCGGACCAGATGGTGTGGCGCCCGGCGGCGGACAGCCCGCGCTCGGTCGGCGTGTTCGCGCGCGTAATGGGCGCGCCCGGCGACCGCAACGTCGTCGACCTCGCGATCAACGCGGGCGTCACGCTGAAGGCGCCGTTCGCGGGCCGCGACAACGACGTCGCGGGCCTCGCGGTCGGCTACGCGAAGATCGGCTCGCACGCGAGCGCGTTCGACAGCGCCGTCGGCACGTACACGACGCCCGGCTATCCGGTGCGCAGCGCGGAGACGGTCGTCGAGGCAACCTATCAATACCAGGTCACGCCGTGGTGGCAACTGCAGGCCGACCTGCAGCACTTCTTCCGTCCGTCGGGCGGCATCCCCAACCCGAACGCGCCGGGTGCGCGCATCGGCGACGAAACGGTGGTCGGCGTGCGGACGACGATCACGTTCTGATGCGGGAAGGCCCGGCGGTGCTTCGCCGCCGGGCCGTCATCGCCATCCGTTGTTCGCAACGGCAGCCCGCGGCCGTCATTCGCCGTACAGCCCGAGCAGCTTCAGCGTGACGCCGTTGGTCCAGCCGAAACCGTCCTGCAGCGGATACTCGCCGCCGCCTCCACCGCCCGCACCGGCGCCTTCGACCACGTATTTCTCGACGAGCTTGCCTTCGGTCGCATACACGTGCTTCACGCTCGCCAGGAAGCGCGTGCCGATCTCCTTCGCAAGCGCGGGCTCGCCATAGCGGCGCAGGCCGTCGATCGCGATCCACTGTAGCGGCGCCCAGCCGTTCGGCGCATCCCATTGCTGGCCCGTCGTCGCGGTCGTCGTGGCGAGCCCGCCCGGCTGCAGCAGCGTGTTGCGCACCGCGCGGGCGGTGGCCTTCGCGCGCTCCGGCCACGCGACGCCCGCGAACAGCGGGTACAGCGCCGCCGCCGTGACCGCATCGCGCGGCTGGCGTCGCTGCCAGTCGTAGTCGCCGTAGTAGCCGCGGCGGTTCCACAAATAGCGGTTGATCGCTGCCGCGCGCCGCTGCGCGCGCGCGGTGAAATCGGCGACGCACGCCGTATCTCGCACGATCGTGCAGCCCCTGCGGATCGTCGTCTCGAGATGGAACATCAGGCTGTTCAGGTCGACCGGCACGATCGACGTCGTGCGGATCGTCGCGAGCGTGCTGCCGTCGCCGAGCCAGCGCGAGCTGTAGTCCCAGCCGCTTTCGGCGCCCGCGCGCAGGTCGCGCCACACGTCGTTCGCGGGCCGGCCGGACGCGCCGGTTGCGGTCTGCACGTCCTCGAGATACGACTCGTCGCGCGGCGTATCGCTCGCGTCCCAATAGCGGTTCAGGATCGCGCCGTCGGGCATCGCGACCACGTGGCGCGTCGCGCCGCCACGCGGCGTCGTGCTCTCGCCCTGCATCCAGTACGCGTATTCGCTGCGCAGCGCCGGCAGGTACTTCTGGTAGACCTTGTCGCCTTCGACTTGCGCGGCGAGCGCGACCATGTACGCGAAGAACGGCGGCTGCGAGCGGCTCGCGTAATACGTGCGGTTGCCGTTCGGCACGTGGCCGACCGTATCGATCAGATGGGCGAAGTTGTCGAGCATGTCGTCGACGAGATCCTCGCGGCCCGACACCTGCAGGCCGAGCATCGTGAAGTACGTGTCCCAGTAGTAGCCTTCGCGGAACCGCCCGCCCGGCACGACGTACGGCTTCGGCAGCGGGATCAGCGAACCGTACGGCGGCACCGTCGCGCTCGTGCGCGTGAGCTTCGGCCACAGCCAGTCGATGTGCGCGCGCAGCGTCTGGTTCGGCGGCGGCGTCACGCCCTTGTCGACGGGCGGCGTGAAGTGCCGGTCGACGAACGTCTTCAGCGAAAAGCCCGGCTGCGATTTCTGTTGCCGATACAACTGCATGATCGTCGCCGGATCGGTGCCCGGCGTCGCGTCGACGAAGGTCTTCTGGTCGGGATAGCGCTGTGCGGTCTGCACCGCGACGAACAGGTCGCCGTAGAGCTGGCTCGGGGGAGGCAGCAGCGCGGTCGCGGCGGGCGTCGCGGCGGGCGTCGCGGCCGGAATCGCGGCCGGAGTCGTGGTCGGAGTCGCGGCCGGAGTCGCGGCCGGAGTCGCGGCCGGAGTCGCGGCCGGAGTCGCGGCCGGAGTCGTATCCCGAGTCGCGGCGGACGTGGCCGCTGCTTCGGCAGCCGGGTTTCTGGCCTGGCTCGCGTTGTCGTCCTGCGCGGCGCAGCCTGCGATGGCAAGATGCGCGACGGCCAGCGCGGCGGCCCGGCGGATGCGCCGCCAAGGCGGCGCGAGTGGCGATGCAGTCGATGCGGCACGACGTGACGTCATGACGTGTCCCCTCCTTCCGGTGGTGAGTGGGTCGGCACGAGGTCTCCGTTCGCGCGGTGCGCGCGTGTCGATGGCCGTCGACCGATGCGCGTCGTCATGTTCCGCAAGTGGCGGTCGACTGTCGCACGAAACGCGCGCGGCATGCAAGTTTCGCGGCCTGTGTCGCGCCGGCTTCACGTCGCGTGGCGCGCGGACGGCAGTCGTCTTTTTGCGCGACGACGCAAAAAGAACGACTGTTGCAACATGCGGAACAAGCGTTGCCGCACGTGACGCGCCGGCAACAATCCATGCATAATGGCGTCTTTACGCGCGCCCCGCTCATGTCGCCCGTCTTTCTTGCACCGCTCATCGTTGCCTGTGCGTTGTTCATGGAAAGCGTCGACGGGAACATCATCGTCACGGCCCTGCCCGCGATGGCGCGCGACTTCGGGCACAGCCCCGTCACGCTGAACATCGCGATCACCGCCTACGTCGTCGGGCTCGGCGTCTTCATCCCGATCTGCGGCTGGCTCGCCGACCGCTTCAGCGCACGCTCCGTCTTTCGCACCGCGATCGGCATCTTCGTCGTCGGCTCGCTGCTGTGCGCCGCCTCCAATTCACTCGGCCTGCTGACGTTCGCGCGCTTCGTGCAGGGCGTCGGCGGCGCGATGATGGTGCCGGTCGGCCGCATCATCATCTTCCGCGCGGTGCCGCGCGCGGATCTCGTGCGCGCGATGAACTACCTCGCGATTCCCGCGCTGTTCGGCCCGACGTTCGGGCCGCTCGTCGGCGGCTTCATCACGACGTACCTGCACTGGCGGATGATCTTCTTCCTCAACGTGCCGATCGGCCTGTACGGCATCTACCTCGCCAGCAAGCACATCGCGAACACGCACGAGCCGGATCCGGGCCCGCTCGACTGGTTCGGCTTCCTGCTGTCCGCGAGCGGCGCCGCGCTGCTGCTGATGGGCCTCACGCTGATCGACGGCGCGCTGACCACGCGCGGCAACGCGCTGATGATGTGCGTCGCGGGCGGCGCGATGCTCGCGCTCTACGTGCCGTACGCGCGCCGCAAGGAGCGGCCGGTGCTCGACCTCACCTTCCTGCGGATCCCGACCTATCACGCGAGCGTCGTCGGCGGCTCGCTGTTCCGCATCGGCCTCGGCGCGGTGCCGTTCCTGCTGCCGCTCGCGCTGCAGGAAGGCCTCGGGATGACCGCGTTCCATTCGGGGCTCATTACCTGCGCGTCCGCGCTCGGCGGCGCGGTGAGCCGTTCGACGGCCACCCGCACGCTGCGCCGCTTCGGCTTCCGCACGGTGCTGATGTACAACGCGGCGTTCGCCGGTCTCGCGATCGCCGCGTACGGCGTATTCCATCCGGGGATGGCGACGTGGGCGATCTGGCTGATCGTGCTGGTCGGCGGAATCTTCCCCGCGCTGCAGTTCACGAGCCTCAATTCGGTGATCTACGCGGACATCTCGCCGCGCGACGCCGGCCGTGCGACGAGCCTCGGCAGCGTCGTCCAGCAGATGTCGCTCGGGCTCGGCGTGACGGTCGCGGGGCTCGTGCTGCACGTGTCGCACTGGGCGCAGGGGCACCAGAAGATGATGTGGTCGGATTTCTGGCCCGCGTTCGTCGTGGTCGGGCTGTGCTCGTTCGCGTCGATTCCGATCACGCGCCGGCTGCCGCCGAATGCCGGCGACGAGGTCGCGCGCGGCAGGCGCTGATCGGGAAGTGCAAGCAGGAAAGCGGGAAAGCCGGAAAGGAAAAAAATCAGCGGACATCCACACGGGGCCGGTGCTCAGCCGCATGGATGTCCGCTCAGGGCTCCGGGTCTCGTGTTGGGGGTTGAGAATCCCGGATTCGCTTCCTGCGTGCCATGGACATATCGTGCGTCGGAAGCGGAATCGGCGCGCACGTTGCCGCGCGCTCTGGAACGAACTATATGGAATCTTGAACAATGCATCTGTCAACGATTGTCAGATGTCGCGCAATGGCACGTTGAGCGCACGCCGACGCACGCCAAGCGCGCGTGCCGCAATCGCGCTAAAGTGGTGCCCGACCCACACCCGCCGCCTCCATTCCGATGCTCACGCTCTCGCCCGCCGCCGCCCGCGCGCTGCATCTCGCCGCGCAGGGCCTGCTGACGCCGCCGCGCCGCAAGGCCACCAAGGCCGACGTGCTCGACACGATCCGCCGGATGGCGCAGTTACAAATCGATACGATTCACGTCGTCGCGCGCAGCCCGTACCTCGTGCTGTACAGCCGGCTCGGCGCATTCGCGCCGCAGTGGCTCGACGAGCATCTCGCGGACGCGCAGCTGTTCGAATACTGGTCGCACGAGGCGTGCTTCCTGCCGATCGAGCAGTTCGGCCTGATGCGCTACAAGATGCTCGACCCGTCGGGCATGGGGTGGAAATACGCCGAGGACTGGCACGACCGGCACCGCGCGGACATCGAGCAGTTGCTCGCGAGGATCCGCGCGAACGGCCCCATGCGCTCGGCCGATTTCGTGCGCGAGGACGGCGTGAAAGGCAACGGCTGGTGGGACCGGAAGCCCGAGAAGCGCCATCTCGAGGTGCTGTTTACGACCGGCGACCTGATGGTGGCCGAGCGCCGCAATTTCCAGCGCGTGTACGACGTGCGCGAACGGATCCTGCCCGGCTGGGACGACGCGCGCGACCTGCCGCCGCGCGAAGCCGTGCTGCCGGCGCTGCTCGACTACACGTGCCGCGCGCTCGGCATCGTGCGCGCCGACTGGGTCGCCGATTACTACCGGCTGCCGCGCCGCTCGTATCGCGCGGAGCTGGACGCGCTCGCTGATGCGGGCGAGCTGATCCCGGTCAGCGTCGACGGCTGGAAGGAGCCGGCCTGGGTGCACCGCTCGCTCGATGCGCTGCTGCCCGACGCGCAGGCGGACACGCTGCGCTCGACCGTCACGACGCTGCTGTCGCCGTTCGATCCGGTGGTGTGGGACCGGCGGCGCGCATCCACGCTGTTCGACTTCGACTACACGATCGAGTGCTACACGCCGTCGCACAAGCGGCGCTACGGCTATTTCTGCCTGCCGGTGCTGCATCGCGGACGGCTGGTCGGCCGGGTCGACGCGAAAGCGCATCGCGCACTCGGCACGTTCGAACTGAAAGCCGTGCATGTCGAACCGGGCGTGCGGATCGGCTCTGGGCTCGCGAACGATGTCGCGAAGGCGGTGAAGAAACTCGCGGCATGGCACGGCACGCCGGAGGTGACGGTCGGGGATGCGCCGGCAGTGCTCGCAGCGGCGTTGGCCAGCGCGTGATTCCGTCGGCTGCGCCGGCTCCCGCAAGGCCGCGTGGCGCGCCGGCGATCTGCACGAGCCCGTTGCCGGCGTAAGCAGCCCTAGTCAAGATGGGGCTGGCCTGCCGCGAGGAATCAAACGCGGGTTAGCATCGCTGCCAGAGCCGCACGGTGTGGACAGGGCCACACCCGCCGATTTCCACTGCGGAGGCCAGCATGGAAGACGACAGCACGCTGCACGTCGGTCTCGATGGCCATAAGGACTCGATCCCAATTGACACGGGGAGTCATATCAGCCGAGCACGTGCATCCCCGCGTCGACATAGTGCGTGCCGCCCGTGATCGCGCGCGCGGCGTCGCTCGCGAGAAACGCGCAGAGCGCGCCGACATCGTCGATGCCCGGCGCGCATCGCAGCGGCGCACGCCGGGCCGCATCGTCGAGCAGCTCGTCGAAGTTCGGAATGCCCGACGCCGCACGGGTCGGCAGCGCACCCGGCGAGATCGCATGAACGCGAATGCCCGACCCGCCCAGCTCCACCGCCAGATACCGTACGCTCGCCTCCAGCGCAGCCTTCACGGGCCCCATCACGCCGTATTGCGCGATGACCTGTTCCGCGCCGAGGTAGCTCATCGCCATCAGCGTTCCGCCGTGCTTCATCAGCGGCTCCGCATGTTTCGCCATCCGAATGAACGAGTGGCACGACGTATCCATTGCGACCGCGAAACCCTCCGCCGAGCTGTCGACGACGCGCCCGTGCAGATCGGCCTTCGGCGCATACGCGACCGAATGCAGCACGAAGTCGAGCGCGCCCCATCGCGTGGCGATCGCATCGAACACGGCCGCCATCTGCTCGGGCTGGCCGACGTCCAGCGGCATGCTGATCGCCGGGGCGAGCTGCGCGAACAGCGGCGCGACGTGCGGCCACGTCTTGTCCGACTGCCACGTCACCGCGAGTTCGGCCCCCGCCGCGCGAAACGCCCGCGCGCAGCCCCATGCGATGCTCTGTTCGTTGGCGATGCCGACGACGAGCCCTTTCCTGCCCTGCAGCGAGATGCCGCTCATGCGCGCCCCTCCTTAGCCGCCTACTTCTGCGCCGCGATCCACGCGGCAATCCCCGGCCACGCATCCTTCAGCGTGCGCGACCCCATGAACAGCCCGATGTGGCCGCCGGGCACGAGCTGGCTCGTCACCTGCGACGCCGGTGTGCCGACAAGATCGCGCGCGTTGAACACCTGCTCCGGCGTCGTGATGTCGTCGGCCTCGCCGGCGAGCAGGTAGACGGGGCACGTGACGGCTTTCAGGTCGAGCGTGCGGCCAAGCGCGACGAACGTGCCCTTCGCGAGCCGGTTCTCCTTGAAGAGCTGCACGATCGCCTGCAGGTACCAGCGCCCGGGCAGGTTGATCGGGCTCTCGTACCAGCTCGCGAACACCTCACGTTTGCGCAGGTAGTCAGGATCGTCGAGATGTTCGTACAGGTCGACGTGCTCGGCCAGATAGTGCTGGTCGGGATGCATGTTCTTCCAGCCGCGCAGCATGAAGCGGCCGCACATCAGCCCGCCGCCCATCTCGACGAGCTCCTCGTAGAACGACGTCGGATACGTGTGCACCATCTGCCTGATCGGGCCGTCGCCCGCGTCCGTGTCGATCGGCGAACCGGCGAGCACGAGGCTGGCGACCTTGTGCGGAAAGCGCGCCGCGTACATCGCCGACATCCAGCCGCCCTGGCACAGCCCGACGAGGTTGACGCGGCCGCCGAGCTCGTCCACGCACACGTTCAGCTCGGCGAGATACTGGTCGATCTCGAGATCCTTCATGTCCTCGGTCGCCGAGCGCCAGTCGGTCAGGAAGAGGCGCGTGACGCCGTGGCTGCGCAGCGTCTCCATCAGGCTCTGGCCCGGCTGGTAATCGGCGATCATCGCGCTATGGCCGGCATACGGCGCATCGACGATCGTCGGCAGGCCGTGCAGCCCGTGCCCGTGCCCGTGCCCATGCCCGTTCCCGGGCGCGATCGAATAGTCGCGAAACGTCATCGTGCGCAGTTCGAGCAGCGGCCGGTTTTCGGTAGCGAGCGCGGGATGCAGCTCGAAATGCAGCTTCTCCTCCTCCGCGAGGAAGCGCAGATTGCGCGCGGTCATTTCCGAGCCGACCTTGAACATCGTCGCGGCGGCGGCCATCGGCCAGAAGATCGGCAATGCGGGAGCGAGTTTCGCAGATGCAGTGGATTCGCGGGATTTCATGGGTCTCTCAGGTGGCGGGCTACAGGGTGGGAACGGCAGCGCGGTCCAGCACGCGGCGCGTGTGCCGCGCAATCATCAGGTTCTCGTCGGTGCGGATCACGCGCACCGTCACGCGCGACGCGGCGCCCGAGATCACCGGGCGGTTGGCGTCGTTCGCCGCGTCGTCGAGCGCCACGCCGAGCCACGCGGCCGCGCGACAGATGCGTTCGCGCACGCGCGGTGCGTTCTCGCCGATGCCGGCGGTGAAGACGAGCGTATCGAGGCCGCCCAGCACGCCGGCCAGCGCGCCGAGTTCGCGCGCGGCACGATAGGCGAACAGGTCGATCGCATGCGCGGCCGACGGCGCGTCGCTCGCGAGCAGTTCGCGCATGTCGCTCGAGATGCCCGACACGCCGAGCAGGCCGGACTTCTCGTAGATCAGGTGCTCGACGTCGTCGATCGACAATCCTTCGTGACGCAGCAGATACAGGATCGCGCCCGGGTCCAGCGAGCCGGTGCGCGTGCCCATCGGCAGACCGTCGACCGCCGTGAACCCCATCGTCGTCGCGACGCTCTTGCCGTGCTGGAGCGCGCACAGGCTCGCGCCGTTGCCGAGATGCGCGACGATCGTGCGCCGCTGCGCCCATGACGCGTCGATCCCGGCGAGCGCCGTCGTGATGAATTCGTACGACAGGCCGTGAAACCCGTAGCGGACGATCCCCAGCGCGGTCAGCGCGCGCGGCAGCGCGAACTCGCGCTCGAGCGCCGGGACCGTCGCATGGAACGCGGTATCGAAGCATGCGACCTGCGGCAGGTCCGGCGCGACCGCGCTGACCGCGCGGATCGCCTCCACGTGATGCGGCTGGTGCAGCGGCGCCAGCGGCGACAGTGCCGCGATCGCCGCGAGCACGTCGTCGTCGATCCTCACCGGTGCGGAAAAACGCGCGCCGCCGTGCACGACCCGATGCCCGACGCCGTCGAACGCGGCTTCCCGGCCGACATGCGCCGCGAACCATGCGTGCAGCGCTTCGATCGCGCCGTGGTGGCCCGGCTGCGCGACCGGACGGTCGGCCAGCGTGACGCCGTGCGCGTCCTTGACGACGAGATGGGGCGTGGTGTGCAGGCCATCGACCTGCCCGTGGACGCCCGCATCGAGCGAACCGTCTTCAAGCGTGTCGTAGACCGCGAATTTGAGGCTCGACGAGCCGGCATTCAGCACGAGAACGGGATGTCGCATCGTGGCGTCCTCACTGCGTGACCGGTTGCACGACGGGCTGTGCGACGGCTTGCTCGACAGGCTGCTCGACGGCTAGCTCGACAGGTTGCTCGACGGGTTGCGCGACGGCTTGCCCGACAGGCTGCGCGGCGTTCGCACGGGCGCCGGTCGGACGCGTCGCATGCGCGTAGAGCGCCGCAACCGCGCAGCTCGCCATCCGCGTGCGTTCGCTGTCGGCGCGGCTCGTCAGGATGATCGGCACGCGCGCGCCGAGCACGATGCCGGCCGCATCGGCGTTCGCGAGAAACGTCAACTCCTTCGCCAGCATGTTGCCGGCCTCCAGGTCGGGCGCGAGCAGGATGTCGGCATCGCCCGCGACGTCCGAGCCGAGATGCTTGACGCGCGCGGCCTCGGGGCTGATCGCGTTGTCGAGCGCGAGCGGGCCGTCGAGCGTCGCGCCCGTGATCTGGCCGCGCTCGGCCATCTTGCAGAGCGCCGCCGCGTCGAGCGTCGACGGCAGCTTCGAGCTGACCGTCTCGACCGCCGACAGGATCGCAACCTTCGGCCGGTCAACGCCGAGCGCCCGTGCAAGATCGATCGCGTTCTGCGCGATGTCCGCTTTCTGCTCGAGCGTCGGATGGATGTTGACCGCCGCGTCGGTAATGAACAGCGGCTTGCGATAGGTCGGCACGTCCATGATGAACACGTGGCTCAGACGCCGCTCGGTGCGGATGCCCGTGTCGGCGCGCACGACTTCCGCGAGGAGTTCGTCGGTATGCAGGCTGCCCTTCATCAGCGCGTCCGCGTTGCCCGTGCGCACCTGCTCGACGGCGAGCGCTGCCGCCGCGTGGCTGTGCGGCGCATCGACCAGCCGGTAGCCGGACAAGTCGATGCCGAGCGTCGCGGCAAGCGCCGTCATGCGCTCGACCGGGCCGACCAGCACGGGGACGATGATGCCGGCGCGCGCAGCGTCGACGGCCGCGCGCAACGACACGTCGTCGCACGGATGCGCTACCGCGACTGTCACCGGACGAAGCGTGCGGCAGCGTGCAATCAATGCATCGTATTTCTGATGCTGACGGGATTCGGACATCGGGAAGACCTCCGCGGTCGCGTGTACAGGGGATCAGGATGCGCAACAGAATGTGACGCATGCGTGACAACGCTCGCTTTCGGCAAACGAAGGACGGACATTGCACACGCAATGGATTCTTGCGGGAGATGTCGTCTGATCGCTTGATTCTCGTCAATCTTTTCAGGTGAAGTCCCGATAGCATCAATTTCGCCATGACGGCACGACGGCCGGCCGCCGCGATGTTTTTTCGGCGCCGCCCCGTGCGTCGCACCGCAACCGCGCGCCGGCGCAGCCCGGCGCCCCTCTCTGCCGGAAAGCCATGCACATTCGCGAGATCCGCTCGAAAATCGCCAGTACGTCGTCCACGCGCAAGATCACGCGGGCGATGGAAATGATGGCGCGCACCAAGATGGCGAACGCGCAGAAGCGTGCGCGCGATTTCCGGCCCTATGCGGCGAGGATCAAGGCGATGGTCGAGCGCGTGATCCGCGACCGGCCCGATCATGTGTCGGCGTTGATGGCGCGGCGCGAAACGGTGGGCCAACCGGTGCGCCGCGTCGGCCTGATCGTCGTCAGCACGGATCGCGGGCTGTGCGGCCCGCTTAATGCGCGGCTGCTCGTCCAGTGCATCGACGCGCTCGAGCGATGGGACGCAGCCGGCGTCGCATGCGAGCTGAGCGTGATCGGCGCGCGCGGCGTCGCGCCGCTGTCGCGCTACGGCGCGAACATCACCGCACGCGCCAGCAGCCTCGCCGGCGAGCCGCACTTCGACGCGCTGCTCGGTGCGTTGCTCGTTCCGCTGACCGCGTTCGTCAACGGCGAACTCGACGAGGTGCACGTCGGCTACAACCGGCTGACGAGCCCGCTGACCTACGAGCCGCAGATCGACAGGGTGCTGCCCGTCACGGGCTTCGACGGCGACGAGCCGGCCGATGGCGGCGTGTCGTCCGACTATCTGTACGAACCGGGGCCGAAGCCGGTGGTGGACACGCTCCTGCTGCGCTATGTGGAGGCCATGTTCTATCAGGCCGTCGTCGAGAACTACGCATGCGAGCAATGCGCACGGATGTTCAGCATGCAGACTGCGACGGAGAACGCCGACCGCATGCTGCGTGACCTCCGGCATCTGTACCAGAAGACCCGGCAGGCGCAGATCACCACCGAGCTGTGCGAGATCGTCGCTGGCGCGGCGGCCGTCTGAAGGAGCGCCACGTGGACACCTCGATGAAACTCGACATCCTCAGCGTCGAACAGGTGCTGTACTCCGGCGACGCCCACTTCGTCAGCGTCCCCGGCGAAAGCGGCGAGCTCGGAATCTGTCCGCGGCACGCGCCGCTGCTCACGCGGATCCGGCCCGGCGTCGTGACGCTCGTCGACGCGCCGACCGGCGAGCATCGCCGCATCCTCGTGGCGGGCGGCGTGCTGGAAGTGAGCCGCGACGGCGTCACGCTGATCGCCGATCACGCGCTGCGCACGCCGGAGCTGGATGCGCTGCGCGCCCGCGAAGCGCGGCATGCGGCGGACGACTGGCGGCGGCGCTACGCGCAGGAAAGCCGGCGCGCGTTCGACTTTGCGTCGGCACGCGCGGAGTTGATGGACGAGATCCGGCGCTTCTTCGCGCTGGCGATGCAGCAACGTTCATCCGGCGAGAAGCCGGGCGGAGCTGGCTAGGTGGAGCTGGCCAGGTATGGCCGGCAACAGCGGCCGGCCGGCGTAACCGTTCAGTCGCGCAGCTTGCGGAAACGCGGCGTGCCGTCTTCGAGGGTTTCGTTGAACATCGTTTCCGGCCGCACCCACAGCCCGCGCGCATGCGGCCAAAGATGCTCGTACACGACGAGCGATTCTTCCGTTTCGGAATGGCGGGCGACGCCGATCACGCGGTACAAGCCACCCTTGTAATGGCGGTGGGTCGCGAGTTGTTCGGCTTCCTGTTCGGTCATGATGCGCTCCTTCGGCGATTCAAAGAGCGCGTATTGTAAGCGCCGCGTCGCGGTCGCGCCGCGCGCGTCAGCGTTGCGAATAGATGTCCGGGCGGCGGATCTCCATCAAGCGCTCGGGGTTGGCCGGCGGTTCGAAGCCGACCGGGCGATACAACTCGTGCGCGTCGCTCGTCACCAGCATGATGCGGCGCAGGCCCTGAACCATGTCCTGCGCGAACACATGGTCGATCAACGCGCGGCCGTAGCCGTTGCCGCGTTCGTCCGGAAAGACGAACACGTCGCACAGGTACGCGAACGTCGCGTAATCGGTGACGAGCCGCGCGAACCCGACTTGTTTATCCGTGACGTATGCGCCGAAGCACAACGAATGCGCGATCGACCGGTCGAACACGTCGCGCGGGATGCCCTTCGACCAGTACGCGTCGCGATGCAGGAAGTCGTAGACCGCGTCGCAGTCGAGGTCGCGGTGATCGGTCGAGAAGCGCAGCGCGGCGGGAGCAGGGGCGGACACGTGGGTTCTCCGGGAGGGTGGCTCGGGCAACGACCTCGGGACGATACCGCGGTATGCACCCGGCCACAAGCGCATCAACCCGCTCATTCGCGCCTCCCTACTCACCTACTGCAGGAACCGATTCAACTCCACCGTCCCCGGCCGCTCGAAGATCTCCTCCGGCGTGCCGCTCTCCCACACCCTGCCCTGATGCATGAACACGATCTTGTCGCTCACGGCGCGCGCGAAGCGCATCTCGTGCGTGACCATGATCAGCGTCATGTCGTCTCGCGCGAGCTGCTCGACGACGCCCAGAACCTCGCCGACGAGTTCGGGATCGAGCGCCGACGTGATCTCGTCGCACCTCAGCGCACTCGGCTTCATCGCGAGCGCACGCGCGATCGCGACGCGCTGTTGCTGCCCGCCCGACAGCTGTTCCGGATACGCGTCGAACTTGTCGCCGAGGCCGACACGCAGACGATGACGGCGGCAGCGGCGATGCCGGCCGTCGCGGCGGGTTCTTCGCGAGGATCGCCGCCGCCCGCGCCGCGGCGGACGAGCTGACCCGCGCGCGCCGATTGATAACCCCCACGCATCAATCGTTCGGAAAAATGCACTTATCGCGGCCGCCGATCGGGACGAACATGTGCGCATCGTTCCGGCTCGCCCGGACGTCGTCCAACGAAATATCCGGAGACAACCCGATGTCACACCCCGTGGCCACCCCGGCCGGCTCGAAGGCCGCCGCCGTATTCCGCGTCACCGCCGGCAACTTCCTCGAGCAGTTCGACTTCTTCCTGTTCGGTTTCTATGCGACGCAGATCGCGTCGGTGTTCTTTCCGTCGAGCAGCGAGTTCGCGTCGCTGATGATGACCTTCGCGGTGTTCGGCGCGGGCTTCCTGATGCGCCCGCTCGGCGCGATCGTGCTCGGCGCGTATATCGACGAGGTCGGCCGCCGCAAGGGGTTGATCGTCACGCTGTCGATCATGGCGAGCGGCACGATCCTGATCGCGTTCGTGCCCGGTTACGCATCGATCGGCCTGCTCGCGCCGGCAGCCGTGCTCGCAGGGCGCCTGCTGCAGGGCTTCTCTGCCGGCGCGGAGCTGGGCGGCGTGTCCGTCTATCTCGCGGAAATGGCGACGCCCGGCAGGAAGGGTTTCTATACGAGCTGGCAATCGGCGAGCCAGCAGGTGTCGATCGTCGTCGCGGCCGCGCTCGGCTTCGCGCTGAACCAATGGCTGAGCGCCGCGCAGATCGCCGCGTGGGGCTGGCGCGTGCCGTTCCTCGTCGGCTGCCTGATCGTGCCGATGATCTTCATGCTGCGCCGTAACCTGCAGGAAACCGAGGAATACACGCAACGGCGCCATCGCCCGGCGATGCGCGAGGTGTTCGCGACGCTCGCACGCAACTGGGCGGTCGTGATCGGCGGCATGCTGCTCGTCGCGATGACGACGACGAGCTTCTACCTGATCACCGTCTACGCCCCGACGTTCGGCAAGACGGTGCTGCACCTGAGCACCGCGGATAGCCTGCTCGTCACGCTGTGCGTCGCCGTGTCGAACTTCGTGTGGCTGCCGATCGGCGGCACGCTGTCGGACCGTTTCGGCCGCCGCCCGGTGCTGCTCGCGATGACCGCGCTGAACGTG
This sequence comes from Burkholderia sp. PU8-34, assembly GCF_053427725.1. Lineage (NCBI taxonomy): Bacteria > Pseudomonadati > Pseudomonadota > Betaproteobacteria > Burkholderiales > Burkholderiaceae > Burkholderia > Burkholderia sp. PU8-34. The sequence goes on from NZ_JBSAXC010000001.1 coordinate 560,810, forward strand.
CTGACTGCGTATCCCGCGCTGTCGCTGCTCGCGCACGCGCCGAGCTTCGTCAACATGCTGCTCGTGCTGCTGTGGCTGTCGTTCATGTACGGCCTCTACAACGGCGCGATGGTCGCCGCGCTGACCGAGGTGATGCCCGCCGACGTGCGCGTCGCCGGCTTCTCGCTCGCGTACAGCCTCGCGACCGCCGTGTTCGGCGGCTTCACGCCCGCGATCTCGACCGCGCTGATCCATTCGACCGGCGACAAGGCCGCGCCAGGCTACTGGATGGGCTTCGCCGCCGCGTGTGCGTTCGGCGCGACGGTGATGCTGTACGGCCGCCGACGCGATACGCTGCGTGCCGCCTGACACACATTCCCCGCGGCGCGCCCCGTGCGTGCCGCGCCCCCTCCCGCTCATGGACTCCCGCACAATGCACGCCCGACTGCTCCTCCGCCGCGCGGCAAGCTGGCTCGCCGCCGCGACACTCGCCTCCGCCGCGCTCCCCGCCCACGCAGGCGATCTGCGCGTGATGATCTCCGGCGGCTTCACCGCCGCGTACCGGCAGCTCGGCCCCGGGTTCACGGCCGCGACCGGCGACACGCTCGACACGATTTCCGGCCCGTCGATGGGTCAGTCGAAGGAAGCGATTCCGAACCGCCTCGCCCGCGGCGAGAAGGCCGACGTGTTGATCATGGTCGGCTACGCGCTCGACAAGCTGATCCAGGAGGGCAAGGTGATCCCGGCGTCCCGTGTCGAGCTCGCCGATTCGCGGATCGGCATGGTCGTGCGCGCGGGCGCGCCGAAGCCCGACATCGGCACTGTCGACGGGCTGAAGGATGCGCTGCTGCGCGCGAAGTCGGTTGCGTACTCCGACAGCGCGAGCGGCGTCTACATCGAGAAGCAGATGTTCAGGAAGCTCGGCATCGAGGACGCGGTCAGGCCGAAGGCGTCGATGGTGCCGAAGATCCCGGTCGCGTCGGTCGTCGCGACCGGCGACTACGAGATCGGCTTCCAGCAAGTCAGCGAGCTGCTGCCCGTGCAGGGCGTCACGTACGTCGGCAAGGTGCCCGAGTCGGTGCAGTCCGTCACGCGCTTCGCGGGCGGCATTCCGGTCGGCGCCGAGCATCCGGAAGCGGCCAGGCAGCTGCTCGACTATCTCGCGTCGCCGCAGGCGCAGCCGGTCGTGCAGGCGACGGGGCTCGATTCGGTTCGCGGCACGCGCTGACCGGAAACCGGGATCGCGATACCGACCCGGCAGCGCGCCGGCCGATTCTGATCGCTGGGCCGCTTGCCGTCACGCATCGGCTCGCACGTCCCGCTCACCGCGAATCGACGATCCGCGCCCGACGACCGTCGCCCAGCACCTCGCGCAGCCGCGCACGATCGCAGCCCCGCTGCCAGATCGCAACGACGACCACCGCGCACGCATTGCTGATCACGCTCGTCAGCGCGCGCGCCTCCGACATGAAGCGGTCGATGCCCACCAGCAGCGCGACGCCCGCGACCGGCAGATCGGGCACTACGGCGAGCGTCGCGATCAGCGCGACGAGCCCGCTGCCCGATACGCCGGCCGCGCCCTTCGACGTGACCAGCATCACCGCGAGCAGCGTCGCGAGCTGCGCGGCGGACAGCGGCACGTCGAACGCCTGCGCGATGAACAGCGTCGCGAGCGTCAGGTAGATCGCGGTGCCGTCGAGATTGAACGAATAGCCGGCCGGCAGCACGAGCCCGACCACGCCCTTGTCGCAGCCGAGCGCCTCGAGCTTGACAAGCAGGCGCGGCAGCACGGGTTCCGTCGACGACGTCGCGAGCACGATCAGCAGTTCCTCGCGCAGATAGCGCAGCAGCCGCCACAGCGAAAAACCGTGCAGCCGCGCGAGCGGCGCGAGCACGAACGCGACGAACAGCGCGCACGCGAGATACATCGACACGATCAGCTTGCCGAGCGTGCCGAGCGATTCGACGCCGAAGCGCCCGACCGCGAACGCGATCGCGCCGAACGCGCCGAGCGGCGCGAGCCGCATCACGAGCGCGAGGATCCCGAACAGCACGCGCGCGACCCCTTCGACAAACGCATGCACGGCACCGTCACGCCCTTCCGTCGCCGCGAGCGCGAAACCAAACAGCAGCCCGACCAGCAGCACGGGCAGCACCTCGCCCGCCGCGAACGCGCCGACGAGCGTATCGGGAACGATCCGCAACAGGAACGCCGCGAGGCCTCGCACGGGCTCCTGCGCGTGCGCGACGAGCGCCGACGCGTCGGGCTGGCCGAGCCGGCTCGCGACGACATGCAGCCCGTCGCCCGGCCGCGCCGCATACGCGATGGCGAGGCCCGCGCCGAGCGCGGCCGCGGTCAGCGCATAGAACAGCGCGAGCGCGCCGACGATCGTGCGCCCGACGCGCGCGCCGTCGCCGACCGCGTTGATACCGGTCACGATCGTGCAGAACACGACCGGCGCGACCATCATCCGCACGAGCGCGACGAATGCGTCGCCGAGCGGCTTCAGCGCGACGCCGGCCGCCGGGAACAGATGCCCGACCGCGACGCCGAGCCCGATCCCGATCAACACCTGCACATACAGCAGCCGCAACGGCCGCGGCAGCGTCACGTACGGCCTCCGGCCTTTCGCCTGGCGGGCGCGGCCGGCTTGCGGTCCGCGACGACCGCGTTGAGGAATTCCTGCGCGGCCGGGGTCAGCGCGCGAGCGCGCCGCCGCACGATGCCGACGCGCCGCGTGACGACCGGATCGACGAGCGGCACGCTCGTCAGGATCGGATGCGTGGGCAGCGGCATCGCCATCGACGGCACGGCCGCGACGCCGAGCCCGGCCTCGACGAGCCCGAGCATCGTCGTGACGTGCCGCGTCTCGCACACGCTCGGCGTGCGCGGCGCGACGCCCGCCAGCGCCTGGTCGAGCAGCAGCCGGTTGCCGGACGTCTTGTCGACCGACACGTAGTCGTATTCGTACAGCTCGCTCCACGTCACGCGCTTTTTCGCGGCGAGCGGATGGTCGCGCCGGCACGCGGCGACGAAGCGTTCCTGCAGCAGCGTGCGAAACTCGACGCCCGGTTCCTGGCTGCCCATGAAGCTGACGCCGAAATCGGCCTCGCCGCTCACCACCGCGTCGAGCACCTCGTTCGCGCTCGCGTCGATCAGCTTGATGCGGATCTTCGGATAGCGGGCGCGATAGCGCGCGATCACGTTCGGCAGGAAGTAATACGCGACCGACGGCACGCACGCGATCGTCACGTGGCCGAGCCGGCTCGACGACACGTCGCGGATGCCGAGCAGCGCGACGTCGAGATCGTCGAGCACCTGCCCGGCGCTCGGCGCGAACGTGCGCCCGACCGTCGTCAGCGTGACGCTGCGCGTCGTACGCTCGAACAGCCGCACACCGAGCGCCTCCTCGAGCTTCTCGATGCGCCGGCTCAACGCCGGCTGGGAAATATGAATGGCGTCCGCCGCCTTGCGGAAGCTGCCGAGCTCGACCACGGCCCGGAATGCCTGCAAGTCGGTGAGATCGAAGTTGATGCCCACGCGCTGCCCGTATGCTGGTCTGATTGCCGATTGGTGCGGCTATTCTGGGGCCTGTGCGCAGATGCTGCAAATGCACGCGCCGGATCGCGCGCTCCCCCGCGATGTGGCGGCACGCAAGCTGACGAAGCGATTACAATCGCGGCCACACGGGCACCACACTCATGACCTACCGACTCATCGCGTTCGATTTCGACGGCACGCTCGCCGATTCCTTCGGCTGCTTTCGTGCGGCGCTGTCGGAGGCATCGCGCATGCACGGCTTCCGCGACGCCGACGACACCATGCTCGCCGTGATGCGCACGCTGTCCGCGCGCGACATCCTCCGCACACTCGACGTCCCGATGTGGAAGGTGCCGCAAGTGACGATCGACATGCGCCGCCTGATGCAGCAGCGCATCGCGCAAGTGACCTTGTTTCCGGGCGTCGTGGAAACCTTCTCGTCGCTCGCCGCGCGCGGCGTACGGATCGCCGTTGCGACATCCAACACCGAAGCGGTGGTGCGCGACCGGCTCGGCGCGCAAGCCTGCCGTCACGTCGACCATTTCGCGTGCGGCATCTCGCTGTTCGGCAAGGCGCGCCGCCTGCGCACGCTCGCACGCGACGCGGGCCTGCGCAGCGACGAGATGCTGTACGTCGGCGACGAGATTCGCGATGCGGACGCCGCACGCCGCGCGAATGTCGCGTTCCAGGGCGTTGCATGGGGCTACACCGCGCCCGACACGTTGCAGAAGCATTGCGCGAGGCCGCTGTTGACGCGTATTGACGCGCTGCCCGGCATCGTGTGACGCACTCGCGCCGCACGCGCGACGTCTTAAGTCCTAAGTACCGAGTGCTGAGTGCTGAGTGCTGAGTGCTGAGTGCTGAGTGCTGAGTGCTGAGTGCTGAGTGCTGAGTGCTGAGTGCTGAGTGCTGAGTGCTGCGTACTCGTGCTGCGTGCTGCGTGGCGCGTGGCGCGTGGTGCGTCGTTCGAGCTTCGTACTGCCGTGCGGTTGCGCAGACGCCCGCCGCACAAACGATGACAGTCGCCATCGCGCGCCCAAACGTCTTACCAAACGTTACACAAGCGACAGCGTCGTATCACCTGCGCACCAACCCCTCTCCTAGAATCGATCGGGCCGGTTACGCCTGCGATTGCCGCCGCGGCAGAGCGGCAGCCGAACCACCGGCCCGGGCCTGCGCCCGGTCTCTCGCACAGCGACGGATCACGTCATCCGTTTCCTCAACGAACCCGATCGAAAGGAGGTTCCATGAGCCGCTTTCCCAAAGCTACCCGCCTCGCCCTGTCTGCCGCCGGCCTTCTGCTGGCCGCCGTGACCGCCAACGCGCAGACCGCGCAACCGATGGAGCCTGCCAAGCCGGCCGCCGGCGAAACGCGCATCCACGAGGCTGATCAGGCCTTCATCACGGACGGTACAAAAGTCGTGTCGACGCAGCACGACGCGGCAAGAATTGCCGACTCGCGCACGTCGGACAGCCAGGTCAAGGCGTTCGCGCAACGCATCGCCACCGACGACGAGAAGATCATCCAGGCGATGCGCGCCGCGAGCCCGCGTGGCGTCGACGTGCCGCACAACGATCCGGACACCGCAGCGCTCGACAGCATCAAGAACCTGCGCGGTGCCGAATTCGACAAGGCCTATATCGAGCAGGTCGCGCTGAGCGGCGAACAGAAGGCAATCTCGGTGTTCCAGGCTGAAATCGCGTCGGGCCGCGACACGAAGCTGAAGGAAGTCGCACGCCAGTCGCTGCCGATCCTGCAGGCGCATTACGCGGAAGCGCAGAAGCTCGCGCAGCGTCATCACCTCGCATCGGCGCAGTAACTGCGTCGCCTCGCCGCCGTGTCGCGCATCGCGCGCGACGCGGCGGCGCGATGCGCTTACCTCGCCAGCTTCTCCAGCAACCTCGCCTTCACGTCCGGCCACTCGTCGTCGATGATGCTGAAGCGCACCGAATTGCGCTTGCGCCCGTCCGGCATGATCCGTTCGTGACGCACGGTCCCCTCCTCCTTCGCGCCCAGCCGCAGGATCGCCTCGCGCGACTTCTCGTTGAGCTCGTCGGTCGTGAACTGCACGCGCACGCATTGCAGCGTGTCGAACGCGTAGGTCAGCATCAGCCATTTCGCTTCCGTGTTCACGCGCGAGCGCTGCACCGATGCGCTCAGCCACGTATGGCCGATCTCGAGCTTGCGATTCGCGCGGTCGATTTTCCAGAAGCGCGTGCTGCCGACGATCCGGCCCGTCGCGCGCTCGACGATCACGTACGGCATCACGGTGCCCGTCGCGCGCCCCTGCAACGCATTGGCGACATACGCGTCGATCGTGTCGGGCCCCGGCACGACGGTGACCTTGAGGTTCCAGAGCTGCCCGTCGGCGGCAGCATCGAGCAGCGCCTGAGCGTGCGACGCCTGCAGCGGCAGCAGCTCGACGTGCGGGCCGGTCAGGGTCGGCTGCTCGGGTGGCGCGGCGGAAGATGACATGGCGGATTCCGTTGACGATGGCGAAGCCACCATCATACGGGGCCGCGCGTCAGCCGAGGTGCGCGGCAAGCTTGCGCCGGATCGCCTTCGCCTCATCCTGCAGCGCATCGGCGAATGCATCGACGAGCAGGCTCTTCGGCCGGTGCTCGGGCACGATCACGCTGACCCGGTACGGAAACGAACGCGTGAGCGGCCGGATATGCAGGTCGCGCCCCACGAAATCGAGCGCGGTCAGCGGATTGACGATCGCCGCGCCGAGCCCCTGCCGCACGAATGCGCACACCGACACGGCCGACGGCGTCTCGACCACCGAGCGCGGCGCAGCGCCGAGCTGCGCGAACGCTTCGTCGATCATGATCCGGTACGGATCGTTCAGCGACAGGCTGACGAACGGACGATCCGCGAGATTCTCGAGATCGAGCGCGTCCTTCGCCAGCAGCGGATGCCCGTCCGGCAGCACGCACACCTCGTCGGCCTCGAAGAGCGGCGTGAGCACGGTGCCGGCCGGCGCGACATCGTGCTCGGTCAGGCCGATGTCGTAGCGCTGCGCGGTGAGCCACTCCTCGAGCACCGGCGATTCCTGCGTCGCGACCGACACGCTGACGCCCGCGTGCGCCGCATGAAAACGCCGGCACGCGCCGGGCAGGATCGCGTGCGAGAACGCGGGCAGCGCGATCACCGACAGCTGGCCGTCGCGAAACTCGCGCAGCCGCGCGGCGGTCGCCGCGATGCGCTCGAGCCCCACATACGCGAGCCGCACGTCGTCGAACAGCGTGAGCGCGGCCATCGTCGGCCGCAGCCGCCCGTGCGCGCGCTCGAACAGCGCGAAGCCGACGATCTGCTCCATCCGGGCGAGCTCACGGCTGACGGTCGGCTGCGACGTATAGAGCATCTCGGCCGCGCGGGTCGCGCTGCCCGTGACCATCAGCGCGCGGAACACCTCGATGTGGCGGTGGGTCAGCGTAGCCATGTATATCCTAAATGAATGGAATATCGATAAGCCGGCATTTTACTGGATGACCGATCAGGCGCATCATGCCGACTATCCATTGCTTCGACCCGATCCGTTCATCATGTCCCTCGATCCCCGCCAGCTCGCGGCACTCGCGCAGCAATACGCCACCCCGCTGTGGGTGTACGACGCCGACGTCATCCGCGACCGCATCGCGCAACTGCGCCAGTTCGACGTGATCCGCTACGCGCAGAAAGCGTGTTCGAACATCCACATCCTGAAGCTGATGCGCGACGAGGGCGCGCTCGTCGACGCGGTGTCGCTCGGCGAAATCGAGCGCAGCCTCGCGGCGGGCTTCCGGCCAGACGGCGACCCGGCGGCCGGCGCTCCGGAAGGCGTCGTGTTCACCGCGGACCTGATCGACCGGCCGACGCTCGCGACGGTGCTGAAGCACGGTGTGACGGTGAACGCGGGCTCGCTCGACATGCTCGCGCGCGTCGGTGAAGCGGCGCCCGGCCATCGCGTGTGGCTGCGCATCAACCCCGGCTTCGGCCACGGCCACAGCAACAAGACCAACACCGGCGGCCCGCAGAGCAAGCACGGGATCTGGATCGGCGACGTGCCGCGCGCGATCGAGATCGTGCGCCAGTACGGGCTCGATCTGGTCGGCATTCACATGCATATCGGCTCGGGCGTCGACTACGGCCACCTGTCGCAGGTGTGCGACGCGATGGTCGACCTCGTCACGTCGCTCGCCCACGACATCGAGGCAATTTCGGCGGGCGGCGGGCTGTCGATTCCGTACCGGAAAGACGAGCCGCGCGTCGACGTCGATCACTACTTCCGCCAGTGGGACGCCGCGCGCAAGCGGATCGAGCAGCATCTCGGCCACGCGGTGCGCATCGAGATCGAGCCGGGCCGCTTCCTCGTCGCCGAAGCGGGCACGCTCGTCACCGAGGTGCAGGCGGTGAACCGCCGCCCGAAGCACGACTTCGTGCTGATCGACGCGGGCTTCAACGACCTGATGCGCCCGGCGATGTACGGCAGCTATCACGGCGTCACGGTGCACACGCACGACGGCGCGGCGCCCGAGGGCCGGCCGCGCGTCGATATGGCGATTGCGGGGCCGCTGTGCGAATCCGGCGACGTGTTCACGCAGGATGCGGGCGGCGTGGTCACGCACCGCCATCTGCCGCAGCCGCAGATCGGCGACCTGCTGTTCCTGCACGACGCGGGCGCGTACGGCTCGTCGATGTCATCGAACTACAACAGCCGGCCGCTCGCGCCGGAAGTGCTCGTCGATCGCGGCGAGCCGCGGCTGATCCGCCGCCGGCAGACGATCGACGAACTGCTCGCGCTCGAGACGTTCGCTTAACGTCCACTCGCCCACTCGCCCGTTCGCGCGCTCGCGCGATACCGGAAGCGGCCAGACTTGCCGATCATGGCAAGCCTGGCCGTTTTGCTTTCCGGCGTGATGCCGCGCCGCCATCGCGGGCAACCAGCCGTGTCACCCCGTAGCACCAGATGCTTTGCATCGCGTGCAACCGCAGCAGATCACTTGTGCCACCCTCAGACGCGAGAGAAAAATCTTCCACGCAACGCAGAAAGTCCGTGCGTTTTTGGAAACACTTTCCCTTTTGACAAAACTAAGATTGCCCTCAGTCGTTCAGCATTCGTGGTCGCCGGACACGCATCGACGATGCATCCGGTCTACAACACTCACAAGCCGCACGGGCAATCATGAACAGCATGCTTGAACTCTTCGCCGCGCACCGACACACGTTCGACACGAATGGTGCACGGCCTGTCACGCAGTCCGCCGCGCGCGATCGCTTTGCGACGCGCATCCCGGTTCGCGCTCGCCGCGCGTCGCCGCTGTCTGCCGTCACCGCTTTCCCGCTCTTCGACGCCACGCGCCGACACCTGCGCCAGCCGCTGCGTCGGCCCGCACCCGCGCGCGACCGCACACCGTAACGCGCAGCGGCGTGCGGCCGTGCCGCCGCTTGCCGCCTTCGTTTCCTGCGCCGTGCATCGCGCGGCATGAACCCCGCCCACGGCGACGCAGCCCGTCGCCGCGGACGCGCACACCCTGATTTTTTCGACCTGAATTTTTTACAACCACCCTGGAGACAACCATGAAACGCATCGCCCCGACGCTCAAGCAAGGATTCGCCGCCGCACTGCTCTGCATGGCCGCCGCCACGTCGCACGCGGCGGACCTGCTCGACACCGTCAAGCAGGCCGGCGTGCTGAAGATCGCGCTCGAAGGCACGTACCCGCCGTTCGACTATCGCAATGCCGAAGGCCAGCTCGAAGGCTTTGACGTCGACGTCGCGAAGGCCGTCGCCGCGCGTCTCGGCGTGAAGCCGCAATTCGTCACGACCGAATGGAGCGGGATTCTCGCCGGCCTGCAGGCCGGCAAGTTCGACGTGATCGTCAACCAGGTCGCGATCACGCCGTCGCGCAAGCAGGCGCTCGACTTCAGCCAGCCGTACGTGTATTCGTCCGCGCAACTGCTGCAACGGCAGAACGACACGCGCGCGTTCAAGTCGCTCGACGAGCTGAAGGGCAAGAAGGTGGGCGTGACGATGGGCAGCAACTACGTCGACCTCGTGAAGACCGTGCCCGCGATCGATCTGCAGGTGTATCCCGGCACGCCGGAGAACCTGCGCGACCTCGCGGCCGGCCGTATCGACGCGGCGGTCAACGATCGCCTGATGCTCAGCTACCTGATCAAGAACTCGCACCTGCCGTTGCGTCCCGGCTCCGTGCTGCCGGGCGGCGAGGACCAGATGGGCATCCCGTTCCGCAAGGGTAATCCGAAGTTCGCGAAAGCGATCGACGACGCGATCGCGTCGCTGCAGCAGGACGGCACGCTGAAGAAGATCTCGATGCAATGGTTCGGCACGGACACGTCGAAGCCGGTCACGCAATAACGCAATCCGCCCCGAGGCCGCGCGCCCGATCGCGCGGCCCGTCCGGCACACAATCAGGAGACACGTGATGGAAGCATTCGATCTGGTCGTTCATACCCTGCCCGTGATGGTGAAAGGCGCGGTCCTCACGCTGAAGTTCGCGGTGGCGTCGATGGTGCTCGGCCTCGTCGTCGGGCTCGTGATCGCGATCATGCGCATCGGCAGCAACCGGTTCGCCTCCGGCCTCGCACAGGGCTACGTCAGCGTGATGCGCGGCACGCCGCTGCTCGTGCAGATGTTCGTCGTCTACTACGGGCTGCCCGATCTCGGCCTCACGCTCGATCCGACGACGGCTGGCATCTTCACGCTGACGCTTAACGCCGCCGCGTATCTGTCGGAAAGCATGCGCGGCGCGATCCTCGGCATCGGCCGCGGGCAATGGGCCGCCGCGCACAGCCTCGGCCTCACGCACGTGCAGACGCTGCGCTACGTCGTCTGCCCGCAGGCGCTGCGCCTTGCGGTGCCGAGCCTCGGCAACACGCTGATCAGCCTGATCAAGGACACGTCGCTCGTCTCCGTAATCACCGTGACGGAACTGCTTCGCTCGACGCAGGAAGTGATCGCCGCGACGTTCCAGCCGCTGCCGCTCTATCTCGCGGCCGCCGCGATCTACTGGGTGCTGAGCACGCTGCTCACGCGGCTGCAGGGCCGCGTCGAGACCCGCCTCGCGCTGCCGTCCGCGCATTGAGCGCATGCCGTTCGATCAACACGACATGGATAAAGGACAACACATGATTACGCTCGACAACGTGTCCAAGTGGTACGGCAAGCATCAGGTCCTCGCGGATTGCAGCGCGGCCGTCTCGAAAGGCGAAGTGGTCGTCGTGTGCGGGCCGTCGGGCTCGGGCAAGTCGACGCTGATCAAGACGATCAACGGCCTCGAGCCGTTCCAGAAAGGCAGCATCACCGTCGACGGCACGCGGCTCGGCGATCCGGCCGTGAAGCTCGCGCAATTGCGCGCCCGCGTCGGCATGGTGTTCCAGCACTTCGAGCTGTTTCCGCATCTGTCGATCACCGAGAACCTGACGCTCGCGCAGATCAAGGTGCTCGGCCGCCGCAAGGACGAAGCGACCGAGAACGGTCTGAAGCTGCTCGACCGCGTCGGCCTGAAGGCGCACGCGCACAAGTTTCCGGGGCAACTGTCCGGCGGGCAACAGCAGCGCGTCGCGATCGCACGCGCGCTGTCGATGAACCCGGTCGCGATGCTGTTCGACGAGCCGACCTCCGCGCTCGATCCCGAGATGATCAACGAAGTGCTCGACGTGATGGTCGAGCTCGCGCGCGACGGCATGACGATGGTGTGCGTCACGCACGAGATGGGCTTTGCGCGCAAGGTCGCGCACCGCGTGATCTTCATGGACCAGGGCGCGGTGGTCGAGGACGCGGCCAGCGACGCGTTCTTTGCCGCGCCGCGCTCCGACCGCGCACGCGACTTCCTCGACAAGATCCTGCACTGACTCCCGGCGGCGGCCTTGTGCCGCCGCTTTGAACCGGCTTCGAACCTGTTTGAACCCGCTTTGAATCCGCGTTAAACCGATTCACCGACGACTCAAGGACGACATCTTGACTCTCCTGCATTCGACCGACACCGTTCTCGCCCACGAAGGGCGCGCGAACAGCCAGCCCGGCTCGCCCGTGAACCCGCCCGTCTACCGGCAATCGACGCTGCTCTTTCACGGCACCGATGCGCTCGACGCCGTGCGCGGCACGCCGCTTGCGTACGGCCGCCACGGCAGCCCCACCACGCGCGCGCTCGAGAAGGCGCTCGCCCGCCTCGAAGGCGCACACGCCGCGCTGCTGACGCCGAGCGGGCTCAGCGCGATCACGACCGCGCTGCTCGCGGTGCTGAACCCCGGCGACCATCTGCTGATGACCGATTCCGCGTACGATCCGACCCGTTCGTTCTGCGATGAAACGCTTGTGCGCCTTGGCATCGAGACCACGTACTACGATCCGGCGATCGGCGCGGACATCGCTTCGCTGATGCGGCCGAACACGCGCGCGGTGTTCACCGAATCGCCGGGCTCGCTGACTTTCGAGGTGCAGGACATTCCGGCGATCAGCCGCGTCGCGCACCGGCACGGCGCGGTCGTGCTGCTCGACAACACGTGGGGCACGCCACTGAATTTCCGTTCGTTCGCGCATGGCGTCGACGTGTCGATCCACGCGGCGACGAAGTACATCGCCGGGCATTCGGACGTGCTGATGGGCGCGATCCTGACGACCGAAGCACTGGCGCCGAAGGTCACGCGCTTCTACCGGCAACTCGGGATGACCGTCAGCGGCGACGACGCTTATCTCGCGCTGCGCGGCCTGCGCACGCTGTCGGTGCGGCTCGAGCGGCACCAGCGCAACGCGCACGCGCTGACGGAATGGCTCGCGAAGCAGCCGGAAGTCGCGCAGATCCTCTATCCGGCGCGGCCGGGCGATGCCGGCCATGCAATCTGGCAGCGCGATTTCACGGGCGCGTGCGGGCTGTTCGGCGTGGTGCTGCATCCGCAGCCCGACGACGCGGTGCGCGCGATGCTCGACGGGATGACGTGCTTCGGCATGGGCTACAGCTGGGGCGGCTTCGAGAGCCTGATCATTCCGTCCAATCCTTCGCGCAACCGCACCGCGACGCGCTGGTCGGCGCAGGGGCCGCTGCTGCGGATCCACGCGGGCCTCGAGCATCCCGACGACATGATCGCCGACCTCGATGCGGGCTTCGCGAGAATGCGCGCCGCCGCGCTCGCGCAAGCAGTCGCCTGACGTGCAACGAGGCGGCGCGCGCGTCGCCTCTGCTCTTTTTTCGACGTTCGACCTCAACCACTGGAGTGACAACCATGAAAGACACGCTGTTCATCCTGCGCCCGGGATTTTTCAAGGATTCCGAAGGACCGTTCTACTGCGGCGACTCCGTATCCGTCGAAGGCCTGCTGAGCTTCTATCCGCAATTGCGCGACGCAGTCGATGTCGAATATATCGACGCGCCGCGGCCGCGCCAGCCGATCGTCGCGCTGATCGGCGAGGACAACCAGTCGGCGCCGGTGCTCGTGCTCGGCGCCGCGCAAACGCCGAAGGACGAAGCGATTGCGGTGAAGGAACACAACGGAATGCGCTTCATCGATGCGCCGGCCGATATCCGGCGGTACCTGTCGTCGCAGTATGGGGTAGCGCATGTCGCGTGAGATCGCGTCGCGCTGACAGAAGACGACACGCCATCACGGAATTCACGAACCGCAAGGTTCGTTGATTCCGTGACGGCCGGACCAGCATTCGCATCGCGTCGCGCTGTGCGATGGTCCTGGGCACCAATACGACGCAGCATTGCACAAGCCGCTTTCTACGCGGCTTTTTGCGTTTCTACCGTCGCCGCTACGCGCTAGCAGCAACCATTCCTCAGTGGCTCACTGCCTGAGGAAATCGCGGCAATGACATACGCCTGCCCGCTCCAACGCAACCAAATTCGGGCTGGAGCTACGACTTTGTGCACGACCGGTTTGTGGACGGGCGGACGTTGAAGATGCTCTGCGCGATCGATGAATTCACAAGTCGAAGGCCATGTTGCGAACTACATGGCTCGGCCATCCCCATCGTCGCTTGGCTGATAACCCGGGTGAGTCGGAGAAAACGCGGCATTGCAACAGTTGTTCACACATTGCGGACAGTAGGTCGTATCCGGATTCAACCCGGAGGCGTGGCATTTCAAGAGTGAAGAAATTTCGTCAGGGTCTTTGATGGAGATGCACTCCATCTCAAAAAAAACGCCCGAGCCGACGCGTATACAGCAACGATCAACGAGTTACCTGGAGGGTTGGGCCGCTGGCTTCGCATGGTTGAGCTCCTCGCTTGACGACTCATTAGGGGAACCAAGTCTGGCTCACTACTACGTCGCATGCTCATTGAGAGTGCCGACAAGTTATTTATAAACTAAGCTATGCACACTATCTAAAAACCATCTCATCCAAAAATTTTAAGCAACTAGTGCTTGTAGAGCGACCTCGCATCGCGAGTCGCGGCTTCCGTATATCGCCAGCGCTTCGACGTATCCGCAGATGCAGGGGCGCAAACGTTCGGCTAATTTTCCTGGATGGAGCTTTCGATGTCCAAACTACCGAGTACCGATTGGGGTCAAATTCGAGACGTTCTTGCGGCCGCGCTGAATTTTTGCGAGCGAATGGAGGCACTTGGCTATTCCGAGAATTCGCGGACGCGATCAGCTCTTGTGAATGGGACGAATGTGTCCGTTTTCGAGGTTGTAACGAGCGCCTGGACGCTTGCCGAAGCGACGCGCTACACCGTAATACGGTCACGACACGATGCGAACAACGATCTGCCCTATGTACCAGAAGCTGCACGCATCCTAGCTGCCGCTTCAAGTGTTTGCGCGGAACTCGTTCATAGCGGCAGCAAGGTAGAGGCGAATTTTGCGATAGAACGTCTCAAGACGTGGCTCAACACCGAAGGGGTCGAGGCATTGAAGACGACGCTCGGCGCACCCTCACCCTGAATCGTCGCAATAAACTGCGGATTCAACCGATCGATACATCTGCTGAGCGATTTCATCAATGCGTTGCATCGACCAGTTGAATCCGCAGCCGTATTCGGGCGCACGTTTGTCGGGCTCGGCCCTGACGGTCACCATTTGCGTATCCATACGCCGGACGACCAAGCGCCGCTCGCATCACCCCGCCCTGCGCACCGGCATCCCTCGCGAGAAATACTTCGCCCCCGCCACACACCCGACGACGATCGCGGTCACCGCGATCATCGACGCCGGCACCGTCTCGTGCAGCAGCCCCGCAGCCAGCACGAAGCCGAAGAACGGTTGCAGCAACTGCAGCTGGCCGACGCCCGCGATGCCGCCCAGCGCGAGCCCGCGATACCAGAACACGAAGCCGATCAGCATGCTGAACAGCGACACGTAAGCGAGCCCCCAAAGGGCGGCGGCGTCGACGCCGTCGAACGACGCGGGCGCCGTGGCCCATGCAAGCGGCAGCATCACCGGCAACGACAGCACGAGCGCCCATGAAATCACCTGCCAGCCGCCGAGGTGGCGTGACAGTCGCGCGCCTTCCGCATAGCCGAGGCCGCACGCGACGATCGCAGCGAGCATCAGCGCATCGCCGACCGGCGACGCCTCGCCGCCGTTGCGCAACGCGAACGCGGCAACCGCGCCGCTGCCGACGAGCGAGAAGATCCAGAACGGCAGCCGCGGCCGCTCGCCGCCGCGCCACACGCCGAACAGCGCGGTTGCAAGCGGCAGCAGCCCGACGAACACGATCGCGTGCGCGGACGTCACGTGCTCGAGCGCCAGCGCCGTCAGCAACGGAAAACCGACCACGACCCCGAGTGCGACGACCACCAGCGACACGGCTTCGGCACGCGTCGGCCGCTTCTGCTTCAGCGCGACGACCAGGAGCAGCGCGAGCGCGCCGGCGATCGTCGCGCGCGCGAACGTCAGGAACATCGGATCGAGGCCCTGCACGGCAACCCGCGTCGCGGGCAGCGAGCCGCTGAAGATAATCACGCCCAGCAAGCCGCTGAGCCATCCGTCGGTGGTCTTTTGCATCGGATTTCCGGATTGAAAGGGGATACCCGATGATCCGCCGCCGGCCAAAAGCGCGTAAGCTACAGCGCAATACAATTCCGACAAACTGTACTGGACAAACATCCGTACAGTTCAGGATCCTCGCCATGAACCGCATCGATCAGGACCTTGCTCCGCCCGCGCCGTCGCGCACGCGCGTGGAAACCGTGATGGACACGCTGCGCGCGCGGATCGCGAGCCGCGCGCTGATGCCCGGCGCGCGGGTGCCGTCGATCCGGATGATGGCCGACACGCTCGGCGTATCGAAATCGACCGTCGTCGACGCGTACGAACGGCTCACGAGCGAAGGCGTGCTCGTCGCGCGGCGCGGGTCGGGCTTCTACGTGTCGGGGCACGCGCCGCCGCTGATGCTCGCGGATCTCGGCCCGCGCCTCGACCGCGCACTCGATCCGCTATGGCTGTCGCGGCAGTCGCTCGAAACCAGCGCCGCTGCCGCGAAACCGGGTTGCGGCTGGCTGCCGTCGTCGTGGCTACCCGACGACAGCCTGCGCCGCGCGCTGCGCGCCGTGTCGCGCGACGCGTCCGACGCGCTCACCGACTACGCGACCCCGCTCGGCCTGCCCGCGCTGCGCCAGCAGCTCGCATGGCGGCTCGCGCAGCATGGCGTGCAGGCGGACCCCGCGCAGATCGTGCTGACCGACGGCGGCACGCACGCGCTCGATCTCGTGTGCCGCATGCTGCTGGAGCCCGGCGACACCGTCGTGCTCGACGATCCGTGCTACTTCAACTTCCTGGCGCTGCTGCGCGCGCACCGCGCGGAGATCGTCACCGTGCCGTACACACCGAACGGCCCGGATCTGGCCCGCTTCGAACAGACACTGATCGAGCACCGGCCGCGCCTCTACATCACGAACGCGGCGCTGCACAACCCGACCGGCGCGACGCTCGCGCCGCCCGTCGCGCACCGGCTGCTCACGCTCGCGACGGAGCACGACCTGCTGATCGTCGAGGACGAGATCTTCGCGGACTTCGAAAGCACGCCCGCGCCGCGTCTTGCCGCGTTCGACGGGCTCGCGCGCGTGGTGTCGATCGGCAGTTTCTCGAAGACGCTGTCGGCGGCGATGCGTTGCGGCTTCATCGCCGCACGCACTGAATGGATCGAGCCGCTCGTCGACCTGAAGCTCGCGACGTCGTTCGGCAACGCGCAACTCACGGCGAATGTCGTGCATCGGCTGCTCGTCGACGGCACGTACCGGCGGCACATGGACGGCTTGCGCGTGCGGCTCGCCGATGCAATGGGCGAAACGATCCGGCGGCTCGCGCGCACCGGGCTCGGGATCTGGACGGAGCCGCGCGGCGGGCTGTTCGTGTGGGCGGAATTGCCGGACGGGCTCGATGCCGCGCGGGTCGCGCGTCACGCGCTCGACGAAGGTGTCGTACTCGCGCCGGGCAACGTGTTCAGCGCATCGCACAGCGCGGCGTCGTTCCTGCGTTTCAACGTTTCGCGCTGCAAGGGGCCGGCGGTGTTTGATGCGCTGGCGCGGGCGATGGACGCGGCGCGGCGCGACGAACACGCGATGGCGCCGCCGGTGGACGAGCGCGCGCCGGCACGCGGCTGATTTCAGCGGATCAGAGTTTCCCCAGGAAGTGACGGGCGATGTCGAAGTGATCCTCGAACATCACGCCACGCATCTGCGCGAACTCGTTCAGCGGCACCCAGCGCGCCTTGTCGGCATCGTCGCTGCCTTTCACGCGCGGCAGCTCGCCGGTCGGGAAATTGAACAGGCATGCATGCGTGATCGTGCGGCCGCGCAGCGAACGGGTCGGGTGGTCGAACACCTGGCGATCCTTCAGCGAGCCGCGCAACACGGGCTCCGGCAGCTTCAGGCCGGTTTCCTCGCGCAGTTCGCGGATGCACGCGGTATCGAGCCGTTCGTCCTGGTTCACGAACCCGCCCGGCAGCGCCCACAGGCCGCGGCCCGGTTCACTGCGGCGGCGCACGAGCAGGATGTGGCCCGAGTGCACGACGACCGCGTCGACGGTCACGAACGTGACCGGATACGGCGCAGCGGCCCACGCGTTGCGATACGCGGCGATGAACTCGGCCTCAGCTTTCAGCTGTGCGAATTCCGGCTGCGCACGGAAGCGCTCGAGCCAGCCGAACACGGGTTCGGGCACGGCCCACTGCACGAAGCTGTTCGTGCGTTCCGCGAAATACTGGTCGCGGATTTCGGTGGCGGAGATCCCTTCCGTCGCGTCGACGTCGACCAGCGCCCATTGCGGGAACATCCGCAGGTAATACGACGATGGGCCCTTCTCATGGCCGATCAATCCGACCTTCTTCTGTGCAACGTCGCCCAGCGCGGACACAACGGCGTCCTGCACCCAGCGCACCCAGTCGCCGTCGTTATACGTCGAATCCTCCACGGCTGCGACGGTCACGCGGTCGCGCTCGGACGCGTCGAGCAGCGATGCCAGCATCTGACAGCGCTCGTCGAACGAGAACGGATCCTTGATGGTGCGGGGCTTGCCGGTCGACCCGATCAGCACGCAGACGCGCTCGGCCCGGCTCAACGCCGACTTCAGCACGTTCAGGTGGCCACGATGCGGAGGCTGGAAACGACCGATGAAGACAAGCGCGTCGAAGCGCCTGGTGGGTTGCGTACTCATGAGGCTCCCTCAAGAGATTGAAACGCTTCGGGTCTTTCCCGAAGGCATGGAACGAATCGTAGGAGACGTTTCGAGAGGCGTCAATCGAGCGCACTCGAACGCACAATCCACTACTCCACGCCGCTTACTTCCCGCCGCTCACCCCGCCGCGCGCCACCTGCCGCCGGGCATGCGTCTGCGCGCAAGCGATTGCCGGGAAGCTGATCGCGGCAGGCGAGACACCGTCGCTCTATCACGCGCAACCGATCCGCGGCGAGAACCGTCCGCTGATCGACAAGCGCCTCGGCATCCATCGCTTCGACGATCTCGTCGTGCTGCGCACCGCGCCGGTTCCGGCCGTGCTCGTCGAAGCCGGCGTGATCGTCAATCCCGACGAAGAAAAGCGGCTCGCGCAGCCGGACACGATCCGGCGTCTGTCCGCCGCGATCGCGGGCGGGATCGAGTCGTGCACCGCGCCCCAATGACGGCGCGGCGCAAGCGATGCCTGCTTGCGCCGCCGTCGGCCGTCTCGCTGCAGCCGTGAACGGCAATCGCGCGCCGCTTACAGAAACCACCGATACTCGCGCGCGCCGATCTCGTTCATGAAATCGAGCTGCTCCTGCCGCTTGTTCTCGCAGTAGACCATCACGAACTCGCTGCCGAGCCCTTCGCGCACGGCCGGATGATCCTGCATCGCAGTAACCGCCGCAAGCATGTCCTTCGGGAAATCGATGCCGCTGCTGCGGTCGTCGTTGAGCGGCGCGATCGGCTCGCGTCCCGCGTCGAGCCCGTATTCCATCCCGGTCAGGATCGCGGCCAGCACGAGATACGGATTCGCGTCCGCACTCGCGAGGCGATGCTCGATCCGCAGGTTGCGCGCGTCCGCTTCGGGAATCCGGATGCACGCGTCGCGATCCTCGAATCCCCAGCTCGCACGGCTCGCCGCGTTCACCATCGACCCATAGCGCCGGAACGCGTTGTGATTCGGCGCGAACATCGGCATGCAGTGCGGCAGCAGCGCGAGACAGCCGGCGACCGCATGGCGCAGCGGGCGCTGCCCGTCCGCCGCGAGCAGGTTGCGCCCCGCTTCGTCGTACAGGCTCACGTGCACGTGCATCCCGCTGCCCGGCGCATGCAGGTACGGCTTGCCCATGAAGCTCGCGCGATAGCCGTGCCGGAGCGCGACGCCGCGCGTGCTGCGGCAGAACAGCGCCGACCAGTCCGCCGCGCGCAGCGCGTCGTCCGTGTGGCCGAAGTTGATCTCGAACTGGCCGGGCCCGAGCTCGGCGGTGATCACCGTCGCATCGACGCCCTGCTCGCAGGCCGCCTCGACCATTTCATGCAGCACGTCGGAGAAGCGCGACAGGCGCTCGATATGCATGTTCGGCTGGTCGTCGCGGTCGTCGCTCAGGCGGTCGCGCGGATATTGCGGCAGGCCCTCGGCGAGCTGCGCGGCGAACAGGTAGAACTCGAGCTCGAACGCAACGACCGGGCGGATGCCGCGCCGCGCGAAGCGCCGCAGCACGCGCGCGAGCACTTCGCGCGGCTCGAACTCGATCGGCGCATCGGTGCCGTCGGAGCTGATCAGCATCTGCGCAAGCGGCTGGCTTTCCCAGCGCACCGGCTTCAGCGTGCCGGGAATCAGCCGGCGCGGCGCGTCCGGATCGCCGTCGTTGAAGCAGTAGTCGCCGATCTTGTAGAGGCCACCTTGCGTGCCGAGCAGCACGCAGTTCTGCGGCAGCTTCAGCAGCGACCCTGACGCGACTTTCTCGAGCGCGTCAATCGGATAGCGCTTGCCGTAGAAATGCCCGGGCAGGTCCAGGCAGATCAGGTCGACATAACGGATCTCGGGGTGCGCCTGGCGAAATGCCCGGACTTCATCGACCAGCGCGGAAACGACGTCAGCCATTTTTGATCCTTCTTTTCGAGTGTGACGATGCCGCATCGCGGCGAACCGGGGCCGCACGGCACGCGCTTCGCCATGCGATCCTGTCGATCAGTACTGCAAACAACGTGCGGCGGACGCGAACCCTTCCCGCTTCTTCGCGTCAGCGGCAGCTCAGGTAAACACCCAGATGACGCGGGTGGGCGCGTCGGTCAGGTTCGCGTAGCGGAAGCGCCGGTGCGCGGGCAGCTGGAATGCGTCGTTCGGGCCGAGCGTCACGGGTGTGTCGTCATTGTCGAGCCAGATCGTCAGCTCGCCTTCGAGCACGAAGCCGCCCTGCTCGTCGCTGTCGTCGACGGGCCGCTCGCCGCTGCTCGCGCCCGGTGCGAGATGGCTTTCGAGGATCGAGAAGCGCGCGCGCATGTTCGGCGACACGAGCATGTCGGTGATGCCGGCCGCGTAATACACGGTGCGCCGCTCGTCGGGCCGCGTGACCCACGGCACCGCGCGCGGCTTGCTCAGGCTGTAGAAATACGTGGTCGGCACGCCGAGCGCCTCGCCGATTGCGGTCAGGTCCGCGACGGTCGGCCGCGACAACCCGCGCTCCACCTGCGACAGGAAGCCGACCGAGCGGCCGATCCTGTCGGCCAGTTCGTTCAGCGTGACCTTGCGGTGCTTGCGCAGATCGCGGATCAGGATCGCCAGGCTCTCGATCTCTTCCTGTTCGTTCATGGTGTTTTCCAGAAAGCGTGTGCGTGTCAGACGGTATCGCGCAAACGGTACCAGGCCTTGCCGATTGCTTCCAGTGGCGCGGCGAGCCGGCCGCCGCCCGGAAAGCGCGGGTTGCGGATCCGCTGGTACAGCCCGAGCAGCCGGCCGTCGCCGAGCACAGCGTCGGCGACGGCGCGTGCGGCCGCGAGCGTCGGCAGCACGCCGTGGCCCGAGAAGCCCTGCAGCCAGTAGCGCTGTCCGTGGCGGCCGACGTCCGGCGTGCGGCGCATGCTGATGTCGATGTGCCCGCCCCACGCATAGTCGATCGGCACGCCGCGCAGCTGCGGAAACACGCGTTCGAGATGCGGCCGTGTCGCCGCCGCGATATCCGCCGGGATGCCGCCGAGATACGTGCAGCCGCCGCCGAACAGCAGCCGGTTGTCGGGGCTCAGGCGGAAGTAGTCGGGCACGAACTGGTTGTCGATCACGCAACTGTTCCGTGGCAGCAGCGAACGCGCGACCTCGGGGTCGAGCGGCGCGGTCGCGACCTGGTAGGTGCCGACTGGCAGCAGCCGGCGCGACAGGTCGGGATCGAGCCGGTCGACGTACGCGTTGCACGCGAGCACCAGCACGTCCGCGCGCACCTCGCCGCCGGCCGTGCGCGCGACGCAGCCGCCCGCCGTCTCGCGGTAGTCGAGCACGCGGCTCTGCTCGAAGATGCGGCCGCCGGCGCGCTCGATCGTCTGCGCGAGTCCGAGCGCGAGCTTCAGCGGATTCAGGTGGCCGGCCTCGGGATCGTAGAGCGCGGCCAGATACCGCGTGCCGCCGATCCATTCGCGCATCTCAGGGTGCGGAATCACGCGCAGCCGGTCGTAGCCCCAGCGCTCGGCCGCCTCGTCGCGCGCCTGCGCGAGCATCGCGACGCGGCGCGGCCGCACGGCCGCCCACAGGCTGCCCGGCCGGTAGTCGATGTCGAAGCCGTGCCGCGCCGGCAGTTCGCGCACTTCAGCCGCGGCCCAGCGCATGCTGTCCCACAGCGCGCGCGCGCCGTCGCGGCCGAGCGAATGCTCGATCGGCGGCATGTCGCACGACCAGCCGAGCAGCGCCTGGCCGCCGTTGCGGCCCGACGCCGCCCATGCGACCCGGCTCGCCTCGAGCACCGCGACCCGCTTGCCGGCGAGCGCCAGGCGCAGCGCCGTATGCAGCCCGCTGAAGCCCGCGCCAATGACCAGCACGTCGACGTCGATGCGCTCGTCCAGCGCCGGCCGATGCGCGATCGGCACCGGATGCGTAGCGGCGTAATAGCTTGCGACGTGGCGATCCGACTGCTGGAACATGGCGTCTCCCGTGAAATTACCTTCGCGAAATTTCATGAAAAACTATCACGACAATTTCACGGGAGCAAGCAGGCGGCGAGGGAGGCGAACGGATAGCCGAGCGGGCTTTCGGAGCCCGGCGATCTAAAGTTGTGCGCTGTTCACGGGGAGCGTCTGATCGGTTATGAACGGCCGGCTTCCAGCCCCCTCCATTTCAAGGCACACATTTAGGCATCAAACGATGCCATAATTGTGCCTTGGTCACGGAGGTTGTTATGCGAACCACAATCGCTTTGGATGATGAATTGGTCTCTCGGGCCCAGGACTACACAGGGTTGAGCGAGAAGTCCGCACTTGTGCGCGAAGCGTTGAAAGCGCTTATTGAACGTGAAGCCGCACGCAGGCTCGCCGCCTTGGGGGGCAGTCAACCGGGCATCACGGCTGCGCCGCGCCGTCGGCAGGAGGTTGAATGATCCTCGTCGACACCTCTGTCTGGATCGATCACATTGACCACTCAGAGCCGATTATGGTCGACCTTCTGCTCAATGGCCGTGTCCGGCTTCATCCATATGTAGTCGGGGAAATATCTCTAGGCAGTTTGCGCGACCGCACCAACGTGCTTCGCGCTTTGAACGATTTGCCTCGCGTGCCCATCGCCACACCTGACGAAGTCATCTATCTGATTGAGCAACAGCAGTTGTTCAGCCGGGGGATCGGCTACGTCGATGCGTCGTTGCTCGCATCCGCGAAGCTTCAGCCTGGCGTGACGATCTGGACCCGGGACAAGAGGTTGAAAAAGATCGCCGACGAGCTTGCGCTGAGCGCCGTTCTGGAGCACTAAAACCTGACGCTCGACGACAGGAAGCGCGTTACGTGTAACTCAAGAGGACTTTCCGCTCGTCCTCATTCGTGCCACCGCATATCGCTTCAGCCACACGCTCGCGCGTGCCGGCCCGACGTCACTGCGGCGTCGGCACAGCCATCGCGACAGGGCAACTTGTCGCGGATGTCGCCGTCCCCGCCCGCTTCGCGCTCTGACGCGCCGCAGCCATCGCACGGACAGCGGTCGCGGTTTGCGCGGCAAGCTGCCCGATCGCCTGACGGTGACCATCCACGAGCGCGTCGTAACCGGGCTTCACCGATACAGCGACGCGGGTCCGGCACGTCATCACCGACTGGCTGGCAAGCGAGCGCACGCTCCAGACGGCGTCGAGCACCGCGCGCTCGCCCGGCCACGATTCGAAGCGCTGCACGTTCACGCTGACGCGGTACACGGGCACGCCCGGCGGATACGCGGAATCCACGACATCGATGGTATCGAGCTCGTGCGTCAACGCAGCCGACAGCGCGCGCCGAATCTCGTCGGCCGGTGGCGACGCCCAGCGCTCTTCCTCGAGCACGCTGACCTGCGCCGCGCCCTTCTGCACGACAAGCTGGTTCTTCGCCACCTGCTCGGGCACATCGACGGCGGGCACCTGAATCAGGAACGGCGGATTGGCGACCCCGGGTTGCAACGAACCGGAGCCGTTCGCATCCAGCGTATAAAACCGCGCGGGCGGCGACGAACAGGCGGCCAGCGACGCCACCACGGCAGCAGCCCCGCCGGCGCCCGCGAGCAAGCGGGCCAGTCGTTGCAGGCGTGCGGTCATTGCTTGTCTCCAGTCTTGCCTTGCAGCAGCGATTCGGGGTGCCGCTCCAGATAGTCGGCGAGCATGTTGAGCGACTGCAGCGTGTGGGTCAGCTCTTTCAGCGCGCCGCGCATGTCGGACTGCAGCGGCGAATCCTGCTGCAGCGCCGCTTCGGCGGTCGAGAAGGTCTGCTTCGCGGCGGACAGCGTGTCGCGGGCCTCGGGCGCCACCTGCGTGTCGAGCTGCCTGAACAGCTTGTCGGCGTTGCCGAGCGCACTGTTCAGGTTCGCACCGATCTGGTCGAACGGTACCTTGTCGAGCTTCTTCGCAATATCGGCAACCTGCGACTGCAGTTCGTCGAGCGTGTTCGGCACGGTCGGCACTTCGACCGCCTCATGGCTGATGTCGAGCTTCACGGCGGGCGCGGTCGGGAAGAAGTCGAGCGCCACATACAGCTGGCTCGTCAACAGGTTGCCGGTGCGCAACTGGCCGCGCAGCCCGTGCTCGACGAGCCGCTGCAGAATCTCGCGGCGCTCGGTCTCGCCCTTGGTCCGGGTCGCGTTCCGGAAGCCCTTGCCGAGCCGCTCGGGGTAAAGGTTCATCGTCACCGGCATCGTGAAGCTCTTCGCCTTCGCGTCGTAGTCGATGCCGATGTTCGTGACTTCGCCGAGCACGATCCCGCGGAAGTCGACCGGTGCGCCGACCGCGAGCCCGCGCAGCGACTGGTTGAAGTGCATCACGACAGGCACACGCTCGCCGTCCGGATCGCGCATCGCCTGCGCTTCGTCCGAACCGAGCTGGAACACCGTGTCACGCACCGCAACGTCCCCTGCCGGCTGATCGAGCGGCGCCTGGAACGCGATGCCGCCGAGAATCACGGTCGCGAGCGACTGCGTGTTGAGCTTGAGGCCGCTCGAATCGAGGCGCAGATCGACGCCGCTCGCCTGCCACCAGCGCGAATTGGTGTGGACATACTGGTCGTACGGCGCGTTGACGAACACGGTGAACGTGACGCCCGTGCCGAGCTTGTCGAGCGAGAAGCCGACCACCTGGCCGACCTGCACGCGCCGGTAGTAAACGGGCGAACCGATATCGACGGAGCCGAGCGAATCGCCGCGCAGCGCGTACTGCGTGCCGCGCTGGTCGCCGGTCACGGCCGGCGGCGTTTCGAGTCCGCTGAATCTTCGTTCGGTATCCTTCGAATCTCCCGCATCGACGCCGATGTACGCGCCCGAAAGCAGCGTGCTCAGCCCCGATACGCCGCTTGCGCCGACGCGCGGCCGCACCACCCAGAACCGCGAGCCCTTCACAGCGAAATCCTCTGCTTCCTTCTTGAGCTGGACGTCGACCAGCACGTGCGACAGGTCCTTCGCGAGCGTGACCGTCTTGACCATCCCGATCTCGACATCCTTGTATTTCACCTGCGTCTTGCCGGGTTCGAGCCCATCCGCGCTGCGAAAGCTGATCGTGATTTCCGGACCGCGTTCGCGCACCGACTTGACGACGAGCCCGATGCCGATCAGCGCCGCGACGAGCGGCACGAGCCAGACGAGCGACGGCAACCAGCTCGCGCGCTTCGTGATCATCGGATCCGGTATGGACGGCGGTCGGCCTGCCTCCGGATGGCCGGCCCCCGGATGGCCGGCCCCCGGATTCAAATCGTGTTGCGGGCCTTGCCGACTATTCATGGTATTTCCCTGAGGTTTCGACAGGATCCCAGATCAGACGGGGATCGAACTGCAACGACGCGAGCATCGTCAGCACCACGACCGAGCCGAATGCGAGCGCGCCGGGGCCGGCGGTGATGGTGGCGAGCGAACGGAAGTGGACGAGCGCGACGGTCAGCGTCACGACGAAGATGTCGAGCATCGACCAGCGGCCGATCCGCTCGACGATCCGGTAGAGCTTCGTGCGCTGCATCGGCCGCCAGGTGGAACGCCGCTGCGCGCTGATCACGAGAATCAGCAGCACGCAAAGCTTGAGCATCGGCACGAGGATGCTCGCGACGAACACGACGACCGCAAGCGGCCAGTCACCCGACACCCAGAAATAGACGACGCCACTCATGATCGTGTCCTCCTGCGAGCCGACGATCGACGCGGTGCGCATCATCGGCAACAGGTTGGCCGGGATGTACAGGATCATGGCCGCGATCAGGAACGCCCACGTGCGCGCGAGGCTGTTCGGGAAGCGCGGGTGCAACGCGGCGCCGCAGCGCGCGCAGCATTGCGTTGCAGCGTGCGCAGCGACGCCATGCGGCCGCGCGAGCGGCTGCACATGACCGCACGCGCGGCAGCTCGCCATGCCCGCGCGGGCGGCGGTCAACGGATTCGACGAACTCATCGGGCTGTCGCCTTGTCTGCCGTGTGGCCGCGAAGTTCGTCCGCGATGTCCCACAGCGCGCGCGGATCGAACGTGACGACCCCGGCCAGCATCAGCGTGAGCGCGGCAAACGCGAACAGCGCCGCCTCGGGCACCACCTGCGCGAGGCTCACCATCTTCACGATCGTGACGAGAATGCCGAGCGTCAACACCTCGATCATCCCCCACGGCCGAACCCGCCCGATCGCCCGCAGCACAGCGTCGAAGGCTGGCGGCACGCGACCTGCGCGTAGCGGAAGCGTCACGTAGAGGAGCGCCACCATCTCGACGAGCGGGAACAGCAGCGTGGAGCAGAACACCATCGCGGCGACGATCCGCATGTCCTGGTTCCATAACGCTTCGAGCGCACCGACGAGTGTCGTCTGCACGTGCATGCCGTTCACGTCCATCTCGAGGATCGGGAAACCCTGCGCGATCGCGAACGTGACAAGTGCCGCGAGCGTCAGCGCACAGATACGCTCGAGCTGCGACGCGCTGCTGCGGTAGAGCACCTCGTTGCAGCGCGGGCAGCGGGCGGTCGTTTTTCCGGCGAGTCTCGGTTTGCGCACCAGCGTGTCGCACATGTGGCAAGCAATCAGAACGGGTTGTGACACGTGACGAAGTTCGATTCAGGTGTTTCGGAAAATTGCGGTTTGTCGATAGCGACCGCCCCGCGCTCAGGCAAACTCGCGCGATCCATGCATGAACGAGCTGCACGCCGGGGTTACGCGTCGGAGATACGCGGCGCGGGCTACACGTCGGCGCTACGCGTCGCGGGTTACACGTCGATCGCTCCGAGAATCCGGTGGAGAAGGCGCTTGAGAAACACCCGCTCCTCTGCCGACAACCGGCTCAGCACGACACGCTCGGCTTCCGCCAGCACGGCGGGGACCCGCTCTGCGATCGCCAGCCCGGCCGGCGTGAGCGACAAATCCAGTACCCGGCCATCCCGGCCGCTCCGACGCCGGACGACCAGCGCTCGACGCTCGAGGTCGCATGCGAGACGTGACAGGCGGCTCGTACCGCAGCCGAGCAGGCTCGCAAGTTCCTGACACGACACCGCTTCGCCGCGCGCAAGATGGACGAGCGCACTGCCCTGCGAGAACGGAATCCCGAGAGTCGTCAGCATGCTCTGGTTCAGCACATGCCTGATCGACAGCTGGACGCTCAGCATCATGCGCATGCCGTCCGCGTCGCGCAGCGCGTCGCCGCAACCGAATTGCAAAAGCTCGTTGGACATGGCCGGCCTTACCGCGGGTTCAGGACTACCGGCGCATCCGCCCGGTATCCGCCGCCAAGCGCCTTGGTCAGCGCGATGTCCTGGCCGATCCGCCGTCCGTCGATGTCGAGCAGCGCAATCCGTTCCAGCAGCACGGCCTGCTTCGCCTCCACGGCGCTCAGCCGGCTCGCCAGCCCTTGCCGGTAGTGCGCATCGGCGCTGTCCTGGGTAAATGTCACGGCCCGGACCTTCTCCGTCTGCAGCCTCGCCTCTTCATCGAGATCCTGAAGCTGGCTGCCCGTCGTTGCGACGTCGCGCACGGCGTTCAGCACCGACTGGTTGTACTGCAGGATCAGCAGGTTGCTAGCGGTGCGCGCGCCGCCGAGATTCGCGTTGAGCCGCCCGCCGTCGAAGATCGGCAAGGTCAGGCCAGGAACCAGATTGATCTGCTGGCTTGCATGGGTGAACAGGTCGCCCAGATGCAGCGCATTGACACCGAAAAACGCCTTGATGTCGAAGCTCGGGTAGAACGCGGCCTTCGCCGCATCGATCTTGTCGAACGACGCTTCGACGTACCAGCGCATTGCCTGCAGATCCGGGCGTCTCGCCAGCAACTCGTACGAGAGCGTCGTCGGCAACGAAGACGGCAGTGCCGGCAGCGGCACGGGCCTGATCTCGCCCAGATCCGCATGCCCGGCCCCGATCAGCGCCCGCAGCGATTCGCGCAGCTGCGTGATGCGCCCGCGGGCCGCCACGATCTGCCGCTCCGTTGCGAGTTGCTGCGCGCGCGCGATCTCCGTCTGCGTCTGCGGCTCCAGCCCGCGAGCCGCACGCGCGGCGTGCGCGTTCACCGAGAAAGCCGCGACATCGCGCAACTGCTCCAGCAGATCGATCGCGCGGTAGGTCGTCTGAATCCCGTAGTAGAGCTGCGCGACGTCCGCAGCGATTTCCAGTTCGACGGCGGATGTCTCGACCAGGCGCGCATTGTGCACGCCCAGCGCCGCAGCCACCTGCGCGCGCTGCTTGCCGAAGATATCGACGTCGAGGCTGGCACCGAGGCCCACGATGCCTTCCGTGTACCAGGGCCCCGAGGCCCCCAATAGCGGCTGATTGCCGGAATACGCGCTCAGGAAGCCATTGCCCGACACCCGCTCGCGGTCCACCGAGCCGAGCGCGGTCACTTGCAGATTGGTTCCCGCTTTCACGAGGTCGACGTCGGCCTTGGCCTGCGACACGCGCGTCCGCGCGATCGCGATGCTCGGCGAGTCGGCGAGCGCACGCTCGACCAGCGCGTCGAGCTGCGGATCGTCGTAGCGCGTCCACCAGCGCGCCGACGGCCAGCCGTCGTTCGCAAGATGAATGTCGTCGGCAATGCGGATGCGTTCGGCATCGATCGTCGGCAGCGGCCTGGCGTCGTGGCGGATCAGCGCGCATGCGCACATCCCGCACGTCAGCGCGGCGACGGCGGCACAGCGCAGCGATGAATAGGAAAATCGGATCAACGAAACGGTCATGCTTGCGAAGCTCGCGAGGTGAATGCGGGACCGACGGGCGCCGGCGCCCATGCCGGCAGCGCCGATATCTGCTTTGCCAGGTTCCCGGCGCGGGTCAGCAATCGCGCGTAGGCGGCGCGTGTCGCATCGGTCGGCTGCGTTGACAGGTCGGCCGCGCAGCATTCGGACAACGCGTCGAGCGGCGCGCGCAGCGGCGCATCGACCGCCAGCGGATGCTCCGCCAACGCTTGCGCATAGCGGTCGAGCGACGCGGCAAGCCCGGCCTGAAACGCCGTCGCCGCGGTCTCGGTCGGCATCGGCAGGCTCAGCGACCGCCGCTCCGCGCCATACGCATCGATGGCAAGCAGCACTTCCCGGATCTGGGCCAGCAAGGTCTGCATGCGCAAGGTCAGGCCTTCCGGCTGCCCTTCCGCCATCTGCCAGCCCGGCTCCAGCGCGACGCGCGCCGACATGGCTTCGCTGTCGCCCAGCTCGCCCCAGAGCGGAATGGGCACCGGGCCTGTCGCGCCCGAGCGAAGCTGCGCGCCGACCCGGCGCACCAGTCCGGCCGCGCGCTGACGCAGCGCTTCGCCTTCGGCCTCCGGCCACAGGAATGCGTGGACGACCGCCGACACGGCAACGCCGAGCAGGATGCCCACCATCCGGTCGCGAATCTCGGTGAGGTTGGTGGTCGGACCGAATTGCTCCAGCACGGCCAGCGCGAACGTAAACATGATCTGGGTGCCGGCGTAGCTGATGCGTTCCGAGCCCGCGGCGACCCACGCGCTCAGCGCGATCACCGGCAACGCCATCAGCAACAGCCCGACGATCCCGTCGAGATGCGGGATGATCCACACGACCATCGCAAGCGCCAGCGCGCTGCCCACGAGCGCGCCGCCGATGCGGAGGACCGCGCGCTGGGCCGTCGCGCCGAGGCTAGGTTGCGCGACGATCAGGCAGCTCAGCATCATCGTATGAATGCCTTGCCAGTCGGTCGCGATGTAGAAGACGTAGCTGAACAACGCCGCCATCAGCGTCTTCAGCGCGAACTGCGCATAGACCGGGTTGCTGAACGCATCGGGTACCAGCTGGCGCGCCTGCTCGGCCGGCGATTCGGCGGAAGGCGGCGCAGCCGATCGATCCGCGAACGCCAGCAATGCATCGCGCATTTCCGCCAGCGCACCCGGCAATCCGTCGGCCTTCAGGTCGACCAGCAGCCGGGGCGCGACAAACGGCGCGCCGGTCTTGATCGCGTGCTGGAGACGCCCGCAGGCGTCACGCAGCGCGGGAATCGCATCGGCCGTCAATCCAGCGGTCGAGGCCGGCAGATGGCCCGTCGCGGCGTACAGGCGCGAAACCGCCGCGACCCGCGCGAGGTGCAACGCCTGGTTCGCGCGATAGGCAGGATCCCGCATCGTTGCGAAGCGGAGCAGCTTCTGGAGCGTCAGCATCCCGGCCTGGATGTCGCGCGCCCCCGGAGCGCTTGCGACCGATCCACGTTGCCCGAATTCAGCCAGGCTCGCGTCGATGGCAGCCAGTTGCCCGCACATCGCGGCTTCGAGCTGACGCACGGGTTCCGCGGGCAGGAACAGCGTATTGATCACGAGCGTCACGGCGATCGCGTAGTTGATCGCGACCCAGACCCACAGCGCCGCGCGCACCAGCAGTTCGGCCTGATCGGTCCGATCGACGAACGTCTGCACGTAGATGACGACGAGCCCGACGATGAAGAATACGACGCCGATCCGGGCCACGCGCATCAGGTAGACGCTGACGAAGAACAGCGCGCCGGCCAGCAGAATTCTCAGCAGCGGATAGTCGTACGTGAACTTGAGCACCAGAATCGCGCAGCCGATCGCGACCGTCGACCCGATGACGAACAGCGTGCCGATCAGGCGCGTCACGACGACATTCGCCTGCGTCACGTAGAACACGACGATCAGCGACAACGCCAGAAGCGGCACCTGCAGCGCCATCGACGTGACGATGATGAGCGCGCTCGCGAGCACGCAGCGCAGCGTCACGTTCATGCGCCCCGGGTACGGGCGGATCTCGCCACCGACGAAGCTCGCGAAGCGCTGAAGGCTGCTCGGCGCAGATTGCGCGGTGCTCATGCGACGCTCACCGTGCCGTGTCGCGCGCGGCCGCGTCGCGCCTGAGCGTCGCGACCGCCGACGTGCCGATCCGGAACAGGTCCGGATCCGGGTCACGCACCGCGATCTTCACCGGGAAGCGCTGCGACACGTGCACCCAGTTGATGCTGCGCGCGACGCGCGGCAACCCTTCCATCACCACGCCGCCATCGTCGGGCAGCACGCCGTAGCTGATCGAATCGATCGTGCCGCCGAAACGCTTGCCCGTGTCACTCGTCAGATAGACAGTGGCCGGCATCCCCGCACGCACGCCCTTCAGATCGGTTTCGCGGAAATTCGCGATCACGTACCAATGACGCGTATCGATCAGCGTAAAGACCGGCTTGAGCGCCGACGCGAACTGGCCGACCGTCGTGCGCAACGCGGCCACCCGTCCGTCGAACGGCGCGCGCACCTCGGTGTACTCGAGATTCAGTTCGGCGATCGCAATCTGAGCCTCGACTTCCGCACGCTGCGCGACCAGCGCATCCACGCCGCTCACCGCCGCGGACGCCTGCTGCGCCTGCAGCATTGCCGCATTCAATTCCGCCTGCGCCGCACGTTGCGCGGTGCGGGCCCGGTCGACGTCCTCCGCCGACGTATAACCCGGCGCGAGCAGCGGCTCCATCCGATGCAGCGTGTCAGCCGCCTGCGCAGCCTGCGCGCGCGAGCGCTCAACCGCCGCCTTGACGGAATCGGCGTTGTACTGCTGCGCATTGACCGTGCGTTGCGTGAGCCCGATCTGCTTGTCGAGCGTCACCAGCCGTGCGCGGGCCTGGTTCAGCGCGTCCTGGTACGGCCGTGGATCGATCCGGAACAGCAGGTCGCCCTGCTTCACCGGCTGGTTGTCGCGTATCGGCATCTCGACGATCTTGCCGTTGACTTCCGGCACGACGTTGATCGTGTCGGCGTAGACGTACGCGTCGTCGGTCGTCGGCGACTGGTCGAGACGCCACACAACGACGCCGAGCAACACCAGCGCGGCAATCACGATGAGCCATGCAGGCAGGGACTTTTTGCGCGATGCGCCGGAAGCGTCGGACATATGCGGTACGCGTGATCAGTGGGGAAAGAAAAGCAGCCAGAAGGCCATCGCGAGCAACGCGGAAAGGGCCGGGTAGCTGATCGCCAGCGGCGCGAGAAAGCCGCGCTTGCCTGCCTTGCCCAGCGCGACATGAACGATCACGGTACCCAGAACCCCGCCGACGATGCAGAACAGCCAATCCGGAAAACCCGCGCCGAATACCGCGACCGACGGCGCGGGCGCACATCCTTCGAGCAACAGGCTTGCCGCAATCGAAACGAGAGCCAGGGCGGTAGACGAACGCATCTGCAAAGTACTCACGGCAACGGAAAGAAACGGCACGACGGGATGCCGCAACGTTGATTCGGTGATTGAATGAACACGACGAGGGAAGGCTCGGACGGGCCGCCGCAAGGGCCGTACACCCGTTCAGCCTGCGGGCTGAAAGCACACATCGGACGGCGAACACGCATCTCGCGACCCGGCTTTCGATGGTAAGTGCGGACGGATCCCGCGAATATCGTGAAATCGAACATCGCGATTGTGATTAGTCACAATGCACCTGAGCGCGACCGTGGGCCGGCCCCCGCGAATTCGCGCGCTGGCGGGGGCGTCGCCCCGCCAGCCGATGGCGTCGGCGCCGCCGTCAGAACGTATGGCGAAGGCCGACCACCGCACCCACCGTCGTGCCGGCCCCCTCGAACAGCGCGCCGTTGATCGCCAGCCCGGTGTCCATCCGGCCATGGTTGTGCACCAGTCCGACCTGGCTGTAGACGGTCGTCGCCTTCGACAGGAAATACCTCAATCCGACCGCGGTCAGCACCGAATGATTGGCGGTATCGTTGCCGTCGCTCGTCACCCAGGCGCCCGCGTCGGCCTCGACTGCGGGCGTAAACGCATAACTTGCCCCACCCCCGTACACCCGGTTGTCGAACGAGCCGCTCACCTTGAAGAGCGCGTACGAACCCTTGACGGTCAGATTGCCGATGCTGTACGCCGCGCCGATCGAGCGGCCGGTGAACGGCACGGTGCTGGGGATCGGCGTCGCTGCCGTGCCGCCCGCGTTGCCGTTGTACATCGCCGCCGTGACGAGGAAACCGCCGGCCTGGTATTTCAGGCTGGCCGAGTATTGCCGTCCCGACTGGAAATCGCCCGCCTTCCCGCCGAAGCCGAACATCGCGCTGCCCTGAAAGCCCGCAACGACCGGGCTCGTATAGGAAACGGCATTCTGGTTGAACAGCCCCGTGACCAGCAGGTTGTCGACGTAGAGCACCGCGCCGCTGCCGAAATACGCGATGTCGCGCGCGTCGGTCGCAATCTGCGCCAGCACGAACGGCGAGTATTGCAGGCCGGCCTTCACCGTGCCGAAGTCGCCGCTCAGTCCGATCCAGGCCTGACGGCCGAACATGTTGCCGTTCGAATTGCCGAACCCGCCGCTCGGCACGTCGATGCCGCTTTCGAGGACGAACGTCGCCTTCAGCCCGCCGCCCAGATCCTCGACGCCTCGCAAGCCGAATCGCGACGCCGACGCGGAACCGTCGACCAGCGCGAACTTGTGGCCGTCATTCGCTCCTGTCGCCAGATTCAGCGACTTGCTCGTGTAGAGCACCGCCGCGTCGAGTACGCCATATAACGTGACACTGCTCTGAGCGTGCGCCAGTCCGGACGTCGTACCCAGCGATGCCGCGACAAAAAAGCCGAGCGCTCCCTGACGCCATGGTGATTTCATTCCCTGCCTCCAAACCAGATTAGTTATTTTCAATAGAAGCCCCACAGCCGCGCGCCGATCGCGCGACTCCGTTGCACGTCACAACAACAACACGGTCAGGATTCGCTCGCGTGCCGCGCAAATATCGCCCTGTGCGGCGACGCTCGGCTTCGCGTTGCGGATCATCGTGTCAAGCAGCCTCGCGTTCACCGGCGCGGGCTGTCGCAGCAGCGACAACCACGGCCGCCTGACACGCGCTGGTCACGCGCTCGCGTACCGGCTGCGCAGCGCCTTCTTGTCGATTTTTCCGACGCTGGTCTTGTCGATCGATTCGACAAACAGGATCGATTGGGGAACCGCGAATTTCGACATCAGCCCGCGTTCGACGAATTCGGCCAGGTGCGCGCTAATCGCGTCCGCGTCCGCGACCTCGCCGGCCTTCAGCACGACGAGCGCCAGCGGACGCTCTCCCCACTTCTCGTCCCCGATGCCGATCACCGCGACCTCGCTGACCGCCGGGTGACGGGAAATCAGGCTCTCGACCTCGAGCGACGACACCCATTCGCCACCGGACTTGATCATGTCCTTGATGCGGTCCGTCACCTGCAGATACCCGTCGCTATCGATGAACCCGATATCGTTCGTGTGCAGATACCCGCCCGCCCACAGCGTCTCGGACGCTTCCGGGTTGTCGAGATAGCCCTGCGTCAGCCACGGTGCGCGCACGACGATCTCGCCGGGCGTCTTGCCATCGTGCGCGACGTCGTGCATGCCAGCGTCGACAATGCGCAGGTCGACCAGCGGAATCGGCAAGCCCGTCTTGGTCCGGACATCCAGCGACTGCGACGCGTCGTCGAGCATCGACGTCCTGACCTGCGCGATCGTCAGCACCGGGCAGGTCTCGGACATCCCGTAGCCGGCAAAGATGTCGATGCCCCGCTCCAGTGCGAGCTGGGCGAGCCCCTTCGGCAGCGCCGAGCCGCCGACGATCACCTTCCAGCGGCTCAGGTCGATGTCCTTGCCGGCGGGGCTCGTCAGCAACATCTGCATGATGGTCGGCACGCAGTGCGAAAAGCTGACGTGCTCGCGCCGGATCAGGTCCAGCAGCATCTCCGGCGCATAGCGGCCGGGATACACCTGCTTGATCCCGAGCAGCGTGGCGACGTACGGCAGCCCCCACGCATGAACGTGAAACATCGGCGTGATCGGCATGTACACGTCGTCCCGGTCGATGCGGCCTTGCTTCGGCGAACTCGCGAGCGCGGCCATCGTCGCCAGCGTGTGAAGGACGATCTGGCGGTGCGTGAAGCAGACGCCTTTGGGTGCGCCCGTGGTGCCGGTCGTGTAGAACGTCGTGGCCCGCGTGTTTTCGTCGAAATCGGCGAAATCGAAGTCCGGCGACGCCTCCGCCAGTTGCGCTTCGTACTCGTTTGCGAAGCACGCGGGCAAGTCGGCGAGGCCGCTGTCGTCGATCAGCACGAACCGGTCGATATCGCGCAGCTCACCCCGGATCCTGTCGAGCACGGGAAGAAACTCTGCGTTGACCAGCAGCACGGATGCACCGGAATGGTTCAGCGTGTACGCGATCTGCTCGGGTGACAGCCTGACGTTGACCGTCATCAGCGTCGCGCCCATCATCGGGATACCGAAATAACATTCCAGATAGCGATGGCTGTCCCAATCCATCACGGCAACCGTGTCGCCCGGCCTCACGCCCAGCGCCTGCAGCGCGCTGGCCAGCTGCCCGATGCGGTGACGCAGCGTCCAGTAGTCGTACCGCGTCTGTCCCCGGTAAACGATCTCCTGCTCGGGGTTGACCGCGAGCGGCGTATGGAGCAGCTGCTTGATCAGCAGCGGGTACGCATAGGCCGACGACGACTGACCGACCAGCGAAGCGGTAGACACCATTGACTCCTCGACAGACTGTTGACAGACGCTCGACCCGACGCATCACGCCTTCCCGGCACGACAATCGCGTGATCGCAGGCCGGCCGGACATGAACCTGATGCAAGACTACGGGGAGGCAGGATGGGTGTGTGCGCGACGACGGGGAGGTAGGGTGCAGGGCGCCGGGGGGGTAAGGCTGGCACCCCACCCTCCCGTGGGAAAACCCTCATCACCCGCACCGTGACACCGATTATCATGGCGGGGTGAATTCCGGGCAGATTGCAATGAACTTACCGATCGATTCTGATGAAAATCTTTGGAATCTCTCGTTAATAAGAACGAAAATGGCCCCGCCGCGTCCGCCACGAGGCCGGGTGACGCGCCGGACGCTGCTGAAGAAGCTCGCTGCCGCGGCCGAGCACACGGTCACGCTGATCATCGCGCCGGCGGGATTCGGCAAAACCACGACGTTGTCCGAATGGTGCGAACTGCTCCGCACCCGGCACCAGCTCGTCGCATGGCTCAGCCTGGACAGTGACGACGACGATCCCGACCAGCTCGGCGCGTACCTCGTCGCGTCACTGAGCCACGGCACGGGCGGCGTCGGGCAGCAAGCCGAAAAGCTGCTGCGCAAGGATCCGCTCACCCCGGGCAGAACCGTCATCTCCGTGCTGCTCAATGAAATCGCGACCTGCGGCAAGCAGGTCTTTCTGATCCTGGACGACTTCGACCGCCTGACGTCGCCCCCGGTGTGCGCGGCGATGCTCCGGCTGTTGCGCTACGCACCCGAGAATTTCCACGTGCTGCTCGGCGCGCGCGGCGAGCCCAGGCTGGCGCTTTCGCAGTTCCAGGCTCAGGGCCAGCTGCTGCGAATCGACGAATCCGATCTGCGCTTTTCCGCGGATGACGCGCAAGCGTTCTTCGCGCGCACGGCCGCGGCGCCGCTCGACCGCTCCACCGTCGAGCGCCTCAACGACGCGACCGAAGGATGGATAGCAGGCCTGCAGCTCGCAGCCCTGTCGCTGAAGGAAACCACCGACACCACCCGGCTGGCGCGCGATCTCGCCGGCAACCGCTTCGGCATCGATGCCTATCTCGACGACGCTGTGCTGACCCGCCTTCCGCCGGCCATCTATCAATTTCTGCTGCGGACATCGATTCTCGATCGACTGAGCCCGGGGCTCTGCGACGCGATCATGGGCGCCGGCGCACGCAGTTGGGACAAGCTCGACTGGCTGGAGCGCCACAACCTCTTTATCCGCGCGCTCGACGACGAGCGGCAATGGTTCCGCTATCACGCGCTGCTGTCCGAAGCGCTCAGGCGGCGGGCCGCCCGGCAACTCGCCGACGACATGCCGCGACTCCACCATCGCGCCAGCCAGTGGTTCGCCGACGCGCGGCAATGGCCGGAGGCCGTGCGCCATGCATTGGCCGCCGGCGAAACGCTGCAGGCCGCGACCTGGGTCGAAAACTGCGCGATGGCGTTGATGAATCGCAGCGACGTGAGCGCGTTGTTGAGCCTGATCGGCAAGCTGCCGCATCAACTGGTGCAGTCGAGGTCGCGCCTGCTGCTTGCCAAGGCATGGTCACTTGCCTTTCTGATGCGCGTGTCGGAGGCCGAAGACGTATTGCGGACAGTGAAATCGGGCCTCGCGCGCCGTCACGTCGATGGCGCGCCGATGGAAGGCGAACCGGACACGACGCTGCCGATCGAGGTGATTGCCGTGGACGCGGCGCTTTCCGGCTTTCGCGACGACAGCTACCGGTCGCTCGAGCTGGGCCGGGAAGTCGCGGCGTCGCCACTGCCCGTTTCGGCGTGGGTCAGACGGATCGGCGAAACGGCGCAGGTCTTCGGCCTGATGCACGATGGCCGCTTCGACGAGGTCGAGCAGATCGGGCGCGAAAGAGCGGCCGATCCGCCCGACGATCACGAATCGGTGTACGCGAGCGTCTACAGCGAATGCATGTTCGGACTGAACATGCTGATGCATGGCCGCGCAACGGAGGCTGCTGCGCTGTTCGAGTCGGCCATCGCTCGCGCAGAAGCGAACGCAGGCCGCAACTCCGCGGCGGCGGCGGTTCCGGCAGGTTATCTGGCGGCCGTGTGCTACGAGCGGAACGATTTGTCCCGCGCCCGGCAACTGATCGACGACCGCTCGGCCATCACGGCGGAAACGTGTCCGCTTGGCTCGCTGTCGAACTACTGCCGCATCGCGGCCCGGCTGCACGCGCGGAACAACGATATCGCGTCGGCCTTGCTGTGCCTGAAACAGGGAACCGAAATCGCTGCCTCCCGACGCTGGCTGCGCATGCATGCCGCGTGCGACGCCGAAATCGTCCGGTTATGCCTGCAACGTGGCTGGATCGATCGCGCAAAGGAAGCGGCCGATGAACTGGAAGCGCTGATGCCCGAGCAGGTTCCGATGCCGATGGGCAGCTTCCTCGAGACGTGGACCAGCTGGTGCGAGGTGAACGCGCGGCTCGATATCGCGACAGGCAAGCCAGATCGGGCCGCTGAGCGCCTCGACGAATTGAAGAACACGCTGGCCCGGGCCGGCATGAAATATCTGGAAGCGCGGATGTCGCTGCTGCACGCATTGGCGCTCGAGCAGCTTGATCAGCTTCAGCCGGAACGTGCGCACGACGCGGCGTTCGAAGCACTGGAGGACGCACTGCGTTACGCACAGGCGAACGGCATGATTGGCAGTTTCATCGACGAAGGCACACCGGCGCTGCGCCTGCTGACGAAATGGGCACGCGATACGCCCGACCGGGCGGGGATTCAACAAACCTTCCTGGACAGGCTCGCCGCCGCGTTCGATCAGCATCGGCTGCCGGCAAGCGACGACGATACGCGCGCTGCGCGGAACCTGCTCAGCTCGCGCGAGATCGAGATTCTCAACCACATCGCCCATGGCCTGTCCAACAAGGAAATCGGACGTGCATTGCGCGTTGCGCCCGAGACGATCAAATGGCACTTGAAGAACATCTTCGAGAAGCTCAAGGTCGGCTCCCGATTCGAGGCCGTCCAGAGCGGGCTGGGCGTGACGCCGATCGAGCGCGGCGAAGCAAAGGAATCCGATGCGACGCCGCCGCAACATCGAGCGACGTAGCACCGGCGTTGCCGAAGCCTTGTGCGGCGTGCACATCGTGCCGCACTACCGGAAGCGCCCCCACTCGAGGAGCCATCGGAGCAGAAAATGCGCGTGACAACCCGAATTCCTGACATCTCCCCCCCCTTGCGTCAGTGGACCGCAGGCGTGATCCAGAACCACGCGGTGTTCGTCGAACGCGTGTACAAGGCATTGGTGAACGTCAAGCCGTATGCCGACCTCGATTCGACCACGAAGCTGGATATCCGCAATTCGATCGCGTTGTCTTCCAGGCTTTGGCTCGACACGCTGTTGTCGGGCAGCATGCCGTCGGAGGAGGCGCTCGAGCGCTTCCGGGAGTATTCGCGCCGCCGCGTCTACCAGGGCGTTCCGCTCGAAGCGCTGCTGCGCGCGTTTCGGCTGGGCTCTCGCGAACTATGGTGTTTGTACATCGAACTCGACGAGAAAAGCGACACCCTGCGAGACGAACTGCTGTTCAGCGTTTCTCCGTACCTGATGGGATTTTTCGACATCCTGTCGCAAGAGGTGTCCCAGACTTACCTGGAGGAGCAGTACAAACAGGCCCGCTGGCGAGAATCGCTGCGCTATCAGCTGCACAGCATCATTTTCAATTTCCCTGACGATGCCGACGGGTTCTCCAAGACGGCCGCCGCACTTCACCTCGACGTGACCGCTCCGCGCGTCGCGCTGGCCATCGATGTCGACGGGATCGACAGCAATTCGCCCACCTTCAAGAGCGAAATCGACCGGATCGTCGCCGCAGCTGCCAGGCGCCTCAAATTGCCTGTCGACGATCTCTTCGACATCTGGTTTCGCGGACAACTGCTGATCTGGATACCCGCCCGGATCGGCGATCTGATGGGCATCAGCGATCTTCAGATGGGCAAGCAGATCGCGTCGATCGCGGATACGCTGCCTGAAATCAACGCGATCGGCGTCGGTCTCCCCGGCGAAGGCGCGTCAGGCTGGGCGATGTCCGCGGAGGAAGCTGGCCGTGCGCTCAGCTTCGGCCGGAGTCGCAGTGATCAGGACCGGGTGCGCCTGTATTCCGAAATCGCCGTCGAGGAAAGCATCCGCGGAACGAAACGCGCGTTGAGCTATCTGGTTTCCCTGGTCGAGCAACTGGCCGGCGAACCGGATTTGCTCGACACGCTCCGAACCTACTTCGACCAGCTTCAGCGCCGAAAGGCGACCGCAAGCGTGCTGGGCATTCATCCCAACACGCTCAACTACCGGCTCGAGCGCATCGAGAATATTCTTGGCGCACGGCTGGACGACACCGGCTGGATCTCGAAGCTCGACATTGCGATCAAACTGCGCGGCGCACTCGAATGACGGCCGCGTGGCGACAGGCGCTTCAATCGACGCTTCGTCGGGTCGTCCGCAAAGCCTGGCCGATGTCAGCGCTGCGTTGCGGCGCGCGAGCCGCACGCTTCCGACCGAAGACCGCACGCCCCTTCTTCAGGCCGATCGCCAGCGCAGACAGGATCAACGCAATCGACACCCAGTCCGACGCGCTCGGCACCTGATGCACGATGAAGATCGAGCTGACGGTGCCGAACACCGGCATCAGCTACCTCGAATGGCGGCAGCAGGCCTGCCTGCTCGCAGCCGTGGTCCGACCGGGCAACGGCGAACCCGTCACGCGCGTCGCGATGGAACTTGGCTACAGCAGCCCGAGCGCCTTTTCGACGGCGTTCAAGGGCGCCCTGGGCGAAGTCCCCAGTCGGTACTTTGTGAAGTAAACACAGACTGTTCTGTCGGTCTCCCCGGCTGCGCGGCTGCTTGAGCCATGAACGGTTCGGCCGCGGCACATTCGGGCTGCTCATGATCTCCCGAACGGCGCAGGTTCTGACCTGCTTGAGCAAGCCTTCCCATGATCCTCATATATCCGGCCATCGGACGATTCCGCATTGGAAAAAAAGCTAGCTTCGTTGTGCGTTGCTACATAGGCTGAAAATCGGCATCACCTTAAGATCGATTGTGCCCGGTATCGCTGACTTGCACGACGGACGGGTAACAGGAGGCGCCAGGATGGAGATCGGCAGACCGGACTGTCCAATATGGTCACACATGGTGGGCATGCTTGACGGCAAGGAGCAAGTTGCGGACCAGATCCGGCCGCCCGGCAAGAATGTCGGACGAATGGCACATCCGGACGATCTTTCCTCTGTCGCGACGGTCAGGATATTAGGACGTCAAAGCATATCGACGATCAGCGTGGCATGGCTGGACCCGACTGCCTGCCACTACGGCGAGCAGATCTGGAAGGTCTGCATAGCCCGGCATCGCGGTATCTGCGCGTTGTCGCACGAACCGATACATGTCGGCGACCTTGTCTATCGGCCGTCCCGCTTGCGGCCGAAGCCCGTCAATCTGAATTTCATGATTCTCGCCGCTTGCGTCGAGGACATTCAGGTGCTCGACGCCTGATGCGGCCGTGCGTCGGTGCGCAGCACGACAACACCCGCCACGGGGCACACATCCGTTCGTGTCATCCGCGCGCCGTTAGTGCGGAATCAGCACGAATCATCCTTTAGAGAAATCGATCCGATGCCAAACACTCTGCCACTCCCCGTTTTCGACACCATTCTCTACGAAAAGAGACAGGCGACGGCCTATGTGACGCTGAACCGCCCCGAGGTGATGAATGCGTTGAACCAGAAGGCGATCGCGGAACTGCATGCAGCGTTCCAGGATGCGCGGGACGACACTCAGATTCGCGGGGTCATCATCACCGGCGCAGGCAATCGCGCCTTTATCGCCGGCGCCGACATCAGCGAGCTGGCGACCGCGACGCCGATCGAAGCGGAGCGGCGCACGCGTGCCGGCCAGGACCTGCTCAATCTCGTCGAACATCTCGGCAAGCCGGTCATCGCCGCCGTGAACGGCCTGGCGCTGGGCGGGGGATGCGAGACCGCGCTTGCATGCACGATCCGCCTGGCGAGTCCCGCCGCGAAGTTCGGCCAGCCTGAAGTCAAGCTCGGGCTGATTCCCGGCTTTGGCGGAACCCAACGGCTCCCTCGCGTCGTCGGCAAGGGGGTCGCGCTGCAACTGATCCTCACCGGCGAGATGGTGTCGGCTGAAGAAGCACATCGGATCGGTCTGGTGAATGAAGTCGTCGAGGCCGGCAGCCTGATCGCCCGGGCGGAAGCGATTCTGGCGCAGATTGCCGCGAACGGGCCGCTGGCCGTCGCCTATGCGATCAACGCCGTCAACCTCGGACTCAACGCGGCTTTACCCGAAGGACTTGCGCTGGAAGGAAAGCTCTTCGCGCTGTGCGCCGCCACCGACGACAAGAAGGAAGGAACCTCGGCCTTTCTGGAGAAGCGAGCGCCGAAGTTCCTGGGCCGCTGACATGTCACGGCCTCTCTGCACCGGCGCGCGATTCGGATCATTCCGTTCGACGCAATGCCCAACCCTCACATCGAATCCGGAACACTGCAATGACTGACGGAACACACGTGTTTTCAGGCCTCAAGGTGGTCGATCTCGCGAGCTACATTGCCGGCCCTGCGGCCACGACGATACTCGCCGACTTCGGCGCGGACGTCATCAAGATCGAGCCGCCGGGTACGGGCGACGTCTATCGCTTCTTCTCGAGCATTCCGCCGAATCCCGTTGCCGGCACAAACTATGCGTGGCAACTGACGAACCGCAACAAGCGCAGCATCGCGCTCGACCTCAAGTCGCCCGACGCGCGGGAAGTGCTGACGCGTCTCGTCCGGTGGGCCGATGTGCTGGTCGTCAATTTCCCGCCGCGCGTAAGGGCCGCGTTGGGCGTGACCTATGAGGACCTTGCTCCGCTGAATCCGAAGCTGATCTATGCCGACATCACCGGCTATGGCGCGCAGGGCCCCGAGGCCGATACCCCGGGATTCGACGTCACCGCGTACTGGGCACGCTCCGGCCTGATGGAAGTGACCCACGATGCGGGCAGCCCGCCGACCCTTCCCATTCCGGGCATTGGCGATCACGCGACGGCAACGACGCTGTATGCCGCGATCGTCACGGCGCTCTACGAGCGCACGAAGACCGGCAAAGGCAGCCACGTGACGACCTCCCTGATCGCCAACGGCATCTGGG
The DNA here is from genome assembly GCF_053427725.1 of Burkholderia sp. PU8-34. NCBI lineage: Bacteria > Pseudomonadati > Pseudomonadota > Betaproteobacteria > Burkholderiales > Burkholderiaceae > Burkholderia > Burkholderia sp. PU8-34. Next base: position 603,479 of record NZ_JBSAXC010000001.1, read on the forward strand.
CGGCAGCGGCATGGGTCGAAGGCGGCCTCAACGGCGGCAAGTTCTTCCCGCAGCACGACCGCAAGAGCCCGCCGAATGCGCTGCTCAATCCGTACCGGACGAGCGACGGGCGCTGGATCCTGCTGGTCGCCGCGCAACGCAAGGAATGGGCGCCGTTCGTCCGCGCGATCGGGATGCCCGCGCTTCTGGAGGATCCGCGCTTTGCCGACGAACGGCTGCGCGCCGAACACGCGGCCGCACTGGTGGAGATCCTCGATCCGTTGTTCGACAGCCAGCCGTTGGCCTTCTGGAAGCAGGCGCTCGCCGCCGAGCGCGTGATTTTCGGTGTCGTGCAGGTTGCCGAGGAAATCATTCACGATCCGCAGCTCGAGCTCAACGGAATCGTCGTGCCGCTCGAAGTGCCGGGCCAGCCCGCCACGAGAACGGTCAGCAATCCGATTCATATCGCCGGGCAGCGGAAGGTGAAGCCTGGCGCGGCACCGCAGCTCGGCGAACACGGCGCGGAAATCCTGACCGAGATGGGCTTCGACGACGCCGAGATCGCCCGTCTGCAGGATGCGGGCGTGGTCGCCCGCTTCGACAGCGCGAACTGACGCGTTGCGCCATCCAATGGCCTGAACGCCTCCTCTCGCGACAACCCACCGGCTGGCTGACGCCAGCCGCACACTCGGAGCCTTTCATGACTGAAGACGAAATCCGCGCTCGCGCGTATGCGATGCCGATCGGCAGCCCGGCGTATCCCAAGCCGCCGTTCCGGTTCATCGATCGCGAATTCATCATCATTACCTACCGCACCGATCCGGAAGCATTGGCTCGCGTGGTCCCCGCTCCGCTGCTTCCGACCGAACCGATCGTCAAATACGAGTTCATCAAGATGCCGGACTCGAGCGGGCTCGGTTCCTACACCGAATCGGGCCAGGTGGTCCCGGTATCGTTCAACGGCGAAACCGGCGGCTTCACCCACGCGATGTATCTCGACAGCGAAGCCGGCATCGCTTCCGGCCGCGAACTGCTCGGTTTTCCGAAGGTACTGGCCCAGCCGAAGCTCGAAATCCGCAACGACGCGCTGGTGGGCACGCTCGACTACAACGGCGTACGGGTCGCGACCGCGACCATGGGATACAAGTACGAGCCGCTGGATCTCGCCGCCGTCAGGAAGACGCTCGAGGCGCCCGGCTTCCTGCTGAAAATCCTGCCGCATGTCGACGGCTCCGCCCGCGTCTGCGAACTGGTCAAGTACTACGTGACCGACATCACGGTGAAGGGCGCGTGGACCGGCCCCGCCTCGCTGGAACTGCATCCGCATTGTTTCGCGCCGGTCGCCAAGCTGCCGGTGCTCGAGGTGCTGTCCGCGGTCCACCTCCTCACCGACCTCACGATCGCGGGCGCGGAAGTCGTCCACGACTATCTGCGCGCGCCCACGAACGCCGCCTGATCAACGTTTTCCAGGAAATCATCATGACTGCCAGCGCGAAGCCCAACCACCCGCTTCCGGCCCCCGACAGCGACTTCTACCTGATTCGCGAGTTCCTGAGTGAAGACGAACGTGCAGTGCTGAAACGCGTGCGCGCCTTCATGGAGGAGCAGGTTGCGCCCGTGATCAACAAGTTCTGGGCCGCGGATGCTTTCCCGTTCGAGCTGATCCCCGGGATCAGGGATCTGAACATCGTCGGCGTCGGTTTCAAAGGTTATGGCTGCCCCGGCGGCAGCACACTTCTCGATGGCTTCATCGCGATGGAGCTGGCACGCGTCGACTCGTCGATCTCGACCTTCTACGGGGTCCATAGCGGGCTGGCCATGGGGTCGATCTATCTCGGCGGATCGGAGGAACAGAAGCAGAAATGGTTGCCCCCGATGGCGCGGCTGGAAAAAATCGGTTGCTTCGGACTGACCGAACCGCTGGTCGGGTCGGGCGCCGGCGGCGGCCTGCTGACGACCGCCAGGCGCGAAGGCGATACGTGGATACTCAACGGCCAGAAGCGGTGGATCGGCAATGCGCCGTGGTGCGACCTGTCGATCATCTGGGCACGTGACGTCGACGACAACCAGGTCAAGGGCTTCATCGTCGAGAACAAGACCACGCCGGGCTTTTCCGTCGAAAAGATCGAGAACAAGATCGCGCTTCGCGTCGTGCAGAACGGCCAGATCACGCTCGACAACTGCCGGGTGCCTGAAGAGAACCGCCTGCAGGGCGACCAGTCGTTCCGCGACACGGCGCGCGTGCTTCGGCTCACCCGCCAATACGTCGCGTGGGAAGCCGTCGGTTGCAGCATGGGCGCCTACGAACATGCGGTGCGCTACGCGCAGACCCGCGAGCAGTTCGGCAAACCGATCGGGTCGTTCCAGATGGTGCAGGACCACCTCGCGAAGATGCTCGGCAATATCACCGCGTCGCAATGCATGGTCGTGCGGCTTGCCGAATTGCAGGACCAGGGCAAGTTGCAGGACCAGCAATCGTCGCTGGCCAAGGCGTTCTGCACGAGCCGCATGCGCGAGACCGTTGCGTGGGCCCGTGAAATATTCGGCGGCAACGGCATCGTCCTCGACTACAACGTCGCGCGCTTCTTCGCCGACGCGGAAGCGCTCTATTCGTACGAAGGCACACGCGAAATGAACCACCTGATCGTCGGCAAGGCGGTGACCGGTTTCAGCGCGTTCGTCTGACCCACTCCACTCGAAGGATTTTAGCCATGGGCAAAGATATCAACCGCGTTGCCATCATCGGCACCGGTGTCATTGGCGCAAGCTGGGCCGCGCTGTTTCTGGCCAAGGGCCTGGACGCCGTCGCAACGGACATCGCCCCCGATGCCGAGCCGAAGCTCCGGGCATTCATCGACGCCGCTTGGCCCACGCTCGAGCAGTTCGGGCTCGCGCCGGGCGCATCGCGCGCGAGACTGCAGTTCACCGCGAATCTCGATGAAGCCGTGACCGGCAGCGATTTCGTGCAGGAGAACGGGCCCGAGCGGATCGACTTCAAGAGGGATCTCTACAAGCATCTCGACGCCATTCTGGCGCCGGACGCGATCATCGCCTCGAGCTCGTCCGGCCTGACGATGAGCGAGATCCAGTCGGCCTGCGAGCGCCATCCGGAGCGCTGCGTGATCGGCCACCCGTTCAACCCGCCGCATCTGATTCCGCTGGTCGAGATCGTCGGGGGCGCGAAGACGTCACGCGAAACGATCGAGCGGGCGACCGCGTTCTATACGCGCCTCGGGAAGAAGACCATCCAGCTCAACAAGGAAGTGCCCGGCCACGTTGCGAATCGCCTGCAGGCGGCGCTCTGGCGCGAGATCGTCCATCTGATCGCGGAAGACGTCGTCAGCGTCAAGGATGCCGATACCGCGGTGTGCTGGGGGCCGGGCCTGCGCTGGGGCATCATGGGCCCGAACATGCTGTTCCATCTCGGTGGCGGGCAAGGCGGCATCGAGCACTTCTTCGACCAGTTCACCGGCCCGATGACCGCGTGGTGGAGCGTGCTGGGCACGCCGCAAATCACGCCCGAACTTCGCCAGAAAGTGATCGCAGGGGTCAAGGACGAAGTCGCCGGCCAGTCGATCGATCAGTTGGCGGCGCGCCGCGACAAAGTGTTGCTCGGTCTCCTTTCGCTGCGGCGGGACGGAAACTGAAGCGGTTACCGCCTTTGCGCCGGGGCAGGTTGCCCGGCAGCGGGAGGGTGCGCCCTGTGCGATGTCAACGCATCGAGAGCGGCGGCAACGGCCGCTCTCGAATTCGCGGGCTGGATGATCGCGACGCAAGCACGCGCGCGCATGGCGTCGTGCGGTCGTCGCGTCAGCCGGCCTTTTGAACGCGAAGGCACGCTACTCGCGCATGCCACGCAGCCTCAGCGCGATCTCGAACCTGGCGATCCACGCGGCGTCGTCGAGTTTCGCGCCCGTGATGTTTTCCGCACGCTCGAGCCGGTGATCGAGCGTGTTCGGATGGATGCCAAGCGCCGCTGCCGTGACCTTCCGCCTCTGCATGTTCGCAAAGAAGGTCTCCAGCGTCAGAACGATCTCCGGCTCGCTCGACAGTTCGTCGATCAGCGAAAGCAGATAGTTGAGCGCGCCGTCGTGACTGCGTACGCATTCCTCGATCACGATGTCCGAATAGCGATTCATCCGCTGCTCGGCATTCACGCTTCGGCCGACATCCAGCGCCCGGATCGCCTCGTCTGCTGACGCTGCCCAGCCTTTCGCGCCCGCGCCTGCCAGGCCGATGCCCACGGACGCGATCGAGCGCTGAGCGGCGAGCAACGCAGACATTCGGTCCGTGACACGCCTGTCGCTCGCGATGACCGACTCGTCGTGATGGCATGGCGCCCAAACGATCAGGCGATCACGATGCCAGACGTCGATCAGGCTGTCTCGGCTTGCCTTCAGATGCCGCGCCACGGCGAGCACGAATCGATCGGCCTCCGCTTCCGAATGCAACGCGCCGCGATCCAGGCGCGCCGACCCGATAGCGATCGCGACCCTGCGGACGGTGTGATCGAGGCCCAACGCCGTGGCGGTCTTGCGGAACGCTTCGTCATCGCCGGCGTGGTTGAAGATCACGTCATGAAGCTGATACCGCAACGATTCCCGCCAGCGCGCCTGCTGATGCTGCTCGTCGAGATAGGCCCGCGAAATCCGCTGAGCCATGTCGTCGAGAAAGTCCATCAGGTACGGCGAAATCACGAAAATCAGCTCGTCGCGCAACGCATCATGTTCGTTGGCGAGTTCGGCGCACTTGTGCCATACCTCCTTCAGCCCGACACGAAACGCCCTGAGCAGCGATGGCAGCGGAATGCCCTGATGGACCCGCCTGCGCCCGAATGCCTGAAACACCTCGAGATCCTTGGCCGACGGAAACGTGCCGGTGATCACCGATTCGATCCACAACCGCTCCGACAGCGCGATCGAATCCATGATGTCCTTCCTGGCGGTTGACGACAGGTCTTCGTAGCCCTCGATGCGGATCAACGCCGCATACGTCCGTTCGATCACTTCGGACGGGTTCGCCGCCAATTCCCTGAACTTCTTGCGCATGAGCACCGACGTTCGCGGAACGTTGACGTTTCCTGTGCGCATCTTTCCTCTTTCTTTCAATTCGGCGACAAATCGGCAAACCGCGCGAGCGCTTGCTCGTTGCTTTCCAGCATCGGCGGGACTTCCTGGCTCAGGAAGTCGATCCAGGTTCGCACCTTTGGGTCCATGGATTGGCGTGACGAATGCACCGCATAGAGGTTCAAGTCATGCGCATGATGATGTGGCATGACGCGCACGAAGTCCCCGTTACGCAGCCCGGACATTGCGGCATGACGCGGCAGCAGCCCGACGCCCATTCCGTCCCGAACGCCGACTGCCAGCGCGTCGGCGTCATTGGCGCGAAATACCGGAAGAACCGGCACGGCGTGCTCCTCGCCATCCGGGCCCGTCAACGCCCACTCGTCGCACGGCCTATGCGGCGACACCAGACCGAGACACGCATGACGCGCGAGGTCCTGCGGCACAAGGGGAACGCCATGCTGGTCAATGTACCGGCGGGACGCGCACACGATGCTGAAGGTCGCGCCGAGTCGCTTCGAAACCAGACCCGATTCCGGAAGGCTGGCCCCAAGCACGATCGACACATCGAAGCCTTCGTCGATCAGGTTGGGCCGCCGCTGTGAAAACGTCAGATCGACATCCACGTCCGGAAAGCGTTGCCGATAGCGGGAAAGGAACGGCACCACATGCCGCGGCCCCACGCCGGTCATGCAGTGCAGCCTCAGTTTCCCGGAAGGCCGGGCGTGCGCGCCGTTCACCTCGGCCTCCATCTGCGCGACGTAAGCCAGGATCTGCTCGCAACGGCGCCAATACCGTTCACCGGCGTCGGTGAGCGTGTTGCGCCGTGTCGTTCGATTCAACAGGCGCGTGCCCAGGCGCCCTTCCAGATCGGCAACCGCGCGTGAAACTCTGGCGGTGCTCACATCGAGTTGTCGTGCCGCCGCGGAAAAACCGCCGGCGTCGACCACCCGGGCAAATACGCGCATGTTGTGAAGCGTATCCATATCAACCATTCCTCGTAAACCGACGGAATTGTTGCACAGCAATCCTGAATTATTATCTCGATATTGACAAGAATACGTTGCGCATCATTTGGGTGATTCCGCCAAAAATACTGGCGTATGCCTGCGTCACCGCGGGTTCGACCGCGCCTTGAGAATCGCCTGGGCGCGGTTCTTGACGTCCAGCTTCAGGTAGAGATTCTTCAGGTGAAACTTCACCGTATTCTCGGAAAGAAACAGCCTTTCCGAAATCTCGCGATTCGATGCGCCGCTGCAAAGCAGTTGCAGAATCTCGTGCTCCCTTTGCGACAGCATGTTCGACCATGCCGGATTCGGCATGCTCGGCGCCGGATGCGCCACCGGGCGACCCTCGCCGCTGGCGGGCAACGGGTCGAGCATCGCGGCCAGCTCCGCCCCTTCGTCGAGCAACGCCCGCGTACAACCGCCCGCCCGTGCGGCGTCGCGTGCCTGTTGAAGCGTACGCAGCGCCAGCCTGGTTTGCCCTTGCCGATGCTGTACCAGTGCGTGCAGAACGTGCAGCTTGATCGACAGCAACGGCCGCGCCGCTGCGACGCTCATTGCCGCCTTCAGCAGCTCGGACGCCCGATCCAGCCGATGCTGCAGTAGCGCGAGCCGAATGCGTCCGAGCAACGGTCCGCTCAACATTTCGGTCACCGGAATCCAGGTCGAATCCAGGGGTACCGCATCACCCGACACATGCTTCAGCAGCGCACCGATGCGCGCCGTCTCGCCGCTGCGGCCCGCCAGATAGAGCCGCTCCCATGCGATCATCTCGCGCACGCCGGTCCACCGGCTCTGGAAGCTCAGCCGTTCGAGCGCATCGAGCGTATCGCGTGCCTGAATCATTCGTCCGCGCGCAACGTGAACGCGTGCGATCGACACCATCGACAACGCGATGAACTCCGGCACCGCCGCGAGCGCGATATCCGCTTCGAACTGCGCCGCGAGCCGCTCCGCCGTATCAAGCTGATCGGCTTCGTAGCATGCCCAGATACGCGACGCGGCCAGCGCGGCGGCCGCCATGCCGCGGTTCACGTATGGCCGCGCCGCATAGGGCTGCGCGCCCGGCGCTGGGCGTGGCGCGTCGGTCGCGAGCCGCGGCTGCGCGTCGATCACCTGCAGGATGCAGCGCAGCGCGAGCGTATATCCCTGACTGAATGCCGCCTGCGCATGTTCGTTGTGACTGCTCGCGAGCACGAGCAGCCGATGAGCCCTTTCGTCGTCCCCCTCGGCCATCGCGCTGAACGCGAGCAGATTGGCCGCGGCGCCGAGCTGGAATGCGTCGAAGATGTCGCGGGCCGGCCGATGCAGCGCAGGCACATCCGCAAGCCGTGCGGCGCCACGGAGATCGTTGTTGAACAGCGCCGCCATCGCGAGCACGACGTCGGCGCCATGCCCGTCACGCGTATCGGCCAGATACGACAGCAGCGGGTGCGTCGGCCCGCCACGGCGCAGGAACACAAGCGCCCACGCGATCTTCACCGCGACGCTCCGACGGCCGAGCACCTCCTGCAGCGGCAGGCGATCGAACCAGTACGCAACCGTCGCGAGCTCGGCACCTGCGACGAGCCGCGACGACCAGTCGTCGAGCGTCGCGATCGCGAGCGCATATTCGCGTGCCTCGACCGCATGAAACATCGCCTCTTCCGGTACGCCGTGGCGCTCGTACCAGAGCGCGGCCCGCCGATGCACATCCAGTACGTGCTCCGCGTCTTCGCGGCCGAATCGCTCGGACAAGAATCGCGCGAACAGGCTGTGATACCGATACCACCCCGGACTGCCGTCGAGCGCTTCCAGAAACAGCCCGCCTCGTTCGAGCCGTTCCAATAGCCGGTTCGCATCGGCGAACCCCGTCACTTCGTCGCACAACGATCCGTTCAGGCGCCGCAACTGCGATGTCTTCAGCAGAAACGTCTGCACCTCGGGCGGCTGCAGTGACAGCGTATTCTCCGAAAGATACCGGACGAGCTCGAGCGGCGTGCAGTCGCGCATCTCGTCGAGCGAATGCCGGATTTCGTCGCGCGCAAGGGCGAGCTTGAACAGCTGCAGCCCGGCGGGCCAGCCCTCGGTACGCGCCTGGACGAACGCCGCCGTTTCCGCGTCGATCGCATCGTCGGCGTCTGCGAGAAACGCGGCCGATTCGGCCGACGAGAAGCGCAGGTCCTCCATCCGCAGCACGAGCGCTTCTTCGGCAACCTGCAGCGCGCTCACGCCGACGTCGGGCAAGTTGCGCGATCCGATGTAGACGCGGCATCGCCCCGGCAGCGCATGGAACAGGTCACGGAAGAAATGCAGAATCGCGGGCTCGTGGATCCACTGGAAATCGTCGAGACAGAAGCCGATCGGCCCCGGGATGTGCGCGAGCTGCCCGAACACCCAGTCGAGCATGTTGTCGCTCGTCACTTGCGACCGCTCGGCCGCGATCACGCCGGCATCGGCGACCATCTGCGCGATCAGCGCGATGAAATACGCCTCGAAACGGCGTGGATCGTTGTCGCTTTCGTCGAACGTGAACCACGCCATCGCCCAGCGCTTCGCGCGACCGGTCTCCATGATCTGTTGCAACAGCGTGGATTTGCCGCTGCCGAGCGGCGCCTGCAGGATCACGATGTGCGGCACGCCGAGCCGCGTCACGCTATCGAGCAGCGTGTGCCTGACGATGGCGCCGCGGCGCGCGGCCGGCGGAAAGAACTTGTGCTCGCGCAGGTCCACGCCGTAACGACGCAGCCCGCGTCGAGCCGGATTCGGAGTGACGGTCACGATCGTTCGAAGAATGGAGCGAATCGCACATCGTGCCTCAATCGCACGGCCGCTTCAAGCATCACCGGCCACGCCCTCCGTCACGTTCGCCTCCGGCAGCGGCGGCGTCCATCCACCGACGCGGGAAAACGCAGAAAACGCGGCGAACGGGTTGCAGCAGAACGGCCGCAGGCACGCGGACGCTTCATGCAGCGCCGGCTCGCTGTCCGGCACCGCGGGCGTCTGCGGCATCAGTTGCGCGGGCATCATCGCTGCACCGTGCCGGCAAAGGCGACATACGCATCGAGCGCCGCCGGGTTGGCCATCGCGTCGCGGCTCGCCGCCTGCTCGACCGGGCGCCCCATCAGGATCTTGCGCACGGGCACCTCCATTTTCTTGCCGGTGAGCGTATACGGGATCTGCTCCATCGCAACCATCACATCCGGCACATGGCGCGGACTGCACAGTGTGCGCAGCCGCTCGGCGACCTGTACGCGCAACGCGTCGTCGAGCGTCGCGCCGTCTCGCAGGCGCAGGAACAGCGGCATGAAGAAGCCGCCGTCGCGCAGCTCGCAGCACACGACCAGGCTGTCGGCGATCGCGTCGATTTCCTCGACGACGCGATAGATTTCGGCCGAGCCGATCCGCACGCCGTACCGGTTCAACGTCGAATCCGAGCGGCCGTAGATGTAGCAGCCTCCATGCGGCGTCAACCGCATGAAGTCGCCGTGCCGCCAGACGCCAGGAAAGTATTCGAAATACGATTCGCGATAGCGTGCGCCGCCTGCGTCGTTCCAGAAGAAGATCGGCATCGACGGCGCCGGCTGCGTGACGACCAGCTCGCCGACCTCGTCGACTACCGGCCGGCCATCGTCGTTCCACACGTCGACCGCCATGCCGAGCATGCGTGCCTGGATCTCGCCCGCATGCACCGGCAACGACGGCACCGCGCCGACCAGCCCGCTGCACAGCTCGGTGCCCCCCGATTGCGACGTCACCCACAGATCCTGCTTCACGCAGCGATAGAACCATGCGAACGTCTCCGGCGTGCTCGGCGCACCTGACAGCAGCACGCTTCTGAGCGACGACAGGTCGAATTGCCGGCCCGGCACGATGCCGGCCTTTTCCATCATCTGCACGAACGTCGGACTGCCGCCGAAACAGGTCGCACGCGTGTCGGCGGCCAGCTTCCACAGACATTCGGGGCCGCCGTGCATCGGGCTGCCGTCGTACAGCACAGCCGACGCGCCGGTCAGCAGCGTGGCGACGAGCAGGTTCCACATCATCCAGCCGGTCGTGCTGTAGAAGAACATCACGTCGCCGGCCTGCAGATCCATGTGCAGATGCATCAGCTTCAGATGCTCGATCAGCACGCCGACATGGCTGTGCACGATCGCCTTCGGCAAGCCGGTCGTCCCCGACGAAAACACGATCCACAGCGGATGATCGGCGCCCACGCGCTCGAAGCGAAACGCGTCGGGCGGCACGTCGGGGCCGGACAGCAGCGCGTCCCATGCGTGAACGGCGCACGCCAGCGACGACGTGTCGGCAGGCAGCCCGTCGGCGAGGTTCGGCAGCCAGACAAGCGTCTGCAGCGACGGCAGCGCGTGGGCGATCTGGAACACTTCGCTCGTGCGATCGAACACCTTGCCGCCGAACGTATAGCCGTCGGCGGCGATCAGCACCTTCGGCGCAATCTGCCGGAAACGATCGACGACCGTGCGCACGCCGAAGTCGATCGCGGCCGACGACCATACCGCGCCGATGCTGGTCGCCGCGAGCATCGCAACCGCGCACGCGGGCACGTTCGGCAGATATGCAACGACGCGATCGCCCGGCTGCACGCCGAGTTCGCGCAGGCGCGTCGCGAAACGCCGCACCTGGCTCGCGAGATCGACGAGCGGCATCGACTGCAGCGGCCGCGTTTCGCTCGCGTGATGGAACGCCGGCCGCCCGGCGTCCGCGTGCGCCGCATGCTGCAGCACGTGCTCCGCATAATTCACGCGTGCGTCGGGAAACCAGCGCGTATCCGGCATCGGCGCACCATTGGTCACGCGCCGCGCCGAGCCGTCGTACTGCACGCCGTACCACGCCCAGATGGACGACCAGAACGCGTCGGGCTCACGGACGGACCATTGCCACAGTGCGTCGTAGTCCGCGAACTTCAGGTCGCGATCGGTCGCAAGCCAATCGAGGTAGCGCGCGAGATTGGAGCCGCGCACGAACGTTTCGTCCGGCGCCCACAACAGTTCGCCTTCGTTCACCATGTCAGCCTCCGCAGGGCCGGCCCAAGAAGGCTGACCGCGCCCGCGGGGCGCAGCGAACGACGTGAGCGTGGGGGTCGTTTCATTTCATTGCCTTTCACGTAAGAGAGCCAGCCGCGCGAGGACGGCTTCCGGATGCGCGGTCGCAGGAATGTCCGCAACGTCAAACGTATTCGGTTGCGGAGCCGGCAAATCGTCACCTTGCCAGAAAGTCTCCGGCACGACGAGCCCGGTCGGACCCCGACCGCACGCCGATGGCGCAATCGCGAAGTCGGGGGCCTGCTCGCCGTCGAACTCGACCGTCGCCGGCAACTGCATGCCCCAGTCCCAGCCGTAGTGCCGCGCGACGTTCGCCACCGGTTGATGGAGGTCGAGCCACAGCGCCACCTCGCCCGCGTCCCATGCGCGCGATTCGCGCAACAGTACGGCGTCGACGCCGGCCGTCGCGAACACCCGCAGAAAATCCGCGATGCAGGACGCGGCCGCGTCGGCTGCGTCTTCGTCAACGTCGGTATCGGACGAGCCGCCCGCCAGCGCGAGCGCATGAGCGGCCCAGTCCCGCGGCGACGGCAGCACGAGCGTGAAGATCGCGTCGGGCAGCGCGGCACGCAGCGCGGCCGCGAGCGCCGCTGCGTGTTCGCGCAGCGGCGCGCTCGTCAGGCACGCCTTCAGCGGCAGATGCGCACGCTTCGTTTTCGCAGCCATGTCGGCTTTCAGGCTGGCATCGCGCGCGACCCAGACCGCTGCGACGTCGGCGAGCGGCAGCGTGAGCACGTCCGATCCGAGCAGCCCGTGCGCCTGGCGCGCCCACGCGACGCACGCGGCACTGTCGAGCCATGGCGGGTTGCCGCCGGCGAGCAACGGCGCGCTGTAGCTGGCGTGATTGAGCCAGAGCAGCCGGCGCGTACGGTTTGCTTCAGTTACCCGGGGCATGGCGCCTCCCTGTTCGATACGCGGCGCCGCCACCGTCGGTCACGAGGTCGGCACCGGTCACGCAAGAAGACGCGCCGTGCCCGCCTGCGGCGGCGAGCCGCTGCGCGATCGCAGGGCCGCGCGCCGCACCGGTGACCGCCGCGCGGTGCCCATCGAGCCGGCTCATGATTGCACCTCCTTCTCAGCGAGCCGCGCCTCGAGTTCCGCGATGCGCACGTCCTTCGGATCGAGCATGTACGCGCCCTGCATCTGGTCGGCCGGCATCTTCACGCGTTGACCCAGCGTCGTCGCATAGATTTCGGTGCGGTCGTTCCAGCTTCCGAAGTACGGCACCTTTGCGGGCGGCTCCGGCGTGACCCATTCGTTGCAGAACGCGTCAAACGGCCTGCCACGCGCGATCCGGGCGAGCCGCTCGGCCGCGCGCGCATCGGCGGTCGCCTCGACGTCGACGACGAGCGTCTCCTCGTCGTAGACCACCTTGTAGATGTCGCGGGCGTTCTCGGGCGACATCAGGTCTTCACGCAGGTCCTTCATCACGAGTTCCGGATCGCGTTCGAGCACGTCGCCATAGCCGCCGCCCGAGCCCTGGCAGATCATGTAGATCTCGCCTTCGTTGCAAATCTCGAACGTCATGCCCATGTCGTGGCTGCTGTACTGCCCGCCGGGGATCGGCCGCTTGTTCATCAGATCGACGATGTCGAACGCGTCGACCGCCTTCGGATTGTCCTCGAGCACCTTGAAGATGTTGATGCCCTTGATCTTCATCAGCTGATAGCTCGGGCATGAATAGCCGCCGAACAGTCCCTGTGCGGACGGAAACTTCGACCCCTCGCAGCCTGTCATGAAACCCCACAGGCCCGAGCCGCGCGCGGTCGCGATCTGCTCGTAGCCCATCCCGCCGCGATACTTGCCCCAGCCGATCCGGTCCTTCGCGAGCCGCTGTGCGCCGAGGCGGATGATCGGCGTATCCTCTTCCGCGATCTCGTGCTCGCCGGTGTCGCACATGAAGCCGAACACGGGCGAAATCGAATGCTCGCCGTCCGCATGACTGCGCGCGCCCTGCCCGTTGCCGTTGATGTCCGCGCAGAAGTTGCCCGTCACGTCGCCGTGCTGCGTGAGGCCGCCGTAGATGAACGTCGCCGCCTGGTCGTACTGCGACGCGATCACCGCCGAGTAGCGATGCGGCAGGCTGTAGCTGAGCTTGTTCATCGGAATCGTCCACACGACGCATCCCTTGAACAGCGGCATCAGGCTCATCGCCTGCGGCATCTCGCCTTCCGCATCGAGGATCGAGTTGCGGTCGGTGATGATCTCGATCGGCGACAGCACGGCCATCGTATGCGGCAGGTCCGGCCAGATGTTCTGCAACAGGCCCGTGCAGAGCGCGGCCTTGAACGACGCGATGTTCGTGTTGACCGACCGGTTCAGGAACTGCGGCGCCGAGCCGCGGAAGTCCATGATCATGCGGTCGCCCTTCACGGTGATCGCGCACGAGATCTTCTGCAGCGCGTTCTCGCGCAGGCTGGAGTCCATGAACTGCAGCACGCGGGTCGTGCCGTCGGGCAGCTCGCGGATGCGGCGGCGCATTTCCGTCTCGACGTCCTCGAGGTGCGTGCGCAGCGTGCCGATCAACGCATCGCGGCCGTACTGATCGAGAAGCGCGATGATCCGCTCGCGCAGCCGCAGCACCGCATGCAGCTTGACCTTCATGTCCTCGAGCTGCAGGCGCGGGTCGCGCACCGAGTTCTGCAGGAACGTGACGAGATCGCGTTTCAGCTCGAAGTTCTCGACGATCTTGAACGGCGGCATCTTGATGCCTTCGTCATATTTGCTTTCCGCCTTCGCGGGCAGCCCGCCCGGCTCGGTCGAGCCGTTCTCGCCCTCGTGGATCGTCGACGACAGCCAGCAAACGAGCTCGCCCTTGTAGTAGAGCGGCATCATCATCGACTGGTCGGTGTTGTGGATGCCGCCGTAGCGCGCGTCGTTGTGAATGAAGCCGTCGCCGTCCTTCACGCCGACCGTCGGATCATTCGTCCAGTTCTTGATGATGAAGCGGATCGGATAGAAGCAGCATGCGGCAAACGCGATGATCCCGTGCGGCGCGATCATCGACAGGTCGCCCTGCGCGGTATAGATCGCGGTCACGAGGTCGCCCCACTTCGCGCCCGGCGCGGCGCCCATCTGGTTCACCATCGTGAACGCTTCGGACAGCGCCGAGTTGATCAGCCCGCGCACGTGGTGCACCTGATGCGGATCGATGCCGCGCTCGAGCACCTCGTTCTCTTCTTTCGATCGCGGCAGGATGCTGTGATTGCGCATGATCTCCGGATCGGGGCCGAGAAACAGCGTGTTGTCGGCGATGAACTTGTCGAGCAGTGCCCGTTCTTCGGTATTGATTTCGTTTTGCATCTCGCACTCCCTCCTTACTTGCGCAGGAACCACGCGCCGCCCTGGGCCGTCGCCTGATAGATCCATCCCGGTTCGACGAGGAACGTCGTCGCGCGCGTCGTGATGACGGCCGGCCCTTCGATCTGCGTGCGCTCCGCGCGCGCGAGGTCGTCGTAGATCGCGGTGCGAAGCGGGCCGTCGTGCCCGACGAAATGGCAGTCGCGGTAGCCGACCGGTTCCGGCGGCGGCAGCGGGTTGTCGCTGACCGTGAGCTTCGCGAACTTCACCGACGGCTGCTCGACGTACGCGCACACGCGCAGCGTGTTGATCCGCACGCCGGTCTCCGGGCTCTGCGATCCTTCACCGAAGCGCTCGCCGTAGCTCTTGTGGAACAGCTCCATGAGCGTCAGCACGTCGCGCTGCGTCTTCAGGCGCGAAATCGGCGTGACGACGGCCGTCTGCACGCGCTGGTTGCCGTAGCGCATGTCCAGCTCGAGGCGATACCGGATCCGTGACGGGTCCATCCCCTGCCGCTCCAGATCCTCGCGCCCGCGCCGCTCCAGTTCATCGACGCCCTGGTTGAACGTGTCGAAATCCATGAAGAACGACTTCGTGTTCGGGTTGAACAGCACGGTCCACGTGTTCATCTCGTGGATGTGCATCTGGTTCACCGTCCCTGCGCCGCACGCGGAGAACGTCGACGAATACGGCGGAGCCAGCACCTTCGTGATGCCGAGCGCCGACGCGATCCCGCACGCATGCAGCGGACCATTGCCGCCATACGCGAGCACCGTGAAATCCTTCGGCTCGTAGCCGCGCGTTCGCAGCTCGGTCGCGATGCCGTTTGCCATCGACGCGTCGACCTGCTTCTTGATCAGTTTTGCGGTCTCGATCACGTCGAGATCGAGTTCGTCGCACAGATCGTCCTGCATGGCCTGCTTCGCACGTCGCGGATTCAGCGGAATGCGGCCGTTCGCGTAGTTCTTCGGATCCAGATAACCGAGCAGCAGGTCCGCATCCGTCACGGTGGGATGCTGGCCGCCGCGGTCGTAGCAGGCCGGACCCGGATCGGAGCCGGCCGACTGCGGGCCGATCTCGACGGTCTTGTACATCCGCTCGTAGCGCGCGATCGAGCCGCCGCCCGCGCCGAGCGCGACGAGATGCACCATCGGCACGCTGACGAGCCAGCGGTCGATCACAGGATTGAAGTCGTAGAACTTCTGCCCGCCCTGCACGACGATCCCGATGTCGAAACTCGTCCCGCCCATGTCGGTCGCGACGACGTTGCCGAGCTCGGCGGCCGCCGCCAGATACTCGCTCGCCGCGATCCCCGACACCGGCCCCGAGTGAACGGTCTGCAGTGCGTCGGTCGAATTGAGCTGCGCCATCCCGCCCGAGTTGTGGCTCACGAGCATCGGCTTCGTATAGCCCTGCTGGCGCAGGTTCAGTTCGAGCGTGCCGAGCCCGTGATACATGATCTGGTGCAGATACGCGTCGATGATCGACGACGTTGCGCGCGAGTACTCGCCCTTGCGGCCGACCACCTGGTGCGACAGCAGCATCGGAATCGCGCCGAGCATGTGCGCCGGGTATTCCTCCAGGAAGATCTCGCGCACACGCAGTTCGTGCACCGGGTTCACGACGCTGTTCGTGAACATCACGACGAGCGCCTGCGCGCCGGCGTCGACCAGCTCGCGGATCCGCAGCCGCACATCGTCCTCGTCGAGCGTCCAGAACACCTGTCCGGCGTAGTCGACCCGCTCGCGAATCTCGCGGATCAGCGGAATCGACACGATCGGGTCCGGCCGCGCCGCGTTCGGAATGTCCATCTGCTCCGGCTCGGACAGGCCTTCGCCGTAGCCGCGCGCGCGGGACAACGGCACCGTGTGCTTGAAGCCGGTCGTCACGAGCAGGCCGACGCGCGGGCCCTTTCGCTCGATCAGCGCGTTCGTGCCGAGCGTCGTCGCGTAGCGCACCGAATCGACTTCCGACAGCAGCTTCGACGGCGTCAGCTCGATCTGCCGGCACGCGTCGGCGAGCGAATCGTTGAAGCCGACCGCGAGGTTGTGATGCGTGGTCAGCGATTTTCCTTCGACGCACCGGTCGCCCCAGGCGACGAAGCAATCCGTGAAGGTGCCGCCAATGTCGACGGATACACGTTTCATGCTGGCTTCTCCCCGTATCTCAAGTGGACGACTTGCCGGCGTCGCCAGCGACCGTATGCCGATGATGCGCGGCCGCATGCAGCGCGCGCTGCAGCTTCACGCGTTCGAGCGCCAGGTCGGGGGCCTGCGCGGGCTCCGTCATTTCCTGACGATCGCTCCATTGCGCCTTCAGCGCGTCGATGTCGAGCTCGATGTCGTGCAGCGGCGGATGACCAGGCGGCAGATACTCGGCCTCGACGAGCACGCCGCAGTTCGGGCAGTAGTATTCGAGAATGCGGCACCAGTCCGGATCCGGCGAATACGTGCGCGCGTACAGTGCCGGATCGAGCAGCGGCTTGTGGATCTCGCTCGGGTCGCGGTCGTGGACAAGCAGGCCGCGCTTGTAGTTGTCGCGTGCGCTGACGTGGGCATGACCGCAACGGCGGCATTCCCACTGCTCGGTATCGAGATCGATGCGCAGGGTTTCGGTAATCATGACCTTCATTGTTCGTTCTCCTCTTCACGGGAGAGCAGAATGTCTCCCGCCGCATTGATTTCGAAGTGCCAGCCGGCGTCGATGCGCCCGGTGAAGAAATCCTCCTCGAGCACGGCCGGCCCAGACGCGCGCACGGCGACACCCTTCGGCTGATCGCCGACGCAATAGAGCGGCAGCTCCGCCTCGCGGCCATCGACGACAACGAGACGCGTGCCGCGCGTGATCGCGACCTGATGACCGCCTTCACCAAAGCTGCCGTCGAGCGTCGCCTTCGGCATCGGCTTGATCGCGGTCAGCGAGACGGACAACGTTGCGCCCGGCGGCAGGTCCTTTGGCAACGTCGCGCCGTTCAGCGCATGTTCGGTCGTGTGTCCGTCAGCGGATGCAATCTGGAGCGCAAGGATCAGCCGGCAGTCGTCGATCGCCGCATCCTCGCCGAACATCGCGCGCGACGCCTGCGTGCGCAACGTGTCGATCACCGCAGCGAGCGCGCTGTCGCTCGCATCGGCAAGCGGCGCCGAGAAGCTGTGACCGACGTCGGAGAAGCCGATCCCGTACGCGGAGAACACGGCCGCGAGCCCCGGAATCAGCACTTGCTTCACGCCGATCGCGTCCGCGACGCGGCATGCGACGAGCGCGCCCGCGCCGCCGAACGCTGCCAGCGTCGTATCGGGGCGGATCGCCGTGTACGCGGTCAGGCTGTCGGCGACCTTCTTCACCCATGCCGCTTCCATGGCGGAAAGCGCCTCGCGATCGCCCATCTTCAGCGGATCGGCGACGTGCGCGCTGATTGCCTGACGCGCGCGCGCCTTGTCGAGCTGCAATTTCCCGCCGAAGAACGACGCCGGATCGAGCAGCCCCGATAGCGCGAATGCGTCGGTGATCGTCGCCTGCGTGCCGCCGAGGCCGAAGCAGGCCGGCCCCGGCGCGCTGCCGACGCTCTGCGGGCCGACGGCGATCCGGCCGTCTTCGGCACGGATGATCGAGCTGCCGCCGACGCCCGCGCTCACCACGTCGCACAGCGCGAACGACGTCGCGACGCCTTCGACGTTGCCGTAGCGGTCCGCGCGCACGCCACGCTTGTCGACGACACCGATGTCGGTCGTCGTGCCGCCGATGTCCATCGACAGCAGATGCTTCAGCCCGTAATGAGCGGCGAGTACGCGCGTGCCCTCCATCCCCCCGCGTGGACCGGAGCTGTATGTCTTCAGCGCGATCGTCTTCGCGACGCGGCCCGCATGGCCGTCGTTGCGAAACACCAGCAGCGGGCTCTGCGCGCGCGCGTCGCGCAGCTTCTGTTCGGCGCTGTACAGGAAGCGCTCCATCGCCGGATGCAGGAACGCGTTGAACAGCGCGGTCCAGGTACGGCGCACGTCGTTCGCGTCGTCGGCAACCTCGTGCGCATACAGGATCGGGAGCGCGCCGAGCAGATGCGGCGGGAAGCTGCGCAGCAGCTTGCGCTTCAGTTGCTGCTCGACTTCCGCGCGACGCGGGCCGCCGATCGATACGACGATCCGGTTCGCGCCCGACGCCGCGAGTTCGCCGATCGCGCGCACGACGTCGGCCTCGGCCGATGCGTCGGACAACGTCACCGCGCGGTCGCCGATCACGGCGTCGAACAAGCCGGCCGCGCCATCCGCAGCGCGCACGTGCTCGACTGCCAGCGCGCCGCCCACCACGAGCCCGAGCCGCGGCCCCTTGCGCTCGACGAGCGCGTTCGTGCCCTGCGTCGTCGAATAGCGTATCGCGGCCGTCGACAGCAGCAGTGCCTCCAGATCCTCCTTGCCGTAGACCGCTTCGGACGCCTTGCGCAGCCCGTCGAACAGGCACTGCGACAGATCGTGCGGCGTCGTCAGCGTCTTCGTGCGGACGATCCTGTCGCCGTCCATCACGCAGATGTCGGTCAGCGTGCCGCCGTTGTCGATGTTGATCAGGCGATGCCGTGCGGACCTGACGCTCGCTGCACTCGACCGCACGTCGTGAATGGAATCGGATGAGATGGTCATGAACTCTCTCGCTGGTTGAAAGGCCCGTTCAGGCCCGGCTCGTCGGCCGGGTCTGCGCGTCGCGGGGAAGGTCGATCGGAACGCATCGCGTGGTCGGTCGACCGTGCGACAGCGGAAGGAATCGGGGATGCACGTTGTCTCCTGTCTGTTTGTGTACGTCGTGGAATCAGTCTAGGTGGCCGCCTGGCGCGCCACCCCACCCGTCCGGGTAGTCGTCGGATATGGATTGCCCGTATCCGGCACGCGCATGCGTCAGCGCCGGCCGGCCGCGTGCGCGCCCGCGCGCTCGATCGCCGGCTTGACGCCGATGGACGCTCCATTCCGCGCGAACGCAGCCGCGATGCCGAGGTTGATGCCGCTCGTGCCGCCGAACACGAATACGCGGCGTGTTCCGAAGCCGATTACGATCTTCATTTCGGATTCCTCCATGCTTGACCTCAGAACAGGTGGCGAATCCCGACCGCGGTGCCGAACGTCGACCCGGTGGCGCCAAAAAGCGCCCCGTTCGTCGACAACCCCGTATTCATCTTCCCGTGGTTGTTCACGTAACCGAATTGCCCGTAGAGCAGCGTCGCCTTCGACAGGCTGTAGGTCACGCCCGTGGCGGCCATGACCGAATGGTTGCGCGTATCGTTGCCGTCGCTCGTGTACCAGACGCCGGCGTCTGCATTCACGGCCGGCGTGAACCGGTAGCTGAGCCCGCCGCTGTACACCCGGTTGTCGAACGAGCCCGCGATCTTGAAGTTGACGAACGCGGCTTTCACGGTCAGGTCGCGATACTCGTAGCTCGCGCCGATCGTGCGCCCCGAGAACGGCACCGTGCTCGGCACGGGCGTCGACGCGGCCGTGCCGCCGGCGTTGCCGTTGTACATCGCCGCGCTGACGAGCAGCGGGCCGTACGTGTAGCTCAGGCTTGCCGAATACTGGCGTCCGGCCTGGAAATCGCCGGCGGTGCCGCCGAGTGCCAGCAGCGCGGCGCCCTGGAAGCCTGCGATCGTCGGGCTCGTATAGGAAATCGCGTTCGCGTTGAAGATGCCGGTGACCAGCACGCCGCCGACGTAGATCGGCACGCCGCTGCCGAAATACGACACGCCGCGCGCGTCGGTCGAGATCAGCGACAACACGAACGGCGAGAGCTGCACGCCGGCTTTCATGGTGCCGTACGGACTGTCGATGCCGACCCAGGCCTGCCGGCCGAACAGGTTGCCGTTCGAATCGGCAAAGCCGCCGTTCGAGACGTCGATGCCGCTTTCGAGCGCGAAGATTGCCTTCATGCCGCCACCGAGGTCTTCGACGCCCTTCAACCCGAACAGAGACGGCGTCATGCCCCCCGTGATCATCGAAAACTGGTGGCCGGCGTTCTGGCCGGTCGCGGGGTTGACCGACTTGCTCGTGTAAAGGATCCCGGCGTCGACGACACCGTACAGCGTGACGCTGCTTTGCGCGCGGGCCGATGGCACGGCGGCCGCGGCCAACACGGCGGCCGCGACGGCGAGGCGGGTGTGGAATGGCAAGCACTTCATCCGATTCGTCTCCTGATGTTTTTTTGCTGTTGGAATGCCGTATCTCGCATGCGCGCGCCGGCCCTTCGTGCCGATGCGCGTCGGTTCGTGGCCGAATACACGGAGAAGAACAGAGAAGGCCGCGTCGCTTCGCGGCGTCTGTCGGGGAGGTAGTGTAGGTTTCGGGAACGCGGGTGATCGCTACCCGTTCGGGTAGTTCGGGAGCATGGATTCCCCGGATCAGGATGCCGGCGACCTTGCGGTTCGGCCACCTCGGGAATGAACCGGAAATCGGAGCGGGCCATCGGCGGCATGGCGCCGATGGCCGGACTTCCCGTGTCGGGAAGCCATCGTTTGATGCGCTACGACGCGCGGCGTGATGAACGGCGAGGCAGGCCCATCACGCTCGTGCCGCTCGCTGCGCTTGTGTCATTGCGCTAGTCCGCATACCCGGGGTTCCGGCGCTCGAGCCGACGCAGCAGCCCCGGCCACACGAGCGCGCCCGCGCTGACGCCCCGCGTCACCTCGGCGATCTGCCGCTTGATGCCGTCGAGGATCGGTTGCGCGATCGGCAGCAGCGTCGAGCCGCCGGACTGCGCGCGGACCTGGATCATGCACGCCGCTTCGAAGAAGTACATCGCGACGAATGCGTCGGCCGGCGTCGCGCCGACGGTCAGAAGGCCGTGGTTGCGCAGCATCAGGTACGTGTTGCTGCCGAGGTCGCGCACGAGGCGGGGCTTCTCGTCCTCATTGAGCGCGATGCCCTCGTAGTCGTGATAGCCGAGCGACGCGAGCACGCCGAGCGACTGCTGGGAAAGCGGCAGCAGGCCGGCTTCCTGCGCCGACACGGCAACGCCGTTGACCGAGTGGGTATGCATCACGCAGTGCGCGTCCTCGCGCGCCGCATGCACCGCGCTGTGGATCGTGAAGCCGGCCGGATTGATGTCATACGGCGAGTCGGACACCTTGCGGCCGTCGAGGTCGACCTTGACCAGCGACGACGCGGTGATCTCGTCGAACATCATGCCGTACGGGTTGATCAGGAAATGGTGCTCCGGGCCCGGCACGCGAGCGGAGATATGGGTGAACACGAGGTCGTCCCAGCCAAACAGCGCGGTGAGGCGGTAGGTGGCCGCGAGGTTGACTCGTGCTTCCCATTCGGCAGCAGAAACCGACTGCTTCAGACTGGTATCGGATGAGGCCACGTCAATACTCCTTGTTCAAGAGGACAGCCATTGAAAAAACTGCGGTGGCGCGCGGCGCGTGCGCGCCGGGCCGGCATGACGCAACGCGATGCGCGTGGGCCGGCTTCGACACGTCGCCAGAGCGGTCGACGTATGATCTCGGCATCCCCACGTATAGTCTGTCGCATAGCCGACACGCCGAGAGATCCATGGATTCCAGGCTGCGCCCGTATCGCCCCCAACTCGAATCGACGCCCTGGTTCCGGGGCCTGCCCGTCGAGCTGCGGGATTACCTGGTGAGCCACGCGACGCTGCTCCGGCTGGAAAAGGGGCAACGGCTGTATCGGTGCGGCGACCCATCCGACGGTCTTTACGCGGTGCTGGAAGGTACGCTTTCGATCGGGACAGTCAGCGCCGACGGCAAGGAAATGCTGCACGCGGTGCTCGGCCCGACTGCGTGGATCGGGGAAATCTCGATGTTCGACGGGCTGCCGCGTCCACACGATGCCATCGCCGCCAGCCGGGCGCTGTTCATGCATGTGCCGGAGGCCGCGCTGCTGAGCGTGCTGGACACCGAGCCACGCTACTGGCGCGATTTTGCGCTGCTGATGGCGCAGCGCATCAGGCTGTCGTTCAGGAACGTCGAATCGCTGGCCTCGCTGCCCGCGGCGCAACGCCTGGCAAGCCGCCTGCTGATGATCGCCGAAGGGTATGGCGGCCTCAATGCGACGCAGAGCCGAATCCGGCTCTCGCAAGAGCGTCTCGCATCGATGGTGTCGCTGTCACGGCAAACCACGAACCAGTTGCTCAAGCAACTTGAAAGCGACGGGATCATCAGCCTGAAATCCGGGGAAATCGCCATTCTGGATATCGAACGATTGCGGGCAGCGAGCGTTGCCGCAGGCAATCCGTAAGCTTCCTGATACCTCAAGCCATGCAGGCCGGGCGTCGCAATTCGCGTCGATCCGGATCGCCGCTTCGTCGCTGAAACATTCTTTAGGGGCAGAAAACGATTACGACGCGTTACTTGCGCAAAATCAATGGCTTGCGTCGGATGGCACGGTGTTCGCTTCCAGTATGAGTGGACTCGACCGTACGCAAGATCCCATCAAGGCCATCGCGCGCCCAGTCGATCGAGAGCCCGTCCCCGCACGGTTCTCGCACATCCGATCGAATGGCCGGCTGCCCCGGGAGCGCGCCGTTTCGAACCCGCCGACGCCCGGATAGGCGCCCGGCACGGTGCCTCCGCGAGCCCGTTGCGCCCGCATCGATCATTTTTGCAACACGTCGAGCGACGTCAGCCTCGTTGGGAGAGGACCATGCACACTCCAGGACCTCAATGGTCTTCACGTCGGGCGGGCGCAATGCTGCCCTGCCTTTTGTCCGGCCTGGTCGCGGCCGCCGCGCTTGCGTCGCCGGCCGCATTCGCCGACGGCAAGCAACGCGCGCACAGCGACGGCGCGATGCTGTCCAGCACGCAGTCCTTTGGCAAGCAAAAGCAAACGCCATCGGGGCCGCATCCGGACGACACCGTCCACAAGTCATCGATAACAAATCGGACTTCGAATCAATAAAGACAGTCATCACACCGCTTTCTGAATCTCGGGGGACTCGTCCGAAGCTTCGGACACGATGCGTGAGGTTTGACATGAGCGCTTTGCAAACGCTATCCCGCCTGCTCGGGCGTTTGACGCGCTGTGTCGTCGCGGCAGGACTCTGCGCGGCGGCCAGCGTCAGTCATGCGGTGCCGAGCGATGCCCAGATCGACCTGAAGATCCTGATCATCGCGCGCCAGCAGGCCGGCAGTTCACCCGAACTGGCCGCCGCCCAGTCGATCCTCGATCGCGTGGGTATTCCGTACACGATCTACTCGTACGACACCAACAACCCGACACTGCCGACGCTGGAAAACGGCGACCACGCGCTGTACCAGGGCATCATCCTGCCGATCAGCGACTACCGCTACACGAACCCGTTCGCCGGCGGTGCGCTCGCGCAAACGCTCGCGCGCTACCAGTTCAAGTACAACGTGCGGCTCGCGAGCTTCTATACGTGGCCGAGCGACAGCGGCTGCATGCAGTACGTGAACTACCAGGACACGACCGCGACGCCGCTGCCGTCGCTGCTGACGGCCGCCGGCCAGGCGATCTTCCCGTACATGAACGCGGGCACCACCACGGCCAATCCGCTCACGATCTCCGGCGCATGGACCTATCTCGCGTCGGCCGCCAGCCCGCTGCCGACCGGCACGACCGTCACGCCGTTCATGCAGGCGACCTCGTCCGGCGCCACCTATTCGGTCGGCGCGACCTGCCTGTTCGCGAACACGACGCCGCTCACCGGCGACAGCGTGTCGCGCGAAACGATGTCGCTGATGTTCGACAACAGCCAGTACCTGACGCATTCGATCACGCTGTCCTACGGGATCGCGAACTGGCTGACGCGCGGGCTGTTCCTCGGCAGCCGCCACGTGTACATCGATCCGCAAGTGGACGACAACGGCATTCCCGACGAGATCTACCCGTACGCGCAATCCGAAGCCACCGGCCTGTGGTATGACGTCAGGACCGGCGCGACCACCAGCACGAGCCCGCCCGGCGAATGCCCGCTTGGCAGCCCGGTCGGCTCGACGAATCCGGCGACCGGCCTCACCGGCTGCGAATACCGGACGACCGGCGCGGACTTTGACAACATTGTCTCGTGGCAGTCGGGCATCAACCTGTCGACCCCGAACGCGTCCGCGGTCAAGCTGACGATGGCGTTCAACGGCTCAGGCTATAGCAAGGGATACGATGGCCTGGGCGACTATCCGCCGAGCGGCACCGACTCGCTGTCGCCGCAGGTCGGGTTGCTCCAGTACAACTTCAAATGGATCAGCCACACGTACGACCACGAGCTGCTGGATCCGCCGTACACGACGACCGCCGCGCAAGTCACAACCGAGATGCAGAACAACCTGAAGGTCGCGAACCGGTTCCGGTTCAGGACCTTCAGCACGAGCACGCTCGTGACGCCGGAAATCTCGGGGCTGTATAACGCAACGACGCTCGGCGCGCTCGTATCGTTCGGCACGCAGGTGCTCGTGTCCGACAGCTCGAAGCCGACTCCGCCCGTCGGCACGTCCGGATGCCCGGTGAACAACAATGGCGTGGCGTGGCCGCTTCCGGCGTTCAACGCGGGCAAGTACAACTGCGTGAACCAACGTATCTTCGAAGTGCCGCGTTATGCGACCGCGCTGTTCTACAACGTGTCTCAGCCGTCCGAATGGGTGGCCGAATACAACTACTTCTACGGTGCGAACGGAATCGACCCGACCCGCTGGGGCTATGACCTGACCTACGCGCAAGTGATCGACAAGGTGTCCGACCAGCTCGTCGTCTACCTCCTCACGTACGACAACCGGCCGATGATGTTCCACCAGACGAACCTGCGCGCGTACAGCGGCACCAGCACGCTGCTTGGCGACCTGCTGAACGCGACTTTCACGAAGTACAACGCGTACTACAAGAACCTGCCGATCGAGAGTCCTTACCTGTCGACGATCGGCACACTCGCGGTCCAGCGGATGGTGTACGACACGTCGAGCGTCGCGGCAACGCTCACGCCCGGCAAGTCGATTGTCGTGAGCGCGTCGCGCACCGACGGGCAATCGGTCACCGTGCCGGTGACGGGCGTCACGTTCGGCACGACGAAGGAGGTCTACGGCGGCCAGAACATCTCGACGATCACGCTGCTGCCGGCCACCGCTTACACGACGCAGATCACGCCTGCACCCGCGTGGCAGTGAACACCGTTCCGGCATGCGCGCTGGGTAACGTCCGCCGCAAGACAGACGCCCGCCGCGAGGCGGGCGTCATCCGTGTCGAATCGCGCGATCGGCGTCAGTCCCGCCGAGCTTGCGCAGCAACTCCGAGCCGCGCTGCGTCAACCGGGCGATCCGCGCACCGCTGTCGCGCCGCTCGATCTCGACGAGCGCCTGGCGCTCGAGCGTCACGAAATCGAGGCGCTGGACTTCCACTTGATACGGTGAACGCTGCACCAGCAGCAACGTGGACAATTCGTGGGGACTGAGCATTCGCTTCTCCAATCGACGTGAGTCGCTATCCGGCCGTCCGACACATCCTAGCCTGCTAAAAAATGCCGATCCGCTACAGGCTTGTTTCAACTCGTTACGCCGTTACATTCGCGAGACGACTCAGCCCGGATACATGGGGTCATGCCGCCCCGTTGTCATCGATCGTATAAGGTGCGCGAACGAGTCTTGCGTTTTTTGCAAGGCACGCGCGATGGCGATTCTGGATAAATGAAACATCTCATTGTTCGTATGGTCAGGTTGATTGCAACGACAAGCGCCGTCACGGAACGAATCAGGCCGCAACGCACGCCCGATGCGCGCTGTTCCGTGCGGCCACCACAGCGCGACGCGGGTGCCGATCAACCACGCAACAGCGGCGTGACGACGCGCTCGAGGCGATCAGCGGTCCAGGCCGGCTTCGGATCATCCCACCCGTTGTCGACGAGGAGGCCGTTCCGGTCGATCGTGAAGTTCACCGGAATGCGCCAGACGCGGCCATACGCACCGGCGTAAGCACTGCCCAGCAGGCCGACCGGAAAACTCAAGCCGGCTGCCACTTGCCGGACATCCGCAAGACTCTCCGGCCCGTCCAGGCTGAAGCCGAGCACGCGCAAGCCTTTCGCCGCATGACGCGCGGCATACGCGGACAACAGCGGCAGCTCGGTTCGGCAGGGCTCGCACCACGTCGCCCAAAAGGTCAGGATGACGACGTTTCCGCGCAGATCCTCGGTAGCGATGCTTTGTCCGTCGAGCGTGTGCAGAACCAGCCCCGGTGCGGGACGACCGACTGCCAGGCTGCCGGCCTGCGCGGCCGGCAGCCAGCCGCCGACGCAGGCACCCACCGCCACGCCTGCGGCCGTGCGCAGCCAGTCGCGCCGCGACCGGCCGCAACCGGTGCGCGGCCACCTGTCCATGTCAGAACGCATAGCTCGCCCCCACCGTGCCCGACCAGCGCGGAAATAGCTGATAGCCGCTGAGGCGGCTGTACAGCGACTTCTGGACGAACGCATATACGTTCAGGTTCTTCACGACGTTCACGGTCACACCGGGCGACAGATAGACGACCGTGCCCGCCGTGTTGGCGGTGTCGGCAAGTGCACCCTGGTCCGCGCTCTTGCGGGTCACGTTGATCTGGAGTTGCGGGACGATCCTCGGGTTCTCTTCGTAGCGCAGACCGATGCTGACCGTCGCCTGGTTGCCGGGCCGAAAATCCTGGCCGAGCCCGTGAAGATTCTCGATCACGGCCGACTGGAATTGGCCGTTGACGAATGCGTCGAAGTTCTGGCTGACCGGCTGGTAGTAATACGCGCCGACGATCACGTCCGTGCTGCCGGTGCCGGGTTGCAGGCTCGTATCGAGCGTCTGGCCGCCCGCGCTGTTCGGGCCCGACGAGAAGAACACCGGGCTGCGGCCGACGGTGGCACCCGTCAGCACGTTCTGGCCGCCGTATTTTCCGGTCGGCAGCTTCACCCCGAGTTGCACGCCCAGATTGTGTGTCGGCAGAAAGCCCTGATAGCTGGCGATCAGCTTGATGTCGCCCAGCCCCTTGCTCGTGGCGCCGCTCAGGTTGTCGGAGGTGAGCTGATCCGGCGTCGCGTTGCCGTACGTCGAGTGCCCGCGGTCGATGAACGGGACGATGGCGCCGAAGTTCCACTTCGGGTTCGGGCTGTAGTTGATGCCGAGGTTCCAGTAGCGGTTGATCGTCTGGTGCTCGACTTCCTGGCTGCCGCCCGCCGCGTTGATCGCCGCCGGCACGCCGGGCGACACCGCGCTCGTTCCGCTGCGCAACTGGTTCTGCGGAAGGAAGGTGTAATCCAGGCTGATGCGCCAGCCGGGCATCGCCGAATAGCCCATCGCGGCATCGGTGCTCAGCGAGCAGCCGCAGGTTGCGCACGCACGGGCGGCTATCGGCAGGGTCAGGCCGGTCAGGCAGACGAGCGCGGCGAGGGCCGCGTCGACGGTTTTCTTCGATTCGATTCGCATGTCATCCAACTTTCATCTGGCATGGACGCGCACGCGCGATCCGCGTGTCGCGGATGCACGATGCGGCGTGTCCGAATTGCAAACGAGCGGCCAAAGGCGTTCCGCGCAATTCGGCGGAAGCGCTTTATATGGCCGGAAATGGTTGCGTCAGATGAAGGACGGTGAATCCCGGGGGCGTGCTGCCCGGCGTACGTCCCGAGAGACGAACGTAAGCGGAACTGAAGGTTGTGCGATGCCGTAGCTTTCGACCGCGTGCAGTTGCGGTATCGCGGATGCCGGCGCCGGCACGTGATGGGCGAGCAGATCGCAATATCCGCACGCATCGAAGTGGACCGCCGGCGCGTGATTGTCGGTGTCGGGCTGCCGGTCGACCGAGCAGATCGGTGCGGTCGGCGTATTCGCGTCGCGAGCGGCGAGGCCCTGGCTCACGATCGGCGCAAAGACGACGAGCCACATGGCGAACAGGCCAAGCCAGGCGGTCAATCGGTTGCGGGAACGTGCGGTCATGATGGCGGGTGCCGGAAAGTGCGTGCATTCTAGTTGAAACGGGCGGCGGCGCGCGGAAAATTGCGATCCGCGCAACACGGCATTTTTTTGTATTGCCGAGTTGCATGATCCGCACCTGATGCGTCCGGCAAGCGCATCAGCCCGAGTGATCCATCAGCGCGCCATTGGTGTTAGGATTTGCCGGTTCCTGCCGCTTTCCTCCGCGGCTGCGAATGCGGGCTTTCAGACGTGTTGTCGTTGCGGTGAATTTTCTCTGGAGATTCTCACATGGACAGACGCGACGCATTATTCGGTACCGGTCTGCTGGCGCTTTCCGCACTGGCAACGATCGAACGGGTTTCGGCTCAGGAAAGCGCCCCCGCAGAAACCTCTCACCTGCATCATGGCGGTCACTACCAGGCGCTTGCCGATTCGACAGGCGCGTGCTTGTCGACAGGACAAGCCTGTGTGAACCACTGCATCCGTCTGCTGGGCAGCGGGAACCAGGACCTGGCCGCCTGTGCAACGAGCGTGTCGCAAATGCTTTCTCTTTGCACCGCGCTCCAGCAGCTTGCCTATCAGAACTCGCCCCATGTTCCGGCGCTTGCCAAAATCGCACTGGATGCATGCAGCGATTGCGCGGCGGAGTGTGCGAAACATGCGGACCAGCACGGGCCGTGCAAGGCCTGCATGGAATCATGCCGCACGTGCGCCAAAGCGTGCCGGGCAGCATTGGCGACCTGAAGCCGGCGGCGGACGCGTGCTGCCGTCAAGTCGCGGAAACGCTTTCACGCGTCCGCCGGCACTTCAGCTTCGTTTTATTTGGGTGATTTCAGTCTTCGCCTAATGGAAACGCCGGGTAATCTGGCGTCGATTTTTCGCATACTGTTTATTTGAATCGACGCTTTATTTCACCGCCATGTTCAGCCGCCGCCTGAAGATCGGGGCTTACCTCGGGATGCTTGCCATCCTGCTGAGCGTGGTCGCGCCGACGGTGTCCCAGGTGCTGCGCGGCTCGAATGGCAATGTCGAGCATCACGCGCATCATTTGCATCACCATCATCCGGCCGTCGCGGTTGCGCTGGATGCCCATGCCGGGCACCACCATGGTTCCGATTCGTCGCCGCTGGGCGATGCGTGCCCGTATTGCGGACTGATTGCGCACTCGCCGGCCCTGCCTAGCGTCACCGTCGCATCGAGCGTCGCGCCACTGCGGCCCGCTTTTCCTCCCCCCGTCGTCGTCGCGGCGTTCCGCCCCTACACGGTGCGGACGCCGGCTCAACCGCGCGCTCCTCCCGCCCTGTCCTGACCTTCGTTGAGGTTCTCCCGCGGTGTCGTTGAACGACATCGCGGGTCGTCGCGCATCCGTTGCGCCGACATCTCTCAATCATTGAAAATCGGGACCTAATCATGCGAACCACATTCAAATGGGGCGCCGTTGCGCTATGCGCGCTTGCGTCAAGCATCGCGTCATTCGACGCCACTGCTCACGCGGTCGTTGGCGACCGCGTCTTTCCGGCGACGATGGCCGTCGACGATCCGGGCGTCGGCGACGAGTTCAACGTGCAGTTCAGCCACATCAAGTCGCCGGACAGCAACGGCGACGACATGAACGTCAACACTGTGTCGTACGAGTGGGACAAGCTGATCACGAAGAACCTCGCGTTCAGCATCGCGAGCAACTACGCGAGCCAGAACTCGCCGGATGGCACCGCGAAGGGCTGGGACGACATCACGCTCGGCGTCAAGTATCTCGTCTACACGAACGCGCCGCACGAATTCATGGCGTCGGTAGGGTTGCTCGCCACTCTCGGCGGAACTGGCGCCAAGGCGATCGCGAACGCGTATTCGACGTTCACGCCGACCGTCTATTTCGGCAAGGGTTTCGGCGACTTGCCCGCGTCGCTCGGCTATCTGCGGCCGCTTGCAGTCACCGGCACGATCGGCCCGAACCTGACGACCGCGTCGTCCGATACCGGACCGAACTCGCTCGGCTGGGGCGTGACGGTGCAATACAACATCCCTTACCTGCAATCGCAGGTGAAGGATCTCGGACTGCCGCAGCCGTTCGCGAACCTGATCCCCGTCGTTGAATTCCCGATGAGCACCTGCACGGCGGGCGCGTGCGCCGGGCAGACGACAGGCACCATCAACCCCGGCGTAATCTGGATCAACCGCTACGGCCAGTTCGGCATCGAGGCGCAGATCCCCGTGAACCGCGCGACCGGCTCGCATACGGGCATCCTGGTGCAAGCCCATATCTACTTCGACGACATCTTCCCGAACTCGATCGGCAAGCCGCTGTTCTGAACGGCAAGGAGCTCTCTTATGAAACCGCACTCAACTGCACGCGCCGCCATTGCCGCGCTGGCGCTCGCCGGCTGCCAGCTCGCGCATGCGCATGCGTACCCGACCCATCAGGCGCCGGCGGCCGGCTCGACCGTCCCCGCGTCGCAGAAGGACGTCGCGATCGATTTCGACGACGGGCTCGAGCCCGCGTTCAGCTCGATCACCGTCACGGATGCGCATGGCAACGCGGTCACCAGCGGCAAGGCCGTCGTCGACTCATCGAACCGGAAGCACATGTCGGTGGCACTGAACCCGCTGACTTCGGGCGTCTACACAGTGTCATGGGTTGCCATTGCCGCGGACGGGCATCGCACGCAGGGGCATTACACGTTCACGGTGAAGTGACCATGGAGCCGCTCGTCGCCGCGCAGATCGTGCTCGCCGCAGTACAGGACGTGCTGTTCGCGACAGCGGCGGGCTCGCTCGCGTGCGCCATGTTGGCAAAAAGCAGCGGCATGGGCGCGCCGGCAACATTGCGCGGCTGGCAGGCGGGCCTTGCGATCGCGCTGGCGCTCACGGCCGTCGCCTACCTGTGGCTGCAGGCAGCCGTGATGAGCGGCGCACCGCTTGCGGAGGCCGGTCATTCGATCGCCGCCGTGCTTACGGCATCGCACTACGGTGTCGTGTGGTCGGTCGGGTTCGCCGGCGCGCTGCTGGCGACGCTGAGCCGCCTGTCCGGCCGACGCGGCCTGCCGCTGTTCGCCGCGGGGCTCGTCGCGTGGGCGGCGGGCAAGGCCGCGGCCAGCCACGCGGCCGACGCGGGCGACCTGTCGGTGCGCGAAGCCATCCATGTCGTCCATCTGTGCGCGACGGCGCTATGGGCCGGCAGCGTGATCGTCGCGGCGGTGGTGCTGCGCCGGTCCGCGCCGATCATGCGCGACATGGCGGAGCAACAGGCCGCGTTCTGCAGCGGGCTGTCGTATCTGGCAACGGCAACGCTCGTCGTCGTGCTGATCACGGGCCTCTATAACGTGATGCAGGACACCGCGCAGGCCAGCGCGCCGCTCCTCGGCATGCCGTGGGGCCGGCTGCTCGCGGCGAAGCTCGCGTGCGTCGCCGCCGCGGTGGCGCTAGGCGGCTGGAACCGGCTGGTGGTCCTGCCCGCGCTGTGCGCGCAAGCGCCGCAGAAGGGTCCGGGTTTCGCGGCGGCGCAAGCCCGCTTCGA
Source organism: Burkholderia sp. PU8-34 (assembly GCF_053427725.1). Classification (NCBI taxonomy): domain Bacteria; kingdom Pseudomonadati; phylum Pseudomonadota; class Betaproteobacteria; order Burkholderiales; family Burkholderiaceae; genus Burkholderia; species Burkholderia sp. PU8-34. The sequence goes on from NZ_JBSAXC010000001.1 coordinate 635,242, forward strand.
CGCGTGGCTGACCGTCGAGGCGTTCGTGATGGTGGCGGTGCTCGCGATCGCGGCGGTGCTCGGGCATACGTCGCCGACCGGCGGCTGACGAGGGTGTACGTGATGCCCGTCCGATACGCCACACTCGCTCCTTCAGACGGCCTTGCCGACGGCCGCGACTGCCTGTGCAACCGCATCGGTGTTTGCTCGAACACTTGCGAAAAAGACATTGCGGCATACTCGCAACAAGGCGGCATGCCACGGCGGCCATGTTGGACCGCTTCAGCCCCACACCGCAGATCACACGAAATTCGTCGCGCCGCAGTATCCTTGCGCCCAATCCTCAATGCGTACTCGCTTCATTACACGGGAGAACCCACGATGAAACCGAATCTCAGCCGACGTGCCCTGCTTGCCGTTGCGCTCGCCGGCGTTGCCGCGACCGCTGCCGCCGCTGCCCAGGCCGCCGAAACGGAGCGATGCTTCGGCATCGCGAAAGCCGGCCAGAACGACTGCGCAAGCAAGACCGGCGTGCACGACTGCGCAGGCGACGCCAAGGTCGACAACGACAAGGGAGATTTCAAGAACGTGCCGAAGGGCACCTGCGGAAAAATGGGCGGCACGGTCGGCGTATGATGCGCGGCATTCCGCAACGCGATCGCGTGCACCTCGGGCGGATCAGATGATCGGCGTCTCGCCTGTCGCGCGCGCACCGTCCGGCGTCGGCATCGGGCTGCGCCATGCGCACTATGCCGATTTCCTCGGCGCGCGACCGGCGGTCGACTGGGTCGAAGTGCATAGCGAAAACTACTTCGGCGACGGCGGCTACGACCTGCACGTGCTCGCCAGCGTGCGGCGGGATCTGCCGGTCAGCCTGCATGGCGTCGGCCTCGGGATCGGCTCTGCCGCGCCGCTCGATGCCGAGCATCTGAGCCGGCTGAAGCGGCTGGTCGCGCGCATCGAACCCACGGTCGTCTCGGAGCACCTCTGCTGGGGCGCGACAGCCGCGGGACACCTGAACGACCTGCTGCCGATGCCGCTGACTAATGCCGCGCTCGATCATGTCTGCTCTCGCGTCGGCTTGGTGCAGGACCTGCTCGGACGGCCGATCCTGCTCGAGAACGTGTCCACATGGCTGCGGTTCGATGGCGACCGCTACGGCGAATCCGCGTTCCTCGCGGAAGTCGCGCGCCGCACGGGATGCGGCGTACTGCTCGACATCAACAACCTGTACGTGAACCAGTGCAATCACCGCGAGGACGCGCTCGCGGCAATGCAGGCGCTGCCGCCCGCGGTGGTCGGCGAGATTCATCTGGCCGGTCATCGCGTGACGGATGCCGCCGTCATCGACGATCACGGTTCGCGCGTCGCGCCGGTGGTCTGGCGCCTCTATGAACATGCGCTGCGCCGCTTCGGCGACGTGCCGACGCTGATCGAATGGGACACGGACATTCCGCCGCTGAGCGTGCTCGTCGATGAAGCGCGGCTCGCGCGCGACTCACGCATTCGCGCCGGCTGCGCGGGCGACGACCAAACGACACCATCCGGAGGTCAGCCGACCGATGTCCACCGGGCTTGAATCGCTTCAGCAGTCCTTCGCAAAGGCACTCGACGATCCTCGGGACGAGCCGTCGCTGATCGCGCGCGTGAAGCCGTTGCCGCCGGGATCCGATTCGGACGCCAATCTGCGCCAAAGGATCGGACTGTACCGAGGCAACGTCCGCGCCCACTGGCGTGCAGCGCTCGCGAACGCGTATCCCGTGCTGCTCGCGCTGGGCGGCGATGCGTGGTTCGACGCGCTGTCGCTTGCCTATGCGCGCGCGCATCCGTCACGCAGCGGCGATCTCAATCGCTTTGGCGATGCGTTGCCTGCCTTTGTCGGCGAGTATGAGCAGGACGCGCGCTTCCGCTACTTTGCGCACGTCGCGCGCCTCGAATGGGCGCTGCACGACGCCTGTTTCGCCGCCGACGCGCCCTCGTTCACGCCGCAGCAATGGCACGAACTCGGCGACGAGCGCCTGCTCGATGCGCAGCTCGCAATCCACCCCGCATGCGCGGCGATTGCTTCGGACTACGCCATTACCGACATCTGGTTCGCGCATCAGCCGGGCGGAAACGTCCCGAAGCGGCTCGACGTCGCGACATGGGCGCTCGTCGTGCGTCCATTGTGGAAACCGACGGTACTCGTTCACTCCCACGCTGCGCATACGGCCTTCGTCGCACTGCAACGACGCAGCACGCTGGCGGAAGCGCTCGACGCCGCGCTGGCGATCGATCCGCAATTCGACTTCGCCGCGCAATGGCATACGTGGATCGCGACTTCGGCGATCACCGGCGCGAAATGAGAATCTAACCTTCCTCTGCCATTCGCCGTCGCCGTGCGCGCAACGTCAACCAGAGCAAACATAGTCCGATGGTGCCCAGAATCAAACCTCCCATGGGACACAGGAACCACGCATACCAAAGCCAACGGTAATGGTCCTGCCCGCTCTTGAATGACAGCGGAGGCAGCGTCACCAAGGTTACTCGTTCGCCGTTCAACGACGGATCAACGTCCGTTATCGTGAGGGAAATATCGTTCCTGCCGGAAGCGGCTCTGATTCTCGGCGCAGCTGGAGCAGGCCAATTCCATTCCCCAGGTGCAGTCGAGCGATTTGTTGTCAGCTGCCGATGGAACTCGAGTGCAAATGCATCGTCACGCTTGCCCGCTTGAACGACGCTCAGGCCGTCCGCGCCCCTGGACCTCAGCCAGCCCTGATAGCAGCCCTGCAGGAAAGCAGGCGCCCAAGTGAGTGCGCCGCCGCCAAACGCGCGCAACGGTGCGCCATAGTGCGTGATACGCAGGTAGTCGCGTTCGTCGGCCAGTTCGGTGAAGCCCCACCCCATGTCATGCCACCTCGCGTTCAGCGCGGCCGCGAGATCGTCGGTCGATTTGCACATCTGCAGCGGATGCGCCGCCGCGAAACGTGCACCGACTCGTGCCATCAGTTGTCGCAGCTCGTCATTGCCGAGCTGGGTTTCGAACTCGGCAGCAAGCGCGGCCAACATGCCTCGCCATTGTGGTGATATCTGCTGATCGAGAATCGAATCGAAAGCACTCATCATAGGGACTGGTGATCGGGTCAGCTGCAGATCGCCCCCTCGGCTTGCGCATGCAGGATCAGGCACAACTCTCGCGGGATCGATGTAACCGATGCGCCGGCGTTGGCCGCAAGATTGCTTCGTGAGTTCCCTTTCGATACGAGTCCGACCGCGCGCCGCGCAAACGGCGGCCCACTTGATGGACCCAAGCGCGTCGGACCTTGCTCCGATTTCAAGTCGAGGAGATGTTCGTGCCTTACTCCCAGCGTTATCGCGCGCTGTTGCGCGCGGGATTTTCCTTTTTTGCCGCCACCGCGATGGCCGCCGTTCTCTCCGCGTGCAGCAAGGGCAGCGCGCAGACGGCGGCACCGCCGCCAGTCGAGGTCAGCGCGGCTCAGGTCGTGATCAAGCCCGTGCGCCAGTGGGACGAATTCACCGGCCGCATCGCCGCCACCGACGCGGTCGAGGTGCGCGCGCGGGTCAGCGGCTACCTCGAGCGCATCGCGTTCAAGGAAGGCGACGAGGTCAAATCCGGCGATCTGCTTTTCGTGATCGACCGGCGCCCATACAAGGCCGCCTACGACAGCGCGGCGGCGCAGCTCGAACGTGCACGCGCCGCGGCACAACTGGCAAGCGCGCAGGACCAGCGCGCGCAGACGCTGATCAGGGCCAACGCAATCTCGCGTGAGGAATTCGACACGCGCCACGCCGGTCTGGCCCAGGCCGATGCCGACGTGCGCGCGGCCGAGGCGGCGCTGGCCACCGCGAAGCTCAATCTCGGCTTTACCGAGGTACGCTCGCCGATCGCCGGGCGCGTCAGCCGCGCCATGCTGACGGTGGGCAATCTGGTCCAGGCTGACCAGAGCGTGCTGACCAGCGTAGTGTCACAGGATCCGGTCTATGTCTACTTCCAGCTGGACGAGCATACCTATCTGCGCTACGCGGTGCTCGCGCGCAAAGGCCAGCGGCCGGGCTCGGCCAATCCGGTGCGCGTCGGCCTCGCCAACGACACGGGCTTTCCCTATTCCGGTGCGGTCAACTTCGTCAACAACCAGGTCGACTCGGCCACCGGCACGATCAACCTGCGCGCGGTGGTGCCGAATCCCGACCGCGCGTTTACGCCGGGTCTGTACGCCCGCGTGCAGCTCGAGGGCAGCGCCGAGTTCAGCGCGATGCTGATCGACGACAAGGCGATCATGACCGACCAGGACCGCAAGTACGTGTACGTGGTCGGACCGAAGCACGACGCCCTGCGCAAGGACGTCACGCTCGGCGGCCTGGCCGACGGGCTGCGTATCGTGCAGTCCGGGCTCGCGCCAAACGACAAGGTCATCGTCGCCGGCCTGCAGAAGATCTTCTTCCCGGGCGCGCCGGTGAACGCCAGCAAGGTGGTGATGGGCGCGCCGCCTGAGCCTTCTGCCGCACTGGTCTCGACCGCGGCGAAGTAAGGAAAGCGCCCCATGAATATCTCCAGATTCTTTATCGACCGCCCGATCTTCGCGGCGGTGCTGTCCATCGTGATCTTCGTCGCCGGCCTGATCGCGATACCGCTGCTGCCAATCAGCGAGTACCCCGAGGTGGTGCCGCCCACCGTGGTCGTGACCGCAACCTATCCCGGCGCCAATCCCAAGGTGATCGCCGACACCGTCTCGGTGCCGCTGGAGGAGCAGATCAACGGCGCGGATCACATGATGTACATGAAATCGGTGGCCGGCTCCGACGGCGTCCTGCAGTTGACGGTCACGTTCGAGCCAGGCACCGATCCCAGCCAGGCCCAGGTCGACGTACAGAATCGTGTGGCCCAGGCGCTGTCGCGCCTGCCGTCGGAAGTGGTCGCGCTTGGCGTGACCACGCAGAAACAGTCGCCGACCTTTTCCGTCATGGTCACGCCGTACTCTCCGGACGGCCGCTACGATGCGCTCTACCTGCGCAACTACGCGAACATCAAGATCAAGGACGAACTCGAGCGCCTGCCCGGCGTCGGCCAGATACGCATGTTCGGCGGCGGCGACTATGCGATGCGCGTCTGGATCGATCCGAACAAGGTTGCCTCGCGCGGCCTGACCGCGGGCGACGTCGTTCGCGCGATGCAGGATCAGAACGTCCAGGTCTCGGCCGGCCAGCTCGGCGCCGAACCGATCAAGGGCGGCAGCGATTTCATGGTCGCCATCAATGCGCAGGGCCGCCTGCGATCGGCCGAGGAGTTCGGCAACATCGTGCTCAAGACCGGCACCAGCGGCGAGGTCGTCCGCCTCGCCGACGTCGCACGCATCGAACTCGGCGCCAGCGACTACACGTTGCGCGGCGCGCTCGACGCCAGGTACACCACGGCGATCGGCGTGTTCCAGGCGCCGGGCGCCAACGTGCTGGCCGTCCGCGATGCGGTGATCGCGAAGATGGACGAGCTGGCCAAACAGTTCCCGCCCGGCATGACCTACCGCTCCGACTACGACAGCACGATCTTCGTGCGCGATTCGATCAAGGCCGTGGTGCACACGCTCGGCGAGGCGATCCTGTTGGTCGTGCTGGTGGTAATCCTGTTCCTGCAGACCTGGCGCGCCTCGATCATTCCGCTGATCGCGGTGCCGGTGTCGGTGATCGGCACCTTCGCCGTGCTGTACGTGCTCGGCTTCTCGATCAACACATTGACTTTGTTCGGCCTCGTGCTGGCGATCGGCATCGTCGTCGATGACGCGATCGTCGTGGTCGAGAACGTCGAGCGCAATATCGAGGAGGGGCGCACGCCGCTGGAAGCCGCGCACCAGGCCATGAAAGAGGTTTCCGGGCCCATCGTGGCAATTGCACTGGTGCTGTGCGCGGTGTTCGTGCCGATGGCCTTCCTGACCGGCGTCACCGGTACTTTCTACAAGCAGTTCGCGGTGACCATCGCGATCTCGACGGTCATCTCGGCGATCAATTCGTTAACCTTGTCGCCGGCGCTCGCGGCCAAGCTGCTGCACGCGCACGGCGCGCCCAAGGACGCGATCTCGCGCGGGATCGAGCGCACGTTCGGCTGGGTGTTCGGCCCATTCAACCGCTTCTTCAAGGCGAGTTCGGACGAGTATCAGGGCTCGGTGTCGCGCATCCTCAAGCGCCGCGGCGTGGCGTTCGCGGTCTACGCGGTACTGCTTGCGGGCACCGTCCTGATGTTCAACAACGTGCCCCGCGGCTTTATCCCGACCCAGGACAAGCTCTACCTGATCGCTGGCGTAAAACTGCCGGAGGGCGCTTCGATCAGCCGCTCCGACGCGGTGGTAAAGCGAATGGTCAAAATGGCCCTGGGGACCGAAGGCGTCGCTCACGCGGTTTCGTTCGCCGGCCTGAACCCGACCCAGTTCACCAACACGCCCAACTACGCGATAGCCTTCGTGATCCTGAAGACGTTCGACGAGCGCCACGTCAGCGCCAAGCAGATCGCCGACGGGATCCAGGCCAAGCTCAACACGATCAAGGAAGGCATGGCCTTCGTGATCATGCCGCCGCCGATCCTCGGCCTCGGCAACGGTGCCGGCTATTCGCTGTTCGTCGAGGATCGTGCCGGCAGCGGCTACGGCGTGCTGCAGCAAGGCGTGGGCGCGCTGCAGGGTGCGTTGATGAAGGTGCCCGGCATGGGATTCCCGTTCTCGGGCTACCAGTCCAACGTGCCGCAGCTCGACGTGAACGTCGATCGCCTTAAAGCCAAGACTCAGGGCGTGGCGCTGAGCGACCTGTTCGAGACCTTGCAGGTCTATCTCGGCTCGAGCTACGTCAACGATTTCGATCTGTTTGGCCGCACTTGGCGTGTGTATGCGCAGGCCGAGGGCGACTACCGCAAAAAGGTCGAGGACATCGGCAACCTGAAGACGCGCAACGCGCAGGGCGAGATGGTGCCGATCGGCTCGATGGTCAACATCAAGCAGAGCTACGGCCCCGATCCGGTGCTCCGTTACAACGGCTATCCGGCCGCCGATTTCGTCGGCGAGGCCAACCCCGCCCTGCTGTCCTCCGCGCAGACGATGGACAAGATCACCGAGGTGGCCGCAAAGGTACTGCCGAACGGCATGAGTTTCGAGTGGACCGATCTGAGTTTCCAGGAAGCCACCCAGGGCAAGACCTCGTTGCTCGTGTTCCCGGTCTCGATCCTGCTGGCCTTCCTCGTGCTCGCTGCGCTATACGAGAGTTGGGTGCTGCCGCTCGCGGTGATCCTGATCGTGCCGATGTGCATGCTCTCGGCGCTGGCCGGCGTCAAGCTGTTTGGCGGCGACAACAATACCTTCGTGCAGGTCGGCCTGGTGGTGCTGATGGGCCTGGCGTGCAAGAACGCGATCCTGATCGTGGAGTTCGCGCGCGAGCTGGAATTCCAGGGCTCGGGCATCGTCGAAGCCGCGCTGGAAGCCTGCCGCCTGCGCCTGCGCCCGATCGTGATGACCTCGGTGGCCTTCATCGCCGGCACCGTTCCGCTGGTGCTCTCGCACGGCGCCGGCGCCGAGGTTCGCTCGGCCACCGGCATCACCGTGTTCGCCGGGATGATCGGCGTGACCCTGTTCGGCCTCTTCCTCACGCCGGTGTTCTACGTCGGACTGCGCAAGATGTCCGGCCGCAAGCTGGTCCAGCATGGCAAGGGCAGCATGGCGCACGGTTGATGTCCACCGACGTGCCGATCGGCGCCGGGAGCGCGCTCGCCCGCGCCATCGACGACAACGCCCGCCAGCGGTTCCCGCTTGAGCCGATGCTCGAGTCGTCGGCGCACGCGCATGCGGCTGGTTGGCCGACCAATGATTTCCGTGGAGACGCAAACACCATGCGCAACTCAACTCTGTCCCTGCAGATCGCCGCCAGCCTGACTCTGGCCGGCTGCGCAGTCGGCCCCGATTACCATCGCGCCGACCTGCCGGCGCCCGCGCAGTATGCGCGCAACGAGGCCGCGTCCGCGTCGAGCACCGCCGGCATCGCCGCGCCGGTCCCAGCCGACATGCAGTTCTGGCAGGCGTTCGGCGATCCGCAATTGACCCGACTCGTCGAACAGGCGCTGGCCGCGAACAACGATCTGCGCAGTGCGCTGGCGCACTACGATCGCGCCGCCGCGCTGTTGCGCGAGGCCAGGTTCGACTACGTGCCGACCATCACTGCCAGCGCGCAGGGCGGGCATCAGACGCTTACCGTGTCGCAAGTCCTGCCCGGTACGCCGCGCTCGTTCCGCAGTTATGACGTCCAGGCCAACGCGAGCTGGGAGCTCGATCTGTGGGGCCGCGTGCGTCGCGAAGTGGAGTCGGCGCGTGCTGACACCGCGGCCAGCCGCGCCGATCTCGCGGCGTTGCAGGTGTCGATCGCGGGCGAGACCGCGAGCACCTACCTGCAACTGCGCGGCCTGCAGGAACGCTTGCGCGTCGCGCGCGAGAACGCCAACAACCAGCGCGAGACGCTGAACCTCGTCGCAGCGCGCTACAAAGCCGGCAGCGACACCGACTACGAGCTTGCGCTCGCACGCTCGCAGTTCGAGACCACCTCCTCGCGCGCGCCAGCGCTCGAGGCACAGGTGGCAGTGACCGAGCATCGCCTCGCCGTGCTGACCGGCCGCCCGCCCGAGGCGCTGATTGCCGAACTCGATGCACCCAAGCCACTGCCAGCCGTGCCCGCGGGCATCGATCCCGGCACGCCGGGCGACCTGATCCGTCGCCGTCCCGATATCGCCGCGGCGGAAGAACGATTGCACTCGGCGACCGCGCAGGTCGGCGTCGCCACGGCCGACTTGTTCCCGAAGTTTTCCTTGAGCGGGCTGATCGGCACGCTGGCGTTCACCCCCAGCACGCTATTTCATGGCGGCACCGGCATGAATTCGGCCTTCCTCGGCGTCGATTGGTCCTTTCTCGACATCGGCCGCGTGCGCGCGCGCATCGCCGCGAGCCGCGCCGATGCGGCCGGCCTGCTCGCGCAATACCAGCAGACCGTGCTGCTCGCGCTGGAGGACACCGAGAACGCGCTGATCCGCGACGCGCGCACACGCAGCGAGGACGCGCAGCTCGAGCGCGCCGCGCGCGACAGCGCGGAGGCGGCGCGGCTGGCCCGCGTGCGCTACCAGGCCGGGATGATCGGCCTGTACGAAACCCTCGACGCGGAACGCCAGATGCTCTCCGCCCAGGATGCCGCAGCCGACAGCCGTACGCGCAGCGCCACCGCCGCGGTCGCGCTGTATCAGGCGCTGGCCGGCGGCTGGCCGCAGATACTGCCGGAAGCGGAAAAACTGTCCTCGACGGATTTTTCACGCTGACAGAGATCAAGGTCACGTGAACGTGGCCAGCGCGAAAACGATGGTCCGATGGTCGCGATCACCAGCTTGCTTCCTGCCAGCTGTGGAAACCCGGTTGCCGTCCCGGGCGAAGCAGATTCTTGCGCCGTCGACTAAAACGCGCGTAAGGCGTGAGGCGGGAAATGAAACGGAAGCGCTCGAAAAGTGCTGCAGCGGGATGATGCGAAACCGGTGGGAATCGACCGCATCAGAACGATGCCGCGGACACCGACGCACCGGTTGCATCGATCCCGCGAGAGTTGTGCCTGATCCCGCAAACAGACACCCAAATGGTTCGATCTGCCGCTACCATTGGGTGGAACACGTTCCGGATCGGCACTGATGCCTGCCATGAATATCCAAACCTTCAGAGAAATTGCCCGGCTGGTCGCCCTGCATGCGAAAGCCGAAGGTCAAAGCGCCACGACTATCGACAGCCTCGTGGTATCGCGGTACACATCTCGTTCACCGTCGATCCATTGCCCGCAATCGCCAATGTTCGGGATGGTGGTACAGGGCAGAATGAGCATCGAACTGGGTGGGACAATCCGGAATTTCGGGGCCGGTGACTATCTGTTTGTGTCGTTCGATGTTCCGGTGGCATTCCGGGTGATAGAGGCTAGCGAGGAACAGCCGTGTCTCGGACTAGGCATGGCGATTTCCCCCGAGCGTCTTCACGAAGTGCTCGCGAGGGTGGATTTGCAGCCACATGCCGTGGCAACCGAAGGCGCATGCAGTGTCATCGTCGCCCGTGCGAGCGTCAACTTGCAGGATGCGACGCTTCGCCTGCTACACCTGCTGGATGCGCCTGGCGACATCCGGCCGATGGCGCCACTGATCGAGCAGGAGATCATTTACCGGCTCTTATCCGGGCCGCATGGCGGACGCCTGCTGCAACTGGCCGTGGCCGGCAGTCCCGCCAACGGCGTCGCCAAGGCAATCGCCTGGCTGCGCAGGCACTACGTGCAACCGCTGCGCATCCCGGAACTTGCGGACCAGATCGGGATGAGCGAGTCCTCATTGCACCACCACTTCAAGGCAATCACCGGCCTCACGCCGATGCAGTACCAAAAGCAACTCCGACTGCACGAAGCACGCCGACTGATACAGATCGAACGTCGGAACATCGGCAGCGCCAGCTATGCGGTGGGCTATCAAAGCCGCTCGCAGTTCAGTCGTGAATACAGCCGGCTATACGGGATGTCGCCACAGCAGCACATGATCATCAGCAGTCCGAGATAACTGCCGGGTTTTGCCCTCGCTGATCCCGAAAACTTCCGTGCAGTTCGACGGGCTCCGGCATGACGCTCCGGTGCGGATGGATCCGCCGGTGCATCGTTCGCAGAATCAGGCACAACTCTCGCGGGATCGATGTAACCGATACGTCGGTATCCGTGGCATCGTTCGTATGTGGTCGAATCTCGCAGGTATTGCAGCATGTCACTGCTGGGCTTGCATCGCATTTGAGCCGAAATGCACCTTGCAGTAAGGCTGCACCGGAGCGCTGACGATGTCACCTCGCAGAACGCCAACCGAACGCTTCCTGCGACGAACCTTACCTCCGCGCCTTCGGCCACCCCCGGGTCGAAGTGCCTTTGCGCCACCACTTAAGGTGGTGGCGCACTTTTACACGTGGGGCGGCGTTCGACAAGCGTTGGAGACCCGTGGTAAACGGCGCGCAATCGACGCACCGTTCGGGAGAACGTCATGGTGCGAGCTGAATGGAGAATCGCGCTGGCAGTGCTTGCGAATTTCGCTGCGCTGGCGGGCGCGGCGGTGTGCATCCACGGCCTGTTGTTCGACCTGACGCGGGTCCTGTGGTTGGGGATCGGGATCATCGCCGCAGCGATCGTTGCGCTCGTCGTGATGCTGAACCTGTGGCCGAATGACGTCTCGAAAGACGATTCGTAGGGTGTGAAGTGCGTGACAGAGGACATCGATCAAAGTACGACCGCGAGTGCATCGATTGTTATGGGACGCAAACGCTTGACCAATTTGCTTCGCAGTCTTCGTCACACAATGCGACCAGCGTTATCCCGAGCAAACCGATGACGACAATGATTGCCGTCACAACCGCAAGTGTCGTAAGCATTCTGTTCGCGGCATAGAATTCCCCCTCCTCCACTTTGCTTTGATCACCTTGCATGCGCCATTTCTTCATCCTGTCCACCGTTCGTCGATTCATCAGGAACGCCGAGGATCGTGGTGTACGAAAACCCTGACGTGGAGAAATGCGCTCCCTCGTGCCCTTCGTGGCCAATCGCGAATTTTGGCGTTGTGCCAGTCCTCACAATGGTAGCTGCAGATGGATCGGCATATGCGTCCGCTTGCAGGATCGGGCACCACTCTCGGCGGATTGATGTAACCGATGCGTCGCCATCCGTGGCATCGTCTTCTCACGGCCTGGTTAAGCTGTAGCGGGCATCTTGGCTTGTTCGAAGAGAGCGGGCGACCGCAATGCAGAGTTGGCTTTGTCGAGGTGAGACATGATGCTGATCGACGAATTGGGAGACAAGGAGTGGGAGTTGGTCGAAGCGTTGTTCCGTGCGAAGCCAGCGCGGAGCGAGCGGCGCGGCCGGCCGCGCGCGGAAACGCGTGCAGTTCTCAATGCGGTGCTCTGGGTGCTCTCGACCGGCGAAGGCTGGTCCAGGCTGCCAGGCAGCTACCCGTCGCCGCCTACATGCAGGCGCCGCTTCGACGAATGGCAGGCGGACGGAACGCTCGCCGAAATAATCAGACGCCTCAACTCGAGCGGCCGCAAGATTTCGCCGCGCAGAAGCGTTCGCGCCACCGCCGCCAAACCGCCAGCACTGCCTGGCAGCGATCGCCTGCGCGGCGCCTTCTGGACCAACCCGGCGTCCTGGCATACGCCGGTCAAGATGGCGTAACGCACGACGAACTGTCCGATGAGAATGGCTTCATCCGATACGAAGACATCCTGCGAAGGGCTGTCATGACGGAAACGGGATGACGATGAACCGGAGCGGCGTTTTCATGCGAAACACGACGGTTTCGCCTTCCGGCCAGAAAGCGCAGGAATTAGCCTGATATGTCTGTCGACCTTGAACATTTGAGAAAGCTGGCGGAAGCCATGACCGGTGACGCGGCTGATACCCTTCGGCAAGCGGCCAGCGAGATCGGACTCCTTCGCAGGCACCTGTTTGAAGCGCATGCCAGTAACGCGGACAGCGAACGGCTCGACTGGCTAAGCGAGCAGGCTCACGAAGAGTATTGCGACTCGGTGCGTCGCACCTACTTTGCGTTGCCCCGCATAGTGACGAGGAAACGTGATGCAAGCGCTACGACATTGAGAGACGCTATCGACCTCGTTCGCATGCCTCACGATCACGACGTGTAGGAAGTTCTTCAATGCGCTGCATCGTTGCCGACTACTATCGGCTCACCTATCGGACCGTCTCTGGTTCCTTCCGAATTCCACGCCGAAGGCTCATCCGACGGGAACGTCGCGCTGGCTGTGCCTTCCCTCGTTCGCGCCTTCGCGCCTTGACTTGACGGGCGGATCGACGTCGTCTTTCATGTGCGATTCATGAGCAGCCGCTACTCCCGTTCGAATCGAGAAAGTCGCTCCGAAACACTAACGCTCATTTCGGTCCGGGATTCCTGTAGCAGATCATTCATGCATGAGTGCCGCCATTCATGTGCTGCTGTGGCGACATCCCGTATAGCCGGCTGTATTCGCGACTGAACTGCGAGCGGCTTTGATAGCCCGCCGCATAGCTGGCGCTGCCAATGTTCCGACGTTCGATCTGTATCAGCCGACGTGCCTCGTACAGTCGGAGTTGCTTTTGATACCGCATCGGCGTAAGGCGGTTGATTGCCTTGAAGTGATGATGCAATGAGGACTCGCTCATCCCGACACATGAATATTGCTCTTGGGCTGCAAGACCATCGTAACCATGCGAGGCTCGGTTGCAACAATCCACAGAGCGTAATACGACAACAGCAGCATGCTGGCCGCGAGCCAAGCTGCCCACGCCCGCATCAGATTGTTCTTCGCCATTTCGACCGCCGTTGTTCAATGAAGCCCCGAATCGACTGGACAGTCCGAGCCTCACCGGTATTCTTTCCGAACAGCCCTTTTAGGAGTCCGCTTCGACTGGATTCCCGCTTACTGTGTGGGCGCTACAACGCGCGCGCCCACGGCTGCACGCAACGCGCGTATGTCTTCTGCCGGCAAGTTCCGACTAAGAGGAAACTTCGGTTTTGGGCCGTAGACATAGACTGTCCCGTCACCGGACGCCCAAACGAGCACATCGACTGAGTACCTCCGCCCGCTGGATGACTTCACGTCAAAGCCAAAACCACGGAGTTTCAATGGCTCAGTTGCCACCAGGCCTTCCCATCCCGTTCGATGGGCGTCGAACCACTCCGATACCCGCAACACCTGTTGCGGCATAAGCGGCACTTCATGCATATGCCCATCCGCTCCTTGCACGTACACCATGCCGGCGCCGATAGGCGGCAAGTCAATATCTTGGCCGCAACCGGCCAAGCCCAGCGCAAAGATGCCGGACAAGATGAGTCGGGCAAGGGTCGACATGGTGTTCCAGAATTGGGTAGCCGATAGCTCGAGCGTTCCTTCTCTGCGCAAGCATTTGGGAGCCTCCAGCATGCCAACGCGCTCGAGAGCAGGCACCAAGCCTTTGCCAGCATGCCCTTCGGGCCATCGACGCACGCAGTAGCCGCCGTACCTCGCGCGGCCAGTCCACGGAATCTGTTGTCGCCGTGGTTACCGGGATCGCCGTTGCAACGCGCAAATTCCTCGCTTTCGAGGAATTTTCATTCTAGGCGACGGCAACAAGGCTTGAGGTCCTGCGGCTCCTGAAGCAGGCCGCAAAGGCGCTTCGAGCCGCAGCCGCCGCCTTCCATTACGCGTCGTCAGGCCACCGCGCGTCGCCAGCCGCCTCCACCAGATGATCGATAAACGCCTGCACCGTCGCGGGCAGGTGCCGGCGCTGCGGATAGGCGACATGGAGCTGCAGCGGCGCGGCCGGCGTGTCGAGCGCGATCGGCACCAGCTCCCCGCGCTCGATCGCACCGCAGCAAGCGGCCTCGACGACGATCGCACGCCGCGAGCGGACGACAGCGCCGGCGGCAGCGCATCGGCGGAAACCGGCCGACACCGGCCCGCAGCACCCGTCATCGAACGCCGAAGCCCGTCCCGACGGCCCCGCCGGCTGTCCCTTTCCTCCGGTGAAATCGAGGTCGATAATGGTGCTGTTCCTGACCAGCCAGGAGAGACGCCATGACCGAACGCGCTCCGTCCCCCGACGACCCCGACCTTGCCCAGGGCGTGCCGTTGGCCGATGTTCCCGAAGGCGGCATGATCGCGGGCCATGTCGGCGATGAACCGGTGCTGCTCGTCAGGCAGGCGAACGCCTGCTTTGCGGTCGGCGCAACCTGCACGCATTACGGCGCCCCGCTCGCCGACGGCCTGCTGGTCGGCGACACGCTCCGCTGCCCGTGGCATCACGCGTGCTTCAGCGTGCATACCGGCGAGGTGCTCGGCGCGCCGGCGCTGACCGACCTGAAATGCTGGCGCGTCGAGCAGCAAGACGGCAAGGTGTTCGTGCGCGACGCGCTGCCGGCAGCAACGACGCCAATCCCGTCGGCAGCGGCGGCCGCAGCGCACCCCGAATCGGTGGTTATCGTCGGCGGCGGCGCAGCCGGCAACGCCGCGGCCACCACGTTGCGGCGGCAAGGGTATCAGGGCCCCATTACGCTGCTGAGCGCCGATCGCGCGTTGCCGTACGACCGGCCGAACCTGTCGAAAGACTATCTCGCCGGCACCGCGCAGCCCGACTGGCTGCCGCTGCATCCTCCAACGTTCTACGCGCATCACGACATCTCAGTGCACTGCGGCCTGCGCGCGGTCAGTCTCGAGCCCGGCCGGAAATCCCTCACGTTGTCGGACGGCAGCGAGGTCGAGTACGGCGCGTTGCTGCTCGCCACCGGCGCCGAACCGGTGCGGCTCACGGTCCCCGGCGCCACGCTGGCGCACGTCGCGGTGCTCCGCACGCTGGCCGACTGCAATGCGCTGATCGCGCAGGTTGGCGCTGCACGCCGATGCGTGGTGGTGGGCGCGAGCTTCATCGGGCTCGAAGTCGCGTCCGCGTTGCGGACCCGTGGGCTCGACGTGCATGTGGTCGCCCCCGAAGCGCGTCCGATGGAGCGGATCCTCGGCGCGGCGCTCGGCGACATGGTCAGGGCGCTGCATGAAGCGCACGGCGTCGTGTTCCATCTGGGGGCGACGGTCGCCGCGATCGAAGTGGATCGCGTAACCTTGTCGACCGGCGACGCACTGCCCGCCGATCTGGTCGTGGTCGGAATCGGCGTGCGCCCCGACCTCGCGCTCGCCGAGGAGGCCGGTCTTGCGACGGATCGCGGCGTGACGGTCGACGAATTCCTTCAGACAAGCGTACCGGGCATCTACGCCGCCGGCGACATCGCCCGCTGGCCGGACCCGAGAACCGGCGAGCGCATTCGCGTCGAACACTGGGTGGTCGCCGAGCGCCAGGGCGCGGTGGCCGCGCAGAACATCCTCGGACAGCGGCAGCGCTTCGCGGCAGTGCCGTTCTTCTGGAGCCAGCACTACGACGTCGCGATCAACTACGTCGGCCATGCGGAACACTGGGATCGCATCGACGTCGACGGCGATCCGGCCGCGCACGACTGCACGGTCAGTTACTGGCGCAACGGCAAGCAGCTCGCGGTCGCCACCGTCGGGCGCGACCTCGCGAGCCTGCGCGCGGAAGCCGCATTCGAGCAGGCGACGCCGGCATGACTCGCGCGCGTGGCGCGGCAAGCGGCTCGCCCCATCGACCCTGTGCCGTACGCATGGCAGAAGGAGGCTCACGATGACGACGACGTTCAAGCTGGGGGACCGGGTCCGGTGGAATTCCGAGGCCGGCCACGTGACGGGCAAGATCGTCGCGATCCATTCGGAGGACTTCGACTACAAGGGCTATCGGCATCATGCGTCGCCGGACGATCCGCAATACGAGATCAAGAGCGACAAGACCGATCACATCGCCGCGCATCGGGGCCGTGCGCTCACGCTTATGTCCGGCGAAAGCGAATCATGAAACTGCCGTTCTTCACGGTCGGGCATTCCGACCGCACGCTTGCCGATTTCGTCGGCCTGCTGAATAGCGCGGACA
The DNA here is from genome assembly GCF_053427725.1 of Burkholderia sp. PU8-34. NCBI lineage: Bacteria > Pseudomonadati > Pseudomonadota > Betaproteobacteria > Burkholderiales > Burkholderiaceae > Burkholderia > Burkholderia sp. PU8-34. The sequence goes on from NZ_JBSAXC010000001.1 coordinate 651,748, forward strand.
TCGGCCTGCTCGCGGACGTCAGGAAGATGCCGCGATCGCGAACCAATCCGCAGTTCAACGAAACGACGCTGCCGGTTGCGCTGGCCGCGTTCGACATCGGCTACGAACACGTCGCCGCACTCGGCGGGCTGCGCGGCAAGACCCGGACGGTGCCCGACGACGTCAACGGTTTCTGGACGAACGACAGCTTTCATCGCTACGCCGACTACGCGCTTTCCGCAGAATTCCGCGCGGGCCTCGACCATCTGGTCGCGCAAGGACACCGGCAGCGCTGTGCCGTCATGTGTGCGGAAGCCGTGTGGTGGCGCTGCCATCGGCGCATCGTCGCCGACTATCTGATCGCGCGCGGCGAGACGGTGTTCCACATCATGGGGCCGGGCCGCCTCGAACCCGCGCGCCTCACGCCGGGGGCCGTCGTTCAGGCGGACGGGACGATCGTGTATCCGCGCGGTGAGGCAGACGATGTTGCCGACGTTGATGCCGACGTGCCGGGCACGCGATCGCGGCGGCCCGATTGAGTTCGGCGCACGCCGAAGCCGGCATGGCCGGCGAAATGGCCGGCGATGCCGCCGCACATCACCGGGATGCGCGGAACGCGCCGGCACGGCGGATCACACCACGGCGCAACACTTCCCGCTCCCGCGATCCTGCATTACCATCGTGCGTCCGCCGCGCCCGGACAGCCCCGCTGTGCTGCCAGGCTCCGGCCCACCTTCCGCTCCCGCTCCGATGCTCACCCTCGTCATCCTCGCCGGCCTCTGGGCCGGCCTGCAAAACTCTCTCGCGGGCGGCGGCTCGTTCGTCACGCTGCCCGCGCTGATCGTGTCGGGCATGTCGCCGCTCTCCGCCAACATCACGTCGACGGTCGCGCTGTTTCCCGCGCAAGTCACGACCGGCTGGGCAAGCCGCCACATGGTGCGCGGCGCGGGCAAGCTGCCGTTTCGCACGCTGTTCCTGATCAGCATCGTCGGCGGCGCGCTCGGCGGCCTGCTGCTGCTGAAGACGCCGTCGTCGATCTTCTCGCGGCTCGTGCCGTGGCTCGTGCTGTTCGCGACGCTCGTATTCGCATGGGGCAGCTTCTTCCGCAAGCCGAGCGAGGAGACGGTCCATCTCGGCCCCGTCACGACCGGCGTCGCGCAGTTCGTGATCGCGATCTACGGCGGCTACTTCGGCGGGGGAATCGGTTTCCTGATGATGGCCGCGCTGACGATGGCGGGCCTGTCGCCGCGTCACGCGGCGTCGACGAAGAATGCGCTCGCGGGCGTGATGAACGCGTCGGCTGTCGTGCTGTTCCTGACCTCGCCGCACCTGCATTGGCCCGCCGCGCTCGCGCTCGGCGGCGGCGCGATCGTCGGCGGCCTGTGCGGCTCGTGGGCGCTGCATCGCGTCAACGAACGGATTCTGCGGATCGGCATCGTGTGCATCGGCGTTGCGCTGACCATCGGTCTGTTCGTCAAGCCGCTGTGACGCGCGCCCCTGCGATCTCGCGCTCGTGACGCGCCGGTTCGCGGTACTTCGTTGCGTGAGCAGCAAGTCACGCGCGGCGCCCGGCTTTCCGGCAGCGCCGCCGCAGGCCCGCCAAGCCGAAGGGCCGCACACCGCTCAGCCGAACGGCCGCACGCCGATCAGCCAGCCGTGCAGGAACAGCGCGAACCCGGCCCAGATCACGAGGCCGGCGGCGACCGTCACGACGTCGGCCGACGTCCTGCCCGCCGGATAGCGCACGCCATTGCGGCGATCGCGCGCGCGCGACACGATGAAATCGACGAACGACCACACCAGGAACGCGCCGAACAGCACGACCGCGTGCAACGTGCCATTCGCGAGCAGGTGCGCGACCGCCCACACCATTACGCCGGCCAACATCGGATGCCCGACGAGCGTCTTGATGCGATTGGCCGGCACGTACGCCGCCGCGATCAGCACGAACGCGATCGCGGTCAGCATCCCCGTCAGGTGCCGCACGCCGACCGGCGACACCCACAGCAGGGTCGCGCTCGCGCGCGCGAGGCCGTAGCCCCAGACGATCAGCACGAACCCGACGATCGACGCGATCGAATAGCCGCCTTTCCAGCCTTTTTCGCCGAGCCGGGCGATCTGCGCGGACCGCCAGTCGTCCGCGAAGATGCGGATCGAATGCACACCAAGGAAGATCACTAAACCGAGAATCAGGACGAGCATCGGCTGTCTCCGTCTGGATACGAGTGGGGATGCATGTTGCGCGGCGTTCTGCGCGCCGGGTGCGGCGGCTGGTGCGGGTTTGCCCGGCAACCGGCCATGTCGTGTGCCAATGTGATCGCGCCGATCATAAACGCCGAACCGGCCGTTGTGAAGCGCGCGCGGTGCGGTGCGGTGCGGTGCGGTGCGGTGCGGTGCGGTGCGGTGCGGTGCGGTGCGGTGCGGTGCGGTGCGGTGCGGTGCGGTGCGATAGTAAGCTACCGGCGTTACGCGTCATCGTGGTGACACGCTATTCCGCCCGGTCCGCCCCGCTACCGCACCGCGCGCCTCGCCTCACGCGCCGCGCGTGCAGCGGTTCGGCGAGCACGCGCACGAGTGCTCGCGCATGAACTCGCGCATCGACTCGGTACCGGGCGTCAGCGGTTCGCGTATCGGCGTGTCCTCTCGTAGTCCGGGTCCGTGGCCGGACCCGTGGTCGGATCGGTGCTCAGCGTGCGGAAGCGATCACGTCGGCGACCGCCGCCGTCAGCTTCTTCGCATACGGCACGTGCAGGAACTCGTTCGGACCATGCGCATTCGACTTCGGCCCGAGCACGCCGCACACCATGAATTGCGCGGCCGGGAAGCCCGCCTGCAGCACGTTCATCAGCGGAATCGTGCCGCCGAGGCCCATATACGCGCAGTCCGCACCGAAGTGGCGGCGCGACGCGGCATCGAGCGACGACGCGAGCCACGGCGCGAGATCGGGCGCAGCCCAACCGGTCGCCGCGCCCGCGTCGGGCTTGAACGTGACCTTCGCGTTGTACGGCGGATCGAGTTCGAGCAGTTCCTTCAGCTGCTGCACGGCCTGCGCGGCATCGACGAGCGGCGGCAGGCGCAGCGACAGCTTGAACGCGGTGCGCGGACGCAGCACGTTGCCCGCATCGGCAAGCGGCGGCATGCCGGCCGCGCCCGTCACCGACAGCGACGGCCGCCACGTCGAATTCAGCAGCGCCTCGCGCGGGTCGGTCGTGGTCGGCAGCACCGGCTTGCCGTCCGCGCCGCACGCCCACGGCAAGCCCTTCCATACCGCATCGCCGAGAATCGCGGCAGTCGCGTCCGCTTCGCGCAGGCGGCTATCGGGAATCTCGCAATGGAACGCGCCCGGCAACAGGTTGCCGTTCTTCGCGTCCTCGAGCCGTTCGAACAACTGGCGCATCACGCGGAAACTCGACGGCGCGATGCCGCCGAACACGCCCGAGTGCACGCCCTCTTCGAGCACCTCGACCTGCAGGTCGCCGGACACGAGCCCGCGCAGCGACGTCGTGAGCCACATCTGGTCGTAGTTGCCGGCGCCGGAATCGAGGCACACGACGAGCGACACCTGGCCGAGCCGGTCGCGCAGCGCGTCGACGTACGGCAGCAGGTCGTAGCTGCCCGACTCCTCGCAGGTCTCGATCAGGCCGACGCAGCGCGGCCGTTCGACGCCCTGCTCGTCGAGCGCGCCGAGCGCCGCGAGGCTCGCGTAGATCGCGTAGCCGTCGTCCGCGCCGCCGCGGCCGTACAGCTTGCCGTTCTCGAACTTCGGCGTCCACGGGCCGAGATCCGCGCGCCAGCCGTCGAATTCGGGCTGCTTGTCGAGGTGGCCGTACAGCAGGATCGTGTCGGTGCTGCCCGAGCGCGTCGCGGGCGTCTCGAAGAAGATCACCGGCGTGCGGCCGGGCAAGCGCACGATCTCGAGCTTCAGGCCTTTCACGGGCTGGCGTTCGGCCCATTGCGCGGCATCGGTGACGACCCGCTCGAGGTAGCCGCGCTTCTCCCAGTCGGGATCGAATGCGGGGCTCTTCGCGGGAATCGCGATGTAGTCGGTCAACGCATGGAGGATTTCATCGTTCCACTTGCGCTCGACGAAGGTAACGAGCTTGTCATGGTCGAGGACGGGGGTAGTGTCGACGGAGGTCATGGTGGGTGCCTGGATCGGGCTGACGAAAACCGAGATGATACGCCGACGGCCGCCCGCCCGCGCCCCTTTCCAAGCGGTCGAAGCGGGTCGAGGCTGGCCGAAGCGGATCAGACGCGCGTCACACGGCCCGCGGCAGCATCAGGCCGAGGCCCGCCGCACATGCGAGCGCGTCGTCCCACCGGCGGCGCGTCAGCGCACCCGCGTCTTCGTCGCGCGCGAGCGCCGCGCACGCTAGCGAGCCAAGTCCGCCCGCCTCGCAGACGGCGATCGTCAGCGGGCTCAGGGAACCGACCATCGGCGCCTGAACCAGCGGCAAACGGGAAGGCAGCATCGCCATCGGCGCCCTCATTCGGAAGAAACCATCACGCGCGCCGGCGGTGCACTTTAATGGGCTCGATAATAATCGACAAATTCAATCAAGGATTGCGGCCTTATTCAATTCACGAAACGGATTAACCGGTTCGTAAAAATCGATCATCCTCTCGATTTACGCCACGCTGAATTTTCAGCCACGCCCCAATACCTCGAAACGCCCGCCAGCCCTGTCCAACCGTGCCACAACCCGCCACACAAGGCCGCCCCAAAGCATTTCATCCGCCTCAATGATCTCCATCAATATTCAAGATATTAAATTTCGTCACTTATCGTTGTTCACGTTCATTTAAGAGATAACATGCAAACGTTCAATAAAACGACGATCCGCGCCGGAATCGTCGACCGGCGCCGGGCCTCGCCACCTCAACCGCATTAAGTCTTCTCAAGGAGCCTCGCATGTCCGATGCCAGCTCGTCCTCGTCCAAATCCGCCGCCGCGCCAGCGGCCGCGTCGTCCGCGCCGAAGATCGGCGTGATTCCCGCCACCCTGATGGTCGCCGGCAACATGATGGGCTCCGGCGTCTTCATGCTGCCCGCGAACCTCGCCGCCACCGGCGGCATCGCGATCTTCGGCTGGCTGATCACCGTCGTCGGCGCGGTGTCGCTCGCGCTCGTGTTCGCGAAGCTCGCGGCAATCGACCCGGCCGCGGGCGGCCCGTACGCGTATGCGCGCAAATCGTTCGGCCCGTACATGGGCTATCAGACGAACCTCATCTACTGGATCGCGAACGTGCTCGGCAACGTCGGCCTCGCGGTCGCGGGCCTCGGCTACCTCACGCACTTCTTCCCGGTGCTGAAGGATCCGCTCGTGTTCGCGCTCGCGCAGATCTTCGTGATCTGGCTGTTCACGTACGCAAACATCCTCGGGCCGAACGTCGTCGGCCGCGTGCAGTCGGTCACGACGATCTTCGCGCTGGTGCCGATCCTCGGGATGGCCGTGTTCGGCTGGTTCTGGTTCAGCAAGGACGTCTACTTCGCCGGCTGGAACGTGTCCGGCACGAACAGCTTCAGCGCGATCGGCGCGACGCTGAACTTCACGCTGTGGGCGTTCATCGGCGTCGAAAGCGCGTCGGTGTCGGCGGGCGTGGTCGAGAACCCGTCGCGCAACGTGCCGATCGCGACCGTCGGCGGCGTCGTGCTCGCCGCGGTCTGCTACGTGCTCAGTTCGACCGTGATCATGGGGATGATCCCGAACAAGGCGTTGCTCGCGTCGAGCGCGCCGTTCGCCGACGCCGCGCGCCTCGCGCTCGGCGACACCGCCGCGAACGCGGTCGCGCTGTGCGCGGCGCTCGGCTGCCTCGGCTCGCTCGCGGGCTGGACGCTGCTGGTCGGCCAGACCGCGAAGGCCGCCGCCGACGACGGCCTGTTCGCCGGCGTGTTCGCGCGCGTCAATTCGAAGAACGTGCCGTCGGCCGGCCTCGCGATCGTCGCCGTGATCATGTCGGCCCAGGTGCTCGCGACGATGTCGCCGAGCGCGAGCGAGCAGTTCGGCAAGATCGCGTCGATCGCCGTGATCATGACGCTGCTGCCGTACATCTATTCGTGCATCGCGATCAAGGTGCTCGGCTACGGCAAGATGCCGTCGCACCAGTTCACGTTCTATACGATCGTCGGGCTGATCGGCGCCGTCTACGCGCTGTGGGCGATGGTCGGCTCCGACGGCCAGCAGACGCGCTGGTCGCTGATCTTCGTCGTCGCGACGATCGTCTTCTACGAGCTGTCGATCAACCGCCAGCGCGAAATCGAGGAAACCCACGTGCATCCGGGCGGCCGTTCGCCGCGCTGGGTGCGCTATTTCGCGCTCGCCGTCACCATCGCCGCGCTCGCCGCGACGCTCTGGATTTCCGTGGGCCGCCACGACGCCGACATCCTTCACGCCCGCTCGCCGGCTGCCGCCGCGGGCGTCCAAGCAACCCAGCAAACGGGGGACTAAGACATGACCGCTTCCTTAACCCAACAGGCGTTTCGCCGACTCGGAATGAAGGCGCTGCTCGTGCAGCACGACATCGACGAACGCACCGCGACCGGACGCGCCGCGACGGCGCTCGCCGAGGAACTGCGCGCACGGCTCGTCGACGTCGTGATCGCGACGTCCGCCGACGATGCGCGCGCAGTCGTCAATGCCGATCCCGCGATCCAGTGCCTGCTGCTCAACTGGGAGCTCGGCAACGATCCGGCCCATGCGCCCGCGCAATCGGTGCTCGACGCAATGCGCGCGCGCAATGCAACCGTGCCCGTGTTCCTGCTCGCGAACCGCGCGAGCGCGGCTGCAGTGCCGGTCGACGCGATGCGCAAGGCCGACGACTTCATCTGGATGCTCGAGGACACCACCGCGTTCATCGGCGGCCGGATCGTCGCCGCGATCGAACGCTACCGCGAAACCGTGCTGCCGCCGATGTTCCGCGCGCTCGCGAAGTTCTCGCGGGTCTACGAGTATTCGTGGCACACGCCGGGCCACACGGGCGGCACCGCATTCCTGAAATCGCCCGTCGGCCGCGCGTACTTCGAATTCTTCGGCGAATCGCTGTTCCGCTCCGACCTGTCGATCTCGGTCGGCGAACTCGGCTCGCTGCTCGACCACTCGGGCCCGATCGGCGAAAGCGAGCGCTATGCGGCGCGCGTGTTCGGCGCGCACCGCACGTATCACGTGACGAACGGCTCGTCGATGTCGAACCGCGTGATCCTGATGGCGAGCGTCACGCGCAACCAGGTCGCGCTGTGCGACCGCAACTGCCACAAGTCGGCCGAGCACGCGATGACGATGTCGGGCGCGATTCCGACCTACCTCGTGCCGTCGCGCAACCAGTACGGCATCATCGGGCCGATCATGCCCGAGCGCCTGACGGCCGCGGCTGTCCGGCTGTCGATCGAAAACAACCCGCTCGTGAAGGGCCGCGACGGCATCGACCCGACGCCCGTGCACGCGCTGATCACGAACTCGACGTACGACGGCCTCTGCTACAACGTCGCGCGCGTCGAGGACCTGCTCGGCCAGAGCGTCGACCGATTGCATTTCGACGAAGCGTGGTACGGCTACGCGCGCTTCAACCCGATCTACCGCGACCGCCACGCGATGTACGGCGACCCCGCGCGGCACGACGCGAGCAAGCCGACCGTGTTCGCGACGCAATCGACGCACAAGCTGCTCGCCGCGCTGTCGCAGGCGTCGTTCATCCACATCCGCGACGGCCGCAACCCGATCGAGCATGCGCGCTTCAACGAGGCGTACATGATGCACGCGTCGACGTCGCCGAACTACGCGATCATCGCGTCGAACGACGTGAGCGCCGCGATGATGGACGGCCCCGGCGGCGAGGCGCTGACGACCGATGCGATCCGCGAGGCGGTCGCGTTCCGGCAGATGCTCGGCCGCCTGCATGCGGAATGCGAGGAGAACGACGACTGGTTCTTCGACGGCTGGCAGCCGGACATGGTGGTCGACCGCAAGACGGGCCGGCGCGTGCGTTTCCATGAAGCGGACGAGGCGCTGCTCGTCACCGATCCGTCGTGCTGGGTGCTGCATCCGGGCGACGCGTGGCACGGCTTCGGCGACATCGAGGACGACTACTGCATGCTCGATCCGATCAAGGTGTCGATCGTCACGCCGGGCGTCGCGCCGAACGGCGGGCTGATGCCGGTCGGCATCCCGGCGTCGGTCGTGACCGCGTATCTCGACCGGCACGGCATCGTCGTCGAGAAGACGACCGACTTCACGATCCTGTTCCTGTTCTCGCTTGGCGTGACGAAGGGCAAGTGGGGGACGCTCGTCAACACGCTGCTCGACTTCAAGCGCGACTACGACGCGAATGCGCCGCTCGAACAGGCGCTGCCCGATCTCGTCGCGCGTTATCCGGACCGCTACGGCAAGCTCGGCCTGCGCGACCTGTGCGACCTGATGTTCAACGCGATGAGCGACCTGAAGACGACCGAGATGATGTCGCGCGGCTTCTCGACGCTGCCTAAGCCGGACTACAGCCCGGCGGAGGCGTACGAGCATCTCGTGCACAACGACATCGAGATGCTCGAACTGTCGGAGATGGAAGGCCACACCGTCGCGACGGGCGTCGTGCCGTATCCGCCGGGCATTCCGCTGCTGATGCCGGGCGAGAACGCAGGGCCGGCGGACGGGCCGCTGCTCGGCTACCTGAAGGCGCTCGAACAGTTCGACCTGCGCTTCCCCGGCTTCACGCACGATACGCATGGCGTGGAGGTCGAGGATGGCGTGTATCGGATCGCGTGCATCAAGCAACCCGCAAGCGACGCCAATACGCGCTGAACGCGCAATCAGGATCTTACGCCACGATCCATCCCCTTCCGGTAAGCGGCCGGACTCGTCGCCGCGATGCGCCGGAAATGCCGGCGCAGCGATTCCTCCGAGCCGAACCCCGCGCGCGCCGCGACCTGCGCGAGCGGCAGCGCCGGATTCGCTTCGAGCATGTCCTTCGCGACGTTCACGCGCTCGCGGATCAGCCAAGCGACCGGCGACAAACCGGTCGCGTCGGCGAACTGCCGCTGCAGCGTGCGCGGACTCATCGCCGCCTGCGCGGCAAGCGACGCGAGCGTGTGCGGTTCGGCCGCGTGCGCACGCATCCAGTCGATCAGCTTCGCAAGCCGGTCGCTGCCGCCCGGCGCGACCGGGCGCGGCACGAACTGCGCCTGCCCGCCGTCGCGATGCGGCGGCAGCACGAGCCGCTGCGCAACGCGGTTCGCGATCGCGCCGCCGTGGTCGCGGCGCACGAGATGCAGCAGCATGTCGAGCCCGGCCGCCGAGCCGGCCGACGTGACGATCTGCCCCTCGTCGACATACAGCGCGTCCGGATTCACGCGCAGCGCCGGATAGCGCGCCTGCAGGCGATCCGCGTAGCGCCAGTGCGTCGTCACGGTGAGACCGTCGAGCACGCCCGCCGCCGCCAGCACGAACACGCCCGAACAGATCGTGCACAGCCGCGCGCCGCGCCGGTGCGCGGCCCGCAGCTTCTTCAGCAGCGGCTCGGGCGGCAGCTCGTCCGGATCGCGCCAGCCGGGAATCACGATCGTATCGGCACGATCGAGCATCGCGAGCCGGTACGGCGCGGCGACCGTGATGCCGCCCGCCGCGCGCACAGGCCCCGGCTCGCTCGCGCACACTGCAAAGCGATACCAGTCGACGCCGAGTTCGGGACGGTCGAGCGCGAACAGTTCGACCACGCAGCCGAATTCGAAGGTGCAGAGGCGATCGTAGGCGAGCGCGACGACGAGATGATTTTTCATGGCGCGATGTTACCGGAACTTGTCGATCACGCCACTGCCGTCCGACGCGCTGAACCGCGATACTGGCCCCATCTTCAACGCGCCGTTCACCGCACTTTTCACCGTGCTTTTCAGCGTGTCCCGCACGCCCTTCAGGAGACCCTTCGCATGTCGTACGTTACCGACGTCCCCGCCGCCGACAGCCCTGCCGCCCTCGCGCATTTCGAAGCGTCGCTGCGCTTCGAAACCGACTGCTGGGACGTCCACGACGCGCTCGCGTCGGGCGCCCCCGATTTCGTGCTGCTCGACGTCCGCAGTCCCGACCAGTTCGCCGCCGGCCACGTGCCCGGCGCACGTAACCTGCCGCACCGCAAGATCGTGGCGGGCAAGCTTGCCGATTACCCGGCCGGCACGCTGTTCGTCGTCTATTGCGCCGGGCCGCACTGCAACGGCGCCGCCCGCGCCGCGATCCGCCTCGCGCGCCTCGGGCGGCCCGTCAAGCTGATGATCGGCGGCGTCACCGGCTGGCTCGACGAGGGTTTCAGGCTCCGCAACGGTGCGGCGGCCGAGGCCGCGCCCGAAGCCGCCGGATCGTGATCAAAAACGCAACAATTAGTTGCCAGCACGAAAACGCGAATCGCGCGACAATCAGCCGCATTGCAGTCCGGATGGAGCAGCAACATGCAGACCGAAGTCCTGATTCAAGCCGCCGGTTCAGTCGCCGCGATCGCACTCTACTTTCTGCCGGCCATCATCGCCGACCGGCGCCGCCGTCACGACAAGCTGACGATCGCGCTGTTCAACGCGCTGTTCGGATGGACGGTCATCGGCTGGCTGATGACGCTGTACTGGGCCTGCCAGCCGAACCCGCAAGCCGACGTCGCGCAGGCGATCCTCGCGAAGCGCCGCGGCATCAGCATGCGGACCTTTTCCGCCGGCCTCGTCGAACGCGTGCAGCGCCGCGTCGCTGCCCAGGAGCAATGGGCGGAGAAGCAAGGCTGCCGCTAGCGCCGTTCCCGTTTCCGTTCTTTACCGTGCTGCCGCCTCGAACTTCGGCATCCTGACGTTGGTCGAGGCCCGGTAGCGCCAGCTCAACGCGTCGCGCGGCGGCACATCGCCCGTGCCGCCCACGCCACCCAAGCCCCCTGCCGCAGCCACGCGCCGAACGCGCCCGCCGTCACCGCCCGTGCGATCCCCTCGCCGGGGCCGCCATGCCGCCGCTTATGCCGCCGACCGGCAGCGCTGCCCCAGCATGCGCACGCGTACGCGCCCGGCCGAGATCGCACGCGGCTCCGGCACGACCACCTCGTGATGGAACATCTCCTGGCGGAAGTGGCCACTGTCGTCGAACCACTGGCAGATCAGCCAGTCGGCCTCGTCGAAGACGACCGGCCCGGCGTAGGTGACCGTCATGCGCGGCCCGCCGGTTTTCAGCGTGACGACGTCGCCGACTCGAAACCGGGTACGGAACATATCTCGGATCGTCATGGCTCTCTCAGTACGTTTATATTGATTTCCGGCAGCACGCGCGCCGGTATTTTTCAGATGGAATGAAGATTATCAATCACAAAATGAACCGGCAACTCCCGAATGCGAAAAACCTCGAAAAATACCGGAAATGCCCGCCCGACAAGCACTTTTTCAGGATGCGTCAAGGCCATTGACATGAAATTCAGAATAATCCGGAATAAAAAAAGCGGGATGTAATGAACGTGTCATGCATCCCATCTGTTAAGTCATCATTTAATCGAAAGCAATCTGAATTGATTCACGTCGATCGATGGCCGGGCTGGAATCGATCCCACGGGTTTTCGGCATCATTCCCCGAACGAGACGGGCGGATTGTTCTCCGCGGCGAACCATTGATTGAGCAGGCGTCCCGGCACCGCTGCTTCCGCGAACGAAAACGTGCCGTCACGCACCATCTCCGTCACGCCGCGCAGGAACGCGCCGAGCGCCGCGCGCGCCAGCGCGCCGCCGACGCTCACGCGCTTCACCCCGAGCGCGGCGAGCGCATCGAGGCTGAGCGACGCGCCCTGTAATCCCATCACGACGTTCACCGGCGCATCGACCGCGCGCGTCACCGCTTCGATCTCGCCGGGATCGGTCAAACCGGGGGCATACAGCACGTCGGCGCCCGCGTCGCGATACGCGACGAGGCGCGCGATCGTGTCGTCGAGATCGCGGCGGCCGTGCAGGTAGTTTTCGCAACGCGCGGTCAGCGTGAACGGAAACGGCAGCGCGCGCGCCGCGTCAACCGCCGCCGCGATGCGCTCGACCGCCGCATCGTGCGAATAGATCGGCGCATCGACCCGGCCCGTCGCGTCCTCGATCGAGCCGCCGACCGCGCCGGCCTCGGCCGCGAGCCGGATCGTTTCGGCGACCGTGTCCGGTGCGTCGCCGAAGCCGTTCTCGAGATCGGCGCTCACCGGCAGCCCGCCCGCCGCCACGAGATCCGCAATGTGCGCGAGCATTTCGTCGCGGCCGATCGCATTGTCCGGACGGCCCCGCGAAAATGCGTAGCCGGCGCTCGTCGTCGCGAGCGCGCGGAAGCCGGCCATCGCGAGCAGCCGCGCTGAACCCGCGTCCCACGGGTTGGGCAGGATGAATGCGCCAGGTTGCGCGTGCAGCGCGCGGAAGGCGTGCGCTTGGCTGGCCTGAAGGTCGGAATGAGTCGTCGTGGGGGTCATTGCGGGCTCCGTCGGAAAGGGAAGCCCAAGCATACGCGGGTGCTCCGCGACGACGTTTCGGGATGCGGTGAAATATCGATGCGTGCGCTTCACTGCCCCCTTTACAGCGCCCTTCACAGCCCCGCTTTACCGCCCCCGCTGCCTCAAACCACGTACGCCCCTTTCGCGTGCAGCTCGACTTCCGCGCGTTCGAGCGCGGCGATCGCATCGCTGCCTTCGAGCGCGAGCAGCTGCGCGACGAGCGCCTCGGCGAGCGCATGCGCGGCCACGAGCGACGGGAAGAACGACGGGCTGTCATGCGTGAAGATCAGCTGCGCATCGGCATGCAGCGCGATCGGCGACACGGCGCTGTCCGTGATCGCGACGATCCGGCTGCCCTGCTCCTTCGCGGCCTGCGCGACGCGCATCGCCTCGGCCGAATACGGCGCGAAGCTGACGATCACGGTCGCGCTGTGCTTCGCGATCGTGCGCAGCTCCATTTCAAGCGAACCGGCGACGCCCGCCAGCAGCGACACGGTCGGCCGGAACAGCCGGTAGCCGTAGACGAGCCCGAAGGCGACCGGATAGCACGAACGGAAACCGGCGACATGCACATGCGATGCCTTGCGGATCAGCTTCGCGGCTTCGGCAAGCGCCTGCGCATTCTGCGTGGCGGTCGCGGCGAGATTGTGCTGCTGCGCGGCCAGCAGATCCTGCGCGAGCGACGCCTTCGCGTCGGGCCGCACGAGCGAGCGCGCGCGTTGCGTGAGCGGCTCGGGGCGCGTGCGCACGCGCGCGACGCAGAGGTCGCGCAGTTCGTTCCAGCCGGGAAAACCGAGTTGCTGCGCGAGCCGCACGAGCGACGCGGGCTGCACCTGCGCGCGCTGCGCGACCTTGCGCATCGACGACACGGCAACTTCGTCGGGATGATCGAGCAGAAACGCAGCGCCCGCCTGGAATTGCGGGCTCAGCACGGAAAATTGCGCCCGGATCCGGGACGCGAGTTCGTCGAAATTGGCAGCCATCTTGTTGAGAACGGGAACCGGTCGCTCATGGTATCACCGGCCCCGCGCGCGCCGGTCAGCGCACCACGTCGATCCGGTCGGCATCGACCTTCACGCGGCCCGACCATTTGCGCTCGAATTCGCCGGTCAGCTTCACTTCGTTCTTGTCGCTGACGGGCTGGCCGCCGGCCCACAGCTTGTCGTCGATTTCGACGCGAATCGTGCCGGTCGCGTCCGCGAAGTCGTAATCCTCGCCGCCGACGTGCTTGACGATGCGGCCCTGCAGCAGCACGTGCTGATCGTCCTTGCCGTTCGCGAGCAGCTCCTTCACGGTGGTTGTCGTCAGCGTCGACGGTCCCGTGTATTGCGCGTAGACGGCGGCCGGCAGCGCGGCGAGCGCGATCGTCAGGATTCTGGCGAGTTGCTTCATGATGTCGTTCCTTTTCTTGTGATGGCGCCGCGTTCCCGATGAACGTGGCCACCGAAGATTACGGACCGTAAGATTAAGCAAACCTGAAGGCCGCGGCGACGCGGCGCGATGCCGCATTGGACCGGTACCGATCTCTGAGGCCGCACGTTGGCATGGAGACCGATAGCCGACGGCACGTTGCTCGAAGATGATCGCCCCGGGATAATGTTCCGACCTAACCGGCGACGCGGTGACCAATTGCGACGCACGACTACCGCCACCGACATCGATCGCACTTCCGCCCCGCCCGCCGGACATCCCCCGCCATCGCCCCACGCCACGCTTAAGCTCCCCCTAAGACGCGCGCGCTTATCATAGGCAGACCGGGCGCCCGTACGGCGCCACCATGGAGAAACACGAACACATGCGCGTACTGCTCGTCGAGGACGATCCGCTGATCGGCAGCGGTCTCGAACAGGGTCTGAAACTGGAAGGCTTCGCGGTCGACTGGGTCACGGACGGCGAAGCCGCGTCGCTCGCGCTGCGCACGACGACCGGCTACGGCCTGCTGCTGCTCGATCTCGGGCTGCCGAACCGCGACGGGCTATCGGTGCTCGCCGCGCTGCGCCGCCGCGACGAAAACCTGCCGGCGATCGTCATCACCGCGCGCGACGGCCTGTCCGACCGCATCGCCGGCCTCGACGCCGGCGCGGACGACTACCTCGTGAAACCGTTCGCGCTCGAGGAACTGCTCGCCCGCATCCGCGCGGTCAATCGCCGTCATGCGGGCCGCGCGCAGACGACGCTCGCGATCGGCCCGCTGCGGCTCGATCCCGTCAAGCACCAGGTCTGGCTCAACGACGACGAAGTGCCGCTGTCGCCGAAGGAGTTCGTGCTGCTGCACGAACTGATGCGCGAGCCGGGTGCGGTGATCTCGCGCGAGCAATTCGAGGAACGCCTGTACAGCTGGGGCGAGGAAGTCGAAAGCAACGCGGTGCAGGTACACATCCACAACCTGCGCAAGAAACTCGGCCACGACATGATCCGCACGGTGCGCGGCGTCGGCTACCGGATCGGTGACGGCGCATGACGGGCCTGCAACACGCGGTCACACGCTGGCGCGGCGTGTCGCTGCGGCGCCGCCTGCTGCTGTGGCTGATGCCGGCCGCGTGCGTGATCGGGCTGCTCGCGAGCGCGGGCACCTACTGGGGCGCGCTGCGCGAACTCGACGATCTGCTCGACGACCAGATGCGCAGCATGTCGAAACAGATCGTCGTCGGCCCGAACGGCGAGCTGTCGTTCAAGAGCCATGCGGCAGGCGACCACGGCTTCAAGGTCGACGATCCCGACGCGGTGCTGCTGCAGGTCTGGCGCAATGGCAAGCTCGTCTACTCGACCGACCTCGATTCGGAGCTGCCGCCGCCGACGCAAGCCGGCATTGCGAGCGTCGACGTCGACGGCGCGCCGTGGCGCACCTATGTGACGCAGCGCGGCGGCACGACGATCCGTCTCGCGCAGGCGCGCCGCGCGCGCTGGGAAGCGATCGCCGGCATCGCCGTGCATCTGCTGTGGCCCGTGTTCTCGATGCTGCCGGTGCTCGCGATCGGCCTGTGGTTCGGCATCGGCGCGGGGCTGCGGCCGCTCGCCGCGATCGCCGCCGGCCTCAAGCGGCGCAACGCGAACAATCTCGAACCGGTCGACGTCGCGGCGATGCCGAATGAAGTGCAGCCGCTCGCCGAAGCGATCAACGACCTGCTCTCGCGGCTCGACCGCTCGTTCACGCTGCAGCGGCACTTCATCGCCGATGCCGCGCATGAACTGCGCACGCCGATCATGGGCCTGTCGATCCAGTCGCAGCTGCTGCGGCGCGCGGCGACGGCGGACGAACGCGAGCGCATCCTCGCGCAGATCCATGCGGGCACGACGCGGCTCGGCCACCTGGCCGAGCAGTTGCTGACGCTCGCGCGCCTCGAGCCCGATGCGCAGACGGCCGCGTTCGCGCCGGTCGATCTCGCCGCGCTGTGCCGCTCGGTGGTCGCGGACCGCGCGCGCGTCGCTGACGCGCATCGCGTCGATCTCGGCGCGATCGTCACGACGCCCGTCAAGGTCGCAGGCAACGCCGACACGCTGCGCGTGCTGCTGAACAATCTCGTCGACAACGCGATCCGCTATGCGGGCGACGGCGCGCGCGTGGACGTCAGTGCGCGTATCGACGGCGGCGCCGCGGTGCTTGAGGTGGCCGACACCGGCCCCGGCATTCCGGAAGCGGAGCACGCGAACGTGTGGGAACGGTTCTATCGCGGCACCGGCGCGCAGACGGCGACGAACTCGGGCAGCGGGCTCGGCCTGTCGATCGTCAAGCGGATCGCCGAGCAGCATCGCGCGGCGGTGACGCTCGCCACCACCGCCGGCGGCCGCGGCCTCACCGTCACGGTGCGCTTCGACGCACCGGCCTGAGGCCGACGCGGTGCGCGATTTGTCCACAGATTTTGTTGGCAAGCTTGTGGATATCCTGCGCACCACTTCGCCAAGTCCTTGATCCGACGGGCTTTGGCACGCGTGATGCAGGCGCTGCGTGCGAATCTGGACCGGCGCGCGCCGCGTTTGCCTCGCCCGCACCATGATGCGCCGGCGATGCACCGTTGCTTACCCCCGCCGCCATCGCCGGCACGCACGATGGCGCAACACGGCACTTACTCACAGATTTTGTTGGCAAGCTTGTGGATATCCTGCGCAAGCGTGCGATAACTCATTGATCGCGCAGCGAAACACGATCGGCGTCACGAATGCGGCAGTGCAACGCACCGAGCGGCGACGCCGCAGGCGATTCGACGCGCATCCGGCTCAGACCGTAGCGGCTTGACGGCTGGCACGCGCGAGCGTCAAGATCGCGCTAGTCGCGGCCGGCCGATCGCCCCGTTCGCGGCGCACACGACACACCCGTCACCGCATCCCGCCTTGTTCACGCAGCACAACGACAACACCTGTTCGAGGGGAAGGCCATGCACCCGATGCACCATTTCTCCGCCGTGAAGCTGTTCGTCACGCTCGTCATCTTCGTGATCTGCATCTATCCGTATGTCCGCATCGTCCGGCGCACCGGTCACTCGGGCTGGTGGGTGCTGACGATGATCGTGCCGCTGCTGAACATCATCATGCTCTGGGTGTTCGCGTTCGCGCGCTGGCCCATCGTCGACGACCGGCGCGACTGACTGCTCCGTTCATTGCGAAGCATCGGACCGCTCGCGGCGGGTGCGATGCAGCGCACACATCGCCCTGCGCTTCGCGGACGACGCCATGTTCGCGGCGGGGTCGGTTGTCCACAGATTTTGTTGGCAAGGATGTGGATAGCCTGCGCATAGCCCAACCAAGCGCTTGATCGGAAAGGGTTTCCTTGCATCGTCACGAATGAGGCACGCGGCGTGCAGACCTGATTCCACCCGCCGTCGACCCGCGACGAGCGTCGTGCTTCGTGCTTCGTGCTTCGTGCTTCGTGCTTCGTGCTTCGTGCTTCGTGCTTCGTGCTTCGTGCTTCGTGCTTCGCATGCTCGCGTACCCGCCCGCGTCTTTTCCACAGTTTTTGTTGGCAAGCGTGTGGATATCCTGAGCATGCGTGACCTAAGTGGTTGATCTCACAACGTTTCGACGCATGCATCAGGTTTGCGGCACGGCACGGCACTGCGCGGCGCTGCACACACGATGCGCGGCACGCAGCGCGTCACGCGTCGATCAACCGAGCGCCGCGATCGCAATGCGCGTCGCCGACGCGATCACGTCGTCCTTCGCCTTCGCGTCCGCATGTGCCTGCGTGTAGTACACCGTCAGCACGATCGGCCCGCGCGCGGGCGGCCACAACACGCCGGCGTCGTTCGTCGTCCCGTAGTCGCCGGTGCCGGTCTTGTCGCCGACCTGCCACCCGGCCGGCACGCCCGCGCGAATCCGCTTGTCCCCGGTCGTGTTGCCGCGCAGCCAGTCGACGAGCTGCGCCCGTTGCGGCGCGGGCAACGCGTCGCCGGCCGCGAGCACGCGCAGGCTCGCCGACATCGCGGCAGGCGTCGTCGTATCGCGCAGATCGCCCGGCAATGCGGTGTTCAGCTCGGTCTCCCAGCGGTCGAGGCGGAACGTATCGTCGCCGATCGAGCGCGCGAACGCGGTCAGCGCGGGCGGCCCGCCGATCAGCTTCAGCAGCAGGTTCGCGGCCGAGTTGTCGCTGTACTGGACCGCGGCCGTGCACAGCTCGGCGACCGTCATCCCGGCGCCGACGTGCCGCTCCGTCACCGGCGAATAGCGGACGAGATCGGCCTGCCGGTACGTCACGCGTTGCTGCAGCAGCGCCGGGCGCTCGACGCTCTGCGCGAGCACGGCCGCGCTCAGCATCGCCTTGAACGTGCTGCAGAACGGGAACCGCTCGTCGGCGCGATGCTGCACGCGCCGGCCGGTTGCCGTGTCGATCGCGCATACGCCGAGGCGTCCGCCCGCCTCACGTTCGAGCGCCGCGAATACATCCGGGGACTCCGCGGACGCGCCGGACGCCGTGCCCGCCCGAGGCGAAGCGCACGCGCTCACGGCCAGGACGAGCGGCGCCGTCGCGGCGGCCAGCAGCAGGGTTCGACGTTGTGATGAATGGGTCATGTCGTGTGTCTCGTGGTGGAATGGTGGTTCGATGCCGGCCCGGCGACCCGAACTATCCCGACTTTACGGTTAGCTGACAAGCAACGATAATTGAGCGCTGACGAAAGATTTTCTTATGACGAAGCTCCGCCCCCACCTTCCGCTCAATGCGCTGCGCGCGTTCGAATCGTCCGCGCGCCACCTGAACTTCACGCGCGCGGGCCTCGAATTGAGCGTGACTCAGGCTGCGGTCAGCCAGCAGGTCCGGATGCTCGAGGAACGGCTCGGCTGCACGCTGTTCACGCGCTTGCCGCGCGGGCTCGGGCTCACCGACGAGGGCCGCGCGCTGCTGCCGGTGCTGAGCGACGCGTTCAGCCGGATCGAGACGGTGCTCAAGCAGTTCGACGGCGGGCGTTTCCACGAGGTGCTGTCGCTCGGCGTCGTCGGCACGTTTGCCATAGGCTGGCTAATGCCACGCCTGAAGCGCTTCGGCGACACCCACCCGTTCGTCGAGCTGCGGCTGCGCACCAACAACAACGTCGTCGACCTGGCCGCCGAAGGGCTCGATTTCGCGATCCGCTTCGGCGTTGGCAACTGGCCGGCGACCCGCAACGAGCGCCTGCTCGACGCGCCGCTCACCGCGCTGTGCGCACCGGAGATCGGCATGCGCGTCACGCGGCCGGACGATCTCGCGAACGAGACGCTGCTGCGCTCGTACCGCACCGACGAGTGGCTCGGCTGGTTCGCGGCCGCGCAGCTCGAGCCGTGGACGGTCAACGGCCCGGTGTTCGACTCGTCGCGGCTGATGGTCGAGGCGGCGATGCAGGGGGCGGGCGTCGCGCTCGCCCCGGCGTGCATGTTCACGCGCGAGCTGCAGCTCGGCCTGCTCGTGCGGCCGCTCGACATCGACGTGCAGGCGGGCGGCTACTGGCTCACGTCGCTGAAGTCGAAGCCCCTCACGCCCGCGATGACGCTGTTTCGCGACTGGATCGTCGGCGAAGCGGCGGACGCGGCGCCGCATGCGTGAACCCGCGACCGCGCTCCGCATCGGCCGTTTGTCCACAATTTTTGTTGGCAAGGATGTGGATATCCTGGGTACCCGGCACCTAACTCATTGATCGCGCATGATTTCCCGCCGCGATGCACGCATCGGGCAGGCCGCGCGGAAAACGCCGCGCAAGTGCCGCACATTGCCAACCGTGGCGACACAATTGCGTGCCCCTTTTCCACAGATTTTGTTGGCAAGCCTGTGGATATCCTGCCGACGCATCGCGTAACACCTTGATGCAACGGGATATTCGGTGCACGGACACGGGCGCGGCAGCGGCAAGGCACGCGTGCGTCGATCGCGACTCGCGGCGCCCGCGTCACCCGCTCGGCGTGCGTTCTCCACAGAATGTGTTGGCAAGCTTGTGGATATCCTGCGCATGCGCGGCGTAACTCATTGAACGCACGGGGCTTTGCGCCGCACGCGCGCAAATGGGCAGGAGAATCGGCCGGGAGAATCGGGCACGAGATATCGGCCGGGAGAATCGGAAGGGAAAAGCGGGAACGCGCCGAAGCTCGGGAAAGCGCGACGAAGCGTTCGCTCCGCCGCGTGCTAACTCAGTGCTTCTCGAGCGTGCTGCGCAACTCGTTCGCCTTGTTGCGCAGCGCTTCGTAACCGGAGCGCGCATGCTCGGGCAGGTCGGGATCGCCGATCAGCGCGCCGAGCGTTTCGATCAGGCTGAAGAGAATGCCTTTCGCCGCACCGACCGCGATGCTCTGCGATTCGATCGACTCGTGCACGTGGTTGACCGCCGCTTCGAGATGCTCGAGCTTCTGCTCGCCGTCGTCGGGCCGCTTGTCGGTCGTCATCGTGTGCCTCCGGGAGGGTTCAAGGGTCATGTCGGGATTCTATGCCGCCCGCGCGAACGTGGCACGACTTCGCTCAACGTTCGCGCAGGCAGCGTGTTTCCGGCCTGCAGCGCCCTCAGCGCCTTCAGCACCTTCAGCGCGTTCCGTGCCTACAGCACTGCGACGACCTTCACGCGCCCCGGCTCCGCCGCCGCGACTACCTGCCCGTCGACGCGGCGGAACGTCAGCGACACGCTGTCGTCGCCCACCGCGAGCCCGTCGATCCGCAGCCAGTCGACGCCTTCCGGCAGCGCCGGGCGCTCGACGCGCACCTCGTGGCGCGCCGCGTCGACGCTCACGCCGAGGCACGCCTGCAGCATCATGAACGGCGCGCCCGCCGCCCACGCCTGCGGCAGGCACGCAACCGGATACGCGGTCGGCGGCTCGCCGCGCCGGCGCGGGAACCCGCAGAACAGTTCCGGCAGCCGCATCTCGAAGCTCACCGCGGCCTCGAACAGCGCGCCCAGCAGGTTCAGCGCGGCGGCCTTGTCGCCGTAGCGCGCGAGCCCGCGTGCGGCGAGCGCATTGTCGTGCGGCCACACCGAGCCGTTGTGATACGCCATCGGGTTGAAGCGCGGCTGGCCGGCCGCGAGCGTGCGCACGCCCCAGCCGGTCTGGAACAGCGTCGAGCCGAGCACGTCGGCGACCGCCGCGCCGCGCGCCGGCTCCGGCAGCCCGAACGCGAGCAGATGGCCCGCATTCGATGCGAGCACGCGGCACAGCTCGCCGCGACCGTCGAGCGCAATCCCGTAGAAGCTGGCTTCGGGCATCCAGAACAGCGCCTCGACCTGCTCGCGCAACTGCTTCGCGCGCAGCGCGTAGCGCGTCGCGTCAGCCGCATGGCCGCGCCGCCGCGAGCATTCCGACATCGCGTCGAACGCCGCACACGCATACGCCTGCACTTCGACGAGCGCGATCGGCCCGTCGGGAAAACGGCCGTCCGCGTGGAATACCGAATCGTGGCTGTCCTTCCAGCCCTGGTTCGCGAGGCCGCGCTCCGACGTGCGCTGGTAATCGAGCAGCCCATACGGATTGCGGTCGCACTTGTCGCTCACCCACTGGATCGCGCGCTCGAGCGCAGGCCACAGCTCGTCGATCAGCGCGTCGTCGCCCGTATGCTCGACATACGCGCCGGCGAGCACGACGAACAGCGGCGTCGTGTCCACGCCGCCGTAGTAGAGCGCGAACGGCACCTCGCCCGTCGCGGCCATCTCGCTCTTGCGGAATTCGTGCATGATCTTGCCCGGCTCCGCGTCGTGGAACGCGGACACCTCCTGCGCCTGACGCGACGCGAGAAAGCGCAGCACGCCGCGCGCGAGCGACGGCTGCAGCCACAGCATCTGCATCGACGTGATCACGGCGTCGCGGCCGAACGGGGTCGAGAACCATGGAATGCCCGCGTACGGATACGGCCCCGTATCGAGGTTCGTGGTCAGCAGGCCGAGATCGGCCAGCGAGCGGTCGAGCCACGCGTCGAACAGCGGGTTGCCGGTGTGCACCCGGGCCATCGTCTCGCGCCGCGCGCGCATCGAGCGGTGCACGGCGACGAGCGCGGTGCGCAACGCGTTGCGGCCGCAGGCGGGCGCGGCGCCTTGCGACGGCCCGACTGTCGCCTCGACGCTCACGTAGATCGATACGCACGCCTGTGCAGCAATCGTCAGCGAGTAGTCGGCGCGATCGACCGACAGCACATCGGGCTCCGGCGAGAACTGCACGAACACCGCGCGCTCGACACGGTCGAGGCCGTCATAGCACAGCCGCACCGCGCTCGCGTCGAGGCTCGGCTGCGCGATCGTGCCGCGCGTTTCACGGTGCGTGCCGCGCACCTCGAACATGTCCTTGAAATCCGCGGCGAACGACAGCGACAGCGGCACCTCGGCCTCGGTCGCGCCGTAGTTCGTCAGCGTCAGCGCCTCGTACATCACGTTGTTCGCGAGCACGCGCGTGCGCTCGATGTGGATCACGCCCTCGGGCGTCTCGCGGCCGCCGAGCGGCGGCAGCGGCCGGTTGGTCAGGTGCGCGGTGAACGACGCGTTGTCGGCGCTCGCCGCGCCCGACAGCAGCGACGGCGCCCGCCCGCCGAAAGTCAGCCGCCATTTCGACAGCACGCGCATGTCGTCGACGAACAGCCCGTCGTCGTGCCCGCCGACGTCGCCCAGCGCGTCGCTGACGACGAACGCGTCGCCGGCCTTCAGCACATACTGGTTGTTGCGCGCGGCCGCCTGCGGGTCGGCCTCGGGCGCGATAAAGGCGGCATCCGGCGCAGCCGCGGTGAAGTCGGGCGCGGCTCGTGCCGCTTCCGGGTTCGATTCGTCAGTTCGAGTCGCCATCGATGCTCCTGTCTCGTGCGGGACGCGCGGCGCGCGTCGTGCCATCGTGCATTTCGCACAGGATAGGACAGATCGCGACGCAGGCGCAGCCACCGCGATCCCGACTCCCGTCGCCGGCTGCGTGCCATTGAGACTTTCTTGACATTGATGGTCGCTTCGACGCGCGTCGAGAAAAATTGCGTCCTGTCCAACGATGCCGCCCCGACGCCTGACCGAGGGCAGCATCCCGATCGGCGACTCGCACGTCCCGCCATCGCGGCGAGCCTGCACATGCCGCTCGCCTCCCAAGGTCTGCAAAATGCAATTCGTCCGGTACAACGACCGCGAATACGGCGTATTCGCGCTCCAGCGCGCCAATCAGCGCTGGGATGGCTACTACGAACTTCGTGCGCGGCAACCTGCGCCCTCGCGCGCTCGCCGCTTCCTCGTCACGTCGACGTTCGGCTTCGAGTCGAAGCTGAGCGCGATCCTGGACGCCGAGCGCAACGCGCGCGCCGATATCGGCCACGGGATCGGCCGCGACCTCGGCATGGGCGGCTGAAACCCGCCTCGACGCCAACGCACGCATCGTCGCCATGTTCGCCCACCGCCGCCGGCTCCACCGCGCCGCATCGATCGCGATCTTCGCGGTTCTGCTAAACGCACTCGCGCCGGCAATCACGTCGGTGCAGGCGGCGCTCGATCGCACGGCGCCGGCCGGGCGGCAACTCGTGGCCGACGGACGCACGCCGCGATCATCCGCGAGCGGGCCGATTGCGCACGGCGCACGATGCGGCGCGATCGACGGTTCGTCCCACGGTCACGCCGACCATGCGCCGCCCGACGACACACCGCACGCGCACACGAGCCACGCACCATCCGACGGCGCCGCGCACGACCTCCACCACGGCGGCGACTGCCCGTTCTGCCACGTGCACGCAGGCAGCTTCGGCCTCCCCGTGCTGCCGCCCGATTCCGCCGCGCATGTGCGGTTCGCCGACCCTCCCGCCACCGAATTAGAACGTACGACGAAACATTTCCTGCCGCGGCAGCATGCCTTCTCGCGCGGCCCGCCCGCGTCCGTTTGAGTCAGCGCCGTCACCGGCACTTCATTTTCCGGCCTCGCGCCACCCGGCTGCGCCGCGACTTGTCGCGCCTGCGCACGGGCCGCGCTGCGCGCCGGCATTGCAACCCCCGTCTCATTCGAAATAGAAACCATGTTCAAGATTTCCCCGGCGCTCAAGCGCCACACCCTGTCGCTAGCCGCGGCCGCCACGCTCGCCGCCGCCTTCGCCGCAACGCCCGCCGCCGCGCATGACGCGCCCGACGCCGGCCCGACGCCCGACAGCCATGCGCCCGCCGGCGTGATGTACGATCACATGCACAAGCAAGGCGGCTGGATGATCGGCTACAGCTTCACGCACAACGCCACGGGCGGCGACCTGAAACACGGCGGCAAGACCGTCGACGACCACGCGCTCGCGATGGCCGGCTACTCGATGAAGCCGACCGGCATGCAGATGAACATGCACATGCTGCACTTGATGTACGCACCGAGCGACACCTTCAACCTGATGGTGATGCCGATGTTCATGGACATGCCGATGACGATGAGCGGGCTGTCGGGTGGCCACGGCGGCGGGCACGGTGGGCACGGCCACGGGGCCGGCGAGATGTCGCACGGCGCATCCGGGCTCGGCGACACGGTCGTCGCCGGGCTCTTCCGCCTCTACGACGACGGCCGCCATCACCTGCACGCGGGTCTCGGCATCAGCATGCCGACCGGCTCGGTGTCGCGCCGCAACGCGGACGGCACGTTCGTTCATTACGGGATGCAGATGGGCACCGGTACCTGGGATGCGATCCCGAGCGTCACCTACACCGGCCAGAACAATCGCTGGAGCTGGGGCGCGCAGGCACTCGCGCAATTGCCGATGCAGGGTGCGAACACGTCGGGCTATCGCGTCGGCAACCGCTTCGAGGCCAATGCATGGGGCGCGTATCGGGTGTTGCCGTGGCTGAGTGCGTCCGCGCGCCTGAACTACACCGCACAAGGCGCGATCCAGGGCGAATACAACGGCCCGATTCATCGCGCGAGCCCGGACGATGTGACCGGCAACTACGGCGGCCGCGTGCTGAAAGTCGGCGTGGGCCTGAACACCGTGTTCCGCTCCGGGCCGCTGAAAGGCCACCGGATCGGCGTCGAGTACCTGACGCCAGTGTCACAGAGCCTGAACGGCTATCAGCTCGAACAGCGCGACACCGTGCTCGTGAACTGGTCGACCGCGTTCTGACGATGCGCGTCGGCCCGGGTTGTCCCGCCGGCCCGGGCGGCAGCCGTGCCGCACATCACGGCCCCGCACCGCTTCGATGCCGTGCGGGGCTGTGTCACTGGCGGGTCAGAACTTCCACAGGAGGTTGCCGAGCACCGCATTGTCGCGCACGCCGCTGCCGAACTGGCCGCTGTACGACACGCCGAGCGTCAGGTGCTTCGTGACGCTCGCATCGACGCCGACCTCGAGCACCGCGCTGTCGCGCGCGATCGGCACGCCCGCGATCTGGAACGATCCGCCGCCCGATGCGAACGCGAACGTCGCGTTCGGCTGTGCGCTGCCGAACGCATGCCGCCAGCCGGCCATTCCGCGCGCGGTCAGCGTGCCCTTCGCGAGCAGGCCGAGATCCGTCGCCGCCCGCACGCCGAGCGTCGAGAACGTGACGTTGTTCGTATCGGAGCCGGTCGTCAGCGCGGCCGCGCCGCCGCTTTCGGTAAAGCCGTCGGTATGCAGGCGCACGAACGCGAGGCCCGCGAACGGCTCGAACGCGACCGCGCCCGCCGGCAGCGCATAGCCGACTTCGCCGAACACCTGCGTCGAGTTCGCGTTGTAGCCGGCCGAGTCGTGGTCGCTGAAGCCCGCGAATGCGGGATTGCGCTCGGCATCGATCCGGTACCACGTCTGCGCGACGCCGCCACGCACGCCCCATGCGCCGTATTGCGCGCCGCCGTACATCGACACGTAGTAGCTGTTGTACGAAGCGGATGCCGTGTCGTTGTCGAGCGAGCCGTGCGACACGCCGCCCGCGAGACCCGCGCGCCAGTGATCGTCGAGCGCCATGTCCGCACCGGCGATGAAGCCCGTCTGGCTGCGGTTGATCGTCGACGCGTTGCCGTCGCCGGCAAGCCGGCTGCGGCCGCCGAACGCCTGGCCCCAGACCACCGGAAGGTACGGCGTATTGCCGGCGCAGTTCGCCTGCGAGCCGAGGTGCTGTCCCGGCGGCACCGTCTTGTCGCGCGCCGCGCCGCTGCCCGTGTCGTCGCACAGTGCCGCGCCGCCCGCCGACAGCGCGGCAAGCGGCCCGGACGATGCGCCGACGCCGCGGCGCACGCGGTCCGTGACGGCCTCGCGCACGTAGCGGCTGTCGTTCAGCAGCATGCTCTTCGCGCTCGCGTACAGCTCGCCGTCGAGTTGCCGGAACGCGCTCTGCGCGGTGGGCACATCCGTGACGAGCAGCGCGTTGTACAGCGGATTGCTCGCGCCGAGCGTGCCGAGCGCGCCGGCGACGGCGGCTTCGTTCGGCGTCGCTGCCGCCGACGTGAACGACTTGCCGTTCGACCCGAGCGTCAGCGTCACCTGATTCGCGCTGTAGCCGAGCGTCGGCGTGAGGAACGCATAGGTCGAGCTCACGCCCGCGAACTGCCCATGCACGCCGCCGCCCGCGCTCACGATCGTGTACGTCGTATTGGGCTGGTACGTCGCCTGGCTCGCAATCACGTTCACGTTGCCGCCGTTCAGCGTCGCGCTGCCGGTCGCGGCGAGGCTGCCGCTCTGCTGCGGATTCACGGCGACCTGCAGCGTCGAGCCCGGCTGGAACGTCACGTTGCCCGCAACGTTGAGCGCCTGCCCGGCCTGCAGCAGCGACGCGGTGCCGCCGCCCGCGACGATCAGGCCGCCGATCGTGCCCGTGCCCGTCACGGTCGCGCCGTTCTGCACGGTCACCGGGGAGCTCGCGAGGGAACCGTTGACGGCCAGCGTGCCGCCGCTGACCGTCGTCGGGCCGGACAGCGTGCTCGTGCCCGTCAGCGTGAGCTGACCGCTGCCGGCCTGCGTGAGCGAACCCGCGCCGGACAGCGCGCCGCCGAGCGTCACGTTGCCCGACTGGTCGACGACGAGCGCGCCTTGGTCAGCGATATTGCCCGCGACGCTACCCGACGTGCCGCCGTTGCCGAGTTGCAGCGTGCTGCCGTTCGCGATCGTCGTGCCGCCCGTGTACGTGTTGGTGCCGGTCAGCACCTGCGTGCCCGTACCGGCCACCGTGACGCTACCCGAGCCGCCGATCACGCCGCCGAACGTATTGGTGCCGCTGCCGTTCAGCGTCAGCGCATTCGCGCCGAGGTTCACGGTCGAACCGGCCGCACCGGACAGCGCGCCGATCGTCTGCGCGCCCGACGCGCCGCTCACGTCGAGCGTCGCGGCCGCGTCGGCGAGGTTGACCGCCCCCGTCGGCGCGAGGCTGCCGCCCGCGCCGAGCGCCAGCGTGCCGCCGCCGATCGTCGTGCCGCCCGTGTACGTGTTCGCGCCTGTCAGCGTTTCGGTGCCGCCGCCCGCAATCGTCAGCCCGCCCGTGCCGCCGATCGTGCCGCCGAACGTGTTGCTGCCGCTGCCGCTCAGCGTCAGCGTGTTGCCGCCGAGATTCACGTTCGTGCCGGTCGTGCCCGACAGGCCGCCGATCGTCTGCGCCCCCGATGCGCCACTGACGTCGAACGTCGCGCCCGCGCCGGCGAGCGTCACGGCGCCCGTCGACGCGAGGCTGCCGCCTGCGCCGAGTGCGAGCGTGCCGCTGTTGATCGTCGTGCCGCCCGTGTACGTGTTCGCACCGGTCAACGTCTCCGTGCCCGTGCCCGTGAGCGTGACGCTGCCCGTGCCGCCGATCACGCCGCCGAACGTGTTGCTGACGGTGTTGTTCAGCGTCAGCGCATTCGCGCCGAGGTTCACGTTCGACCCGGCCACGCCCGACAATCCGCCAATCGTCTGAGCCCCCGACGCGCCACTCAGGTCGAGCGTCGCGCCCGCGCCGTTCACGTTCACCGTACCCGTCGACGCGAGGCTGCCGCCCGCGCCGAGCGCGAGCGTGCCGCTGTTGATCGTCGTGCCGCCCGTGTATGTATTCGCGCCCGTCAGTGTCGCCGTACCCGTGCCGGTGAGCGTGACGCTGCCCGTGCCGCCGATCACGCCGCCGAACGTGTTGCTGACGGTGTTGTTCAACGTCAGCGCATTCGCGCCGAGGTTCACGTTCGACCCGGCCACGCCCGACAATCCGCCAATCGTCTGAGCCCCCGACGCGCCACTGAGGTCGAGCGTTGCGCCCGCACCACCGAGCGTCACGGTGCCCGTCGATGCGAGACTGCCGCCCGCGCCGAGCGCGAGCGTGCCGCCGCCGATCGTCGTGCCGCCCGTGTACGTGTTCGCACCCGTCAATGTCTCCGTGCCGGTGCCCGCGAGCGTGACGCTACCCGTGCCGCCGATCGACCCGCCGAACGTGTTGCTGCCGCTGTTGTTCAGCGTCAGCGCGTTCGCGCCGAGACTCACGTTCGACCCGGCCACGCCCGACAGTGCGCCGATCGCCTGCGCGCCCGTTGCGCCGCTGAGATCGAACGTCGCACCCGCGCCGCCGAGCGTCACCGCACCGTTCGACACGAGGCTGCCGCCTGCGCCGAGCGCCAGCGTGCCGCTGTTGATCGTCGTACCGCCCGTGTACGTGTTCGCCCCCGTCAACGTCTCCGTCCCGCTGCCCGTGAGCGTGACACCGCCCGTGCCACCGATCGTGCCGCCGAACGTGTTGCTGACGGTGTTGTTCAGCGTCAGCGCATTCGCGCCGAGGTTCACGTTCGACCCGGCCACGCCCGACAATCCGCCAATCGTCTGAGCCCCCGACGCGCCACTGAGGTCGAGCGTTGCGCCCGCGCCGTTCACGTTCACCGTACCCGTCGCGGCGAGGCTGCCGCCCGCGCCGATCGCCAGCGTGCCGCTGTTGATCGTCGTGCCGCCCGTGTATGTATTCGCGCCCGTCAGTGTCGCCGTCGCCGCACCGGTCTTCACGAGGCTGCCGCTGCCGCCGATCACGCCGCTCAGGTCCAGCGCGTTGCTGCCGCCAAGCGTCAGCGCCGCGCCCGTGACGAGATTCACAGCGTTGCCGAGCGTGAGGCTCGTGTTCGTGTCGAGCGTCGCCGCGCCACCGACATTCAGCGCGCCGTTGCCGATCGCCGCGCTGTTGCCGAGCACCAGGCCGCCGCTGTTCAGGTTCGTGCCGCCCGAATAAGTGTTCGCGCCGTTCAGCGTCTCGGTGCCGGTGCCGGCCAGCGTCAGGCTGCCGGTGCCGGCGATCACGCCGCTGAACGTGCCGCTGGCCGTCCCGTCCAGCGTCAGCGCGTGGCCGCCGAGATTGACGTTCGTCCCAGCGACGCCCGACAGCGCGCCGAGTGTCTGAGCGCTCGTCGCGTTGCTCAGGTCGAGCGCAGCGCCGGCGCCGGCCAGGTTCACCGCACTGCCCGCCGCCAGGCTGCCGCCCGCGCCGATCGCCAGCGTGCCGGCGTTGATCGTCGTGCCGCCCGTGTAGGTGTTCGCGCCCGTCAGCGTGGCCGTCGCCGCGCCGTTCTTCACGAGCCCGCCCCCCCCCGGAGATCACGCCACCCAGGCCGAGCGCGGTGCTGCCGCCGAGCGTCAGCGTCGTGCCCGTCGCGATGTTGATGCCGTTCGCAAGCGACACGCTGGTGCTCGCGTCGAGTGTCGACGAGCCGTTCACGTTCACCGCGCCGGTGCCGAGCGACGTACTGCTGCCGACGACGAGACTGCCGCCGTTCAGGTTCGTGCCGCCCGAGAACGTGTTCGTGCCGGTCAGCGATTGCGTGCCGGAACCTGACAGCGTCACGCTGCCCGTGCCGCTGATCGTGCCGGCGTACGTCGCATTGACGCTGCCGTCGAGCGTCAGCGAATTGCCGCCGAGCGTCACGTTCGTGCCGGCCGCGCCCGCCAGCGCGCCGATCGTCCGCGCGCCCGACGCGTTGCTCAGGTCGAACGTCGCGCCTGCACCGGTCAGGTTGACCGTGCCGGTCGTCGCCAGACTGCCGGCTCCGCTCAGCGCGAGCGTGCCGGCATTGATTGTCGTGTCGCCCGTGTAGGTGTTCACGCCCGACAGCGTCGTCGTCGTCGAGCCGTTCTTCACGAGGCCGCCGTTTCCGCTGATCGTGCCGGACAGCCCGAGATTGTTGCTGCCGCCGATCGTCAGCGTCGAGCTGTTGTTCAGATTGACCATGTTGCCGAGCGTGACGTTCGTGCTCGTGTCGAGCGACGCCGACGCATTGACGTTCAGCGCGCCGGTGCCGAGCGATGCGTTGTTGCCGACCACCAGGCCGCCGCCGTTCAGGTTCGTGCCGCCGTTGTACGTGTTCGCACCCGACAGCGTCAGCGTGCCGCCGTCGTTCTTCGTCAGCGCGCCGCCGCCCGACACCGTACCCGACAGCGTGATTCCGGTCGCGCCCTGCACCGTCAGCCCGCCCGTGCCGAGGTTCACGTCGTTGGCGACGTTGAGCCCCGCTGTGCCGGCCTGCAGCGCGCCGCCGGTGGCCGTGATGATGCCGGTGCCAAGCGATGCGTTGTTGTTGATGATCGCGACGCCGCCCGCCAGCGTCGCGTCCTGCGCGGTGGACGCGCCGTTGATCGTCCAGTTGCCGGCGTTGACGTTGAGGTGATTGAAGTTGATGTAGTTGTTGACCGCGATCGTGCCGTTCGCCGACGTTCCCTGCTGGAGCACGAGGGTGTTGTTGCCGCCCGCGCCGCCGTCGACGATGCCGGTCGCCGCCACGTTGAGCGTGTTCGGGCCGACCGTGATGTTGAACGCGCCGCCGGTGCCGCCCGCCGCGTTGACCGACGAGCCGGTGACCGCGGTGAACGTGTTGTTGCTGTTCGCGCCCATCGACACGCCGCCGTTGATCGTGCCCGAGTTGACGAACGTGTTGCCCTGCCCGGGCGTGCCGTTCGAGCCGAACGACACGCGGCCGTTGATCGTGCCGCTGTTCGTCATGTTGACCGTACCACCGCCGTACGCGGCGACCACGGGCGCATCCGCACCGACGAGGGTCGCGCCGACCAGCGGGTTCGAGCCAATCGTGCCGGTGTTGGTGATGTTCGACGTTCCGCCGGTGCCGTTTTGGACCGACAGCGCCATGCCCGTCACGCCGCTGATCGCCACCCCGGTCGAACCGTTCATCGTGCCGTTGTTGATGACCGTGGTGATGCTCGCCGACGCATTGCCAACGACCGCGCCGCTCGACAGCACGCCGAGCCCCGAGCCGAGCGCCGACGGGTCGATCGTGCCGTTGTTGGTCAGCGTGACGCCGTTGCCCGTCAGCGACATTGCGGTGCCGCCGACGCCGAGCAGCACGCCGACGCTCGCACCGGGGTTGACGGTCGCGTTGATGTTGTTCGCGCTGTTCGCGTAGCTCGGCTGGAGCGGGTTGGCGACGCCCGAGCAGGTGACGGTGGTTCCCGCCGTGCTGCAAGTCGCATGCGCGGGGATGATGCCCGCGCCGGCCAGCGCAATGCACACGCCCGTCGGCAACAGGATTCGCGGAAAGGTCTCTCGGGCTCTTCTCGAACGTGCGCGGCTCATGCTTCCCCCAGGGTTCAGGCAAGACGGCGAAACATCGGATCGGAAACAGCGGAAAATCGCGGGCAAAAACGCCCCCGCCGGCATTCGTTGAAACGACGCCGGTCTTTCATGGATGAATGCTGGAATCGGCCGTGATTGGCGAATGCGAGACTAGTCGAATGACATGGCCGTTACCCCTCTTTTGCAGCGACATTCTGGTTGATTTAATTACTGCCCTGCGTTTTGTCAGACAAGGCTATATCAAAGCCATCACGATTGCCAAACGATATGTCGCTATTGGGTAAAAAAATTTCGGCCGGCGCATTCAATGACGACAAGGCTTTCAGCCATTACAGAATCGTATTGGAATTGTATGGAATTGAAAGAATATCGCACACAGATACTGATCCGTATTAAGCACTTAAAACGGCGATCCGGTTATGTCACTTAATCACACAACCGGAAAGTCAAAATAACATCATTCTCGAAAATTACTGCACCGCAGTAAATCGCCGGTCGAATAGCGCTTGAAATCGTGCAGACCGGACAAAACGGCGCTCAGGAAAACAGCCGCCCCGGATAGGGCATCCGCCGGAACGAGACGGGCCGTGCGGCGCGTAACGCCAGCAGGTCGCGCGGAAGGAGGTCGATGCGGCGGGATCAGGCGACGCGCGGGTCGCGCGAATGGCGGGCTTGCGAATGAGCGTTGCAGTTCGCCGCCCAACGGGACAGGGACAGGCGATGCGTCGGGACGTGCTGCACTGCGCGACCGCCGTGGGCCGCGCATCCGTCAATCGGCCCCGCAGATCGCGAGCCGCCCCATCGCTTCGCCTGCCCCGCGCACCGCGCAGGTCGCCGGCTCGTCGGCGATCCGCACCGCGAGCCCGGTTTCGTCGAACAGCAGGCGCGCGAGATGCGCGAGCAGCGCGCCGCCGCCCGTCAGCACCGCGCCGCGGTGCGCGATGTCGGTCACGAGTTCGGCCGGCGCGTTCTCGAGCACCGACTTGACCGCCCCGGTCACCTGCTTGAGCGGGCCGGCCAGCGCATCGGCCACGTCGTGATTGGACAGCTCGACCGTGCGCGGCAGCCCGTCGCCGACGCCGCGCCCGACCGCGCGCATCGACTCGCGCGGCACCGCGCCCGTTGCCGAGCCGATCGTCTTCTTCACGTGCTCGGCGGTCTGGTCGCCGAGCAGCACGCCGTACACGTTGCGCACGTAATTGACGATCGCCGCATCGAACTGGTCGCCGCCGACACGGATCGCTTCGCGATAGACGATCCCGCCGAGCGCGATCACGGCGACTTCCGTCGTCCCGCCGCCGATGTCGATGACGAGCGAGCCGACCGCTTCGGTCACGGGCAGGCCCGCGCCGAGCCCGGCCGCCAGCGACTCCTCGATCAGCTCGACCTTCGACGCGCCGGCCGCATGAGCCGCGTCGCGGATCGCGCGGCGCTCGACCGCGGTCGCCCCCGACGGCACGCACAGCGTGACCTCGACGCGCCGGCGGAACCACGCGCGCGTGTCCGACATGTCGATGAACTGGCGAATCATCTGCTCGGCCGCGTGCGCATCGGCGATCACGCCGTGCTGCAGCGGCCGCACCGCCTCGAGATGCCCGGGCTCGCGGCCGAGCAGCGCCTTCGCAAGCTCGCCGACCGCCTCGAGCGTCGGACGCGCTGCGGCGCCGCCCTGCTTGCGGAAGCAGATGACCGACGGCTGGTTCAGCACCACCCCGCGCTCGGGCGTGTAGATGCGCGTGCTCGCCGTGCCAGGGTCGATCGCAACGGGTCGCGCAAACAACTTTCCGAACAGCGGTGTCGACATGGTCAGGCCTTTACGAACGAACGGGCGGAACGCCGCCGGCGCCGCCCTGCGCGTCCGATCCGGCTGCGCACGGTGTGTGCCGGTGTATCCCGGCATAGCGGCAATTGATGCCGATACTTTAGGGATCTCTTATGTTTTTTTCGCGACGAAATTGCCGAAAACGCCGCGATTCCGCCCCAGACGCGCGCCCGCGTCTCGCGCCGCCTGCGCAAAACACGTTAATCTCTCGGTTTTGCCTGCTCCGGGCAGGCAGCCGACGCCCGACACCACCAGGTAACCGCCACGACACGCCACACAATGAGCACGACGACAGCGCCCGATTCTCTCCGCTGGCAGCGGTTGCGCCGCCTCTGTCCGATGCTCGTCGCCGTCTGGTGCTGCACCGCCGCCGCGCAATCCGCACCGCCCGGGGCGGCCGCCGACGCCTCCGCCCCGACTGCCGCGCCCGCGCTTGCTTCGCACGCCTGCACACCCGACGGCGGCCCACCCGGCCGGCCGGCGATCGGCCTCGTGCTGTCCGGCGGCGGCGCGCGCGGCTACGCGCACCTTGGCGTGCTGAAGGTACTCGAGGAAAACCGCATCCCGGTCGACTGCATCGCCGGCACCAGCATGGGCGCCGTGGTCGGCGGCCTGTATGCGAGCGGGATGCCCGCCGACGACATGCAGAAGCGCCTGTCGCAAGTCAATCTCGCCGACGTCGCGTTCGACGTGACCGAGCGTTCCGACCTCCCGCAGAGCCGCCGCGAGGACGAGCGCCTGTACGTGAACAGCCTGACGCTCGGCTTCGGCGCAAAGGGCGTGAAGGCGCCGGCGGGCCTCGTGCAGGGCAACCGGCTGCAGGCGCTGCTCGCCGACTGGACGGCCGCCGTGCCGACCAACCAGCCGTTCGACCGGCTGCCGATTCCGTACCGCGCGATCGCGACCGACCTGCAGACCGGGCAGATGGTGGTGCTCGACCGCGGCTCCCTGCCGCTCGCGATCCGCGCGAGCATGGCGATGCCGGGCCTGTTCGCGCCCGCCGAGATCAACGGCCGCGCGCTGGTGGACGGCGGCCTCGTCAGCAACCTGCCGGTCGACACCGCGCGGGAGATGGGCGCGAACGTCGTGATCGCGGTCGACATCGGCTCGCCGCTGCGCCCGCTCGACGCGCTCGCATCGCCGGCCGACGTGATGCAGCAGATGGTCGGCATCCTGATTCGCCAGAACGTCGCGTCGCAGCGCCAGCAGGTCAGCGCGCAGGACGTGCTGCTCACGCCTGAACTCGGCTCGCTGTCGTTTACCGATTTCCAGAACGCGAAGCAGGCGATCGCCGCCGGCGAGGCCGCCGCGAACGCGGCGCTGCCGCGGCTGAAGCGCTATGCGCTCACGCCCGAGCAGTACGCGGCGTACCGTTCCGGGCACACGCAACCGCTGCCGCCGCCGATCCGGATCACCGGCATCGACGTCCGCACGAACGGCGGCGTGCCGAAGCGGGTCGTCGTCGACGCGCTGCACGTGAAGCCCGGCGATTTCTACGATCCGAAGGCGGTGAGCCAGGACCTGCTTGGGCTGTCGACGAGCGGCAATTTCGAGAGCGTCACGCAGCAGGTCGTGAGCCACGGCGACGAGAACCGCCTCGTGATCGATGCGCGCGAGAAGTATTGGGGGCCGAACTTCCTGCTGTTCGGGCTCGGCCTGTCGAGCAGTTCCGCCGACGAAGGCGGCTTCCGGCTGCACCTCGGTTACCGGCGGCCGTGGCTGACCGATTCCGGCCTCGAATTCCGTGCCGACACGACGCTCGGCAGCGACCTGCAATCGGTGCGCACCGAGCTGCGGCAGCCGCTGTCGTCGGGCACCGGCCTGTACGTCGCGCCCTACGCCGAATACGAGCGGCGCTACGCGAACTTCTACGACAACGACATCAAGCTGACCCAGTTCCGGCTGCAGACCGAGCGCGTCGGCTTCGACTTCGGCGTGCCGATCCGGCGGCTCGGCGATTTCCGCATCGGCCTTGCGTACGCACACGGCTATGCATCGCCGAACTACAACCTCCCGATCGCGTTCGGGCCGAACGGCCAACCGACCGACTTCCTGTTCGACAGCCTGCGCGGCCGGCAGCTCAGCGCGCGGGCGCGGCTCGTGATCGACCAGCTCGACGATCCGCTGTTCCCGCGCAAGGGCTATTTCGGCGAGCTGCGCGCCGAGCGGTCGATCGTGTCGAGCGGGGGCCGGCAGTACACGGAAGTCTTCGGCAAGACGTTGGTCGCGCAGCAGTTCGGGCGGCACAGCGTCAGCGCCGGCATCGAGGCGGGCAAGAGCTTCGGCGGCGTGAGTCCGGTCAACCTGCTCGACTTCACGCTCGGCGGCTTCCAGCACCTGGCGGCCTATGCGGCCGACCAGCTGAACGGCAACGCGCTCGTCTACGGCCAGGTGACCTACATGAACCAGCTGATGACCTTCAACGCGTCGCCGGTCAAGGCGCTGTTCGTCGGCGCGAGCGCGGAACTGGGCAACGTCTGGACCTTCGACGATTCGTTCAGCTCAGGGCCGCTGAAGCAGAGCTATTCGTTCTTCACGAGCCTGACGACGTCGTTCGGGCCGCTGTACGTCGGCGTCGCGCTCGCGCCGGGCGGGCGGCGCAACATCTATCTCCAGCTCGGCCGCACGTATTGAGCGGGGCCCGGAGCGGCCGGCGCGTCGCTGCGAACCGCCTCCGGGCCTGTTCACGCCAATAACGGGCTTGCGCTGGCCCTATACGGGCCAGCTGATCTCGAAGCGCGCGCCGCCGAGTTCGACCGGATCGACGGCCGCGATCCGGCCATTGTGCGCGTGCAGCACCTGGCGCGTGATCGCGAGGCCGAGCCCATAGCCGCCCGTGCGGCGGTCGAGCCGCACGAACGCGTCGAAGATCCGCTCGCGCTCGGGCTCGGGCACGCCGGGGCCGTCGTCCTCGACGTAGATGCAGATGTTGCCGTGCCCGATCGCGATGCCGACCGCGATCTGCGCGCGCGCGTACCTGGTCGCGTTGCGCAGCAGGTTGCGCATCGCGTACGACATCAGCCGCCGGTCCATCTTCACGCGCACATCGGACGCGATCGCGATGCGGGTATCGATCGATTTCTCCGGATACAGCAGCGCGGCATCGTTGACCTGATGCTCGAACCACGCGGCGAGCCCGGTCGGCTCGAGCTTCGACTGCAGCGAGCTGTACTCGAGCCGCGCATACGTGAGGCTCATGTCGATCAGCTCGTCGAGTTCGGTCACGTCCTGCGCGATGCCGTCGAGCGCGGCTTCGTATTCGGCCGCGGAACCGGGTTCGCGCAGGATCTCGAGCGCGAAGCGCACGCGCGCGAGCGGCGTGCGCAGTTCGTGCGAGATGCCGTTCGTGAGATCGCGCTGCGCGGCGATCAGGCGCTCCATGCGCATCGCGAGCGCGTTCAGCGTGCGCGCGAGCGGCCCGATGATCACGCTGTGCGATTCGCGCGCGCGCGTGTTGAAACGTCCGCCGGTGAAATCGATCGCACGCTCGCGCACCATCACCAGATCCGACCACACGGGCCGCATCCAGCGATACGCCGCGAGCGCCGGGGCGGCCAGCACGAATGCGAGAACGATCCAGATGTCGCCCGGTAACGCATCGAATGCATGCCACACCACCTGCGGCGACAGCACGACGCCGAGCGCGAGCGCCGGCACGAGCGCCGTCAGCAGCACGAGGCCGAGCAGGTGCAGGTAGGTGCGCAAATAGAGGCGCGACCAGCTCGGAATGCGGTCGGCACGCGTGTCCGTCCACGCGCGGCGGAAGTGCAGCCAGCGCCACTTGACGTAGCGCAGCGGCGACAGAGGGGTGGCGTCATTCCCACGCATGCTTGCTGAACTGGTAGCCCTTGCTGCGGATCGTCTTGATCCGCTGCGGGTTGCTCGCGTCGTCGCGCAGCTTGCGGCGCAGCTTCGAGATGCGGCCGTCGATCGTGCGGTCGAGCCCGTCGAACTCGACGCCGCGCAGTTGCAGCATCAGGTCGTCGCGGCTGACCACTTCGCCCGCGTGACAGACGAGCGCCCACAGCAGGTCGAACTCGGCCGACGTCAGGTCCGGCACGTGGCCGTCCGGCAGCACGACCGTGCGGTCGGTGCGGTCGATCGTGAACTTGCCGAACGTGAAGCGCTCGGGCTGCGCGGCCGCGGCGTCGGCGGCGCGCGCCGGCGTGCGGCGCAACTGCGCCTTGATCCGCGCGAGCAGGAGGCGCGGCTCGACCGGCTTGCGCACGTAATCGTCGGCGCCGATCTCGAGGCCGAGCAGTTCGTCGAACGGCTCGTCGCGCGCCGTCACCATGATGATCACGCCGTCATACTGCCTGCGCGCCTCGCGGCAGATCTCGAAGCCGTCCTTGCCCGGCAGGTTCACGTCGAGAATGACGAGATCCGGACGGGTGGACAGGATCGCCGGCACGGCGGCGTCCCCATGCAGCACGGTGTCGACTTCGTAGTCGTTCTTGCGCAGGTAGCCGGCGATCAGCGTGGATAAGCGGGTGTCGTCTTCGACGAGCAGGATGCGGAAAGACATGGGCAAACGGTCGATTCATACGGGACGCGGCGACGAAGCCGGCGTGCGCCGGAGCAACCTCGTCAACCGAAACGTACCGCATGATACTGCGCCTGCCGATTGCCGACCTTCTTATCTCTAAAATGAGGGTGCGATGGCAGGCGCGTCCGTCATGTCGACCGCGATCCGGACCGGGCGGTCAGAACGCGTGACGCATGCCGGCCGTCACCGCGACCTGCGTGCCCGTCGACGATGGCGACAGCGTGTTGATCATCGCGCTGGCGAGCACGGAACCGGCCGGCGCGCCATGCACGTGCTGATACACGCCCTCGAGATAGAGGTCGGTCCGCTTGCTCAGCGAGTAATCGGTCTGGAGCATCACCGTGTTCCATGCCGGCGACGCGTTCGTCGCGCCGTTCGAGTAGGCGCCGTCGGTGAACGTGTAGGCGGCCGACACGGCCCACGCGGGCGTAATCGCGTACTTGGCGTTGACTTCGTAGTTGTCGACGCGCAGCGTGCCGCCGAGCGGCATGTAGCTGCCGCTGCCGAGGGAGATCACGCTGGCCATGTTGTCGATCTGCGTGTGGCTCCAGACGAGGCCGACGGTGGCCGGGCCGAACGTGTAGTTGCCGCCCGCGCCCCAGATGCGCTGGCGCTCCGCAATGAAGTTCGCGCTGCCGTCGCCCTGCGAAATGGCGCCGTTCAGGTTGCTGCCGGCCACGCCACCGCCGGCGCTGTTGAACTGCAGATAACCGGCCGCGAGGTTCACCGGGCCCTGCGAGAACCCGGCGCTGAACCCGTACGCGCGATTGTTGGCAAAGCCGCCGGCCTTGTTGCTGAACGAATACATCCCTTCGACGGTGACGCCGTAGAAGGTCGGGCTGACGTACTTGACCGTGTTGTTGACGACCACCGAGTCGGCCGCCAGGTTGTCGTTCTCGAACGGATGCGCGGCGAGGTTGCCGCCCCAGGTGTTGCTTTCGGCCGAGAGCGGCCCGAGCAGGTCGTTCAGCACGTCGAACTGCCGGCCGAACGTCACGGTGCCGTACGGATCGCTTTGCAGGCCGACCCAGGCCTGCGAGCCGAAGCCGTCGCCGGGGAACGCCTGCGTGCCGTTGTTCAGGTTGAAGCCTTGTTCCAGCTTGAAGACGGTGTGCAGGCCGCCGCCGAGGTCTTCGGTGCCCTTGAGCCCGAACACCGTGTTCTGCGTCGAGCTCGTGCCCATCTGCCACGCGCTGTGGCCGGTCTGGTTGTTCGTGTAGACGATGCCCGTGTCGATCAGGCCGTACAGGGTGACGCTACTTTGCGCGTATGCCGGTACGGCAAACGCGCCGGATAGTGCGAGTGCCAGCAAGGATTTTTTCATGTTCAAGGCTCCACGATTGATTGACACAATGAATACGAATGCCTGATGCGTGACCGGATGCGCGCTCGCCACTGTGCCGACGGCTGCGCGGCATGCCGGTGCCGTCAACCGGGATGGCCGACCAGGATCGCTATCGCCTGGCCGAGCGTCGCGGCGACGATCGCCAGATAAGTGGGGTGGTCCAGGAAGAAGCCGACAATGCTTGTTTCATCGCTGCGATTGCGCCACATGCCGATGTAGCCGCGCGTCAGGATCAGGCCGAACAGAAAGCTGAATCCGAACCACGCGCCCATCCATTTGTTCTTCATCACGAAACCCTCGGCGAATGCGAATATCGTCAGACAGGCAAGCTGCGAAGCGAGTACGACCCATACGGCGGGATGACACCGATCGTTGTCTTTCATGAACCCGCTCTCGCGATGTCCGGTTCATCCGGTGGTGTAGCGGGCATGTTTCCGGCCGCACGCATCGTGCGCCGCATTTCGATTCGCTGCCGCCAGCCGCCGTTTCGGCCGCCTGTTTCCTGTTGCGTGTCGGGGCAGGCAATCGAGGTCGGCGGTTAGCGAAAGGCGGCGTCACGACGGACACACTGCGGCCGGAACGCAACCCTGCCCCGTCGTCCGGTTTGCACGATTGACCGCTCGCAGCGCTTGCGTCCCGGCT
Organism: Burkholderia sp. PU8-34; assembly: GCF_053427725.1. Taxonomy (NCBI): domain Bacteria; kingdom Pseudomonadati; phylum Pseudomonadota; class Betaproteobacteria; order Burkholderiales; family Burkholderiaceae; genus Burkholderia; species Burkholderia sp. PU8-34. Next base: position 691,388 of record NZ_JBSAXC010000001.1, read on the forward strand.
TGCATGCCATGGGGTTTGCCGGAATCGCGGAGCCCCCGCCGCGATTCCGCGTGCGCACTCGCCGACCGGCCAGCATCAGCCGGCCGGTATCGCCTGCCCGTTTCAACAAGCGTGGGCGATGGCGCGGGTGCTCACCGAAAGATCGATGCCCCGTTGCAGTTACTCGATCGCCTCGCCATGGAGGATCACGTCGAGGCCCTCGCGCTCTTCCTCTTCCGTCACGCGCAGGCCGATCGTCAGGTCGATCAGCTTCAGCAGGATGAAGCTCAGCACGCCGCTGTACACCAGCGTGATCACGACGCCCTTGAGCTGGAGCATCACGTTGCCGTCCGCGCCGCCGATGTCCTTGACCGCGAACACGCCCGTCAGCAGCGCGCCGAGAATCCCGCCCACGCCGTGCACGCCGAACGCGTCGAGCGAGTCGTCGTAGCCGAGCTTCGACTTGAGCCACGTCGCCGACCAGAAGCAGATCACGCCGGCCGCGATGCCGATCACGAGGGCGCCCGTCACGCCGACGAAGCCGGCGGCCGGCGTGATCGCGACGAGACCCGCGACCGCGCCCGACACGATGCCGAGCACCGACGGCTTGCCCTTCGCGACCCATTCCGCAAACATCCAGCCGAGCGCCGCGCAGGCCGTCGCGACTTGCGTCGTCAGCATCGCGAAACCGGCACGGCCATCGGCGGCGACCGCCGAGCCCGCGTTGAAGCCGAACCAGCCGACCCACAGCATCGAGCCGCCGATCAACGTCAGCACCAGGTTGTGCGGCGCCATCGCCTCGCGGCCGTAGCCGACCCGCTTGCCCAGCACGAGGCACGACATCAGGCCCGCGATACCGGCGTTGATGTGCACCACCGTGCCGCCCGCGAAGTCGAGCACGCCGTCGGCCGACAGCCAGCCGGTCGGCTCCCACACCATGTGCGCGATCGGCACATAGACGATCAGCGACCAGAGCGTCATGAACACGAGCATCGCCGAGAACTTCATCCGGTCGGCGAACGCGCCGCAGATCAGCGCCGGCGTGATGATCGCGAACGTCATCTGGTAGACGAAGTACACCGTCTCGGGGATCGTCGGCGCGAGGTGGCTGACGGTCAGCGTCGTCGCCTTGTCGCCGTGGATGTAGTTCATCCCCGACAGGAACGCGCGCGACAGGCCGCCGATGAAGCCGTTGCCCGGCGTGAACGCGAGGCTGTAGCCGACCACCGTCCACAGCACCGTGATCAGCGCGGTGATCGCGAAGCTCTGCATCACCGTCGCGAGCACGTTCTTCTTGCGGACCATGCCGCCATAGAACAGCGCGAGGCCGGGAATCGTCATGAACAGCACGAGCGCGGTGGAGGTCAGCATCCACGCGGTGTCGCCCGAGTTGATCTTCGACGAATCGACCGAGAACGGCGCGGTCGGGGCGGCAGGCGCGGCCGGGGCCGACGCGGCGGCGGCAGCCGATGCGTCGGGGGCGCCCGAAGCCGGCGCCGAAGCGGCGGCAGAAGCGGCAGCCTCGGACGCAGCCGGCGCCGAAGCGGCCGGCGCGGCGGCAGCGGCAGCGGCCGATGCGTCGGCAGGCGCCGAGGCGGCAGGCGCGGACGCAGCCGCGGCCGACGCCGCGTCGTCCGCAAACGCGGAGCCAACGCCGGCCGCGATCAGCGAGCCAGCCATCAGCAGGGACATCAGAAGTTTGCGCATCTTGGGTTTCCTCTTGTCACTCGTCTTGTCTGTTACAGCGCGTCCGCGCCCGTCTCCCCGGTGCGAATCCGGATCACCTGCTCGATCGGCGTGACGAAGATCTTGCCGTCGCCGATCTTGCCGGTGCGCGCAGCCTGCTGGATCGCTTCCACCGCCTGGTCGACGAGGTCGTCGGACACGGCCACCTCGATCTTCACCTTCGGCTGGAAATCGACCACGTATTCGGCGCCCCGGTACAGCTCGGTGTGCCCTTTCTGGCGCCCGAACCCCTTCACTTCCGTCACCGTGACGCCCGACACGCCGAGGGCGGTAATCGCCTCCCGCGTCTCATCGAGCTTGAACGGCTTGATGACTGCGCTGATCAATTTCATGTGGGCTCCTCTTTCGTTTTCCTGTCAAACGTCGATGCCGCGATCCAACTCGACGAGTGACTGAGCAACTGCCGTGCCAACACTGACGGTTTTCGCAAAAACGATCTTGCAGCTGCCCGCGTTCGCGCTCCCGGACTGGCCACGAAGCGGCAGTGGAACTGCGATCCCGGAGAGTCGCCCGCACTCCCGGTTTTCAATTATTGATTTGGATTCCGTATTGATTGCCGGTGGGAATGCATGCACCACCATCAAGCAAGCCCTGTTTCCGCCGACCCAATAACGTGCATCCGTGCTCGGTTTCGTCGTGCGCCACCGATGAAAATTACATTTCATCGACATCCACCTTTCCATGCCCTACGTTTCAATTTGATCGGGTCGGCTTCCCGCTATACCGATGACGGATCCGGCGAGCCCCGAGGGATTCCGGATGCGCCCGTGCGGGCACGTGCCCGCGCCACCGCCACCGCCACCGCCACCGCCGGGGAAGATAGAAAGCACGCCGGAAACGGAGCATGATTTGTCAAACAGATCTCCTCCGCCCGGTCGATTCGTCAAATGGATAACTTCGATCTCAACCTTTTGCGTGTTTTTGACGCGTTACAGCGTCACGGACATCTAGGCAAAGCGGCCGTGGAACTGAATCTGAGTCAGCCAGCCACGTCCTATGCGTTGAAGCGTCTGCGTGAAGAGCTTGGCGACGCACTCTTCGTCAAAACCCGATCCGGCATGCAACCGACGCCACGCGCAATGCAGTTGGCGCCCGTGGTTCAGTCGGTACTCGCCGATATTCGTGAACGCGTGCTGACGGCGCCGACTTTCGAGCCAGACAAGGCTCGACGCACGTTCAACATTGCGATGTCAGACGTCGGTGAGATGGTGTCCCTGCCGAGATTGCTGCAGCGGGTTACCAGCCTCGCTCCTGGCGTCAATGTGACGACGGTGTCCCTGGCTCCCAAACAGCTGCTGTCCGCACTTCAGCGAAGCGAAGTCGATCTTGCGATCGGATATTTTCCGGATCTCGATGGTGTAGATGTCTTTCAGCAACGTCTGGTTCGGCATTCGTTCGTGTGCCTTGTCAGGAAGAATCATCCGGCGGTACAGGGACGGCTGACCAGGAAGCTCTACTGCGAATTGCCCCATGCGGTGGTTCAGGCAGAGGGCCGCCGTCAGGAAATCGTTGAACAGTTCCTTAAAGGACACGGTATCCAGCGCAGGGTGCTTCTCCATACACCGCATTTTTTGAGCATCCCGATGACCATCGCGATGACGGATCTGGTAGTCACGGTTTCCAGCGATGTCGCCGAGATCTTTGCGCGCATCGCCGATCTCGCGCTTCTGGAACCTCCGTACAGGTTGCCGCACTTTGACGTCAAGCAGCACTGGCACCGCTCGCAGCATGACGATCCCGGTAACCGCTGGATGCGAGGTCTCGTGCACGAACTATTCGTGCACGGGGCCTGATTGAGGCCTGATCGACAGCCTCCATGGGGCCCGGACGCAGGTTATCCGCCTTGTGGAAGAGCGTTATTCGTGAGATCGGCTTGTCGAATGTTCGCCTTGGCGCGACACTCTTCGCACCTGCTCCTCAAGCAAGTTCGCCCGGAGCAAAACCGGCGCGTATCTCTGCCTACCCCCATACAGCGCACGTCGAGTCATGCTTGCTCCGCCGTATTGACTCGAGATTCGTTCCGAGCGGCATCCCAAAACTTTTAGGAGACTTAACATGTCGGTTATCCGCTTCGAACGCGATGACAACGTTGGACACATCGTGATGGCCGATGCCCCGTTGAACCTGATCAACAACCGGTTCTGCGAAGCACTTACGAATGCCGTACACGAAGCCAGCAACTCCGGGATTCGCGCTCTGCTGGTGCGCGCCGAAGGGGCGAATTTCAGTCATGGAGGAGATGTCCTTGATTTCATCGACAAGGACTTCAACGACTGGCGCACCTTCATCAGTGAGATGAACCAGGCTTACCGCGCTATCGAGGCGCTACAGATTCCGACCGTCGCAGCCGTTCGCGGTGCGTGCTTCGGTGGAGCATTCGAGCTTGCGCTGGCCTGCGACTTCATTGTCGCTGCCGATAACGCGGTCTTTCAGCACTTCGAGGCTTCCGTCGGTTCTGCGCCGGTGGCAGGCGGCGTTCAGCGCCTGGCAGAACGCGCCGGCCGCGCTATGGCCGCTCGCTTCACGATGCTGAGCGAACCGATGACCGGCAAGACGGCCGGCGAACTCGGCGTGGCGGCTTTCGTTTGTCCCGATTCGGACGTCGAGGCCACCGCGGCATCGCTGGCCACCCGGCTGTCCAATGGGCCGACCCGCTCGTATGCAGCCATCCGCGCACTGCTGAAGGCGTGGGCGGGGGGCGGCGTGCCCGCGGCCGACGCTGTTCTGCTGGACATCACAATGGGGCTGCACGGTACGGAAGACGCGCGCAAGGGTCGAACCGCACGCGTCGACGCCATCAAGCGTGGGGTCCAGCCAGAGCCCGTTGTATTCGTCGGACGCTGATTCGCTGATGTGGCCGAACCTGGCGTCAACGGCAATGACCGGAATGGGGAGATAAGTTCCGACGATCCACCGGTAATGGCTGGTCGCGTCGAAAAGGGTCGGCGTCTGCGCCCCGTGGCTGATTCGGTGAAGGAAACCCGCACCGATCGTCGCGGTATCGAACTTCACGTAGCCGTCGATTACGGCACGCGTATCGGTGAGTGACGGGCTGCGGTATCATCGCGGCCGTGCTCAAGGGCTCTCGGACGCACCCGTCAATGATCGATCCAAACTATCAGGAACTCCTCGAACGCATTCATCGCGATATCGAACCGTGGCGCACCACCGGCCGCGTCGCGGACTACATCCCCGAACTTGCCAAAGTGCCCGCCGAGCGCTTTGGCATGGCGGTCGTGACGCTCGACGGCAACGTTTACACAGTCGGCGATGCGCATGAGCGCTTCTCTATCCAGAGCATCTCGAAGCTGTTCGCGTGCACGCTCGCGTTCCAGCTGCTCGGCGACGCGCTGTGGGAACGGGTCGGACGCGAGCCGTCCGGCACCGCGTTCAATTCGCTCGTGCAGCTCGAAAGCGAACGCGGCAAGCCGCGCAATCCGTTCATCAATGCCGGCGCGCTCGTCGTGACCGACGTGCTGTCCCGCCGCTTCGTGAAGGCCGAGACTGCGCTCGTCGAATTCGTGCGGCGGCTGATCGGCACGAACGACATCGACTACGATTCGCGCGTCGCGGCGTCCGAGCTGCAGCACGCCGAGCGCAATCGCGCGATGGCGCATTTCATGGCGAGCTTCGGCAACATGCAGATGCCGCCGGAAACCGTCGTCGACGCGTATTGCCGCCAGTGCGCGATCACGATGAACTGCGTCGAGCTCGCGCGCGCCGCGCTGTTCCTCGCGAACGGCGGCGTCGCACCCGTCACCGGCGAGCGCATCGTCGATTCGAGTTCCGCGAAACGGCTGTCCGCGCTGATGCTGACCTGCGGCACCTACGACGCGGCCGGCGACTTCGTGTATCGCGTCGGCCTGCCCGCGAAGAGCGGCGTCGGCGGCGGCATCATCGCGGTGCTGCCCGGCGAGATGGCCGTGTGCGTGTGGTCGCCGGGACTCGATGCGAACGGCAACTCGCTGGCGGGTACGTTGGCGCTCGAATGGTTGACGACGTATTCGGGGCGGTCGATCTTTTGAAGCTCCGAAGTTAAGCGTGCCTCATCTGGCGCAACGGCGGCAGATTCATATCGACGCGCGCCGGCGCGCTCAATGGGGAATTCGGCCATCGGCAGCAATCGACCCACAACGGACTTTCCCCTCCCCGCCCGACCAGGCTTCAATGTCAGCCTCGAGCTGGAGGGGCTTAGTTGCACAGGCGCTTAAAAACCCGCACTCATAGCTCGAATTCTTCCTTGTCATTCTCGCACCAGGCGGCAAGTCCGCCGTACGCGACGGCCATAGGCGCATTGCTGCCGTACAGCTCTTGCACCCGCTGCGACATGCCGGCCTCGATAGAATCCGACGCCGCGGCATAGGACGGGCTGTGCGAAGCGGGCGAACCAGATCGGCGTGGGGGTTTGCGCGATGCTGACATTGATCTACCTCGTCTAGATGTTGTGGGACATGATCGACTCCTTTTCTGGACAGAATGGCCAGAATTTTAGTCTTCAGGCGAGCAAGCCCGCCACCACATCCGCCAGCGCCCGTCCCAGCACGGCGTGCTGCGGCGCGTCCAGGTGCACGCCATCGACCGCGCTGGTCGGCGTGACGCTGCCGGCATCGAAGAAGGCGCAGCCCTGCGCCTCGCACACGGCGCGCAGGGCGTCGGCCAGGCCCGCGCACTTGCTTTCCAAGCCTTCGAACTTGGGCGCGATGGGCCCGCGTGCCACTTGCGCCGGGGGCGGCGCCACCACCAGGATGGGCGGCACCGGCATGCCGGGCTCGATGGGCGCGGTGCGGATGGCGTGGATCAGCGCGGCGGTGCCCTGGGCGCTGCACCAGGCGTTGTTGGCGTGCATGACCTGGAAGTCGTTGGTGCCCAGCATCAGCAGCACCAGCGCCAGCGGCGACTGGGCTTCGATGCGCTGCGCCAGCCCATCCAGGCCGTTGCGGCCGGGCTTGAAGGGGTCGTCCCAGACGGTGCGGCGGCCGTTCAGGCAGTCCTCGGTCACGCGCACGCGCAGGCCCTGCACCGCCAGCGCGCCTTCCATCACGCCGGGCCAGCGGGCGTCGAAGGGCAGGCGCTGGCGCGTGCCGGGCACGATGCCCCAGGACAGCGAGTCTGCGTAGACGAGGATGTGTTGCATGCTTGGGCACCTTCTCAGGCCGGCTAATCTGACCCTCGAATACCACCGCAGCCATCGCCCCCACCGCGCCGGCCACAGTGGATGACTGCGGATTTCGGGGAAGGCGAACGCTCGTTTCGGTGAAGTCGAACAAGCTGGAGGGCGGTGCTGCGAGGTGCATGGATTGTAGCGTGAGTGTTCGGGATCAGGCTACGCCGTCATCGGGCTTATTCTTTCGGCGCATCGAGTCGCCCTTTAGCGGAAGCTTGTGGGCCTGATGCACGAGGCGATCAAGAATGGCCGATAAGCTGATCGGCACGGCATTCAGCCGAGCGAAGGGCACGCAAGCCCGCCGTTACGCCGCAACATCAAAGGATGTTGCTCGTTTGATGGATGAAGCGACGATTGTCGATGATCTTGACACAGGTGACGAACGACCGGAACTGGCCGCCTGCCGCCCGACGCGATCGACCGGTTGAATCCGCCGCCGAACTCGGTCGTCGAAGGCGGCGGGCACTTGCCCGCGCAGTCCGCGCCGGAGGGGTTACATGTCAGTTTATATTGCCGGAGTCCCGGCACGCTCGCGCTGGAATGGTTGACTACGTATTCGGGGCGTTCGATCTTTTGATGCGGCGGAGTCAGGTGTGACGCTTCTGGTGCAACGGCGACGGGTTGATATCGGCAAGCGTCGATGCGCTCAATGGAGAGTTCGTTCTTCGACAGCAATCGGCCCAGATGGAATGCCCCCCCTCCCTTCGGGGATGCAGGGCCTAACCGGAACGCAGAGGCCCTCCAGAACCGACCGGCTGCCTGGTGCCTCCGAAATGTCGCGAAAGGAAAAGTGCCAACCAACCTCAACGATCTCTGCCGAGATACGCAGCGACCGCCCCTGTCAGCGCGAGCCCGCCCAATTCCTCCGGCGAGGCCAGATGCGCCGCGATAATCTCGCGATTATCAAGCCGCAGTTCGGGTACGCAATCGAGGTGCAGTTCGAAGAAATACACCTGGTCTCTGCGCCCGTCCCAGATGCCGCAGGCGCTGCCCGCAGGGACTAATGGGTGCGACGAGAGACCAATTTCCTCCTCCATTTCGCGCTGTGCCGCTGCAACAGGCGTCTCACCGGGCCGGATACTACCGCCAGGAAAATTCCACTCGGCCCGGTACGACGACTTTAGCAGCAGCAACGCGCGCCCGACGTAGATCGCGACCAACGCGCCCTCATGGCGAGGCCGTCGAAGGGTCCACCAGGCGCGCGCGAGCCGGAATCCGATGCGAAGCACCATTCGCCAGACAGCGTCGATAAGCATGGCCGATCGCGCTCGCTCAAGGCTCGGCATGAGGTCTCTCCTTACTTTCATGTTCAAAGATCTTCCGGGTCGTACGGGTTCGTGTCGCTCAGGTGATTTAGCGTCAGTCGCACCACTGCGTTGGAAACCATAGTTTGACCAGCGCCTGTCCGCGCGCGGGATAACGATTTGCCAACAACCATGTCGACTGACCGCTCATTGCCGAACGCCACCCAATACAATCGACCGCGCGGCCATCATTTCATACAGGATTCAGCACAGCACCGCCTCGATCAACCACTCACGCGCAATCTCCGTACATAGTGCCGGCCGCTGCAAGGTCGGAAAGTGGCCACAGCCTTCGATTGACTCAAAGCGAGCGTGCGGCATCAGATCGGCGATGCGCCGGCCGACATCGACGGGAACGAAGCGGTCCGCAGCGCCCCATACGAGCAGCGTCGGAACCTTGCTCGACGCAAGCGTCGGCCAATGATTCGAACGAGTCAACGTGGCGTCAGATTGCCGGGCGAATATGTCCGCCCCGCTATCGCGAGCCATGTGTACGAACGCAGCTCTTGAAACGACATCGTGGGCAGGGATCGCGCTCTCGGCAAATTCCGCGATGACGCGCTCATGCTCGCCCGAGCGAATTCGTTGGCTGGTCGCACGAACGGCGTCCGGATTCGGATGAACGCCCGGCTGACAGTTCATCAGCCAGAGTCCGCGGACGCGGTCCGGCGCCCTGGCAAGCACTTCCATCGCCAGGCATCCGCCATACGCGGTGCCGACGAGGATGAAGTCGCCACTTATCGACGCGAGGAGACTGTCGGCACTATCGGCGAATGTCGGATGCACCAATACCTGTACGGTCGGTGAAGCAAGATCCTTCAGCTTCTCGACCTGATCGGCATACATGCGTCCGTCACACGGCATGGCCGGCAGAAAAATCAGCGGTAGTGGCATTGGGATAGTGTTGATTTGCCTGCGGTGTGATCTTGTTCGCGGCTCCCGCACGACGGTACGACAGCAGCCCGGTTGCCGACCATTCTGCCAGGCTCGCCGATTGACGGAAAAGGGTTGCGGAATCAACGGATCGCTGCGACACGACGCGCACTCCCGCACGCCGGAATTGCGCGCCACGCTCCCCCCGCATGCCGCCCAGATCGCGGATCAACTCGCTCGCCGTGATCTCGTCGAGCAGCGCGAACGCCTCGGGGTCGCTCACGCGGCCCCAGCCCGCGCGCGTGCCGGCCTGCGCCCCGCCGAACGCCTGCTCGGGATACTCGTCGACCATGCCGACGATGATTCCTGTTGCACGGATTCGGATCGGGGCGGCATGCCGGTACACACCCTCGTGAACGATCCCGCCGCCGGCAACCTAGAACAGATGCCGCAAGCCGGCCATGATACCCAATTGAGTCGTACCGTACGCCGAACCCGGCGCATTCACGCCCTGGAACTGGGCGCCAACCAGGCCGCCCCGGTAGAGAGAGTAATCGACTTCGAGATACGTATCCGTCCGTTTCGACCAGTTGTAGTCCGCGAGCAGCTGAAATTGCGTCGCGTTGCCATCGGCCGGCCGGTTCTTTCCGGTCTGGACCGTGCGCCACACATTGGCAGAAAGACGAGCAGCATGGCCTACCGCCTGCGTCACCCCGCCGAAGAACATCTGCCGGGAGCTGAACGTATTGAATTTGATTGCGGTCAATTCCGGCGCACTGAACGGGCCGTTGGGGAAGTTGCCGACGAAGCCGGCGTCCTGCCGGTTCACTGCCCAGCCGGCAATGAGCGTCGTACTGTCGAACGTATATGAGCCGCCGGCGCCCCAGGACTTGAAGTGTGCGGAACCGTTCACGGCATCCCGTGAGTCGAGGTACGCGGCCCCAACGCGCAACGGTGCGTCCGGCAAATACAGCACCGACGCCCCGATCTGGCTCCCTGCGCCAAATGCGCCGGCATTGCCGCCAAACGCATACGACACCTCGACCGTCACGGCTTGCCATTGCGCCGCGTACTTGACCATGTTGCTCGTCCATACGCCCTGGGCCATCATCACTTCCGGCCGGAACTGGTAAAACGTCGGCAGCCAGGAATTCGTCACGAACGCGCGCATCACCACGTCGGAAAGCGGATTGAACTGCCGCCCCAATGTCAGCGTTCCGAAGCGGCTCGACTGCAGGCCGACGAATGCCGTGTTGAAGAACGGATAGGCGGGATCGTTGGCCCCCGAATTCGGAAAGAAGCGATCTTCCAGCTGGAACAGAACCTTCGTGCCGCCTCCGATGTCCTCGACGCCCCTGATGCCGAAGTGGCTCTCGCTCTCGCCGCTGGTGAGCCGGAACTGCGAATCGCCTGCCGGATTCGCATGCGTCGTATAGCGAATCCCTGCATCGACCAGCCCGTAGAGCGTGACCGACGACTGGGCTGCCGCCGAAACGGCGTACAACGCCGCCGTGGAGATCACGCCGGCCAACAGCCCGGCCTTGCCCGAACGCGAAACGCGCGGCACCCGCACGCGGGCGTGCCGTCGGTCAGGCAAGCGGGCCCGCAATGACGCTGCCCGTCCCGACTGACAAGGCATTGCCGTGCGGCAATTTTCCGCTCCATCACCCCGACTTCCGCATCTCCGAACGAACCCGCTGAACACTCTCCGAACCATCCTCATGCACAGACTCCGATCTTGTGATTATGTCGCACTGCGAATCGTCTAATTCACGTTTGCAATCTACACTTTTCTACCGCACACGCTCCCGAACCATTCCTTATGCGAAACCGCTGAAGAATCTGCACTTCGCGGCGGGCGGACAGCGGCGGATGCGATGCGATGCCTGAACATGGCGTCGCGGCGCTGCCCGCCTGGTACCTCGGCGGGCGAACGTGCCCGCCTCCGGCTCAAGGCTCCCGATGCCGCGTCTCGGCTTCCTGCAGCAGCCGCCAATGGATTTTCCCGCTTGCCGTACGGGGCAGGCTGTCGGCGAACCGGATCACGCGCGGAACCTTGTAGGACGCCATGCGCTCGCGCGCCCATGACACGATTTCCTCGTCCGTCGCATGCACCCCGTTGCGCAGCACGATGACAGCCTTGACCGACTCGCCTCTACGCGGATCGTGAGTCGCAATCACGCATGCCTCCTGGACGGCAGGATGCTCGAAGAGCATCGACTCGACCTCCGCAGGCCATATCTTGTAGCCGGACGCGTTGATCATGCGCTTCAGCCGGTCGACGACGAAGTAGTAGCCGTCCCGGTCGAAATAACCGAGATCTCCGGTCCGCAAATACCGCTTGCCGTCAATCGACACGAATGCGTCGCGCGTCGCTTCCGGCGCATTCCAGTACCCGCCGAATACTTGCGGCCCGCTCACCAGGATTTCACCCGTTTGTCCTTCGTCGAGCGGCCACAGCGTATCCGGATCGACGACGAGCGACTGCGTGTCGAAGACGGGAACACCCATGCACTGCGGCTTGCTGTGCTGCGGCGGATTGATGTGGGTCGCCGCCATCGTTTCGGTGAGGCCGTACCCTTCTACGTACGGGATGCCCCAGCGCGCCTGAATCCGCTGCGCAACGGCCTGCGGCATCGCGGCGCCGCCCCCGCTCAGGTACGTCATGGAACGCAGGTCGAATGCGTCGATGTCTGCCAGGTTCAGCAGGTCGATCACCATCGTGGGAACCGTGACCCACGTGCTCACCCGGTGGCGTTCGATCAGGTGTGCTGCGCATCTCGCATCCCAGCGGGTCATGATCACCATCGTCGCGCCGATGAAGATCGGCATGTTCATGCAGTTCTGCATGCCGGTGACATGGAACAGCGGCACCGAGCACAGCATCACGCTGTCGCTCGCAAGATTCGGCCATGCAGCGCACGAAACCGTCGAGTGCATCACGCTTCGATGGGTATGGATACACCCTTTGGGACGCCCGGTGGTGCCGGACGTGTACGGAATGACCGCCAGGTCTTCGGGCCCGGATTCGTGCGGACGCGGCATGCACTTGCGCGTCAATGCGTTGCGCCAGTCGGTGACGGCCACATGGCTGCCGCCCGACGCCGCATGCCGATGCGGCGCGACGCGAGTCAGCACGTCAGGCAGCGGCAGATCGGTCTGCTCGCGCAGATAGTCGACATAGCGTGCGCGGATGACATGGTGCAGGTGGCGGCCCGTCAGCGGCCGGACGTGTTCCATGAGTTCGTCGCCGACAAAGGCGACGCTGGCGCCGCTGTCTTCCAGTATGTGTTCCAGTTCCGCAGTCCGGTTCATCGGATTGACGGGCACGACGACCGCGTCGGCGCGCAGGATCGCATGGAAGGCCGTGACGAATTGCGGGCTGTTCTGCATGTACAGGACGACGCGGTCGCCCCGGGCGATGCCGCAGTGCTGCTGCAAAAAGCCGGCCATCGCGTCCACTTCCTGTCGCAATTGCCGATAGCTGACGACATTGCCGTAGTAAAGGATGGCCGGCTTTTCCGGATGGCGGTTTGCGCAGACGTCGAGATTGGCGTACAGCGATGTCGGCGGCACGGACACATGGCGCGGCATGCCGACTTCCTGACGCGATGAGGTTGGCGTCATGTCTACTCCAGGCATAGGACGATGAAATGCAGCGGGATCGCGTGGCGCGTCGACGCCGATCGCTTCCGTCGCGGACAACGCGGCCGTGACGGAAGACAGGATCGATCCAGGCGAAACGCGTTGCCGCATGCGGCCGCCGCGTCGAGCGCCAGGCAATCGCGGTTCAATGCGCTTGAAGCAGCTGGCGGCTCCACTGCCCGATTTCTTCAAGCGTCTCGGCCGTTTCCGGCAGGAACGGGAACAGCGTGAAGACGTGCACCGAGTCGTCCACCCGCTTCAGCGTCACGTCGACGCCTGCTGCCTGCGCCCGCTCCGCAAAGCGCGTCGTGTCGCTCTCCAGCACTTCCCCGCGCACAGCCGCCAGGAATACCGGCGGAAGGTCGGCAAGGTCCGCGAACAGCGGCGACACCATCGGATCCGTCGGCTCGTGGCCCTGGAAATACGACGCGACAAGATTGGAAAGCGTCTCGCGATTCGCGGCCGGGTCATTGCCTGAATTCGCCGTAACGGACGGGCCGCCGAGCGTCAGGTCGGTGAGCGGGCAGATCGCGATGACACCGCGCGGCAACGGCAAGCCCGCACGACGCAACGCCGCAGCCAGCGCCAGCGCGAGGCCGCCCCCGGACGATTCGCCGCTCAGAAACACCGTCGACGGATCGACACCCGAAGCGAGCAGGCCACGATACGCGCTGACTGCGTCATCGAACGCCGCCGGATACGGATGCTCGGGCGCAAGGCGATAGTCGACCGTGTAGCACGGGCCATTCAGCGCACGCGACAGGCGGCTTGCGTATTCGACCGAACTCTTCGCCGAGCCGAGTACATAGCCGCCGCCGTGGAAGTGCAGCACGGTGGCCTTGGCGGTAGCATTGCGCCCCGCGCCAGCGGCCACCACCCGCAACGCGCTCGTCCCGTACAGGTCGACGTCCGTCACGTCGGTGCCGGCCGCCACCGGAAACTGCTCCAGCAGGAACCGTTCGTAAGCCGCGCGTTGCCCGCGGTCGCCACGCGCGATGTCATCGGGCGCAAACACGCCCTTCCACAGATCGAACGCGCGCTGGCTCTCGGGGCGTGCCATACGCTTCCCTTCGCGCGCCGCGCTCAGGCCCACGACTTCGCCGGGCGGCAACTTGACCGCCTCGAGGATATCGTGCCCCCACGCGAACGACCACGAAGCCTCGGCCAGCGGATCGATACGGGAGAGCCCCTTCAGGCGTCCGTTACGTTGGCGTACCCGCGCTTCGTCGGGTTCGTGCGCCCAGTCGACGACAAATCGCGCGCCCGCCTGAATGCGCGTGGTACGCGGCTGGCGGCGCCGTTCATATTCCAGCAGCGCATCCCGGACGCCGGCCGGGCCGTGACGCTTCAGGCAGGTGGCGACGACCCATGCATCTTCGATGGCCTGGCAGGCGCCTTGCGCAAGATACGGCACCATCGCATGCGCGGCGTCGCCGAGGAGCGCGATCCGTCCGGTGCTCCACTGTGCGATCGGATCGCGGTGATACATGCCCGTGATGAACGCCGAGTCCACGGCTTCCAGCAACTTCCGGACGGTCGGCTCGCAACCGTCGAACGAGCGCCGCAGCTGCGCGACGTCCCCCGACTGGGTCCACGACTCGCGGCTCACCTCGGTTGCCGGCACCGACGCAAGAATGCTGTAGAGGTCCTTGCGAACCCAATACGAGACGATATTCCGGCCGACGCCGAACCAGTTGTTCCCCGCTACCGGCAGCTTCAGCCCGTCGAGCCGGTCTGCGGGAATCAGCGAGCGCCACATCAGGATGTTCGCGAACTGCTTCTCCTCGGGCCCCCTGAGCGCCGTCCGCACGGCGGAATGAATGCCGTCGGCGCCGATCACGGCGTCGCCGCGAATGACCTCGCCATTCTGCAGCGTGACAGTCGCGCCATCGTCGTCCTGCGAGATCGACGCGCATTCGGCCCCGAGGCGCACCACATCGCGCGGCAACGCCTTCGCGAGCAGGTCGATCAGGTCAGCGCGGTGCACGTTGTAGAGCAACGCGCCGTAACGCGCCTCCGCCTCCTTGCCGAGCGGGGCCACGTACAACAGGCGCCCTGTCGACAACTCGAGGTAGTCGAAACGCTCAGGCACAGTCGCAATCGCCGCCAATGCGGGTTCCAGCCCCAATTCGCGCAGCACGATCGTGCCGTTCGCCGCGATCTGGACGCCCGCCCCCACCTCCGTCAACTGCGGTGCACGCTCCAGTACAATCGGCTCGATTCCGTGGCGCAGCAGCGCCAGAGCCGTCGTGAGCCCACCAATACCGCCTCCGACAACGATCACCTTCATGCTAGTTTCTCCAACTGAGTTAGTTATCTCAGTGTAGTTAGTTAACCAGACACGGTAAAGTAATGAGCACATCAGGGAAAACCCTTCGGTCGGACGGGGCCGAGACCCGAACTCGTCTGAAAGAGGAAGCCCAACGACTTTTCGCGCTACGCGGATTGGACGGCGTGTCCGTGCAGGACATCATTTCTGCTGCCGGGCAGCGGAACAGCGCGTCGCTGCGCTATTACTTCGGGAACAAGCTCGAACTGGCGCGCGAGCTCGTCGTCGACGGCGCACGGCTGATCGACGAAGACCGGCAGGCGCGGCTCGACAAACTGGAGGCGGCGGGCGGGATCACCATGCGAGCGGTGCTGGGCGCGCTGATCTTTCCGATGCTCGATCTGGCGGAACGCACCGGTCATGCGACCTACATCCGGATGATCGCCAATCTGCAGCTCAACAACCGGGCGTTCCTGCGCGACGCGCTGGAAAACAAGTGGAATCTCGGCTATCAGCGCTGCAATGCGCACCTGCGAACGTTGCTGCCGCAACTTCCGCCGGCCATCGTGGATCACCGGCTGTCACTCGTCGGCATCTACGGCAACAGCGCGCTGGCGGCGTGGGAGGCGAGCCGGGACGACGGCGAAGCGGATCGGCTGTGGTCGCCGCACTATGCGATATCCAGCATGATCGATACGTTCGAGAGCGTGCTTTGCGCGGAGCCCTCGGGGGAAACGCGGTCGCTGCTGGGAGAATCCGACGGCGTGCGCTAAGCGTCTCGCCGCCGGTTATGCCGACGTCGGTTCGTCGCTACTTCGCGATATACATGCCCAACGTCGGACACGTCCCCTGCGTATTCGCGTCCGTCACGAGCGATGCTGCGCCCGGAAACTGCGCTGTCGCATTCGTCTTCACCGCGATCCACGCAATCGCCGACGCAGACACGACAAAGCAGATCGCCGCTGACGCACACGACGCGTGATCGCGAAGCGCCGCGGCATGCCGCGCTGCGTGATCGACGCGCTCGCGCAGGCGATTCCGCCGATGATCGGGCGATGACGGCCGAGGAGTCAGCCACGCGGACAATGGCCGCGTTCAGAGGTCCCGCGACAAAACCCACGGTGAATGAACGATGCCGGTGCGACGCATCGCGTACGCACCGGCATCGCCGCACCGCGCGCGTGCGCGGCGTGTTTCCGCGTCAAGCCGCGCCCAGCTCGACCAGCGGATGCGCAAACAATTTCCACGGCGACGTGAGGAAATACCGCACACGCTCCGCACGCAGCTCGACGAGCGACGCAGGCGCCCAGCGCGGCTTGCGATCCTTGTCGACGAGATGCGCGCGCACGCCTTCGCGGAAGTCGCCTTCTTCGATCGCGCGTGCGACGATCCCGAGCTCCATCCGGAACGATTCGGCGAGCGTCATCTGCCGCCCGCGCAGCAGCGCCTCGCGCGTCACCGCGAGCATCGTCGGCGAATGGCCGCGCAATGCGTCGAGCGTCGCCTGCAGCCATTGTCGATGCTCGCGCGACAGCTCGTCGCGCGCGAGATCCTGCGCGAGCGTCGCGACAATCCGCTCGACCGTCGAGCGCTTGTCGAAGTGCCGGACGATCCACGGCATCTGCGTATCGAGCGCCGCATGCGGCACCACATTGCACGGCGGCTCGAACACCTTGCGCAGCGCGGCCAATGCGTCGCCGTCCCATTTCACGTTCTCGATGCGCGTCTCGAACGTGTCGAGCCACGACGACGGCACGCACAGATCCGCAAGCTTCGCGGTGAGCGCATCGGCGCCGGACAGCATCGCACCCGTCAGGCCGACGTACAGCTCGAGCTCGACCGGCATGCGCGACAGGAAATGCGTCGCGCCGACGTCCGGCAGCAGGCCGATGCGCGTCTCCGGCATCGCGATCTTGCTCCGCTCGGTCGCGACGCGCAGCGCAGCGCCTTGCGCGAGCCCCATGCCGCCGCCCATCGTCACGCCGTCCATCAGCGCGACCACCGGCTTCGGGAACGTATGGATCGCGTAGTCGAGCCGGTATTCGTCGACGAAGAACGGCAGCCACGTGTCGCGCTGCGACGCCATCCGGTACAGCGCGCGCACGTCGCCGCCCGCGCAGAAGCCCTTCTCGCCCGCGCCGCGCAGCACGACGGCGACGATCTGGTCGTCATTGCGGCAGCGTTCGAGCAGCACGGCCAGCTCGCACACCATCCCGTGCGACAGCGCATTGAGCGCGGCCGGCCGGTTCAGCGTGATCAGCGCGACGCGGTTCAGCACGCGAAACAGCACTTCGGGCGCGGCGTCGGCAAATGCGTCGTGCGTGGTCATCGGCGTGCTCATCGGTCTTGCTCTCCATCGGGTTGCCATTGCGGTGCGCGCTTGCCGAGAAACGCGGCGACGCCTTCGCGCGGATCGTTCGTGTCGAACAGGTCGACGAAGCGCTCGCGCTCGACCGCGAGTGCCGCGCTGCGCGGCACGCCGTGTCGCGCGAGGCCGATCAGCTCCTTGCTGTACGCGACCGCGTGCGGGCTCTGCCGCACGACGTTGCGCGCAAGTGCGAGCGCCGCGTCGCGCGACGCGCCGCTTTCGACGACGTCCTCGACGAGGCCGATCCTGAGCGCGGTCGCCGCATCGACGCGCGTGCCGGCGAGGATGATCTTCTTCGCCCAGCCTTCGCCGACGAGCCACGGCAGCGTCTGCGTGCCGAGCCCGCACGGCAGCAGGCCGACCGACGGCTCGGGCAGCGCCATCTGCGCATGCGTCTCGGCGATCCGCAGGTCGCACGCGAGCGCGCATTCGAGCCCGCCGCCCATCGCATAGCCGTTGATCGCCGCGATCGTCACGAAGCGCGAATCGGACAGCGCCTCGAACGCCGCGCCGAAACGCGACGCCATCTCGCGCGCGACGGCGCGGTCGCCGTCGGCGAACGTGTTCAGGTCCGCGCCCGCGCTGAAGAACTTCGGGCCGTCGCCGGTGATCACGAGCGCCCGAACGCGCGGGTCGGCATCCAGTTCGGCGATGGTCCGCTGCAACTGCTGCAGGCCTTCGGGTGAGAATGCATTCGCGGGCGGACGCTTGAGCGTCGCGCACGCGATCGCGCCGTCGTCGACGTAGTCCAGTTCGATCATCACGCGTCCTTCTTCGTAGCCGGTTGATAGAGGCGGATCACCGCCGAGAAATCGAGCTGCCCGTCGCCGCGGCTGCTCATCGTCTGGTAAAGCTGCTGCGCGAGCGCGCCGAGATAGACGGGCTGACGCGCCTGCTTTGCCGCGTCGTTCGCGAGGCCGAGATCCTTCAGCATCAGGTCGGTGCCGAAGCCGCCCGTG
This sequence comes from Burkholderia sp. PU8-34, assembly GCF_053427725.1. Taxonomy (NCBI): domain Bacteria; kingdom Pseudomonadati; phylum Pseudomonadota; class Betaproteobacteria; order Burkholderiales; family Burkholderiaceae; genus Burkholderia; species Burkholderia sp. PU8-34. The sequence goes on from NZ_JBSAXC010000001.1 coordinate 709,695, forward strand.
TAGCCGCGCGACGACGGCGCGGTCTCGATCACGCCCGGATACGGGTTGTAAGTGTCGGAACTCCAGCAGCGGCCCGTCGACGTGTTGACGATGCCGGCCAGCACCTTCGGGTCGATGCCGAGGGCGACGCCGAGCGACATCGCTTCCGACACGGCCGCCATCGAGATGCCGAGCACGAGGTTGTTGCAGACCTTCGCGACCTGCCCCATCCCGGTCGCGCCGCAATGGACGATGTTCTTGCCCATCCCCGCGAGCACCGGCTTCACGCGCTCGAAATCCGCGTCGCTGCCGCCGACCATGAAGGTCAAGGTACCCGCCGCCGCGCCGCCCGTGCCGCCCGACACCGGCGCATCGACGAACGCGCCGCCGTGCTCGCGCACGAGCGCGCCGAACGCCTGCGCGCTCGCCGGGTCGATCGTGCTCGAATCGATCACCGTCGCGCCCGCGCCGAGCCCGGCCAGCACGCCGTTCTCGCCGGTCAGCACCGAGCGCACGTGCGGTGCGGCCGGCAGCATCGTGATCACGAACTCCGCGCCGGCCGCCGCATCGCGCGGCGAGCCGGCCACCTGCGCGCCCGCGTCCTGCAGCGCACGCAGCGCATCGGCGCTGAGGTCGAATGCATGCACTTCGTGGCCGGCCTTCAGCAGGTTCAGCGCCATCGGCGCGCCCATGTGGCCCAGGCCGATAAATCCGATCTTCATCGCAGCCTCCCTTTCACTGTCAGTGCAGACGGATCGTCGTGTTCACATGGCCGACCGTCGCGTCGTCGTCGAACCAGCGCGCGGTGACCGTCTTCGTCTGCGTGTAGAACTGCACGACCTGCTTGCCGTACGGGCCGAGATCGCCGAGCTTCGAACCGCGCGAGCCCGTGAAGCTGAAGAACGGCACCGGCACCGGGATCGGGATGTTGATGCCGACCTGGCCAACGTCGATCTCGCTCTGGAACTTGCGCGCGGCCGCGCCGCTCTGCGTGAACAGCCCCACGCCATTGCCGAATGGGTTCGCGTTGACGAGCGCGATCGCGTCGTCGAGCGAGTCCGCTTCGAGCACGACGAGCACCGGGCCGAAGATCTCATGCGTGTAGATCGACATGTCGGTCTTCACGCCCGAGAAGATCGTCGGGCCGACGAAGTTGCCGCTCTCGTAGCCGGGCACCGTCACGCCGCGGCCGTCGAGCTCGAGCTTCGCGCCTTCCTTCACGCCCGATTCGATCAGCGACAGGATGCGTTCCTTCGCGGCCTTCGACACGACCGGGCCGACGTCGGTGCCGGCTTCCGCACCTGCGTTCACCTTCAGCAGCTTCGCCTTCGCGACGAGATCGGGCAGCCAGTCGCGCGCGTCGCCGACCAGCACCGCGACCGACGTCGCCATGCAGCGCTGCCCTGCCGCGCCGAAGCCGGCGCCGACGAGTGCGTTGATCGTCTGCTCGCGGTTCGCGTCGGGCAGCACCACCGCGTGGTTCTTCGCGCCCATCATCGACTGCACGCGCTTGCCGTTCGCGCTGCCGAGCTGGTACACGTGCGTGCCGACCGCGGTCGAGCCGACGAACGAGATCGCCTTCACGAGCGGATGCGTGCAGATCGCGTCGACCACTTCCTTGCCGCCGTGCACGACGTTCAGCACGCCCTTCGGCACGCCGGCCTCGACCGCGAGCTCGACGAGCTCCATCGTCGACAGCGGGTCCTGCTCGGACGGCTTCAGCACGAACGTGTTGCCGCACACGATCGCCATCGGGAACATCCACAGCGGAATCATCGCGGGGAAGTTGAACGGCGTGATGCCCGCGCACACGCCGAGCGGCTGGCGCAGCGTGTAGGTGTCGACGCCGCCCGCGACGTTCTCCGCGAACTCGCCGAGCTGCAGTGTGCCGACCGAGCACGCATGCTCGACGACTTCGAGGCCGCGGAAGATGTCGCCTTCGGCGTCCGGCAGCGTCTTGCCCTGCTCGGCGGTCAGCGTCTTCGCGATCCGCTGCAGGTTCGTGCGCACGAGATCCTGGAACTTCAGCATGATGCGCATGCGCGCGGCGATCGGCGTGTTCTTCCACGACGCAAACGCCGCCTGCGCGGCCTGCACGGCCGCGTCGACTTCGGCGACGGTCGCGAACGGCACGCGCGCGAGTACCTGCTGCGTGGCCGGATTGATGATGGCGCGCCACTCGTGCGTCTTCGATTCGACAAATTCGCCGTCGATCAGCAGCTTGACCGTCGGCGCGTCTTGCCCCGTCTGGGGCGTCGGATTCGCGTTCATCGTTTTGCTCTCCTTGGGAGTGCCGCCGCGCGACGTCGCGCGCAGGCGGCCGGTTCGATGCAGTTGTGGAGGACCGGTCGCGGACGGCCGGTCGTCCGCGACCGGTTGCGAGCGCTGCGCCGTGTCAGCACGGCACACGCGGCCCGCGGTCAGGTCATTTCAGTTCAGCAGCAAAATCCTCTTCCCAGTATTCGCCGGGCATCCGTGCGCTCGTGTCGTCGCCGCGCTCGATCTCGCGCCGGCGCAACTCGACGCGGCGGATCTTGCCGGAGATCGTCTTCGGCAGGTCCGCGAACTGCAGGCGACGGATGCGCTTGTACGGCGCGAGCTTCTCGCGCGAGAAGCGGAAGATCTCGAGCGCGAGCGCCGGGCTCTCCTCGTAGCCCTGGCGCAGCGTGATGAAGGTCTTCGGCACCGCGAGCCGCACGGGGTCCGGGCTCGGCACGACGGCCGCCTCGGCGATCGCCGGATGCTCGATCAGCACGCTTTCGAGTTCGAACGGGCTCAGCCGGTAGTCGGACGACTTGAACACGTCGTCCGCGCGGCCGATGTAGACGAAGTAGCCGTCGTCGCGGCGCATCGCGATGTCCGATGTGCGGTAGTGGCCATCGCGCATCGCGTGCGCGGTTGCTTCGGGGTTGTTCGCATAGCCTTTCATCAGGCCGACCGGACGCGTGACGTCCGGGCCGACCGGCAGCGCGACTTCGCCTTCGCTCACTGGCGTGCCGTCCGGGTCGAGCAGTTCGATCGTGTAGCCGGGCAGCGGGCGGCCCATCGACCCGGCCACGACCGGCTGGCCCGGCGAATTGCCGATCAGGCAGGTCGTCTCGGTCTGGCCGTAGCCGTCGCGGATCGTGATGCCCCACGCCTTCTTCACGCGCTCGATGATCTCGGGGTTCAGCGGCTCGCCCGCGCCGACGATCTCGCGCAGCTTCACGTCGAACGACGCGAGCGGCTGCTGCACGAGCATCCGCCACACGGTCGGCGGCGCGCACAGCGTCGTCACCTGGTATTTGACGATCGCGTCGAGCACGACCTTCGGCTCGAAGCGCGCGTAATTGAACGCGAACACGCACGCCTGCGCATTCCACGGCGCGTAGAAGCAGCTCCACGCGTGCTTTGCCCAGCCGGGCGAACTGATGTTCCAGTGGATGTCGCCCGGCTGCAGGCCGACCCAGTACATCGTCGACAGGCTGCCGATGGGATAGGTGCGATGCGTATGCTCGACGAGCTTCGGCTTCGACGTCGTGCCGGACGTGAAGTACAGCAGCATCGGATCGCTCGCGTGCGTGACGGCATCCGGCGTGAATGCAGCCGGCGCCGCGTAGCCGTCGTTCATCGCGAGCCAGCCGTCGCGCGGCGCGCCGGCGACGATCCTCTGCGCGAGGCCGAGGTCCGGCTGCTCGAATTTCGCGGTTTCGTTGTCGTCGACGATCGCGTATTTCGCGCCGCCGATCTGCACGCGGTCGCGCACGTCGTCGGCGGACAGCTGCGTCGTCGCTGGCAGCACGACCGCGCCGAGCTTCATCGCGGCGAGCATCGCGTCCCACAGCTCGACGCGGTTCGGCAGCATCAGCAGGATCCGGTCGCCGCGCGTGACGCCGATGCCGCGCAACCAGTTCGCGATCCGCGACGAGCGCTCGGACATCTGCGCAAACGAATACGGGTCGCCCGTGCCGGTCGCCGCATCGACGATCCACAGCGCGGGCTTGTCGTTGCCGCGCGCCATCACGTCGAAGTAATCGAGCGCCCAGTTGAACGTGTCGAGCACCGGCCACTGGAAATCGCGGTATGCGGTTTCGTAGTCGGTGCGGTGGCGCAGCAGAAAGTCGCGTGCGTCCAGGAATGCCTGTACCGTCATCGTGTCGTCTCCTGTCTCCTGTCGACCGGAGTTAGCGCTTTAGCGCTTGCTCCGGTCCCATGCTTCGCTGTCTCCGTTCGATCGGAGCGGATGCTTTGGCGCTCATGCCGGCGCGTTGCAAGACCGTCGGCCGAACCCGGTGCTTCCGCCCCGGGTTCGGCCCCTTGCAAAGCGTTCGGCGCTCGAGTGCCCGCTCCGCTCCCACGTCGCGCGGCGCACGGTCACGTCGTTGCGTGCCGCGTTCACCGCGATACCCTCGTGCCATTGCGGACCGGCGTGGCGGCCGCTGTCGTGAAGATCGTCGCGGCTCAAAGCTGCCGCGCGATCACCATCCGTTGCACTTCGCTGGTTCCCTCGTAGATCTGCGTGATGCGCGCGTCGCGGTAATGACGCTCGACTTCGTAATCGGCGAGATAGCCGTAGCCGCCGTGGATCTGGATCGCATCCGAGCACACGCGCTCCGCCATCTCCGACGCGAACAGCTTCGCCTGCGACGCTTCCGACAGGCACGGCAGGCCGGCCGTGCGCAGCTTCGCCGCGTGATGCACGAGCAGGCGCGCGGCGTTGATCTGCGTCGCCATGTCCGCGAGCTTCTGCTGGATCGCCTGATGCTCGGCGAGCGGCTTGCCGAACTGCACGCGCTCGCCCGCATAGCGGCGCGCCTTGTCGAACGCGGCGCGCGCAATGCCGAGCGCCTGCGCGGCAATGCCGATCCGGCCGCCTTCGAGGTTCGACAGCGCGATCTTCAGCCCTTCGCCGCGGTTGCCAAGCAGGTTCTCCTCGGGAATCGCGCAGTTCTCGAACGTGATCGGGCACGTGTCGGACGCCTTGATGCCCATCTTCTTCTCGGGCTTGCCGACGATGAAGCCCGGCGTGTCGGTCGGCACGAGGAACGCGGAGATGCCGCGCTTGCCGGCGTCCGGATCCGTGATGGCAAAAACGATCGCGATGCCGGCGCGCTGGCCATTGGTCACGAACTGCTTCGCGCCGTTCAGCACCCATTTGCCGTCGCGCAGTTCCGCGCGGGTGCGCAGGTTGTGCGCTTCGGAGCCGGCCTGCGGCTCGGTCAGGCAGAACGCGCCGATCGTGCGGCCGGCCGCCATGTCGGCGAGCCAGCGCTCCTTCTGAGCGGGCGTGCCGAAACCGAGTATCGGCCCGCAGCCGACCGAGTTGTGCACGCTCATCATCGTCGCGCACGCGGCGTCGCCGGCGGCGACCTCCTCCATCGCGAGCGCGTACGCGACGTAGTCCGTATACGAACCGCCGAGCTCCTGCGGCACGATCATCCCGAGCAGCCCCAGCTCGCCGAGCTGCGCGACGACCTCGTCCGGCAGGTGCGCGTCGCGGTCCCACTGCGCGGCATTCGGCGCCAGCACGTCAGTGGCAAAAGCGCGCGCGGCGTCGCGGATCATCCGCTGGTCTTCGGTGTAAAGCTCGTCCATGGCGCTGCTGTCTCCCGGCGGCCGCGCGTGGCCCGGCCGCAATGTGTTTGGATGAAACAAGTGTAGGCAAGCGTGCGCCACTGTTCGATGCTCGCCCCGCTCAATTACACTGAGCGTTTTTGCCATAACGGCGCCGTCGATGAAGCAGGAAGAAAAGGGAACCATCGCAATCAGCCTCGTCGCGTACAGCGTCGCGCTCGCGACGCGGCGCGGCGTCGCCGCCGAGCCGCTGCTCGCGCAGGCCGGCATCGCGCCGGCGCTGCTCGACCAGCCGCGCGCGCGGGTGTCCGCGCAGCAGTACGGCGCGCTGTGGAACGCGATCGCGCGCACGCTCGACGACGAGTTCTTCGGCCAGGACCGCCACCCGATGCGAAGCGGCAGCTTCATCGCGATGAGCCAGGCGGCGCTCACCGCACGCGACGGCCTGCATGCGATGGCGCGCGCGGTGAACTTCATGCACTGCGTGCTCGACGACCTGCACGCGGAACTCGACGCGAATCCGCAGCGCGTGCGGCTGCGCTTCGTGCACCGCAACAACGGCCCGGCGCCCGCGATGTTCACGTACGCGACCTATTTCATCATCGTGTACGGCCTCACCTGCTGGCTGATCGGCCGGCGCATCCCGCTGCTGCACGCGAGTTTCCGCTGCGACACGCCGCCCGCCGAGCACGAATACCCGTCGATGTTCTGCGACGACATGCGCTTCAACCAGCCCGATTCGTATGTCGATTTCGATCCCGAATTCGCGGCGCTGCCGGTCGTGCAGAACGCGAAGACGCTGAAGACGTTCCAGCGCAATGCGCCGGCCAGCTTCATCGTCAAGTACCGCAACCCGAACGCGCTCGCGCAGCGCGTGCGCGCGGTGCTGCGCGGGATGCCGCCCGCCGCGTGGCCGGGCGCGTCGGAGATGGCCGTGCGGCTGCACGTGGCCGAGGCGACGCTGCGCCGCAAGCTGCACCAGGAAGGCCACGCGTACCAGTCGATCAAGGACGCACTGCGGCGTGACCTCGCGTTCGAGGCGCTCGCCGATCCGTCGCGCACGATCGCCGATGTCGCCGCGGCGGCCGGCTTCGCGGAGCCGAGCGCTTTCTACCGCGCGTTTCGCAAGTGGAGCGGACGCAGCCCGGCCGAGTTTCGCGACGAGGCGCTGGGGCGCACGGCAGGGGCGCGATGATTTGGCGGGTTCGGCGGGTTCGGCAGCTTTGGTGGCTTCAGCGACCTTGCTGACATCGGCCACGCCACCGCCCCGGCAACGCCCGCCATCGCGCCTTCTGCAGAAACCGCAGAATCCGCAGAAACCGCCTACTCTTTAAACATCGGGCCAGCGCCCTTCCTGCGGGCCGGACGGCGTGCGGCCGCGCGCCGCCCGGACGTCCCGATGCGCTTTCAACATCATTGGCATCTGCCGACGCATGACGCGTCGGGGCGCCACCTTCCCCACCCGCTGTCGGCGCGGGTCGCGCGCGCCGCGCTGTTCGCGGCGCTGCTTGTCGTGTGCGCGGCCGTCGCCGTGCCGCCGCCCGCCTCGACCTCACTGGCCGGCCATCCGCCCGTCATCGTGATGTCGGTCAACGGCGCGATCGGGCCGGCCAGCGCCGATTTCATCGTCCGCGGGCTCGGCCGCGCGGCGCGCGAACGTGCGCCGCTCGCGATCCTGCAGCTCGACACGCCCGGCGGCCTCGATACGTCGATGCGGCAGATCATCAAGGCGATCCTCGGCTCGCCGGTGCCGGTCGCCGCGTTCGTCGCGCCGAGCGGCGCGCGCGCGGCGAGCGCGGGCACCTATATCGTGTACGCGAGCCACATCGCGGCGATGGCGCCGGGCACCAATCTCGGCGCGGCGTCGCCCGTCCAGTTCGGCATTGGCGGCGCGCCCGGGGGCAACCCGCCGTCGCCGACCGGCGCGTCGCCTGCGTCGGGCGCGTCGGGTGCATCGGCCGTCTCGGCCGCGTTGCCGACCGACACGCAATCGACCGAGATCCGCAAGGCGATGCAGGACGCCTCCGCGTACATCCGCGGCCTCGCGCAGCTGCGCGGCCGCAACGCCGAATGGGGCGAGCGCGCGGTGCGCGAGGCGGTCAGCCTGTCCGCAACCGAAGCGCGCGCGCAGCACGTCGTCGACCTGATCGCGCAGGACCCGGCCGACCTCGCGCGCCAGCTCGACGGACGCACCGTGACGACGTCCACCGGCGTGCAGCGACTCGCGACCGCGCATGCGCCGCTCGTCGCCGTCGAGCCCGACTGGCGCAACCGCTTCCTGTCGATCATCGCGGATCCGAATGTCGCGCTGATCCTGCTGACGCTCGGCATCTACGGCCTCTTCTTCGAATTCGCGAACCCCGGCTTCGTGCTGCCGGGCCTCGTGGGCACGATCTGCCTGCTGATCGGCCTGTTCGCGATGCAACTGTTGCCGGTCAACTACGCGGGCCTCGGGCTCGTGCTGCTCGGGCTCGCGTGCCTCGTCGCCGAGGCGTTCCTGCCGACCTTTGGCGTGCTCGGCTTCGGCGGCATCGTGTCGTTCACGATCGGCGCGCTAATGCTGATCGATACCGACGTGCCCGGCTACGGCATCCCGTGGCCGCTGATCGCGGGCCTCGCGCTCGGCGGCGGCCTGCTCGTCGCGGGCGTATCGAGCCTCGCGCTGCGCGCGCGGCACCGCCCGGTCGTCACCGGCGGCGAAGCGATGGTCGGCAGCATCGGCGAAGTGCTCGACGACGGCCTCGTGCCCGACCAGCCGCACACCGCCGCCGGTCCGGCGCCGTCCGCCGCCGGCTGGGCGCGGGTGCACGGCGAGCGCTGGCGGGTCGCCAGCAACGCGCCGCTCGCGGCGGGCTGCCGGGTGCGCGTCACGGGCCGCCAGGGGCTGATGCTCACGGTTGCGCCGCTCTACGACAAGCCGCCCGCTCAGCGCGGCACCGCAACAAGCGCTGAAGCGCCAGCTCCGGTCGACTCCCGCGTGGGCAGGACCGGCGTAAGCGCTAATGCGCACACTCCGATCAACAAAGGAGAACAACCATGATCGGCTACACGTTCGGCTTCAGCAGCCTTCTGATCGTTTTCGCGGTGCTGCTTGTTGCATCGTCGATCCGCATCTTCCGCGAATACGAGCGCGGCGTCGTGTTCATGCTCGGCCGCTTCTGGAAGGTCAAGGGACCCGGGCTCGTGCTGATCATCCCGATCGTCCAGCAGGTCGTGCGGATCGACCTGCGCACCGTCGTGTTCGACGTGCCCGCGCAGGACGTGATCACGCGCGACAACGTGTCGGTGAAGGTGAATGCGGTCGTGTATTTCCGCGTCGTCGATCCGGAGAAGGCCGTGATCCAGGTCGCGCGCTTCTTCGACGCGACGAGCCAGCTCGCGCAGACGACGCTGCGTTCGGTGCTCGGCAAGCACGAGCTGGACGCGCTGCTCGCCGAGCGCGAGCAGTTGAACGCCGACATCCAGAAGACGCTCGACGCGCAGACCGACGCATGGGGCATCAAGGTGTCGACGGTCGAGATCAAGCACGTCGACCTGAACGAGACGATGGTCCGCGCGATCGCGCGGCAGGCGGAAGCCGAACGCGAGCGGCGCGCGAAGGTGATCCACGCGGAAGGCGAGCTGCAGGCGTCCGAGAAGCTGCTGCAGGCCGCGCAGCGGCTCGCGCTGCAGCCACAGGCGATGCAGCTGCGCTACCTGCAGACGCTGACGACGATCGCAGCCGACAAGAACTCGACGATCGTGTTTCCGCTGCCGGTCGAGCTGCTGAGTTCCTTGCTCGAGCGCTTCGGGCCGCCGCGCGAGCGGTGAGCCTGACGTTTCCCGGCCCGCGCGACGCGGCGGCTGATCCCGACGGATGCGAGGGCCAGCGCGGCCCCGCACCCGTCACCCGTCACCCGTCACCCGTCACGCGTCACGCATCACGCATCAGGCATCAGGCATCAGGCATCACGCCAGCAGCTTGCGCTCCGTCTTGCCGTACTTGATCGACTTCTCGTCGGGAATCATCAGCCCCGTGTGCTCGTCGCGGCCCTGCAGCAGGAAGCGCGCGTTCGGGTTACCGATCTGCTCGGCCGCGAGCTTGCTGTCCGCGCCGATCTCGCCCTTCTTCATCCGATTGACGATCACGCCGGCCGCGGTGTCCTTGAAGTCGCGCAGCATCCACGCGTCACCGTCGCTGTCGCCGAACACCAGCAGCGGACCGTAACCCTTCTTCGACACGAGCACGTTGCGGATGCCGACCGTCTTGCCCGGGCCGTAGTTGAAGTGCCAGCCTTCCGGGTAGCGGCTGACGTACTTGCCGTCCTGCATGTCGAGGCGCAGGCCGATCACGTTCTCCGGCGGCACGCCGTAGCCGTAGTTCGGATTGCCGGCGAACACGCGCACGACATCGTCGAGCGATGCGGTGCTCACGTACACGTCGATGCCGTTCGCGCGCAGCGTGTGCATCACCGCGCGGATTTCCTCATGAATGCGGATGCCGTGGAAGTGCGTGTCGGCGACCACGCCGGCCATGCCCGGCAGCGTCTTCGGGCTTTCGTAGCGGACCTTGCGCAGCGCGTCGCCGATCGCGTAGTTGTTCGACGCTTCCGCCATCGCCTGCAGCTCGGCGGTCGTCATGTTCCTGTAGAAGTAGATGATCCACTTGTAGCCGATCTCGAGCGGATGCGTATCGCAGATCGCGTCGTACATGAAGTACAGCTTCGCGCGGAAATCCTTGAACTGGTCGGTCTCGCGAATCTCGTCGAGGCTCTTGTCGCCGCCGAAGCCCTTGTAGTTCGCGTAGAGCCAGCGATAGTCGGATTCCACATCGGCGGCGAGGTCCTCCATCGTCACCGGCTTGCCGTCCACCGTCGTGTAATCCTTCACGAACGCACCCTTCGGCACGTCCTTCCACATCACGCCGACGAATTCGTCCGGCGTCAGCTTGTACTGCAGATGGTCGATCTGGTACATCAGCAACGCCTCTTCGCAGTCGTTCATGATGCACGTGTTGTCCCAGTCGAATACCGCGTACGGGCGGCGCTTCGCGTCATAGCGCGGGCTCCCGACACCATGCTGGTCGAGCACCGCCTGCAGGCGCGCGGCGTTGAATGGCGACCAGCGGCCCGGGTCGAGCGCGTCCGGCGAAGCGGCGTTCTTTGCGTCGGCCGTGCCGGCCTTGAGCATCAACGACGTCGCGGCGGTCGCCGCGGCAAGGGTGTTCATGAAGGTGCGGCGCTGCATGGTCTCTCTCCGTGGATATGACGATTTGGCTTCGGTCGCTACCTCGCGTGACGCGCGGCGTGCATCGCAGCGCTCCAGCGGTTCATCGGCGCTGCGAAGCCGGGGCGACTCCGAAATGGCGGCGAATGATCTGACGAAATTATTTCGGCAATTTGACAGCGTCACGCCGTGATGCGACGCCAAATTGATCCGGAACGACAGCGCGACATCCCGAGCCGCCCCGGACGAGCGCCAGCCGGGAATCTAGAGCTTTGACTCCATTTCCCCGCTTCATTAGGAAAACCCCTCATCTCCGCCCACTGACGCGTCTCACTGAACCGTCTATTATTGTTACATTACTCAATGGCACATTAAGCGCTGATCGAACAACCCTGGGGCGGCAACGCCTGGCGGGTGCATTCCGGATCAGCAACGACAACTTTGCATGGGACCGAACCCACGGCGAAAGCGCCGGGTTCGGTCGACATCCGAAACAGGAGACGACGCATCATGGCCGACCATCCGCTGCCGGAGATCCATACCGAAGAGCTGCCGCAGTTCCGCGCGGTCCAGCGGCTCGCGTACCGCTGCGTGGAAACGGTCGGCGGCATGCTGTACCCCGGTATCACCGAGAAGGAAGCCGCGCGGCTCCTGACCGAATGGCTGCAGGACCACGGCGTGCGCGACTGGCTGCACAAGCCGTTCGCGTGGTTCGGCGACCGCACCGCGTTCGACGGCTTCTCCGGCCTCAAGCACATGGCCGGCTTCAACCTCGCGTTCTTCCCGAGCAACCGCCAGCTCGAAACCGACATGCCGGTGATCCTCGACGTCGCGCCGGTACTCGACGGCATCGTCGCCGACGTCGGCTACGCGCACTGCCTCGGCGAGAACCCGATCCTCGAGCAGTTGCAGGACGACCTGATGGACCACCGCGAGCTGATCGTGCGGCTCGTCAGGGAACGCCGGCCGATGGCCGAAGTCGCGCAGGAAGTCGACGCGCTGTGCCGCCACCAGGGCGTCGAGCCGCGCCACAAGGCGTATCCGTTCAAGGTGCTCGCGCACCGCGTCGCGAAGATCCACAAGCTGTCGACGCCGCGCTTCGTCGCCCGCTTCGGGCTGAACGCGACCCGCAACCTGCTGCTCGACCAGGGCCGCGCGGCCAGGCAGCAGGGCTGGTCGCCGCTGTGGTCGATCGACCGCCGTTCCGAGCACGCGCCGGTGCCGGGCCTGTGGGCCGTGGAGCCGCACCTGGGCTTCGCGGGCGTCGGCGCGAAGTTCGAGGAGCTGCTCGTGATCACCGACGACGACGCGTACTGGCTCGACGACGACCTGCCGCACGTGCGCCGCTGGCAACGCCGCCAGGCCGAGCGCGCAAACGCAAACGCGAACGCGGTCGCGACCGTGCCGGCCGCAGCCTGACACGCCCCTTCTCCTTCTGAACGGACATACGATGCAGCCTCTTTCCGACGAAGCGCCGCTGGCCCTGTTCGATTCGGTATGCACCGAAACCGCCGTCGCGTCCGGCGGCCTGACGCTCGCCGTGCGCACCTGGGGCGACCCGGCCCGCACGCCGGTCGTGCTCGTGCACGGCTATCCGGACAACAACAGCGTCTGGCAGGACGTCGCGCCGCTGCTCGCGCGACAGCACTACGTGATCGCCTACGACGTGCGCGGCGCAGGCCTGTCGGGCGTGCCGGCGCGCACGTCCGACTACCATCTCGCGAAGCTGACCGACGATTTCATCGCGGTGATCGACGCGCTCTGCCCCGGCCGCCCAGTCCACCTGATCGCGCACGACTGGGGCTCGATCCAGGGCTGGGAGTTCGTCACCGAGCCGCGGCTCGAAGGCCGCATCGCGTCGTACACGTCATGCTCGGGCCCGTGCCTCGACCACGTCGGCTTCTGGATGCGCGAACGCGTGCTGCATCCGACGCCCGCTTCGCTGGCCAGGCTCGGCGGCCAGCTCGTGCGGTCGTGGTACGTGTACCTGTTCCATCTGCCGTTCATCCCCGAGCTGAACTGGCGGCTGTGGCTCGGCCGCGCATGGCCGGGCCTGCTGCGCCGCGTCGAAAAGACGCCCGTCGCGCCGCGCGCGACGCAGGCCGACGACGGCGCGCGCGGCGTGCGCCTCTATCGCGCGAACTTCATCCGCTGCCTCTTCACGCCGCGCGAGCGCTACGCGCACGCGCCCGTGCAGACGATCGTGCCGCTCGGCGACAAGTACGTGAGCCCGGCGCTGTCCGAAGACCTGTCGCGCTGGGTGCCGCAGTACTACCGGCGCGAAGTCGCGGCCGGGCACTGGCTGCCGCTCGCGGATCCCGCGCTCTTCGCAGGGCTCGCGCAGGACCTGATCGACGCGGTCGAGTGCGGCGACGAGCCGCCCGCGCTCGCGAACGCGCGCCGCCGCGCGACGAGCGGACGCTTCAGCGGCAAGGTCGCGGTCGTCACCGGCGCCGGCAGCGGGATCGGCCGCTGCGCGGCGCTCGCGTTCGCGCGCGAAGGCGCGACGATCGTCGCGGCCGACATCGACCAGGCGAGCGCCGAGCGCACCGCGCTGCTGGTCCGGCTGATCGGCGCGCGCGCGCATGCGAAGCGCGTCGACGTCGGCTCGGCCGACGAGATGGAAGCGCTGGCCACCTGGGTAGGTGCCGAACTCGGCGGCGCGGACGTCGTGATCAACAACGCGGGCATCGGGATGGCGGGCGGCATTCTCGACACGAGCGCCGCGCACTGGGAGCGGATCCTGCACGTGAACCTGTGGGGCGTGATCCACGGCTCGCGCCTGTTCGCGAAGCAGATGGCCGCGCGCGGCAGCGGCGGCCACATCGTCAACACCGCGTCGGCGGCGGCATTCGGGCCGTCGCGCGACCTGCCGGCCTACGCGACGACCAAGGCCGCGGTGCTGATGCTGAGCGAATGCATGCGCGCGGAGCTGGCCGGCAAAGGCATCGGCGTGACGGCCGTGTGCCCCGGCTTCGCGGAAACCGGAATCATGGCGTCGACGCACTACGCGGGCGCCAATGCGCAGGACGAAGCGCGCCTGCGCAAACGCGCGACGAAGCTCTACCAGATGCGCGGCCTGAAACCTGAAACCGTCGCGCAGGCGATGGTCGACGGCGTGCTGCGCAACCGGCCGGTCGTCGCGGTCGGCACCGAGGCGCACACGCTGCGCTTCGTCGGCCGCTTCATGCCCTGGCTCGGCCGGATGATCGCCCGCGTCAGCATGGCATCGCATTGACGGCGCATGAGGCTGCAAGAGGCCGCAATAAACCGCAACAAGCCGCGACAGGCCGCAACAACGCCGCACACGGAGACACAGATGACCGCAACCGCCGACTACCACAAGATCAAGGCCCGTCACGTGAAGTTCGACTTCAGCGACACGCCGATCACCTGGGTGCCGAACGATCCGGGCAGCACGCACATCATCAACACGCTGAACCTGCTGTTCCCGGAAGGCGAGCTGTGGTTCTGCCGCGTCTACAACAAGGCGCTGCCGCATATCACCGATGCGCAGCTGCGCGACGAGGCCGAAGGCTTCCTGCGTCAGGAGGCCGTGCATTCGCGCTCGCACGGCGGCGTGCTCAAGCATTACTACGACCGCCACGGGATCGACACGAAGCCGTTCACGCAGAAGCTCAACTGGCTCTTCACGCGCGTGCTCGGCGAGGCGCCGTTCGGCCTGAAGATCGGCCATACGCGCTTCTGGCTGCGCCAGCAGCTCGCGGTGATCGCGTCGCTCGAGCACTTCTTCGGCTATCTCGGCAACTGGGTGCTCAACGCGCACGGGCTCGACGAAGGCAAGGCGGACCCGACGATGGTCGACCTGCTGCGCTGGCACGGCGCCGAGGAAGTCGAGCATCGCACCGTCGCATTCGACATCTATCGCCACATGGGCGGCACGTATCCGGAGCGCTGCCTGCACATGGCGTTCGTGATCGTGCTGCTGCTCTACTACATCACGACGGGCGCGAAGTTCATGTACAGGCGCGATCCGGACGCGGGCCGCTACCCGGGTTTCGTGCGGTCGTGGTGGCAGGGCTCGCGGCGCGGGCACCTGCCGTCGTTCTGGAAGGTGATCGGCGCGGCGCTGCGCTACTTCAAGCCGAGCTACACGCCGCACCACGAAGGGTCGACCGAACAGGCGCTCGCGTATCTCGCGCGCTCGCCGGCCGCCCAGGCGGCCGCGCATGGCGGCAACTGGGGGGCCACGAAGGAGGCTTGACGTACGTCCGTGCACGCGCTGCGCGTGCACCGCGCGGCGAAATGCGTACAATCGCGGCTTCATTTCCCCGGAGGTGCCGCGATGGCCATGAAGAAAACCGATCTCGAGAAAAACAAAGCGCTCAAGCTGACGCACTCGATGAAGCAGTCGAGCTCCGCGCGTTTCGGCAAAGGCGCCGAAGAAGCGGCGAAGCTCGACCGCCGCGCGCAGCGCAAGCTCGACCAGGAGCAAGGGCTCGTGCCGTTCGCCTGCAAGCTCAACGCGGAGCTGGTCGAGCAGTTGAAGGTACGCGCGGCGACGCATCCGGACGGGATGACCGGCCTGCTGTCCGAACTGCTCGTGAACGCGCTCGCGCAACGCGATGCGTGATCCACACGTATCTCGAAATTTTCGTTGACAACGCCACGCCTGCACGACAAACTCGTTCGCATGCCTACGTTCAAGCTCATCGCCATCGCGATTAATCGCCGAGTGAACGCCCATTGGGGCGAGTCACCGGGGGCGCTTGTGCGTTAGCATCGACAGCAGTACCGCATGTCACACAAGGCCTCACCGGAAACGGATGAGGCTTTTTTGTTTTGGTGCGCGTCATCCGCCCGGCTCAACGAATGGAGATGACGATGGACCAAGCCAGCCCGCTGTTTGTTCGTCCCGATCTGCGCCGCGCCGACGCGATCGCGTTGCCGAGAGTCGTGATTCATTTCGCCGTCGCGCCGCGCAAGACGCTGACGTGGCGCGCGCCGAGCGATGCCGAGATCCGCGTGCACGATGCGTCGCTGTGGCTGACGCGCCAGACGAGTGTCGACGATTACTGGATGCGGCCCGGCGACGTGCTGCGCATCCCGCGCGGCGAACGCATCTGGGTGAGCACGGATGCCGACTGCCCGGTCGAGGCGTCGATCACGACCGCGTACCTGCAGCGCGGCATGCGATTACGGCGCGCGCTCGCGCAAGTGCAGCACATGATGTGCGGCATCTGGCGAAGTCGGGCGTGACGGACAGGCGTTGACGATCGGACGTGATACGAACGCCGTCAAGCGCGCTGCGCGTGACGGCGTGACGAAATGCGCGCACCTGCGACGCATCGCATCGCAGGTGCGCGGCGAATGACGCGGCACGCCGGCGCGTGCCGCGAGCGATCGCGCGCCGCGCGCGGACATCAGGTGCTGGCGGCGAGACGCGGGCCGGTGCCGCGCGGACTGGCTTCGAACTCAGGACGTTGGGATGCCTGCGCGCTCACCCAAGGATCGATGCCTTGCTTTTGCACCTCCTCGAGAAAGGACACGCGCGTGCGCCAGTAATCCGCTTGTAATTTCGCATCGATGACGCGCTGCTCGGCAGTGAACAGTTCCATGCGCGCAGTGACGAGCATCGACGCAGCGGTTTTTTCTGGCGTAGGGGCGTGCCGCATCGCCCAACGGCTGATCCAGTTCAGCATGCTGACCTCCGTAAAAACGGACAAACCCGCATCGGGCAATCGCAATCGGCCGCGCGCTTGCCCGTACGCGCAACGGCCGCCGCCACACTTCACGCCTTGGCACTGCACGGGCCGTCGATTCCCCCGCATCGGCAGCGATCGGCCCGACGTGTGTGCGCGGTGTATCTATCCTAGAAAGAGTTGCCGGTTAACGCGATCCGGTCTTGCAATCTTTTACACAGAAACCACAGTCCGCACTGCAGCACGATTTGACAGTTGCGCGCGGAACGGCTTCGGAGCAGCATAGCCCGATGCCCGCGCCTTGGTGGACTGACGAATGCATCGGTCCGCGCCCGCATGCGCTGCATGCGTGATGTTGCGCCGCATGCGTGCACGGCTTTTGTGCAGCATGCGGGCGTTGCGTTTCATCCGCATGTCGATGCGATCAACACGCCGCGGCGCATGTGTCGCCAGCCGCTTGCTACCGATTCCCCACGCTTCCCCCGCTTCCCCCTGCTTTTCGCCGCCATTCCCGCCCGAACCGGTAAAATGCGCGCCGCCGCGCGGCCCCGCAGTCAATCTGGCCGTGCCGTCCGCCGATCGCGCCCCGCGACTATATCGTCCAACCTATCCCGGCTATTACAATCCGCCGATAGCCCGACATTAGTGGCTGGTTACATTACGCCGGCCGTGCATGGTTGGCCGCGCATACAACAACTCGACTCGACAAGCAACACGACAACCCGACCGGAGAAACGCCTACATGGAATCCATCAAGCGGTATTTCGGCTTCGAAGAAGCCGGCACCGACTTCCGCACCGAAATACTCGCGGGCGTCACCACGTTCCTGACGATGGCTTACATCATCTTCGTGAACCCCGCGATCCTCGGCGACGCCGGCATGCCGAAGGAATCGGTATTCGTCGCGACCTGCCTCGTCGCAGCGCTCGCGTCGCTGATCATGGGGCTGTATGCGAACTACCCGATCGCGTGCGCGCCCGGCATGGGCCTCAACGCGTACTTCGCGTATACGGTCGTGAAAGGCCTCGGCTTCTCGTGGCAGGCCGCGCTCGGCGCGGTGTTCATCTCCGGCTGCCTGTTCCTGATCGTCACGCTGTTCCGCGTGCGCGAGGCGATCGTCAACGGCATTCCGAAATCGCTGCGCATCTCGATCACCGCGGGCATCGGCCTGTTCCTCGGCATCATCTCGCTGAAGACGTCGGGCGTGATCGTCGGCAACCCGGCGACGCTCGTCACGCTCGGTGACCTGCACAAGCACGACACGATCCTCGCGATCATCGGCTTCTTCACGATCGTCACGCTCGACCACCTGCGCGTGCGCGGCGCGATCCTGATCGGCATCCTCGGTGTCACGATCCTGTCGTTCTTCTTCGGCGACAACCAGTTCCACGGCGTGTTCTCCGCGCCGCCGTCGATCGACGCGACGCTGTTCAAGCTCGACATCGGTGCCGCGCTGTCGACCGGCATCATCAACGTGATCCTCGTGTTCTTCCTCGTCGAGCTGTTCGACGCGACCGGCACGCTGATGGGCGTCGCGAACCGCGCCGGCCTGCTCGTCCACGGCAAGATGGACCGCCTGAACAAGGCGCTGCTCGCCGACAGCACCGCGATCGTCGCGGGCTCGGTCCTGGGCACGTCGTCGACCACCGCGTACATCGAGAGCGCGTCGGGCGTGCAGGCCGGCGGCCGCACCGGGATGACGGCACTCACCGTCGCGGTGCTGTTCCTCGCGTGCCTGTTCATCGCGCCGCTCGCGGGCGTCGTGCCGGCCTACGCGACCGCGCCCGCGCTGCTGTACGTGTCGTGCCTGATGCTGCGCGAGATGGTCGAAGTGCCGTGGGACGATGCGACCGAAGCCGTGCCGGCCGCGCTGACCGCGCTGCTGATGCCGTTCACGTACTCGATCGCAAACGGTGTCGCGTTCGGCTTCATCTCGTACGCCGGCCTGAAGCTACTGACGGGCCAGGCACGCCAGGTCAAGCCGGTCGTGTGGATCATCGCCGCGGTGTTTCTGTTCCGCTTCTTCTATCTCGGCAGCGAATGAGCATGGCATGACGCGTCGCTCCGCATGATGCAAAAAACGCCACCTTCGGGTGGCGTTTTTTTGTTCGCGAGCATCCCGCATGCGGCATCGAGCGTCCGCCGCCGCGCATCGCGCCATGCGCACGGGCAGACGACAGTCACACCCCGGCCTCGCCGAGCACCCAGCGCGCAAATGTCTGCAACGGTCCGTCGCCGAGATCCAGCGGCTCGGGCAATACGAGGCAGAAGCGCTTCGCGACGCGCCGGCTGTCCGGCCAGGGCGCGGCGAGCAGTCCCTGCGCGATCTCGGCTTCGACGTACAGGCGCGGCACCAGCGCCACGCCGAGCCCCGCCAGCGCAGCGGCGATCAGCATCGAATGGAGATCGTAGCGCGCGCCCGCCGCCGGATTGCCAATCGGCAACCCGGTCTCCTGCACGTACTGCGACCACGCATCCGGCGTCTGCCGCTTGTGCAGGCGCGGCAACGCATCCAGCAGCGTCTCCGGCGGCGCGCCCGCGAGCAGCGACGGATGGCAAACCGGCACCAGCACCTCCTCGAGCAGCCGATGCGTATGCATGCCCGCCCACGCCGGATGCTCGAAATGAATTGCCGCGTCGAAACCGCTGTCGGGCAGGACGAACGGGTCGGCCCGCTCCGCGAAATGCACCGTGATGTTCGGGTGCCGGTCGTGAAACCGTTTCAGGCGGGGGATCAGCCAGCGCGTCGCGAACGTCGGCGTGACCGCGATGTCGAGACTGCCGCCGTCGCCGGGCTGACCCATCATGTACTGGCACTCGCGCTCCAGCCGATCGAGCACGTCGCGCACCTGTGCCGCGTAACGCGCGCCGTTCGGCGCGAGCCGCACGCGATTGCCGATACGCTCGAACAGCACGATGCCGAGGAACGCCTCAAGGCGGCCGATCTGCCGGCTGATCGCGCCTTCCGTCAACGCGAGTTCGTCGGCCGCGCGCGCAAAGCTGCCGTGCCGTGCGGCAGCCTCGAACGCCATCAAGGCCGAATTGCTGGGAATCCTGCGTCGCATCGCGCTTCTCCTCGCCGGACGATGCCTGCGGCAGCTTGATCAAATGTCATCGAAGGGTGACGAATCGTCGTTTTTCAGTGCGTTTTCACGTGATTATCATGACAAAACATCAACCCGTCGAGTGGCAGCGCGTTGGCTGCCCCGCTTCCCCACGAGGACACCACCATGATCTACACGGTCGAATGCAGTTTCGCCGATCCGGCCTCCGAGGCCGAATGGAATGACTTCTACAGCCGGGTCAAGCTGCCGGCCCTCATCTCGGTATCCGGTTTCGTCACGTCGCAGCGTTTCAGCGCGTTGGGCGGGACAGGCCCGCGCTATCTGGCGCTGCACACGATCGACGCGCCCGACGTGCTCGGCTCCGCCGAGTATCGCGACAACGGCGGCGGCAACTTCGCCCGCTGGCAGCCGCACATCACTGACTGGCGGCGCAACGTATACGACCACGCAGGCGCGGCGCCCGCGGTAACGGCACCCGCGCTGCTCGCGGTCTGCGATACGGATCCCGCCCCGCTGGCGCGGCTGGGCCTCACGCCGTCGAGCCTGCACGCCATCGCGCTCGACAAGCGTCCCGCGCAGCGATGGCTGGCCGTACTGGCGCGCGACGCCGCGCATCGCGCCGCCGATGCGTCCGGCGCAATCCGGCTCTACGCGCCGATGGGCCCGCAGCTCGTGCGGACGTCTGCCGCACCTGCCGCACCTGCCGCACCTGCCACCCCGGCCGCACGATAAACGGAGCACGCCGATGCCCAACGTCACGTTCTTCATCGCGGCGGAACGCATGCCGCCGAACGACGCGCGCTCGCGGCTCACCGCCGCGTGCAACGACCTCTGTACCCGCGTGCTGCATGCCGCGCCCGACAACGTCCATGTGATCTACGTCGGCGTCGGCCACGGGCGCGGCCACCCGGTCTACGTCGAGATCCGCTATCGGCTCGAGGCGTTCCGCACGCCCGACGTGATGGACCGGTTCCTCGACGCGCTGGACGACGCGATCCGGCAGCACACGGGATGCACGGCCCGCATCCGCTGTTTTGGCTACCCCGCGCCACACATCCATGCGCGCCATTGATACCCGGAGATTGCCCATGTGCGCCTTCCCTTTCCCGAGCCGGCAGATCGGCGAATTCTCCGTCACGTCGATCAGCGACGGAATGCTCACGGCCGGCCTCGACCTGCTCTCGAACATCGATCCGGCCGACGCGGCCCGCATCCTGCGCGACGCGGGCGTGCCCGATCCGTCCGTCGTGAACATCAACTGCTACGTGATCCGCGGCAACGGCCGCACGATCCTCGTCGATGCCGGCGCGGGCGGCATCCGGAACTGGGGTGGCCGGCTGAAATCGGCGCTCCCGCTCGCCGGCGTGGCGCCGACCGACATCGACACGATCCTGCTCACGCACGCGCATCCGGACCATGTCGGCGGGCTGATCGATACGCTCGGCCGCGCGGCGTTCCCCGATGCCGAACTGGTGGTCCACCAGCGGGAAATCGACTTCTGGCAGGATGACGAATCATTTGCGCGCGCCAGCGAGCGCGCGCAGGGCAATTTCCGGATCGCGCGGCAGGTGTTCGATGCGTATCGCACGGCCCTTCGCACCGTCGACGCAGGCGAGGTGCTGCCCGGCATTGCGGCCGTGCCGCTGCCGGGACATACGCCCGGGCATACGGGTTATCTCGTCGAGTCGCGCGGAGAGCGTCTGCTGATCTGGGGCGATGTCGTCCACTTCGCGCCGATCCAGGTGGCCCGGCCGCACGTATCGATCGCGTTCGACCACGATCCGTCGCGCGCGTCGGCGACGCGCGCGACGCTGTTCGCCGAAGCCAGTGCCGGGAATCTGCTGATTGCGGGCATGCACCTCGCCGCATCCGGCTTTGCACGCATCACGCGCACGCACGACGCCTACGCGATCGTCGCCGCGCCTTGAAGGGGAAACCGGCAAGGGAACAAGCAGAAAAACAGGCGCAGCCTCGCAGCCGGCCATGGCGCACGGTCGCGGCCGCGGGGCAATCGCTCTCCGCGCACGCATATGCCCTGGCCGCGCCGATACCGCCGATACCATCGATACCGTCAATACGACGAGGGCGCCATGCACTGCAATGGCGCCCGCTCGATCACTGCCCGGCTAGTCGGGTCAACGCCAGTTCGCCTCGTAAAAGCGCACGTAGCCGCTGCGCAGCGTCACGCATTGCGCGCGTGTTTCCGACAGCAGGCGCCGCGCCGCTGCCTCGATGCGGTCGCGGTGCATGTCGAACGCGCCGACCATATCCTCGAAGCGCGGCGACGCCGCGCCGAAATGGTCTTCCATCGCCTCGGCGGTGATGTGGCATTGAACGCGCTCGCCATTGACCAACGCCGGAAACGCGAGCGTCAGTTCACGCCCCGAATACTCGGGCGCCTCGTTCGGGAAATTGATCTGCATGGGAGCCGCCTCAACCGTCCGGTAGAAAATGAATGACCGCGTCCGTCGTCCGCCACCGGCCGGACGATTGTGTTCGCGGGCTGACCGGCCTTGCACGCCCGCGGAAATATGGCGCGGACAATGCACACCGGTTGCATTCACTTTAGACGGTTTCGCGCAGGAGGCAAATTTTGCGGCGCGCGTCATTCCGACGCGGGTTTGGTCAGCACAATGCGTGATCCGGCACCGGAGCCGGGCCGGCGTCAATGCGGGTCATGCGGCCACACGTTGAGGGCGATCGCGGTTGTCGTGATGCCCAGCGCGATCGCTGCAGCGCCGTATCGCAGCGCGTCGTCCAGATCGAAGAGGAGGCCGTGGATCGCGACCGCGATGCCGCCCAACATGACGAAGGTGGCGATTGCCGCCAGTACGACCCTCAGTTCCGTACGAACCATGATCCGTCTCCGAACGGATGCATGTCGCGTCGCATGCGTGTTGCGATGCGGAACACGGCGCGTGCGTGCTCCATTTCCATCATTGCAGGCGCCTGCCCAAAAGCAAGCGGAATTTGTCCCCGGTCGCACATCGCGTGCCGCGCTTGTATGATGAGGCGTACCTGCGCAGCCGGATGCGCACCGGATGCGCGTTGCGAGCGGGGAACGCACCCCGCCGACGGCTTCGGATTTGCATGGGACCCGAGCAAGCGCTGAAGCGCCAACCCGGGCCGACTGGAGACACGTGATGCCTCAATCTTCCGTGCTGCCCGCCACCGCGGGCCGCATCGACCTGCTCGCGCAGGCGCATGCCCGTTCGACAGCGGTCGGGCTGCGCACTGACGAGCTGCCCGATTTCTCGCCGCTGTCGCGTGTTGCGCTGCGCGAGCTGATCGACACCCATCACGCGCTGTTCGCACACGCGCGCCCGGTGATGGAAGACCTCCACGCGCAGATCGCCGACACGCAAAGCCTCGTGTTGCTGACCGACTCGGACGGCGTAATCCTGCACAGCATCGGCGACGCGGATTTCATCGAGAAAGCCAACCGCGTCGCGCTGTGTCCGGGCGTGTCGTGGGCCGAAGGCGCACGCGGCACCAACGCGATCGGCACCGCGCTCGCGTCGGGCCAGGCCCTCGCCGTGCATGCGTCGGAACACTTCCTGCGCGCCAACCACATCCTGACCTGCTCGTGCGCACCGATCGTCGATCCGTTCGGACGCACGCTCGGCACGCTCGACGTGAGCGGCGATCCGCGCGGCTTCAGCCCGCATACGCTCGCGCTCGTGCGGATGTCGGCGCAGCTGATCGAGAACCACCTGTTCGCGAACCAGTGCGCGGAGGCGCTGCGCGTGCGCTTTCACGCGCACGAGGAATGCGTCGATTCGCTGTTCGCGGGGCTGGTGGCATTCGGGCCCGACGGCGGGCTGATCGCCGCGAACCGCAGCGCGCAATTCCAGCTCGGCGCGCCATTCGACGCGCTGCAACATCAAGGCTGCGACGCGCTGTTCGGGATGCGCTTCGCGATGCTCGCGCAGCAGGCCGCCCGCGCGCCCGGTGCGCTGTTCCGGCTCACGCTGTCGAGCGGCGTGCGCGTGCTCGCGCGCTGCGAATTCGCGGATGCGCAGAAAACGGCGGTCGCGGTCACGCCGCCCGCCGCGCCGGCCACGCGCGCGCGCCCGGCCGATCCCGACGCGATCACGTTCGAGACGCTCGACACCGGCGACGCGAGGATGGCCGCGGTGCTCGAGCGGGTCGCGAAGATCCGCGGGCGCGACCTGCCGTTGCTGATCCTCGGCCAGACCGGCACCGGCAAGGAATGGCTCGCCCGCGCGCTACATCACGCGTCGCCGCGCGCGGACGGCCCGTTCGTCGCGGTCAACTGCGCGGCGCTGCCCGATTCGCTGATCGAGGCCGAGCTG
Organism: Burkholderia sp. PU8-34; assembly: GCF_053427725.1. Lineage (NCBI taxonomy): Bacteria > Pseudomonadati > Pseudomonadota > Betaproteobacteria > Burkholderiales > Burkholderiaceae > Burkholderia > Burkholderia sp. PU8-34. The sequence continues at coordinate 733,476 of NZ_JBSAXC010000001.1, forward strand.
TTCGGCTATGAGGACGGCGCGTTCACCGGCGCGCGCAAGCGCGGCAGCCCCGGCAAGATTGCGCAGGCCGACGGCGGCACGCTGTTTCTCGACGAGATCGGCGACATGCCGCTCGCGCAGCAGGTGCGGCTGATGCGCGTGCTGCAGGAGCGCGCGGTGATGCCGCTCGGCGGAGCGCGTGCGGTGCCGGTCGACGTGCGCGTCGTCTGCGCGACGCACCGCGACCTGCGCGCGATGATCGCGGCCGGCACGTTCCGCGAGGACCTGTTCTACCGGATCAACGGGCTCGCGGTGACGCTGCCGCCGCTCGCGACGCGCGCCGACCTGCCGGTGCTCGTCGAACGCATTCTCGAGCGGCTCGCGCGCAGCGAGCCGATGCCGCGCCGGGTCGCGCCCGACGTACTCGACGCGTTCGCGCGCCACCGCTGGCCCGGCAACTTGCGGCAGATGACCAACGTGCTGCGCACCGCGGGCATGCTGGCCGAGGACGAGACGGAGATCGCGCTCGCGCACCTGCCCGACGATTTCTGGCTCGATTGCGACGTGCCGAGCGCGGAGCCGCACGCGAGCGACGCGGCGGCCGAAGCAACGACGCTGCTCGATCATCAGGCGGCGGTGATCGGCGCGGCGCTCGAGCGGCACGGCGGCAACGTGTCGGCGGCCGCGCGGGAGCTGGGGCTCGCGCGCAACACCGTGTACCGGCATCTGCGCCGGCACTGACGGACCTCGGGCCCGCCGCGGCCGGCGGGCCGCGGCGGACCGGTTCGGGTATGCTTGGCGGCTTGCCGTGACCGATCCGCCGTTTTTTCCCACATGACCGATTCCGAACGCCCCCCTCTCGTGCGCATCGAGCCGCTCGGCGTGAGCTTCGACGCGCCCGACTCGCTGACGCTGCTCGAAGCGGCCGCGTTCGCACACGTGTCGCTGCCGCGTTCGTGCCGCAACGGCACGTGCCGCACGTGCCTGTGCCGGATCGTCAGCGGCAGCGTACGCTATACGATCGAATGGCCGGGGCTGAGCCGCGAGGAAAAGGCCGACGGCTATACGCTGCCGTGCGTCGCGGTCGCGACGTCGGACGTCGTGATCGACGTGCCGGACGCGGTCATGCTCTGATGTGCGCCGCGCCTGTCCGTCCCGCATCGGCCTGTCGGGCATGAAGGGTAACGCGCCGCTGTGCCGCGCGTCGCACAATCGCAGTGGATAAACGCACCCATGGAGGGCGTCATGACACAGCAATCCGATCGCATCGAAAAGCAGACCCTGTTGCCCGCGCCGCTGGACCGCGTCTGGGAGGCCGTCAGCAATGCCGGCGAGTTCGGCAAGTGGTTCGGCGTGACGTTCGACGGGCCGTTCGTCGCCGGCCAGCGGCTGTTCGGCCGGATCACGCCGACGACCGTCGATGCGGACATCGCGAAGGCGCAAGAGCCGTATGCCGGCGCGGTATTCGAAATCGTCATCGACCGCGTCGAGCCGAAACGACTGTTCTCGTTCCGCTGGCATCCGTTCGCGATCAATCCATCCATCGACTATTCGAGCGAGCCGATGACGCTGGTCACGTTCGCGCTCGACGAACAGCCGGACGGAACGCGGCTGACGCTGACCGAATCCGGTTTCGACGCGCTGTTCGCCGAGCGCCGCGCGAAGGCTTACGAAATGAACGACCAGGGGTGGACCGCGCAGATGATGCTGATCCGGAAGTATCTGGCGAAGCACGCGTGAGATCCGGACGGCGGCGTGGCATCATGCCGCCCGCCGACGTGGAAATATCGATCCAAAATCGCGACGCGTACGGCAAGGCTCGCTTCGTTGGCAGCCGGCCGAGTTGGTGTTCGCGCGTCGCATCGAGATACGGTTGGCATTCCGTCTGAAAAATCGATGCTCCTTTGATCAGCCGAAATTGCTCCATTCCACATATGATAATTTCGCGACGTGCATTGTCGCCTGCGACCCCTTCAGCATTTTCCGTGGAAATGTAAAAGGAGCGGCTCGTCGATCTGCGCCCCAATCGAAATGGCGACACTACGCCGCACTCCTGATCGCGGGAACCCCGTCCGGGTCGGTCCCTTCGCCGCCCCCATTTCTCGCTCGTAACCCTCTTTGCATTTCGTAACAAGTCGGGTTGATTCGTCGAGGCCACCTGCCGTAAATTTTGCAGGTCGTCCGGCGGCATCCGGCAGTTGGGCGATGTTTCATTCTGCATATCAACGCATGCCGGATACCTGGATGGCCAGCCATCCGACACTGCAAGTCCGCACGTCGTGCGAACTTGATCAAGCGGTTGAACTCGTACTGAGTATCGTTTCGACTACATGCAACCCATCAGGACCCGGCGCGCCGTAGCGGGCTCGCCGAGTGGTTCCTGTCATGCCGGACTGACGCCCGCGTGACTGGGTTGGACACGGTCGAATCAAGTTATTTGTATCGCACTCCTATCAATACATTTGGGAGACTCAACCCGACTTTCGATCGGTATCAATCAACTTTGCGCAACGCGCGAAAGGAAAGAGGACAGAAAATGGAATTCGTACGGATGGGAATCGTCTTTGTTCACCTCATCGCCTGCTGTGTCTCGATTGGTCTCGTGCTGACCAGTGATATTGCGATGGTCAAACGGCTTTTGGATTCTGACGCGCCCGCCGATCTTGCCCAGGTCCACCTGCCCAGTCTGCAGCGCACCATCACGCTGGCGCTGATGGTGCTTTGGGTCACCGGCATTGCGATCATTGCGTTCGATATGCGGACTCAAGGGCTCACGTATCTCCACAATCCCAAACTGCAGGCCAAGATTGCCATCGTCGCCTTGCTGACTTTCAACGGTATCGCTTTGCACTCCACGGTCCTCCCGGCACTGCAGAAAGCAGGATCCCTGCTGAAGCTTTCCTTTGAACGACGCATGGTTGCCATTTTCCTGGGCGTGGTTTCCGCAGTCTCGTGGTTCTACGCGGCAATGCTGGGCGTTGGGCGCCCGTTGAGCTGGAAGTATTCGTTGTTCCAGATCCTGGCAGCCTACCCGGCACTGATTGCTGGCGGAATCGCCGCCATGTTGTTCATCACGGCGCTGGCGAAATCCAGGAAGCCCGTTGAACGTCACAATACCGAAGAGGTCGCGGCCTATTGATCGCCGACACCGGGGATGCGTACTGCCCGCAGCAGTACGCATCCCGTTGTCGCACAAGCCGCGCTTCGGCTTGTGCGATTGTTTCCTCGCCGTCAACACAGCGATGAATATTCACCCAAGATAAGACTCCGGGCAGTGAATACGCTATGAGGCCCTCCCGCCTCACGAGCCCGTATCCCATGCCCGACCTCGCTGCTCCGCCCCGCACCCTGTCCATCGCGCTGCTGGCGATTTCCGCATTCGTCATCGTCACCACCGAATTCCTGATCGTCGGCTTGCTTCCCGCGCTCGCGCGCGACCTCCGCATTTCGATTTCAACTGCCGGACAGCTCGTCACGCTGTTCGCGTTCACGGTGATGCTGTTCGGCCCGTTGCTGACTGCGGCACTGTCGCATGTCAAGCGCAAGCGCCTGTTCGTCACGATCCTGTTCGTCTTCGCCGCTGCCAACCTGCTCGCCGCGCTGGCGCCGAATCCGTGGGTGCTCGCCATCGCCCGCTTCATCCCGGCGTTGCTGCTGCCCGTGTTCTGGGGCACCGCGAGCGAAACGGCGAGCCAGTTGGCCGGCGCCGAGCGGGCCGGGCGCGCGGTGTCGCAGGTCTATCTCGGGATTGCCGCGGCCACGCTGTTCGGCATCCCGCTCGGCACCGTTGCGGCAAACGCGATCGGGTGGCGCGGCGCGTTCGGCGGACTCGCGGTGCTGTCGCTCGTGATGGCCGCGTCCCTCGCGGCGTTCACGCCCGCGCTCGCGCGGCCGGAAAGAATGCGCATCGCGACCCAGCTCGGCATTCTCTGCGATCGGCATTTCGTCGCGAACGTCGCGTTGTCGGTCGTCGTGTTTGCCGCCATGTTCACCGCCTACACCTATCTCGCGGATCTGCTGGAACGCGTCGCGCACGTGCCGCCCGCGCAGGTCGGATGGTGGCTGATGGGCTTCGGCGCGGTCGGGCTCGCGGGCAACTGGCTCGGCGGGCGTTTCGTCGATCGCCATCCGGCCGGCGCAACCGCCGTCTTCTCGCTGCTGCTGGCAATCGGCATGGCTGCGAGTGTGTCGCTCGCGTCCGCACCCGGTTGGCTCGGCGCGGCGATGGCCGTATGGGGCGTCGCGTATACGGCGCTCTACCCGGTCTGCCAGGTGCGCGTAATGAAAGCCGCCTCGCATGCGCAAGCGCTGGCCGGCACGCTGAACGTGTCCGCCGCCAACGCGGGCATCGGCCTCGGCGCGATCGTCGGCGGATACACGATCGAACGCAGCACGCTCGCCGACATCGGATACGTCGCCGCTGCAATCGCGCTGTTCGCCACGCTGTCCGCCACGTTGCTCGCCGTCATCATCGGCCGCCGCCGGCAGGCGCGCTTCGATGCCGGCCTCGGCTCGCCGGGCGTTGCCGGGCAGTAGCGCCACGCCCCCTGCGCGCGTCATCGTACTACGGGCAGATGGCCTCGGACGCGCCGAGCCTCTTTCGAAATGCATTTTCACAGAACGGCGGGAATTGCATGGACAATTGAGCCCTCGTTCACCCTATCGCCAGTGTCAATGTCGACAGAGCGTCTCAAAGGCATCGAAGTCTTCGTCGCCATTGCCGAAGCCGGGAGCTTCACGGCCGCTGCGGAACGGCTCCATCTCACGACCTCGGCGGTCAGCAAGAGCATCGCGCGACTGGAGGCGCGGCTCGGCGCCCGGCTCTTCGAGCGCACGACGCGACGCCTTGCCCTCACCGGCGCGGGCGAAGCGTTCCATCGCACCTGCACGCGCATCCTGGCGGACCTCGAAACAGCCGAAATCGATCTCGCCGCCGAGCACACCGAACCGGCGGGCCGCCTGCGCGTCGACGTGCCGGTGACGTTCGGCCACCTGCACGTGTTGCCGCTGCTGCTCGATTTCGCCGAGCGTCATCCGCGCGTGAAGCTGCACACGTCGTTCACCGACCGCTTCATCGATCCGGTCGAGGAAGGCATCGATCTCGCCGTGCGGATCGGCAGTGTCGCCCCACCCTCAGGCCTGCTTGCGCATCGGACCATTGGTCAGGAGCGCGTGGTCTTCTGTGCGGCGCCGCGTTATCTGAAGCAACGTCCGGCGATTCGCGACGTGGCGGATCTCGAGCAGCACGATTGCGTGACCTACGGCCGCGCGGACGGCAGCGTGAGTCCGTGGATCGTGGCCGGGCCGGATGGACAGGCCGAACGCCGGACCATGAACGGCCGGATCGTCGTCGGCAGCGGCGAAGCGCAGATCCAGGCGGTAAAGGCCGGGTACGGGGTCGCGCAACTGGCGACCTGGATGATCCGCGATGCGCTTCGCAACGGCGAACTGGTCGACGTGCTGCCCGCATTCGCGACGACGGGATTGCCCATCAGTCTGATCTGGCCACGTCATCGGGAACGCTTGCCAAAGGTCGGCGCGATGCTGGACTTCCTGGATCGCGCGTTGCGCGCCGCCTGCGCGGAAGACTGAACCGCACATCGCGACGGAAAGGGACGTGTCCGACGCATCCTCGATGCCGGCATGGCATCATGCCTGATCCCAGACGCCCCATATCGACCTCGCGGAGCGACGAATGTCCGTTCAGACCTGGTTTCTCTTTGCCGCAGCCTATCTCGCCACCACGCTGATTCCGGGGCCCAACGTGCTCCTCGTCGTCCGGAACACCGTCCGATATGGCCGCCAAGGCACGGCCGCGACCATTGCCGGCAATCTCACCGCGCAAGGGGTCGTCGTCGTGCTCGTTGCGCTGGGCGTCGGCGCGGTGCTCGCCGCGATGCCGCCGCTGTTCGTCGCGATGAAGGTGGCCGGCGCGGCTTATCTGATGATTCTGGGCGTCAAGCAGTTGCGCGGCCCGCGAGCGCGGCCAGATGCGTCTGCCGGCGACACGGCCGCGGCCGCAGTCGCGCCGGACCGGAAGAAGCTGTTCCGCGAATCACTGCTCGTCTCCGGGAGCAACCCGAAGACGCTGATCTTCCTGTCCGCGTTCATGCCGCAGTTCATCGCGCACGACCGCCCGCTGGCGATGCAGTTCGTCGTGATGTACGCAACGATCGCTTGCACGGTGGTGGTCGTTCACAGCATCTATTCAGCCGGCGTACACAGATTGCATCGCGGCTTCCGCATGAGCCGCTGGGTCGAGGCAATCAAGCGCGGCAGCGGGCTGCTGTTCGTCGGGTTGGGGATCAAGCTGCTCGCGGCGCGGCAATGACCGCAATAGCCTCAATAACCGGCGATTTCGGCACCGGCCGCGGCAGCGCCATCGCGCGCTCGTCCGTCAACCGCCCCACCGATCTCCGGGATGGCCCAATGCAGGCCGGTGCCGTCACGCACGACAGATAGCGATCGCCACACGCGGCCCCACGACGCAGCTCACGCGACACAAATCCCCGCCACCGCCACTTTCTTGAACAGGTGCGGCGACGCGACCGCCGACGCCGGATAGTCTGACAGCTTCGCGCGGAAATCCGGATGCGAGAACGCCGCACGGAAATGCGCGGTGGACTCCCACACCGCATAGTTCAGATACGTCGGACGCTCGCCGATCGCACGATGCAGTTGCGTCGAGACAAAGCCCGGCTGCCGCTTCATGAACGCGGCATCGTCCTGCCAGACCTTCAGGAACGTCGACTCGTCTTCCGGTTCCAGCATGAAGAGGTTCACGAGCACGACCGGGGCGGCGTCCTCGGCGAGCTGGCGGTCGATCGGGAATTCAGGGTCGAGAGGGCGAAACTGTGGCATGATCGGCTCCATCAATTTGGTTGCATGATGTCAATTCGACATGACGCATATATAGTTAATTGACATCATGGTGTCAATTTAGATTGATGGTGACAGATGGGCAAAGTAAAGCGAACCCCGGCCGGTCAGATCCTGACCGATTTCATTCTCGATTTTTTCCGGCTCAACAGCCGCATGCTGGCGTCCGGCGATCGGCTGGTCGCCGGGCTCGGGCTGACGAGCGCGCGCTGGCAGATTCTCGGCGCAATCGTCGCTGCCGGGCAGCCGCAACCGGTTGCGTGGATTGCGCGCGATCTCGGCGCGAATCGCCAGAACGTCCAGCGGATCGTCAACGATCTGGAAACGGAAGGTTTGGTCAGGTTCGACGTGAATCCGCACCATCGGCGCGCGCAGCTCGTCGTGCTGACGGATAACGGAAAGCAGGCGTTCGATGCGGCGATGGACTTGCAGACCGCGTGGGCCAATCAGCTCTCGAACGGGTTGTCGGTGGACGATCTTGAAGCGATGCGACGCGTCGTTGCGGGGTTGCGCAGGAACCTGGACGAGATCGACGGCGGCGATTCGGCTTAGCGTAGCGCCAGCCGGTGGCACCGGTCATCAGGGCCCGCGCCGTTGTCGCTTGCCGTGGACTGATCGCACGTCAGGATTGATGACCGTGCGTTGCGGCACACCGCCGCCGACATGCCGGATGCGGCTGCGGCTCGAGCGCGCCGCAGCGGGCTAACGCGCGTCGAGCAACTGAGGCGTGTTCGCCGTCAGCCAGGCCCTCACGTCGATCATCAGCGCAGTCGCGCTGGCAAAACATTCGCGCACCGCGGACATCTGAACGACATCGCCGGAATAGTCGGACAGATTGCGTTGCTTGCGCAGCGCATCCAGCACGATCATGCGATCGACCGGCAGGCCGATCGTCTGCGGAAGCGTCTGGATCGCGGTCTGGTGATGTCCCGGCCGGCTCGTCAACGTGCGAAAACCGTTCGCGTGCAACGCCAGCATCGCCAGTTGCATGATTGCCTTGTAGGCTGCGTCGAAGCGGTTTTCGTTGCTCAATCCGTCGAGTTGCGCATCCGCCAGATTTCGCTCTGCAGCGGCCAGCAGCCGCGCGACTTGTTCCCGGTCCGGTTGTACGGCGTCGAGGCTAACGCCGAGCAAGTTCTGCAAGGTCATCGTCGCTACCGATCAAGAAGATCTTGGGTTTTCCAAGCACATCCCGCAAGAATGCGTCCTGCCCTTCGATACCGTCGCGCCATTCGTCGGGCGACAGCACCTTGGGGTTGATGTCCCGTCCCAGTGTGGCCTGCGCGTTGTAAAGCAGCCGGACCACCGTCGCAAAACCGACCGTGCCGATCACCATCACGTCGACGTCACTGTCCGCCGTTTCCTGGCCGCGTGCCACCGAGCCGAAGACGAACGCCGCGCTGATTTGCTCGGCGCACGGCAGCAGCGCTTCGGCCAGCACGTCGGCAAGGCCCGAGGTCTTGCGCATGATCGCCGCCAGTTCCTCGTAGATCGGACAGCTTCGATTCGCGCGATAGACCACCTGATTGCCCTGCCGATCGCGGCTCAGGATGCCGGCTTCGGCCAGCTTGCTCAGCTCCTTGTGCAGCGTGCCCGGCGTCGTGCCCGTCAAACGGGCGATTTCGCGGACGTGCAACGCCTGATCCGGCCGCAACAGAAGCAGGCCCAGCACGCGGCGCCGGTAGTCACTAAATAGGGTCGAGGCAATGGATCGTAGCATGATTGGCTAGGATTGTAGCCGAATTGGCTACAAGGCATAGTCCCGAAGCAGCGCTTTCGCGCAGGTTGGGACATCAGCCCGGAGGGAACATCGGGATTCGGGTCGTCAAAGTGTAGCCATTTCGACTACGATCGTAGCCGTATCGACTACGAATGTGCGGCAGGCCGGCGTACCGCCTGCTGTGTCGGCACGCCGTTGAGCGGATTCCGGCAAACACGTCATAGCGACACCGCCGATCCTGTCCGGACCGGCGGCGTCTGCCATCACCCGCCCAGATAAGCCTGCTTGATCCGGTCGTTGGCAAGCAGGTTCGCGCCCGTATCCGCGAGCACCACGCGTCCCGTCTCCAGCACGTACCCGCGATCGGCCACTCCCAGCGCCTTGTTCGCGTTCTGCTCGACGAGGAACACCGTCACGCCCTCATCGCGGATCGCCCGGATGATGTCGAAGATCTGCGCGATCACGAGCGGCGCGAGGCCAAGCGTCGGCTCGTCGAGCAGCAGCAGACGCGGCTTGCTCATCAGCGCGCGGCCGATCGCGAGCATCTGCTGCTCGCCGCCCGACATCGTCCCGGCACGCTGCGTCGCGCGTTCCTTCAGGCGCGGAAAGAGCTTGAACACGTGCTCGATGCCGTCGTCGATCTCGTGGCGGCTCGCGAAGAACCCGCCCATCTTCAGGTTCTCGAGCACCGTCAGGCTCGGGAACACGCGCCGCCCTTCCGGCGAGATCGCCATCCCCTGCCGCATGATCTGGTGCGTCGACATCCCGGTGATGTCGTTGCCCTCGAACAGCACGCGGCCCGACGACGCGCGCGGCGTGCCGCACACGGTCATCATCAGCGTCGTCTTGCCGGCGCCGTTGCTGCCGATCAGCGTAACGATCTCGCCCTTGTTCACCTCGATCGACACGCCCGCGAGCGCCTCGACCGCGCCATAGTGCGTATGGACCTGTTCCAGCTTCAGCATCACTCTTCCCCCAGATACGCCTTGATCACGCGCGGGTCGTTGCGGACTGCTTCCGGCGTGCCGATCACGATCGGCCGGCCGTGCTCCATCACGAGGATGCGGTCCGACACGCCCATCACGAGGCTCATGTCGTGCTCGATCAGCAGCACCGACACGCCGAACTCGCGGCGCAGCTTGTCGATCAGGTGTTGCAGCTCGATCTTCTCCTGCGGGTTGAGGCCCGCCGCCGGCTCGTCGAGCATCAACAGGCGCGGCTCGGTGATCATGCAACGTGCGATCTCGAGCCGGCGCTGGTGGCCGTACGACAGCGTGCCCGCCGGCCGGTTGGCGACCGACGTCAGGTTCATCCGTTCGAGCCACACCGCCGCGCGTTCGAGCGCTTCCTTCTCCGCGCGCCGGTACGCCGGCGTCGCGAACAGGCCATGCAGCAGCCCCGACTTCACCTTGCGGTGCTGCGCGACGAGCAGGTTCTCGACGACCGTCAGCGACTTGAACAGCCGGATGTTCTGGAACGTCCGCACGAGGCCCTTCACCGCGATCTGGTGGCTCGCGAGCCCCGCGATCGGGTGGCCGTCGAGCACGACGTTGCCCCCGGTCGGCTTGTAGAAGCCGCCGACGCAGTTGAACACGGTAGTCTTGCCCGCGCCGTTCGGCCCGATGATCGCGAACACCTCGTCGCGGCGCACGTCGAAATCGATGCCGTCGACGGCGAGCAGCCCGCCGAAGCGCATCTGCAAACCGGCGACCTTCAACAGTTCAGCATTCGCGCTCATTGCGGCAGCTCCACGTGGGGGCGGCTCGCGGGCAGCAGGCCCTGCGGACGCCACATCATCATCAACACCATCACCAGGCCGAAGATCAGCATCCGGTACTCGGCGAAACCGCGCGCGACTTCCGGCAGCACGGTCAGCAGGATCGCCGCGAGGATCACGCCGAGCTGCGAGCCCATGCCGCCGAGCACGACGATCGCGAGGATCAGCGCCGACTCGATGAAGGTGAACGATTCCGGATTCACGAGGCCCTGGCGCGCCGCGAAGAACGCGCCACCGATGCCCGCGAACGACGCGCCGAGCGTGAACGCCGACAGCTTGATGCGGGTCGGGTTGAGGCCCAGCGAACGGCATGCGATCTCGTCGTCGCGCAGCGCTTCCCAAGCGCGGCCCATCGGCATGCGGATCAGCCGGCTCGTCACGAACAGCGTGAAGCAGACGAGCACGAGCGCGAGCAGGTACAGGAAGATAACCACGTGGTCGCCGCTGTATTCGAGGCCGATCAGCTCATGGAACGTCTTCGCGCCTTCAACGCTCGCCGAGCGCGCCATCTCGAAGCCGAACACGGTCGGCTTCGGAATACTCGAAATGCCATCCGGGCCGCCCGTGAGGCTCGTCAGGTTGTTCGCGAGCAGACGAATGATCTCGCCGAAGCCGAGCGTGACGATCGCGAGATAGTCGCCGCGCAGCCGCAGCACCGGGAAGCCGAGCAGGAAACCGAACGTCGCCGATGCGATCGCGGCGAGCGGCAGGCATTCCCAGAACGTGAGCCCGAAGTACTGGTTCAGCATCGCGTACGTGTAGCCGCCGACCGCATAGAAGCCGACATAGCCGAGATCGAGCAGGCCAGCGAACCCGACCACGATGTTCAGCCCGAGGCCGAGGATCACGTAGATCAGCGCGAGCGTCGCGATGTCGACCGCGCCGCGCGAGCCGAAGAACGGCCACACGAGCCCGACCGCGAGCAGCACCCAGATGATCACGCGCTGCTGCTGCGCGCCCATCGCGGGCATCGCCGGCAGCTTCACCGCGGCTTTCGCGCGCGTGAGCGACGGCTTGAACAGCTGGAACAGGAACACGGCCGCGACCGCGATCCACACCGGACGCCAGTGCGCCTCGAGCACGACCTGGTAGCCGTCGAGCTTCAGTTGCAGGCCGAGCACGGGCACCGTGAGGATCGCCGTCAGGATCGCGGCGGCCACGGCGTTCTTCAGCGTATCGCCGAACGAGACGCCGGCAGCCGGCCGGCGGACGGAAATGACTTGACTCATCTGCGCCTCCCTCAAACTTTCTCGATGTCCGACTTGCCGAGCAGGCCGGTCGGGCGGAAGAGCAGGATCAGCACGAGCAGGCCGAACGCGACGACGTCCTTGTACTCGGCCGGCATGTAGCCCGCTGCGAACGTTTCGGCCAGCCCGAGCAGCACGCCGCCGAGCATCGCGCCCGGAATGCTGCCGATCCCGCCGAGCACCGCGGCGGTGAACGCCTTGATGCCCGCGACGAAGCCGATGTAAGGATTCAGCTTGCCGATCGTCAGGCCGATCAGCACGCCGCCGACGGCGGCCAGCATCGCGCCGAGCACGAACGTGAACGAGATCACGCGGTTCGTGTCGATGCCGAGCAGGTTCGCCATCTTCATGTCCTCGGCGCACGCGCGGCACGCACGGCCCATCCGCGAATGCGAGATGAACAGCGTGAGCGCGATCATCAGCACGATCGTCACGCAGACGATCAGCAGACGCGCATACGGAACCGTCACGTCGAAGTCGCCGCCGAGATGGATGTCGAACGCGCCGGAGATCAGCACCGGCACGGACACGTCGCGCGCGCCCTGGCCGATCTGCACGTAGTTCTGCAGGAAGATCGACATGCCGATCGCGGAGATCAGCGGCACGAGGCGCGGCCCGCCGCGCAGCGGCCGGTACGCGACGCGCTCGACGGCGAAGCCGTACAGCCCGGTGACGATCACCGACACGATCAGCGCCGCGCCGAGCACGAGCGGCAGCGGATAGCCGGCGGACACGCCGATTGCGGTGAGGGTCACGAGGCCCACGTATGCGCCGATCATGTAGATCTCGCCGTGGGCGAAGTTGATCATGCCGATGATGCCGTAGACCATCGAATAGCCGATGGCGATCAACGCATAGATCGCGCCCAGCGTCAGGCCGTTGACCAGCTGCTGGGCGAATTGCGGAAAGAAATCAGTCATGTGCGGGAAGCTCCCGGTAGCGCCGCGCCAAGTGCCGCAGCCGGATCACGGCGCGGCCGCGCCCAACGCACGATGTCGGCACGATGTCGGCACGGTGTCGTCACGAACCGCCCGGCGGCCGCGCAATGGGGCAATGCGCAGCCAATACGCACCCGCCCCGCTCGGGTCGCGAGCGGGGCGGGTGTGCGGGCGGGTGTACTCCGATCAGTTGGCGGCGACGGTCTTGGTCGCGTCCTTGTGCCACGTATAGACGACGAACTTGAACGCCTTCAGGTCGCCCTGCGGGTCGTACGCGACCTTGCCGATCGGCGTGTCGAACGGGTGCTGGTGCATGTACGCGGCGACCTTGGTCGGATCGGTCGTCTTCGCGCCGGCGATCGCATCGGCGATGATCTTCACCGCTGCGTATGCAGGCATCTGGAACGGGCCGTTCGCATCGCGCTTCTTGTCGGCGAATGCCTTCACGAGAGACGCGTTGGCCGGGTCGGCCGTGAAGTCGGCCGGCAGCGTGACGAGCATGCCTTCCGACGACGGGCCGGCGATCGCCGTCACGTCCTTGTTGCCGACGCCCTCAGGCCCCATGAAGGTCGCCTTCACGCCCTGCTCGCGCGCCTGGCGCATCAGCAGGCCCATTTCCGGGTGATAGCCGCCGAAGTAGACGAAGTCGACGCCTTGCGACTTCAGCTTCGTGATGATTGCGGAGTAGTCCGAATCGCCGGCGTTGATGCCTTCGAACACCACGACCGGGATCTTCGCCGCTTCGAGGTCCTTCTTCACCGACGACGCGATGCCCTGGCCGTACGACTGCTTGTCGTGCAGCACCGCGACCTTCTTCGGCTTCACGTTGTTGATGATGTACTTCGCGGCTGCCGGGCCTTGCTGGTCGTCACGGCCGATCGTGCGGAAGATGAACTTGCGCTTCTTGTTCTCGGTCAGCTGCGGCGCGGTGGCCGACGGCGTGACCATCACGATGCCTTCGTTCTCGTAGATGTCGGACGCCGGAATCGTCGAACCCGAGCACACGTGGCCGATCACGTACTTGATCTTCTGGCTGACGATCTTGTTCGCGACCGCGACGGCCTGCTTCGGCTCGCAAGCGTCGTCCATCATCACCGCTTCGAACTTGTTGCCGCCCGCACCGCCTGCCGCGTTGATCTGCTCGATCGCGGTCAGCGCGCCGGCCTTCACCATGTCGCCATACTGCGCGACCGAGCCGCTCATCGGGCCAGCGATGGCGATCTTCACGGTTTCCGCTTGCGCGGTGGCGGCGCCGGCGGCGAACAGCACGGCGGCGACGGAAATGGACGTAAGACGGGACAGCGTCATCTGGAGCTCCTCGATGTTGTTTAGTCATACGGGCAAAGGCGGCATGACTTGCGCAATCGAACAGCACCCGGGGCGAGGACATGGGACACGCCCGAGACGCGGAGACGGACCTTGTGCGGAATGAGACTTGTGCGGGGCCCGGCTCTTACCATCCCCGAAGGGGATGTTTGGTTCGGAAAGACATCGTGATGCGTCTTGCATTGCGCAAGCTTTTCGCCTGCCCCGCTTGCCGAACCGCACGTCGGATGGATGGTCCGACAGCCGTTGGCAAGGCAGTCGAAATTATATGAGGGTTTTTCTTTCGTCTGTCAAAAATGCCGGCCAACCAAGGGAAAACACGTAGGACTGTTGAGAGGGGTGGTGGCGATTGCAGTGCAACCTGATTTAAAAGGGAACGTTTGCGGAGAGTGCAATCGGGTTGCGATGGTGGTTCGGGTTTCGGCGCCGTGCCTTGCTGGACAATGCTTTCACGCATCGCGGCTGCTCTCCGCTGCAGTCGTCTGATTTAAAGGGACGCATCGACCATGAGCGGCGTGCGAACGTGGTCATGACTAGGCACCACAACCGTGCATCATGCGGAACTGGCCAACCATTCGATTTACCGACTAGATCGTCATCAAAGAAAGGTCGTAGTTATGTTTATGAAATAATACGAATTCAGTCCTGCAATCCAGCCAGCTTTCATCGCGATTCGCGTCAGCGCCGTCATGCGCCGCACCGCTTGCGGCGCCTCCCGGCGCGCAGCCGCCAGCCAGTGATCTGCTTTTCTTCATTGGATATCGCCTGCCTGAATCGTCGATGAACCACACCCTTCGTTTCACCCCCGCCGCCGCGCTCGCCTGCGCCCTCTCCTTATCTACGCCGAGTCCCAGGAACAGACATTCTCGCCGTGCGGGGGAATGGCGTCTCATTGGCCCGTTCCGGCCATAAGACCATGAAGAAATCAGCGGCGCCCCGCGACGTTACGATGGGGCGCGGGTCATTCAGGAGAGCACGGGCCCGGTGGGTGTGGAGCCGTTCGGCCCGTGGGCTCGCATGCAATGCATGTTATCGCTTGTAGTCGTGCAAGACGTGTCCGTAGGGCAATGTCAGATCGGCAATGAAATGGACAGCACCGACGACGCGCCTGACCGGCAGGTCGGCCACGGGCGCGTTGACGTGCGGCTGCAGACTCAGTCGTGCCGGCCCCGACCATGCGCCCTTGACCTGGATGTCCGTCAGGTTGTAGCCGACCAGTTGCGCAATGGCAGGCGATCCATCGACGCCGGGCACGATCTTCAGATTGACCTGCGTCGTGCCCATCTTCGACATGATTGAATCCGCCGAGCATGCGCGCCTGCCTTCTACGTCGTACAGCAGGTGTTGATGCTTGTAGCCCATCGTGCCAACCGCGACCTGGATGCCGGCGTATTCGAGCGTTCCTGTCAGCGTGTCCTGCACGACCGCGAGCTTCGGCTTTGCGTGCTTCTTCGGGAATCCCCAGATTTCGCGGCCGCCCGCGATAGGCGGTTCGTCGTCAAGATACATCTGCGCGGTGAAGTTGACGTGCTCGCCGAGCAGCATCGCCGGAATCACGACCCCGGATTCCGTATAGTCGCCGAACCCCGCCGAATCCGGCATCCGGATGAACTCATAGAGCACGGTGTTGCTGCCGTCGGGTTCGAGCGGTTCCGGCAAGGCGTCGCGCAGGGCTTCGGCGTCGGTCTCGTACGTGATGATCAGGTACTCGCGATCGATGAACCGATAGGGTCCGCGTGGGTAGGACGGCGATGCGGCCGGCATCGACGGCAGGCTCAGGATGTCTTCGAGTTTCATGGCAGGCTCCGGGCGTGCGTGTGCACATAGACGGGGAAAGGACGGCGTGTCAGCTGTGAATACCGGCGCCGCGCACGGCATCCTGCGTCCGCGCGTCGGCCCGAGCCACGTCCGGCGGGCCGGTAAGTTCGCCGTTGGACTGCGCCGCGCTACGTGTCGCCGCCGCAGGGGCGTCGCGGTTCGCGTCATCGGCTTCGTTCGAGCGCGTGAAGCGCAAATGCGTGATGTCGGTCGAAAAGAACATGCCCCAGCTCCATTCGACGAAAATCCGCAGCTTGCGGCCAAGCGTCGGGATCCGCGCGAGATAGAAGGCCCGCCACAGCAGCCATGCGGGCAGGCCGGTCAGACGTACGCCGTAGATCAGCGCGACGCCCTTCATGTGGCCGATGGTCGCCATCATTCCCCGTGCGACGTACGAGAACGGGCGCGTGTGATGCCCGCGAAGCTGGCGCAGCAGGTTGTCCGCGAGCTGGCGCGCCTGCGCGACCGCATGCTGCGCCGTCGGCGGCGACGGCTGGCCGGTTGCGGCGTTGCGCACCAGCGCGCAGTCGCCGATCGCCCAGACGCCTGGCATGCCGGGCACGCTCATGTCGGCGCCGGTTTCGATGCGCCCGCGCTGGGTCCGCATGGAGAGCCGCGCGGCGAGGCGTTCGACGAGCGGATTGGGTTTCGTGCCGATCGTGCAGATTACCGTCGACGCGGCGATGAACTCGCCGCTCTCTAGCGCGACGCCGTCGGCGTCGACCCGTGCCGCGCGCGCCCCGAGGCGGACATCGATGCCGCGGCCCGTCATCCGTTGCGCGGCGATCAGACCGAGCGCCTCCGGCATTTCCAGCAACAGGCGGTTCGCGTCCTGCAAGATCGTGACGGCGAGCTCGTCGTCGCGCACGAGCTTGTAGTAGTGCCGCACGCTATGAAGGTAGTCGGCCAGCTCCCCGGCCACCTCGACGCCCGAGAACCCGCCACCGATCACGACGAAGTGGCCGAGGCGCCGCCGCACCGCCGGATCGGATTCCAGCTCGATGCACGCGAGCCGGCGCAGCACCTGATTGCGGATGAACATCGCATCACCGACGAGCTTCAGCGGTATGGCATGTTTCGCCATGCCCGGCACGAGATCGAGGTTCGCGCGGGTGCCGAACGCGAATATCAGATGCTCGAACGCAATCGCACGGGGACCGGCGAGCGTCGCGCCATGCACCACGCGATGCGCGTAGTCGATGTCCTGAACGGTCGCCATGATGAAGCGCGCATGCCGCAGCATCTGACGGATCGGCACGATGACCTGCTCGGGAAACACCGACGCGCCCACCACCTCGGCAAGCATCGGATTGAAAGTCGTGAAGCTCTCGTCGCTGACCAGCACCACGCGGTACGGAGCGGGCATCCCCTTTTCGAGCGCCTGCGCGAGCGTCGTGCCCGCAAAGCCTCCACCGACGATCACAATGTTCCGTTCGGTATCCATGTCGACTCCTTGTGCATCGCGGCCGGCCGGAATGGCCTGCGCGGATCTGTCATCCAGTGTGCGAAGCGCCGCTCACGCGCGCGTCGCCCAATGATCAATTTTTCGTCACGGCCCGCTTGCCTCGCTTGCAACGACGAGATCGAGCGGCTCGGCCACGCCAGCGACACACCGTGCCGCGCGGATTGATTTCGTGCCTGCGTAGCCTTGCGCCGACGCTTGCTCGTACGTGACCTGCGATGCGAGTGCGCGCGTGCCTTCGACCTTGTTGTGCTTTTCAAGCTTCGCGGCCAGATTGACGGCGTCGCCGATCACCGTGTATTCGAGGCGCCGGCCGTCGCCGACGATGCCGAACAGCACCTGCCCGCTCGCGATGCCGGCGCCGACGTCCGGGGCCGCCCGGTTCGATGCCGTGCGCGCCGCACGCCAGCCGTCCACTGCGCACATCACCGCATCGACCGCGCGCAGCGCATGCGCGGCATGATGCTGATCGGGCGCGACCGCGCCGAAGCTCGCGAGAATGCCGTCGCCGAGGAACTTGTCGATGCTTCCGTGGTGCGAGCGGACGATCGGCACGACGAGACGCTGGTACTCGCGAAGCAGCTCGATCAGCGCGGTCGCGGACAGCGCGCGCGACGCGCCCGTAAAGCCGCGCATGTCGAAGAACACGATGGTCGCGTCGCGCAGGTCCGCCTGTCCCGGCATTGCGGCCATCTCCGAGCGAGTGAT
This sequence comes from Burkholderia sp. PU8-34, assembly GCF_053427725.1. NCBI lineage: Bacteria > Pseudomonadati > Pseudomonadota > Betaproteobacteria > Burkholderiales > Burkholderiaceae > Burkholderia > Burkholderia sp. PU8-34. The sequence continues at coordinate 751,330 of NZ_JBSAXC010000001.1, forward strand.
CCGATGCGCGACCGAGTCGTCGAAGAACATCGACAGGTCGGCGACCGCCTGCTGACCCGACACGGCCCTGACCACGAAGCTGCGTGCGCGGGCCAGCGCCACGACCAGTACGGCGGTCGTCACGACGATCGCCAGCACTTTGTCGAACTCGCCCCCGTAGTGAATCTGCGTCGAGCGGAGTGACGTCACGTAGTCCCATGTCACCGGATTGCCGGTGCCGTGGGTCAACGCATAGCCGAGCAGCAGCAGCCATCCGGTCGCGGCGGTCAGCCCCGACAGCGCGACCCACACCGGCTCGAAGCGAAGCGCACGCAACGCGATCAGGATGAACACGTACGCATACTCGGTGCATTTCAGATAGAACGGCGCCGGCTGCTCGTATTGCAGGTGATACGCCCAGATGACGAACATCAGCACGGCCATCTCGATCACGACGGTCGCGCCGACCATCCACCGCGCGAGCTGGCCGGTAACGGCGAGATAGAGCCGCACGAGCGCCGTGACGACGAAGAGCGTGAGGCCGAGCGGCACGGCGCGGATCGGCGCATCGGGTGCGAAGCCCGGCGGCGTGATCGCATAGAGCGCCGCGAGCACCACCGCGATGAGCAGCTGGACTGCCGTGACAAGCAGCTCGCTGCGATACTGCTCGCGCACGAGTTCGCGTTGCACGCGCGACGGCCAGTCCGTCTCGCGCGGCTGACGGTTCAGCATCGAGGCGAGCGTTTGCATGAGCGTGGACATCGGAGGGCTCGCTATCCGGATACGGATTTGACGGTGCCGCCGGCGATCTTTGCGCAGGTGCCCGCCGGCAGCGACAGCCATTCATCGCCAGAGGCGTCGTGTGGCGCGCGGCCGGCACATGCGTGCCTGGCCGTTCCGCAATCGTTCCTGCCGGCGCGCGCGATGCCGAAGCAGCGTTCACGATCGAACTCGAATGTCGCTGCTGCGTGCGGCATCAGGTGGGTGTTGCGCTGGACCGCGAGCGCGATCGCGCCGAGCGCGCCGACGAGCACGAAAGCGTTGGTGATGCGATGGTTCATGCCGCCTCCTTTGAAGTGCAGCGCGCCCGTTCCCGCCATGCGCGCAGCCGCCTGCCTGCGACAGACACGGTGCCTGTCGCGATGCACGTCGCGGCGAACGCGACCCATGCATAAGGCCGCAGCAGCGGCATGGCGACGAGCACGAGCGTGTCATTGCCGCCGGGAATCATCAGGCTCGCCCACCCCATCAGCGCGCCGCCGCCAAGGCACCGGGCCAGCCCGGCAAGCTTCACCGGTGCACCGCGCTGGATCGCGAAGCCCATCGCCAGCGCGCACAGCGCGGCGACGGGCGCGGAAAAGGCGGAGGGCATCGTGTTCATCATGGCTCGCTCGATTCGCGTGGCGGCGCGCGCCTCACGGGTGCTACAGGAACTCCTTGCGGATATCGATGCTCGATCGCACGCCGATCGTCTGATAGTTGTCGCGCAGCCATGCGTCGGCCTGTGCGCGGCCCGCATCGCGCAGAAAGCACAGAAACGTCCAGTCGGCGTTGAGCTTGCTCGAAACGCCCAGCGCAGCCATTGTCTCGTCGGAGCGGATCGAGTGAATCAGCATCTCCTTCATGTCCGCAGCGTCGATCTTGCTGTCGCGAATCAGCGATGTGACGAAGGCGATCGCGCGCAGCTCGCGCATCAGCGACGAATTGAAGCTGATCTCGTTGATGCGGTTCATGATCTCCGCCGCGGTCCGCGGCACGCCGCGCCGAACGATCGGATTGATGTGCACGATCACGACGTCGCGCGTGCCGCAGTTGTAGATGAGCGGAAAGATCGCGGGGTTGCCCATGTAGCCGCCGTCCCAGTAGTGCTCGCCGTCGATTTCGACGGCCTGGAACAGGAACGGCAGGCAGGCCGATGCGAGCACCGCGTTCGCGCTCATTTCGTTGCCGCTGAACACGCGCACCTTGCCGCTCTCGACATTGGTTGCGCACAGGTACATGTGAATCGGGCAGCCGGCACGCAGTGCGTCGAAGTCGACGTGCCGCTCGAGCACGTCGCGCAGCGGATTGAGGTTCATCGGGTTGAGCTGATACGGCGAGAACACCCGCAGCATCAGATCGGTCATCAAGTACAGCGGCGAGTTTTCGAGCGTATGGCCGTTGTGCAGGTACGTTTCCCACGGCAGCTTGCGAAACGGGCTCGTATACTGCGCCGTGCGCGCAATGTCGCGCCAGAAGTCGTGCAGCGCCGCGCGTGCGCCGTCCGGTCCGCCGCGCTGCAGCCCGTAGCCGAGCACGGCGGCGTTCATCGCACCGGCACTGGTGGCGCTCACGCCCTCGATCGCGATCCGGCCGTCTTCGAGCAGACGGTCGATCACGCCCCATGCGAAGGCGCCGTGTGCGCCACCGCCCTGCAATGCCAGCACGACCGGCTTCGTGCCGTCTTGCGCCGGTGCGCCGGTGTTCGTTGCGTTCATCGTCGGCCTCTCAATGTTGCGTCCAGCCACCGTCCACCGCGAGTGCGGTCGCCGTGATCGACGCGGCGGCGTCGGAACTCAGGAACAGCGCGAGCGCGGCGATTTCGTCGACCGTGACGAACGCCTTGCGCGCCTGGTGCACGAGCATCACGTCGCGTATCACGTTCTCCGGAGAAATGCCGTGTGCCTTCGCCTGATCGGCGATCTGCTTGTCGACGAGCGGTGTCTTCACGTAGCCCGGGCAGATCGTGTTGCTCGTGACGCCGTGCTCGGCGGCCTCGATCGCGACAGTCTTCGACAGGCCAAGCAGGCCGTGCTTGGCCGCGACGTACGGCGCCTTGAACGGCGAAGCGACGAGCCCGTGCGCCGACGCGACGTTGATCACGCGCCCCCAGCCGCGCGCCTTCATGCCCGGCAGCACCGCCTTGATCAGATGGAACGCCGACGACAGGTTGATCGCGATGATCGCGTCCCAGCGCTCGTCCGGCTGCTCGTCGATGGGCGCTACGTGCTGGATGCCGGCGTTGTTCACGACGATGTCGACGTTGCCGAATGCATCACGTGCGAGCTGCGCCATGTGGCGGATCTGGTCCGGCACGCCCATGTCGGCGGCGCTGTAGCGCACGCGCACACCGTGCTCGCGCTCGAGCCGAACGCGTGTCGTTTCGATCTGGCCGGCATCGCCGAAACCGTTCAACATCACGTTCGCGCCGTGTGCGGCGAATGCCGTCGCGATCCCGAGGCCGATGCCGCTCGTCGATCCGGTGACGATGGCTGCTTTTCCTTTGAGCATGAAAGTCTCCTGTTTGCGTGAGCAGGTAAGGGCGCGCGCCGCCCCGTGCGGCTAGCCGTGCGACGTGCCGCGCCCGAGCCAGCGGCCGATCAGGTAATCGAGTGACAGCCTGCCCGGGCCGTGCAGCAGCGTGACGAGCAGGAAAAGGCCCCAATACTTGTGGTCCATCAGTCCGACTTCGCCGAGCCCCGGATACGAGATCACCGCGACGATGTTGAAGACGAACAACCCGAATGCGGCGTAGCGGGTGCCGAGGCCGAGGACGAGGAAGATCGGAAAGCCGAGCTCCGCGGCCGCGCCCAGATACGCGGCGACGGCGGGCGGCAGCAACGGCACCGTGTACTCGCTCTGGAAGAGCACGAGCGTCGTGGACCAGCTCGCGATCTTCGTGAGTCCGGACTGGAAGAACACGAGGCCGATCAGGACGCGCACGCCGAGATCGAGCGCGGGCGTGACGAAGTCGAGTGCCTTGCGCGCGGCACGGTGCAGCTCGATCGCCTTCTGCAGCAGGTTGGCCGGCGCATCGGCGCGCACCGGCGAAAGTCGGGATGAGGGCTTCATGAGCGAACCTCCTTGGGTCGTTCCGTCGTTTGGACATGCAGTTGCGTTCGGCGCCGCATCGCGGTGCGGCGCCCGGACTCGTACCGTTGGCGTCAGCCAGCCGCCATCGCCGCCTTGGCTGCCGGGCTGAGGATGCCGGACTTGCCGCCGGGTTTCGCGAATTCGGACAACTGCAGATGTCCGCCGGCGATCTTGTCGCAGGTGCCTTTCGGCAACAGGACCCAGGCCTCGGCGTCATGATCGATCTTCACGCTGGCCGCGCATGAGCTCTTGCTCGTGCCGCAGTCGTTCTTGCCCGCTTTGGCGATCCCCGCGCATTTTTCGAAGTCGCCTGCGGCGAGCGCGCTGGTGCTTGCCGCCGCGACGCCCAGGGCCAAGAGGCCCGCGATCGCGCCTTGAATGATTCGTTCGCTGTTCATGATGCTTCCTCCAGAATGGTGGTGAGGACCGGCGCTATTGCCTGTCGCCCGGAATGAAGTTTGCGAAAATCAGCTCACGGCTTTGTCGCCCGGAGATCAAATTTTCGTCACGGCACGCGTTCGATGCGCTGGGGCCTTGCGCACGCGGGGGGCGTGCTGGACACGCGCGCGCCGCGACCTAGAATGGTTGAACGCGATACATTCGTTGTGTCGACGAGACGCAGCGGATTCGGCGCATGTCGGTTGCGAGGGTGGGAGCCATGTCAAGAAACGTGCTGGTCATCGAAGACGATAACGACATCGCGCAACTGGTCCGCATGCAGCTGGCCGGCCTGGCCTGCGAGACGATCGTCGTCAACGACGGCCGGGCCGGTCTTGCCGAGGCCCTCGCGAAGCCCTACAACCTGGTGATCCTCGACCTGATGCTGCCCGGCATCGACGGCCTCGAAATCTGCAGGCGCCTGCGCGCGGAGCGCCGCTACACGCCGATCCTGATGCTGACCGCGCGCTCGACTGAACTCGATCGCGTGCTGGGGCTCGAGATGGGCGCGGACGACTATCTCGCCAAGCCATTCAGCGTCCTCGAGCTCGTCGCGCGCGTAAAGGCGATCTTCCGGATCGTCGATATGCTGGCGAACCCGGCTTCGGGCGAGCGCACGCTGATCGAATCGAAAGATCTGAAAATCGACGTGGAGAAGCGGGAAGTGACTGTGCGCGGTGCGTCGATCATGCTGACCGCGAAGGAATTCCAGCTGCTGTTGCATTTCGCGCTCAATCCGGGGCGCGTCTATACACGGGGCCAGTTGCTCGATCAGGTTTGGGGCTACAGCCACAGTGGCTATGAGCATACGGTCAACTCGCACATCAACCGTCTGCGCGCGAAGATCGAAATCGACCCGAACTCGCCTGAATACATTCAGACCGTATGGGGTGTCGGCTACAAGTTCCGCAATGCATCCAGCGACTGACCCGCGCATGCTCACGACCCTCTACGGCCGTCTTGCCGCCGTGCTGATGGCGGTATTCGTCGCGATCGGCGCAATCATGATCCTCGCCTCGCAGCGGATGCTCGAGACGCAGCGTCTGTTCGAGCTCGCGACCGACCTCGTCGTCGGCACCGTGCTGTTCAGCCTGATCGCCGCGCTCGTCGTGTTCCGCTTCTTGACGCTGCGGCTGCGCCGGCTCGCCGCCGCCGTCGAAGCGTTTCGCGCGAGCGGCTTTACAAGTCCCGTGCGGATCGACCCCGCCGGCGCGTCCGATGACGAGATTGGGCAGCTCGTCGCGGCATTCCAGGAGATGTCCGAACGGATTGCGACACAGCTCGCGCAGCTCGAGCAAGTGGACCGGCAGCGCCGCGAGCTGCTTGCCAACGTGTCGCACGATCTCAGGACCCCGCTGACGGCGATGCAGGGCTATCTCGAGACGATGCTGATCAGGGCGGACGGACTGTCGCCCGAAGAACGCTATCGCTATCTTCAGATCGCGGTCAAGCACTGCGAGCGGCTCGGCCGTCTCGTGCGCGATCTGTTCGAGCTGACGAAGCTGGAAGCCAACGAGGTCAAGCCACAGGTCGAGGCATTCCCGATCGGCGAACTTGCGCAGGACGTCGTGCAGAAATTCGCGCTGAGCGCGCAAAAGCGCGGCCTGGCGCTGTGCGCAGACGTCGATACCGATTGCCCGCCGGTTCGCGCCGACATCGGCATGATTGAGCGCGTGCTTGAAAACCTGATCGAGAACGCGATGCGCTATACGCCCGCAGGCGGCAGGATCAGCGTCGGCGTGCGTCCGGCCGGCTTGCGGATCGAAGTCGCGGTGAGCGACACCGGGCAAGGCATCCGGGAGGACGATCTGGGCAGCGTCTTCGACCGCTACTATCGCGTTGATCGCGGCGAGTCCGGCGACACGGGCAACGCCGGCCTCGGCCTCGCGATCGCGCGACGCATCGTCGAGTTGCACGGCGGGCAGATCCGTGTGGAGAGCACGCTGGGCCGGGGGACGACATTCACCATCGAGCTGTCGGCGGCGTGAACGGCAGTGCGGCGATCTTGTTCAGAGCTCGAATACGCTCCCGCGCCGCGACATCCCACGACGGTCGGCTTCATCGTGAAGCGCCTCCGCGCATTCCGCTGCGCAAGCCCCCGGCATCGTTTGTACGCGGGCAGGCGATGAAGTCGACGAGGGTCGCGTCGCTAATGCGGCGCTGGATGAACTCGCCAAGCTTGAAATCGCGATCGGCCAGCAGCGCGAGCTCATAGGCGTCGTCGACGGGCTTGCCTTCGCGCAGGGCATGCAGCATCGCAAACTCGCCCTGCCCGAGCGGCTCGAGATCGACCGCGAAGCCCACGCGCCGGATCAGCAGAAGGTCGCCGCCCGCGCCCGCATCGACGGTCTCGTTCGGATCGGCACCGGGCTGGTTGATCTGCCAGATTTTCAGAACGGGGGAGTCCGACGCGAACAGACGGCATGCAGGATGAAGCCTGAATCGCAGGGCCGAGCAATCCATCCCGAGCAGGCTGGTAAGCCGGGACAACGCGAGCGGTGCATGGTCGGCGGCATGGAAGACCTCATGCAGGAGCCATTCGAGTGCCGCGGTGTCGGCCAGATAAGGGAGCGATGCGGCCGGTGCGAAGTGTGCAAGAAAAGCCGGCAGCGTGCTGCCGAAACGTTGTATGTCTCCGCTCGCCGACGGGTGGTCGTGAATGTACCGGCTCGCGGCATGAGCGAAGAAGCGCGCGCCGACCAGTCGTTCTACGACCGGATAGACGGCTCGCAGCGCTTCGAGCAGGTTCTGATGGACGTTATTGACGTAGACGGCAAGCCGCGCGCCGGCATCGGCGCCGGCAACCAGCGCTTCGACGCGCGCCGCGTCCTGCTCGACGATCGCGGCCGCAAACGCTTCCTGGACATCATGCAGCGAAGGCATCGTGGTTCCTCATGATCGTCGTGGCTTTGCCGGCTTCTTCCAGCAGCACCTCGAAGGCCGGGATGTCGGCGTCCCACTCGATCAACGTGGCGATTGGGCCGAAGCGCTCCACCGCCTGCCTAAAAAGCGCCCATACGGGCTCCGCGACGCGTGTGCCGTGGGTGTCGATCAGCAGGCCGCCGGCACGGTCGTGGCCCGCCAGATGAATTTCCCACACCGCGTCAGCCGGCAATGCATCGAGGTAGGCCCGCGGTTCGATGCCATGGTTCGCTTCGTTCACGTACAGGTTGTTGATATCCAGCAATATTCCGCAACCGGTGCGCCGTACGAGCCTGGCGATGAATTCGCTTTCCGGCATCGTCGAATGACGGAAGCGGACGTAGCTCGAGATATTCTCGATCAGGATTGGTCTGCGCAGCCGCTCCTGCACTTCGTCGATGTGATCGCATACGACGGCGAATGCCTCTTCCGTATAGGGCAGCGGCAGCAGATCGTTCAGGAACCTGCGGCCAGCGCGTCCCCAGCTAAGGTGCTCGGACACCAGCCCCGGCTCTATGCGGCGCACGAGTTCGTCAAGGTGCTGCAGATGGATCCGATCGAGTTCGCCCGTTGAACCGAGGCACAGACCGACGCCGTGCAGGCTCAGCGGATACCCGTCACGAACCCGCTCGAGGTAGTAAAGCGGCTGGCCGCCGGCACCGAAGTAGTTTTCGCTATGCACTTCAAACCATCCGACGGCGGGCCGTTCCGTCAGGATCTGCTGGTAGTGCACGGGGCGCAATCCCACGCCTGCCTGGACGGGGATGGACTGAGGCGCTGCGAAGCAGGTGGGCGGAGTATGCATGGGACGCTCGTCGGCGGAGTGACGGATGAACTTCAGTCTGGCCAGCAAAGATCACGCGCCCGTCACGATTGTGTTGAATATCCTTCTCGTTTGACGGGCGGCTGGTGCGGCGCGGAACGATCGCCTATCTTTGGGGAAGAGCAAAGCCGTTCGACTCGCCGATGCACCGACGCACCGTGTTGGAGCATTTCGTATGAGCCTCAAATCGAAGCTGATCCTGCCGGCCGCCGTTTGCGCAATGCTGCTGCTTGCATGGCTGGCCGCGGGATGGGTGCCGGGCGTGCCCGCTGGACATGCGCGCATCGGGTTGCTGGCACTCGTAGCGGCGGGCCTTGCGATACTGCTTGTCGCGGCGAGCCGGGCGATCGATGTTTTTCTGAGTCGGCCGCTCGACGCGATTCTGCAGACCTATGGGTCCGGCGCGGAAGATAACCGCGCCGACGCGGACAAGGAAGACCTGGAAGCGGTGCGGCATACGCTCGACAGCCTGCGCGGCACGATCGACGCGCTGGGCAAGGTAGTGGCAAAGGGCGACGACCAGCGCAGGGAACTCGAAGCCGCGCTGCAGTACAGCGAAGAGCGCTACGTGCTCGCGATGCGCATATCAGACGACGGCCCGTGGGAATGGAACCTGCAAACGGATGAATTCGTGCTGTCGCCGCGCTGGAAAAGCATGCTCGGCTACTGCGACGACGAGTTCCCCAATTCGCGTGCCGCGTGGCGCGAGCACGTGCATCCGCTTGACGTCGCCGCCGTCGAGACCACGTTGAACTGTCGCCTCGAAGCGCAGGTAGCCCGCTTCGAGCATCAGTTCAGGCTACTGCATAAGGACGGAAGGTACCGATGGGTGAGCTCGCTTGGCACGATCATCCGTCATGCGAACGGCAAAGCGGTACGCATCATCGGGCTGGATACAGATGTTACGCGTGTCAAGCATATCGAGAGCGTACTGCAGCACATCGTCGAAGGGACGTCGGGCAAGGGCGGCGAAGCGTTCTTTCGTGCGCTCGTGCGCAACTTCGCTGCGGCGCTCGACGTGCCGTGCGCGTTCATCGCAGAATGTACCGGCTGGCCGCCGAAAAGCGTCCAGACGCTGGCCTACTGGCTGCGCAACGAGTTCCTCGACAACATCGAGTTCGACCTGGCCGGTACACCGTGCGAGGCGGTTTTCAGCAACGGGCGCCCTGTCTTTCATGCATCGCGCGTCGGCGAGATGTTTCCTCGCGACAAGGACTACGAGAGCTACTACGGCATACCGATCTTCGGCAGCCGGGGCGAGGTGATCGGGCACATGGCGTTCTTCAACGACAAGGAAATGAAGCAGGAGGATCTGCTGACCGATGCCGTGTACCAGATTTTCACGGCGCGCGCGGCCGCCGAAATCGAGCGCAAGGCCGCGCTCGACCGTCTGACTCGCTTCAATGTCCCCGACCTTCCACGTCCGGATGCCGCAGGCGACGCGACGCACGCCGGCCCGCCCGTGACGAATATGTGACTTTCCGTTGATGGGCGCGTGAAGTCTGGCCGCGAGAATTGCTCGCAGAGGTTCAGACCGGATCGCTCAGCGTGCGAAGTCTGTCCATGTGCGGGATAAAGCCATGGCAGCAGATCCAGTGCTGCACCTCGAAGCGATGTGGCCGCCAGCCTGGCGGCGTACTTTCTCGATGGAGCAGACATGAAAACCGTTCGCATGGCAATCCTCAGCGCTCTCGTGCCTCTGGTGTGCACGGTGGGCGCAGCACACGCACAGGGTCAAGGTATCGGACACAACGGGAGCTACGGGCCGAGGTGGGATGGTCCCGTCAAGACGGCGATGGACACGCTGACGCCGCAGCAGAGCAACGACGCGATCCCGGTCCGGAGCGAGATGATGCAGACCTCCTCTACGGCGCACGAGCAGTCCGGGGCAAAAATGGATAACGACTTCATGCAGTCCTCGACGGAAATGCAGAAGCGGTGGCGCGAGTTCTATCGAGGGCATTGACAGCAGCTGGCCCGTGTCTGCGGCAATTTCGTCAGGTGGATGGCGATGCGGCAACAGTGCGAGCCGGAATCTGTCGGCGGCTGCGATCGTCACTGGCGGTACTGCAAAGTGCCGCCAGCCGACGTCGATCGACACGGTACGCAACGGGTTGAGCGTGGCGGTTCAGGTGTCGTCACGCTTCCGAACACTACCGGAAGATGTTCGTCTGTCCCGCGACGTATACGGGCCCTAGCAGGCCAATGCGGGAACACGGCCACCCAGGGTCGGCCTGGGCGCGCTTTGCGGGAACACATACCAGCCATCATCGTGCCGGAAGAAATAGATCGCCAACGTGCCGGATTGACGCGCCGTTTCGACATAAACGCAGCGCTGGTGATTCGACGTGATGCGGCTGAACCGGGTGACGCGAGCCGGCATGGCCGCAGTCGGCGCAAGCCATTTGTCGATTAGGGAGCGCAAGGACTGCCGATCGGTGCTCATGATTTTCTCCGTCGTTTTCCCCACAACATGCTGTGGATTCTTAAAGGAATCCGTACTGCTGGACGGTAGTGTGGCTGATGAAATTAACGCGCCGGTCAAGCATCGGTCACGTCTTTGTCTCATCGGGACGAGCGCGCCGAGACGGCGTGCCCGGTTGATCCACCTTCGAGGTGCCGCTGTCGATTGGTTCATGTCGACATAAGCGGACGGTGGCGCATGTTGCCAGGACGGCTCGAACGGGTTGGGTGCTGCCGCCCACGTCTGGCGGCTGTCGGCTGCGGAATAGAAACCTGACCCATCTGAATTGCCGGAGATTACGACTTACTGTTATGTGGACGACAAGGCGCGCGAATCGTCAGCCGATCTCGCCTCTCGCCATTTTCTAGTTTCGCGATTCCAGTGCGATACGCATCGCCAATCCGGCCAACACAGTGCCCATCAACCAGCGCTGAACCAATGCCCAAGCCGGCCGGCCGGCGAGAAATACAGCAATGGAACCGGCCATGCTCGCGATCAGAGCGTTGACACTAACGCTTACCGCGATCTGCACGCAGCCGAGTGCCAGTGATTGCGCGAGCACGCTACCATGTCCCGGTGAAATGAACTGCGGCAGTAGTGACAGATACATCACCGCGATCTTCGGATTCGCGAGGTTCGTGACGAAGCCCATCGTGAAGAGCTTGCGGCGGCTGTCGTGCGGCAACTGCCGGATCTGAAATGCCGAGCGACCGCCCGGCTTGAGCGCCTGCCAAGCGAGGTACGACAGGTACAGCGCGCCAGAGAATCGCAACGCGTCGTACACGTACGGCACGGTCAGCACAAGCGCGGTAATGCCTAGCGCCGCACAAAACATATAGAACACGAACCCCAGTGCAATGCCGCCGAGCGACAGCAGACCGGCACGGCGGCCTTGGCAGATCGAACGCGAAATCAGGTAGATCATATTCGGGCCGGGCGTCAGAACCATGCCGAGCGACAGGAGTCCGAAAGCAAACAGAGTGGGCAAGGCCGGCACGGCGGTCTCCTTCGAGGCAGAGAAGTCAGGTTGACGAGTTCCGTGCAATGTATTGCATATCGACCGCCTTCAGTGTGAATAAACTGCAAGCTACATATGAGCGCGTTTCATCGCGCCTGCGACTCGTTACTTTGCCTTTTTCGCCCGCGTTTTGGTCGCGTTTCCTGCTCTGACACGTTGTGCTGCGGCGAGCCTGACAAATTCACTGGTCACTACGTTGTCAGTCGTGTTCCACGACAGCCGTACAGAGCGATGCAATCTCGGTGATAGCTCCAGCACTTGGCCCCCGAACGGCGTGTAAGTCAGCGTGATGCGCGGGACGATTGACACGCCCATGCCCGCCTCCGCCATTGAAAGAATGGTGCGCATCTCGACCACATTGAAAGCGGCACGAAGTTGCGTGCTACTACGCGCGAAGTAGTCTGCGATCAATGGCCCGCAACCTGCCTTCGAGAAAATAAATGGCAACGCAGACAACTGTTTTGCCGACACACTCTTGCGGCCGTCGAACGTACCGGTCGCCGCTACCGCAACAAAATTCTCATCAAGCAGCAGAAAATTATTCGTGAACGCTTTCGTGCCCGCCACAACGCCGACGTCGGCGGTACCGTCCTCGATCCACCCTTCGACTTCCGTATCCGTGCCTTCGAGCAGCACCGCCGTTACCCCCGGATGCATCTCTTTCAACTCCTCGAGTGCGGGCACGACGAACGCCAGGGATACGCTCGGCAGCGAGGCGACCACTAGCCGCCCTTCAAGCTTGCCGCGCGACAGGCTGAACTGCTGGCGCAGCGTTTGCGCTTCTCGCACCACATTTCGGATGTACGGCCATAGACGTTCGCCGGCTGCAGTCAACACGACCGGCTGCCGGTCACGCATAAGCAGCTTGACCTGCGTGATGTCCTCCAGTTCGGTCAAAGCATGACTGATCGCAGATTGACTGCGACTGAGCCTGTCGGCGGCAGCCGTAAGCGAGCCGAGTTCGACCACGGCGGCGAGTGCCTGCAACTGGGCAAGCGTCATCTGAACTCCTTGTAGCGGTGCACACGTATGTCATGCATGAAATGCAGAAACGTCATGAATTATATTGATCGGACGCCCCGGTACAGGAAGCCGCTCCGCACCCGAGAGAATTGGCGCCGTGCATGTGCTCTGGAAAACGGCGCACGTGGGAATTGAAGGTCCGCTGTGAAGGTCCGTTATCGCGAAGGCTGACTGGCTGATGTGGGTTGATTGCGGTCTGCTGAGATGCAGAAACAGGACGTCCCCTGCAAGCATGTTCCCGTGCTCCGGTTACGTGGTCGCACCGATGCAGCGCGGGCTGCGCCTGACGACCGGCGTCGAGATCGCGCGGAGCGGGTCACGTCGAAGACGGAACCGTCATATCAATCACAGGCCCGGCCGAAAATCCGAATCACCTCATCCAGATGCTCGGCCATCGCTCGCCGCGCAGCTTCCGGATCCCGCGCACGAATCGCATCAAGAATCGCGCGATGCTCGAGTTCCGACCGGTGCGGCATATCACTCGGCGTATACAACGACTGCAGACGCTGGAACATCGGATCGTACTTGTGCGCGAGCAGCTGCTTGATCATCAACGCATAGGCCGGGTTATCGCTCGCCTCGGCAATACGAATATGAAACAGCCGATCACCCGGATGCGTGCGCGAGCCGCCGCGGTTGTCCTCCTGGTTGCGCAAAAACGCGTCATGGATCCCCGCGATCTGCGCGTCCGACCCGTGCACCGCCGCGAGCGCCGCGGCTTCCGGCTCGATCAGCCGGCGCGCCTGAAGCAGCGCGAATGGCGGGATTTCCGTATCGAGATCAAGTTCGATGCCGAGTTCGGGATCGATCTCGACCACCGCGAGCGTGCGTGCTTTCGCGCTGCGTTCGACCGCCGGCGCCGCAGCCGCCTCCGGTTGCCGAACCTTTACGCCATCCCCAACGCGCACGCTGACGAGCCCGCTCACCTCGAGCGCGATCAGCGCCTCGCGCACCGACGTGCGGGACACGCCGAACTGCTCGGCCAGCTCGCGTTCGGGCGGCAGGTAACTGCCCGGCGGAAAATCGCCGGACGCGATCATCGCGCTGAGCCGGTCGGCGATCTGCTGGTAGAGGCGGCGGTTCTGAATCGGCTGGATGGACATACGTTAATGCTTGACGTGCGGAGGTGATCGGTTTCGGTGGGAACGGCCTGCAGCCTTGCGGCATTTGGCAAACCGTCCGCGCTATTTTATCTGCCGGTCTCGCCGGATCGATTCCACTGTTTCATACAGGCAATCCATAACAACGCATTGTGGTGCCGCCCCACATTGCCCGCTGCTCGCCCGCCGACAGGCGGCTCGCCGCCCATCGCTCGACCAGCGACGCGACCTCGTCATACGACGCGGCAAGCAGGCAGACCGGCCAATCCGAGCCGAACATCAGCCGCTGCGGACCGAAGATCTCCAGCGCCGTGTCCAGACATCGCTCGATGTGCCGGATATCCTGCGCCCGCAAACCGCGCCGCCAGTCCGTTTCGGTGACGAGCCCGGACAGCTTGCACGCGACGTGCGGCAACGCGCCAAGCGCCTGCAACGCATCCCGCCAGCGCGCGTACGCCGTATCGTCGCGATCGAAATCGACGAGCGCGGGCTTGCCGAGATGGTCGAGCACGAGCCAGTGCGCGTCGTGCCGCGCACAGAAATCGCGCACGTCCGGCAACTGACGCTGAAACACCAGCACGTCATACACATAACCATGCGCCTGCAGCCACGCGACACCGCGATTGAAATCCGGATGCGCGACGAACGACGCGACGTCGGGTTCGTCCTGCACCTGATGGCGAAAGCCGCGCAGTTTCGGGCTGCTCCATTCGGCGATGCGCTCCGCGAGTCGCGGCGAACCGAGATCCTCCCAACCGACCACACCGGCGATGCGCGCATCGTCGCGCGCGAGATCGAGCAGAAATCGCGTCTCCTCGCGTCCCGCGCGCGCCTGCACCGCGATCGACGCACTCAGCGCCTGCGCGCGCATCAGCGGCCACGATTCGTCCGGCAGGCGATCGCGCGCGAGCATGTCCATGCCCGCGCCGATCCACGGGTAATCGTCCGCGCGATAGCGCCAGAAGTGCTGGTGGGAATCGATGCGCGGTGCGCTCATACTGTCCTCGTGTTCAAGCGTCGCACGCCAGTCTCGTGTTCCGGTGTCAAATGCGTCACCATGCCGTAGCGATCCGATCGTCGCAACCTGGGACCGCAGTCACTGTCGCGACGCACGCGGCACGCGGCACGCGGCACGCGGCACGCGGCACGCGGCACTCGGCACTCGGCACTCGGCACTCGGCACTCGGCACTCGGCACTCGGCACTCGGCACTCGGCACTCGGCACTCGGCACTCGGCACTCGGCACTCGGCACGCAACGCTCAATCGTACAGCGCCGCCGCCACCTTCGGATCGTCGATGTTGGTCTTGTCATACCAGTAAAAGCCCGTATCGATGATCTTCGGCAGTTTCTCACCCTTGATCGCCTTCACGCCTGCCTCGACGGTCTTGTAGCCGATCCCGACAGGATTCTGCGTGATCGCGCCGAGCATCAATCCACTGCGGATCGCGTCCTTCTGCAGCTTGCCGGAGTCATAGCCGACGATCACGACCTTGCGCTTCATCTCTCGCACGCCGTTGACAACGCCGATCGCCGAGCCCTCGTTCGTGCCGAAGATGCCCTTCAGGTTCGGATAGGCCTGCAGGATCGACTTCGTCACTTCAGTCGACTTCAACTGATCGCCTTCCCCATACTGCACAGTCACCACCCTGACCTTCGGATGCGCACTCTTCATCCGCTCGAGAAAACCATCACGTCGATCGATCCCGGTGCGGCTCGTCTGGTCGTGCGCGACCACCGCGACCTCCCCTTCGCCGCCGATCGCGGCGGCCAGCTTGTCGGCGGCGAGCGCGGCGGCGGCCTTGTTATCAGTCGCCGCCGTCGTCACCGGAATGTCGCTGTCGACGCCGGAGTCGAACGCGATCACCGGGATCTTCTCCGCCTGCGCCTTCTTCAGCAGCGGCAGCGCGGCCTTGCTGTCGAGCGCTGCGAAGCCGAGCGCCGCCGGCTTCTTCGCGATCGCGGCCGACAGCATGTCGATCTGCTTGTCGACCATCGCCTCGGTTTCCGGGCCTTCGAACGTGACCTTCACGTGGTAATCCTTCGCGGCCCGCATCGCGCCCGACTTCACGGCCTGCCAGAACTGGTGCTGGAAGCCCTTCGAAATCAGCGGGATGTAGGTTTCCTGCGCGTACGCGGCGGCGGATGCGCCGAGCGCGAGCGACAGGCCGAGCGCGATGCCGAGCAACCTGTTCCTGATCACTTCGTGTCTCCTTGTTCTATCGACCGGGATGAACGCGGCGCGCGGCCGCGAGAGAACGCCATCCGTGCCGCACGCCGCCTCAGCGGCGGCGCCGGCGCAGGATGTCCATGTAGACGGCCAGGATGATGATCACGCCCGTCACGACCGTCTGCCACTCCTGCGCGACCGACATGATGCGCAGGCCGTTGGTCAGCACGCTCATGATGAACGCGCCGATGATGGTGCCGAGGATGCTGCCCGCGCCGCCCGACAGCGACGTGCCGCCGATCACGACCGCGGCGATCGCATCCAGTTCGTAGCCCTGACCAAGCGCGGGTTGCGCGGAGTTCAGGCGCGACGCGATCAGCAGGCCGGCGATCCCGCACACGGCACCGCTGAACGTGTACACCGCGATCTTCCACGCGTCGACGTTGACGCCCGACAGCCGCAGCGCTTCCTCGTTGCTGCCGAGCGCGAACGTGTAGCGGCCGAAGATCGTCCGGTTCAGCACGATCGACGCGCCGATCGCGACGAGGAACAGGATCAGCACCGCGTTCGGAATCGGCAGCGCCGGAATCACGTTGCCGATCAGCGAATCCTGCGCAATCGACGTGAAGCCCGGCGTGTCGTTGAAATAGATCGGCCGCGTGCCGGAGATCACGAGCGACAGGCCCTTCAACAGCATCATCATGCCGAGCGTCGCGATGAACGGCGGCACCTTCATCTTCGCGATCACGATGCCCGACACGCAGCCGGACAGCGCGCCGAAGCCGAGTGCCGCGACGATGCCGACCGGCAGCGGCATCCCCCAGTTGGTCAGCACGACGCCGGCCATCACCGCGCAGAACGTCATCAGCGTGCCGACCGACAGGTCGATGCCCGACGTGATGATCACGTACGTGCACGCAACGGCCAGCACGCCGTTGACGGCGGTCGCCTGCAGGATCGCGACGAGGTTGTCGACCTCGAGGAAGTTCGGCGACGCGATGCTGAAGAACACGATCAGCAGCAGCAGGCTCGCGAACGCGAGCAGCTTCTGCCGCGCGGCCGGATTGAAGAAGCGCGCCCGGAAGCCGGAGGCGCCGGCCGGCGTGTCGCTGGAAGCCATGGGCGGAACGGGATGCGTATCGTTGGACATGATCGTGTCGGCGTCGGAATCAGCTTGCTGCGGACGAATCGCGCAGCGTGGCAAGGTGCATGATCTTTTCCTGCGTGGCGTCGGCCGCGCTCAGCTCGCCGGTGACGCGGCCTTCGCACATCACGACGATGCGATGGCTCATGCGCAGCACTTCCGGCAGCTCGGACGAGATCATCACGATCGCCTTGCCGTCGGCTGCGAGCGCATCGAGCAGCTTGTAGATCTCGCTCTTCGCGCCGACGTCGATGCCGCGCGTCGGCTCGTCGAAGAACAGGATGTCGCAGTCGCGCAGCAGCCACTTCGCGATCACGATCTTCTGCTGGTTGCCGCCCGACAGCAGCCGCACCGGCTGCGCGACCGACGGCGTGCGGATCGCCAGCTGCCGCACGTACCCGTGCGCGGTGTCGCGCATCGCGCGCGCATCGAGGAACGCGCCGCGGCGCACGAAACGGCGCATGCTCGACAGCGCGATGTTGTTCTGCACGTCCATGCCGACCGCGAGCCCGAAATGCTTGCGGTCTTCGGACAGGTAGCCGATGCCGTGTGCGACCGCGTCGGCCGGCGTGCGAATCGTGACCTTCGCGCCGTGCACGCGGATCTCGCCCGCATCGACCGGATCGGCGCCGAAGATCGCCCGCGCGACCTCAGTGCGGCCCGCGCCCATCAGCCCCGCGAAGCCGAGGATCTCGCCGCGCCGCAGCGTGAAGCCGACGTCGCGGATCGTCCGGCCGCGCGTCAGGCCACGCACTTCGAGCGCGATGTCGTTCGCGGACGTGTCGGGCGGCGCGCGGTGTTGCGCATCGAGCTGGCGGCCGACCATCATCGCGATGATCGACTCCATCGACGTGCCTGCCATCGGCACGGTCGCAACATACTTGCCGTCGCGCATCACGGTCACGCGGTCGGCGATCTGGCGCAGCTCGTCCATCTTGTGCGAGATGTAGACGATGCCCACGCCGTGCGCGCGCAGGTCGCGGATGATGCGGAACAGCTCGGCGATCTCCGCGTCGTTCAGCGCGGCGGTCGGCTCGTCCATGATCAGCACGCGCGAATCGAACGACAGCGCCTTCGCGATCTCGACCATCTGCTGGCGCGCGACCGTCAGCCGTCCGACCGGCGTGCGCGGGTCGAGCGCGAGCCGCATGCGCGCGAAGATCGCGGCCGCGTCGCGGTTCAGGCGCTCCTCGTCGATGAACACGCCGAGCCGGCCGCGCGGCT
Source organism: Burkholderia sp. PU8-34 (assembly GCF_053427725.1). Taxonomy (NCBI): domain Bacteria; kingdom Pseudomonadati; phylum Pseudomonadota; class Betaproteobacteria; order Burkholderiales; family Burkholderiaceae; genus Burkholderia; species Burkholderia sp. PU8-34. The sequence continues at coordinate 769,486 of NZ_JBSAXC010000001.1, forward strand.
CGCGGCCGATGAAGATGTTCTGCGCGACGCTCAGGTGATTCATCAGGTTCAGTTCCTGATGGATGATGCCGATGCCGAGCGCCTGCGCGGCGCGCGGATCGGCGATATCGACCGCACGGCCGTCCAGCAGGATCTCGCCGCTATCCTTCTGGTAGACGCCCGCGACGATCTTCATCAGCGTCGACTTGCCGGCGCCGTTCTCGCCCATCAACGCATGCACTTCGCCCGGCAGCAGGTCGAAGCGGCAATCGTCGAGCGCCTGCACGCCCGGGAAGCGCTTGCTGACGCCGCTCAGCGCGAGCAGCGGCGCACGCCCGGCCGCCGCGCGGTGCGGGTCTGCCGGCGGAGTCGGCTGCGGAGTCGGGTCGGGTGGCATGAGCGGTCCTCGATCGGAGTGCGGTCGCGCGGATCAGCCAAGCGCACGGTCGAGATGTGTGTACCCGCCGTCGACGAACACCCATTGCCCCGTCGTATGCGACGCGCGTTCGGACAGCAGGAACACCGCCGTGTCGGCAATCTCGTCGGCGGTCGTGAAGCGCCGGCCGAGCGGCACCTTGCCGGCGATCTCGGCCAGCTTCGCGTCGGGGTCGTCGAAACCGGCGATCCATTTGCTATAGAGCGGCGTCATCACTTCCGCGGGAATCACCGCGTTCACGCGCACGCCGTCCTCGCGCAGCGCCGCTGCCCATTCGCGCGTCAAAGAGAGTTGCGCGCCCTTCGCCGCGCAATAGCCGCTCGTGTTGCCCTGCCCGGTGACGGCCGTCTTCGACGACACGTTGACGATCGCGCCGCGCACCGCCTTCAGGTGCGGCACGCAGTAATGCGCCATCACGTAATAATGGATCAGGTTGCGCTCGAGCGACGCGACGAACGCGTCCCGGCCCGCATCGAGGCCGACGCCGTCGTTGATCCCCGCGTTGTTGACGAGGCCGTCGAGCCGGCCGAATTGCGCGACAGTCTGCGCGACCGCATCGCGGCACCGCGCGTCGTCCTGCAGCTCGACTTCGAAAAATGCCGCGCGCGGCTGCCGCTGCTGCAGTTCGCGCCAGAACGCGTCATCCGGTGCGTGGCGCGCAAACACCACCGGAATCGCGCCTTCGTCAGCGAGCCGCAGCGAAATCGCGGCCCCGATGCCGGACGCGCCGCCCGTCACGATCACGACCTTGTGTTGCAGGTGTAAATCCAAGTTACGTCTCCGTCGTTCCTGATATGGCCGTATCCCGCGTCGCGGTGCTTGCGGCTTCATTCACTGCGTCCCACTCCTTGCGCTCGGCCCTTCCGGCGCGCAACGCAAGCCCCGCACTGCCGTGAACAGGCCCTAGCCCTGGAAGCGATACCGTTCGAGCGACTCCCGCTTCATCTCGATCGAGAAGCCGGGCGCCGTCGGCGGCATGTACGCCGCGCCGCGCACGACGCACGGCGTGACGAAATGTTCGTGCAGATGATCGACATACTCGGTCACGCGTCCCTCCTTTGTTCCCGAGATGCACACGTAATCGATCATCGACAGATGCTGCACGTATTCGCACAGCCCGACGCCACCGGCATGCGGGCAGACCGGCAGCCCGTATTTCGCGGCCATCAGCATCACGCCGAGAATCTCATTGACGCCGCCGATCCGGCACGCATCGATCTGCACGACGTCGATCGCGCCGCGCGCGATGAACTGCTTGAACATCACGCGGTTCTGGCACATCTCGCCCGTCGCGACCTGCACCGGCGCGATCGCCTCGCGGATCTTGCGATGTCCTTCGATGTCGTCGGGGCTCGTCGGTTCCTCGATGAACCACGGCCGTGCAAACGCCAGCTCGCGTACCCAGTCGATCGCCTCGTCCACTTCCCACACCTGGTTCGCGTCGATCATCAACTTGCGCTCGGGGCCGATCACGTCGCGCGCGATCGTCACGCGGCGGATGTCGTCCTCGAGGTTCGCGCCGACCTTCAGCTTCACGTGATCGAACCCCGCGTCGACCGCCTCCTGGCACAGGCGCCGCAGCTTGTCGTCCGCGTAGCCGAGCCAGCCCGCCGACGTCGTGTAGCACGGGTAGCCGTCGCGCTCCAGCACCGCGATGCGTTCGGCCTTGCCCGGCGCCTGCCGCCGCAGGATCCCGAGCGCTTCTTCCTCGGTCAGGCAGTCGCGCAGGTAGCGGAAATCGATCGCGCGCACGAACGCCTCCGGCGACAGGTCCGCAACGAGCCGCCACAGCGGCTTGCGCTCGGCCTTCGCCCACAGGTCCCACACCGCGTTGACGACGGCGCCGGTCGCCAGATGGATCGCGCCCTTGTCCGGCCCGATCCAGCGCAGCTGGCTGTCCGACGTCATGTGTCGCCAGAACCGGCCCATGTCCTCGCTGATCCAGTCGAGATCGAGGCCGACGACGAGCGGGCGCAGCGCGTCGATCGCCGCGCAGCAGATCTCGTTGCCGCGCCCGATCGTGAACGTAAGCCCGTGACCCTCGAGCCCGTCGCGGTCCGTTTCGAGAATCACGTAGGCCGCCGAGTAATCGGGGTCCGGATTCATCGCGTCGGAGCCGTCGAGCTGGCGCGAGGTCGGAAAGCGCACGTCGAGGACGCGCATCGATCGAATGATATGCATGACGAATCGTCCGATAAAGGAAATCAGCCCTGCACGGTGCGCTGGCGCTGCTCGCCGAGCCCCGTGATGCCGAGCGACATCGTCTGGCCCGCGCGCAGATAGACGGGCGGCTTCTGCCCGAGGCCGACGCCAGGCGGCGTGCCGGTCGAGATCACGTCGCCCGGCTGCAGGCTCATGAAGCGGCTCAGGTAGCTGACGAGGAACGGCACGCGGAAGATCATCGTCGCGGTGGTGCCGTCCTGGTAGCGCCGGCCGTCGACGTCGAGCCACAGCCGCAGCGCATGCGGATCGGGCACCTCGTCGGCCGTCACGAGCCACGGCCCGAGCGGGCCGAACGTGTCGCAACCCTTGCCCTTGTCCCACGTGCCGCCGAGCTCGAGCTGGTACTCGCGCTCCGACACGTCGTTGACGACGCAATAGCCGGCGACGTGCGACAGCGCGTCGGCTTCGGCGATGTAGCGGCCGCCTGCGCCGATCACGACGCCGAGTTCGACTTCCCAGTCGGTCTTTTCGGAGCTGCGCGGAATCTCGACGTCGTCGTTCGGTCCGCAGATCGCGCTCGTCCATTTGCCGAACACGACCGGCTCCTTGGGCACTTCCATGCCGGATTCGGCCGCGTGATCGGAGTAATTGAGCCCGATGCAGATGAACTTGCCGACCCGGCCGACGCACGCGCCGAGCCGCGGCGTGCCGTCGACGAACGGCAGGTCGGACGGCGCGATGCGCGACAGGCGCGCGAGCGACGCCGGGGTCAGCACGTCGCCGGCGATGTCGTCGACCACGCCGGACAGGTCGCGGATCCGGCCTTGCGCGTCGAGCAGGCCGGGCTTTTCGTGGTGCTGCGGGCCGTATCTCAGCAGTTTCATGTCGTTGGTAAAGAAGAAAGCAACGGATGGAGAACGCGGCGCGCTGTCGGCGTCAGTTCGACCAGCCGCCGTCGATCAAATGAATGGCGCCGGTCGTAAACGACGATTCGTCCGACGCCAGGTACAGCGCGAGCGCGGCCACTTCGTCCGCGGTGCCGATCCGCCCCATCGGCTGGCGCGCGATGAAGCCCTGCCGCACGACATCCGTCGACACGCCGCACACACGCGCCTGCTCGGCGATCCGCACCTCCAGCGACGGCGATTCGATCGTGCCCGGACAGATCGCGTTGCAGCGGATCCGCTGCTCGACGAAATCCGCGGCGACCGATTTCGTCAGGCCGATCACCGCGGCCTTGGTCGTGCCGTACACGAAGCGGTTCGGCACGCCCTTCACGCTCGACGCGGCCGACGCCATGTTGACGATCGACGCGCCGCCCGCGGCGATCATCGCGGGCAACAGCGCGCGGATCAGCCGGACCATCGACGTCACGTTCAGGTGCCACGAGAACGCCCACGCGTCGTCGTCGCAATCGAGGATCGTGCCGTGGTGCACGTAGCCGGCGCAGTTGAACAGCACGTCGAACGCGGCCTCGGTGGCGGCCAGCTCCGTCACGTCGTGCGCGCTGGTCACATCGAGACGCCGCGTCGTCAGCCGGCCGCCCGCGTCCCGCGCATCCGCTGCATCGGCCGCGAGCCGCGCGAGTGTCGCGTCGTTGATATCCGTCGCGAGCACGTCGGCGCCCTCGCGTGCGAAGCGCAATGCGGTGGCGCGGCCGATGCCCTGTCCGGCCGCCGTGACGAGCGCGCGCTTGCCCTGCAGTCTCATGGGTTCCACTCCTGTCGGATTGGCTTAAAGGCCCAAAGGTCCAACCAATGTTAGGAAACGGATTTCGACTTGTCACGGAAATGGGATTCAGTGTTTTCCCGAGCGTGGAAATCGGGAATCGGACGAGGCCGGAGGGAGTCGGAGGGCGGTGCCAGGCCCGCGCCGCTTGGCCTTGGACGGATCTGACAGGGAAGTCATCTTCGCGTCAGCGTCCCAACGGTCTGCTCCCGCCATCATGACCTGCATGGCCCGCCGATGGTGACGCCGCACCCGCCCGCCTCCGATCCCGGCGGGCACTCCGTCCTGCGCGGCGTCCCCGTGCCCTGGCGAGAGGGCACGACGGCGCGGCCTGTTTTGTCGCCCCGGACGCGTCCCGTCCGGGGCGCTTTTGTCTACGGTTTTCGAAGAAAGTAAGCGTGGATTGTTTCTGATTCGGCAAAAGGTAATTTGAGCCAGACAGGATGTTTTTTCCGGTCACAGACGCTTACATTTAGCGGACCACTCATGGAAACCGCTACGGAATCGCCATCGGGCAGTGAGATCCACTGGCCGGGCCGGTTCCGCACGAGCTTTAGGAAACGGCAAAATGAAGGCCTCCAATTCCCTGCCTGCGCTCGATCCCGCCGACGTCCACGTCGAAATCCTCGAACGTTCCGATACGCTGCTCGTCGTCCGCTGGGTCGAACCCGGCCGCTGTCACTACGGTGAACAGCGCTGGCGCCGCCGCTTCGCGCAGCGCACCGGCACCTGCGCGCTGTCGCGCCAGATCATCGAGCGCGGCGACGAAGTGTTCCGCCCCGCCGAACGCCCGGCGCCGGCGAACGCGGCCGCGATGATCTCCGCCGCCGAAGTGCTCGGCCTGTCGGGCGGCAAGTAATACCGATCCGTCGACAGGGCCTGTTCTCGCCATGACAGATCCTGGAAGCGCCCGTCTATCGCCATCGCTTGTCCGTCTCTTGCGCACCGCGGCTACGCGGCGGCGACCGGCCTGCAATTCGCCGCCGGCCCAGAGATGGATCGCGCGGCCGTGCGCGCCACGCTGATGCGAATTGCGAACCGCTCGCTATCTGGCGCAACCGGCCGGCATGGGCGCGTTGCCCGCGATCTTTGCAGCCACGCCGCCCGATCTGGCCCGCACCTCGACCATCGGCCCGTCGGGCTGGTTCGAGACGCGCGGGCTGCCGGCGGCCGCAAGCGTGCCGCGCGCCGCGCGTGACGCCGGCCGCGCAGCGCTGCTGCGAAAAGCTTCGCAAGCCGCGACGGGCGGGCGTTATCTCGACTTGGGCGTTGCAGCGGATTGCATGGCGGCCAGACCGTATGGCGCCACTGCCGCCGCACCGGACGTCCGCTGATCGGCCGCTCGCCAACGCTTCACGCTTATTGCGCAGCGCGAAACGAAAGCATAATGAAAGACTGATTCAACGCCGTATTTTTACCAATCAGGAAACAATCTTTAATCAAAATCGGCGTTTACCCTGAAGACCCCGGTGTCTAAGATTTCGTCAATCGCTTAAGACGTGGTGTCGACAGCGAACTCAATAAAACATCGGAGGTCATCATGAAATCGCTCGTTTATGCAGTCGTTGCCGCTACCGCTTTGTCCGCTTCGTTCGGCGCATTCGCGCAAAGCACCGTGACCCGCGCGCAAGTGCGCAACGAACTGGTCCAGCTCGAGAAGGCCGGTTACAAGCCGGGTGTGTCGAGCCCGTACTACCCGCAAGACATCCAGGCTGCACAAGCGCGCGTGCATGGTGACGACACGAGCGGCTACGGCGCACAAGCCGCGCCGGTCGTTCGCGCAGGCAGCCCGGCTGCCGAGACGAAGTCGAACCCGCGCGACTCGATCTTCTTCGGCCAATAAGCATCACGCGCCCGTTGCGGGCGCCGCGCATCGCGCACCCAGTATCCGGACGAGCCCTTCTGTCGGGCTCGTCTTTTTTTGTGAACCGCAAACCTCCGCCGCTCCGCAAGGGGCGGCTTCGCCCGGGCGCCTGGCGTCCGGGCGCTTTTTCGCTGGGTGCAGCGAATTTACCGATGTCACCGGTTCGTGCGTGCGACCGCCCGCCGTTGCGCGCGACGGATCACGCGCGCGGCGCGACGAGGAACGCCGCGATCTCGCGATGCATCCGCGCCGCCTGCGGACTCGTATCGAGCGCGCGCCAGCAGCCGTGCACGAGCCCTTCCCCAAGCCAGAAACGCGCGACGCCGCCCGCGTCGCGGATCCGTTCGGCGTACACGCGCGCATCGTCCCGCAGCGGATCGTGCTCCGCGCCGATCGCGAGCACCGGCGGCAAGCCGTCGAAGCGTGCGGCGTCGAGCGGCACCGCTACGCGCGGCGGCGAACGATCCCCCCAATACAGCGCGCGATAGCGATGGACGTCGTCGAGCGTCAGCATCGGCGCGTGCGCTTCGGTGTCGCGCGCCGGCCGCTGCGGCTCGCTGCCGAGCATCGGATAGACGAGCGCGATGCCGTCGATCCCGTTCTCCCCCGCGTCGCGCAGCGTCGTCGCGACGGCCGCCGCGAGCATGCCGCCCGCGCTGTCGCCTGCGAGTGTCAACGGCCGCGTGCACGGCCCGAACGGCAATTGCGCGGCCAGCGCCGCGCGGGCGACGGCCACGCAATCGTCGAGCGCAGCCGGCGCCGGATGCTCGGGCGCAAGACGGTAATCGACCGCGATGACCTCCAGCCCCGAATCGGCTGCGAGGCGCGCCGTGATCAGCGCATGACTGTCGAGCGATCCGACGACGAAGCCGCCGCCATGAAAGAACAGCACGGTGCCGCGCGACGCACCGTGCGCGGGCCGGTAGCGGCGCAGCGGAATCACGCGGCCGTCCGGCGCGCAATACGCGCGGTCGTCCTGCACGATGCCCGGCGGCAGCGACGCCGGCGTCCACGCGGCCGCAAAGCGCTCGTACACGCGGCGCTGCTCCGCCGGCGAACGCGTCGCCGCATCCGCCGGATACCACTTGCCGACTGCCGCGACGAACGCCGCGATTTCCGCTTCGAGCATCGTTCGCGTCCGGCGTCAGCGGCGTGACGGCGGCAGGCCGATCACGCGCCCCGCATAGGCAGGCGGCGGGCACTCGCGCTGCAACGCGTGCAGCGCCGCGACCTGCTCGGCGACATCGGCATCGAACGGCGCCGACTTCGCGCCGTCGCGCGTATCGACATGCAGCATCATCTGCTCGCTCGCGGACACAGGCTCGTCGAGCCCGTCCGCGAACAGCTCCAGATACACGTGCAGCCGCTTCGCGTCGTGCGCGAGCACGCGCGCGTCGACCCGCACGCGCCGCCCCTCCTTGATCTCGTGCAGGTAGTTGATGTGCGTCTCGAGCGTGTAGACCGAGCGTCCCCGCGACTTGCGCGCCGCGTCGTCCAGACCGATGCGGTCCAGCAGCGCATCGGTCGCGAAGCTGAAGATCAGCAGGTAGAACGCATCGCGCAGGTGCCCGTTGTAGTCGACCCATTCGGGCCGCACGACGTCGCGGTATATCGTCAGCGGGGTATCGCCCGTCATTGCTTAGTCCTCGAATCGCATGCCATGCCGCGCCTTCACCGCGGCGATCGCGCGCAGCACCTCGGTAATGCACTCGTCGCGATAGCGCTCGAGTTCCTTGATGCTGCGCGTGCCCTGCTGCTCGGTCGTGCCGTCGACGACGCTGTCGATCAATGCGTCGGTCAGTTGCGGCGCGACGAGCTTCGTCCACGGCAGCTCGAGCGCCGGGCCGAATTGCTGCATGAAGTGTCGCATGCCTGCGTCGCCGCCGGCGAGCGTGTAGGTCAGGAACGTGCCCATGAACGACCAGCGGATGCCCGCGCCGAAGCGGATCGCGTCGTCGATCTCGCCCGTCGTCGCGACGCCTTCGTTGACGAGATGCAGCGCCTCGCGCCACAGCGCCTCGAGCAGCCGGTCCGCGATGAAGCCCGGCACCTCCTTGCGCACGTGCAGCGGCCGCATGCCGAGACGGCGATAGATCTGCATCGCCGCTTCCACCGCTTCGGGCGCAGTGCGCTTGCCGCCGAGCACCTCGACGAGCGGCAGCAGGTACACGGGATTGAACGGATGGCCGACCACGCAGCGCTCCGGATGCGTCGCGCGCGCATAGAAATCGGTCGGAAGGAGCCCCGACGTCGACGACGCGATGATCGCGTCCGGCTTCGCCGCGCGGCTGATCTGCTCGTGCAGTTCCAGCTTCAGCGCTTCGCGCTCGGGCGCGCTTTCCTGGATGAAGTCCGCGCCGGCGACGCATTCGTCGATCGTCGAAACGAAGCGCAGGCGCGCGGGATCGGCGCCCGGCGCGAGGCCGACGCGTTCGAGCGCGGGCCACGCATTCGCGATGTTCGCGCGCAGTTGCTTTTCCGCGCCGGGCGCGGGATCCCATACCACCACGTCGAGACCGTGGGCGAGCGCGCGGGCAACCCAACCGCTGCCGATCACGCCGGTGCCGATTGCGGCGAACGTCTTGATGTCGGTAATCACAGCCATGACAAACGCATCCTTCAAATCGAGTGGAATCGGGCGGCGACCGCATCCATGCAGCCGCCGTGCTGTATTCGGGCGGCGGCCGCATCCAGGCAGTCGCCGTGCTGCATTCGGGCGGCGGCCGCATCCATGCAGCCGCCGTGCTGCATTCGGACCTCAGGCAAATTCGGCGATCGCGCGGCGTTCGAGCGGACGCTCGCCGCGCGCCGGCAGGCCGAGCTTGCGGCGACCTTCGGCCGGCGTCAGCACACGGCCGCCTAGACGCTCGACGATTTCGCGCGCACGCTCGACGAGCGAGCCGTTCGACGCAGGCACGCCGCGATCGAGCCACAGGTTGTCCTCGAGGCCGACGCGCACGTGGCCGCCGAGCAGCATCGCCTGCGCGACCATCGGCATCTGCATCCGGCCGATGCCGAAACCGGCCCAGTGCGCGCCCGGCGGCAGGTTGTCGACCATTGCCTTCATCGTGCCGGTGTCGGCCGGCGCGCCCCACGGAATGCCGAGGCACAGCTGGAACAGCGGCGGATCGTCGAGCAGGCCTTCCTTCAGCAACTGCTTCGCGAACCACAGGTGCCCCGTGTCGAAGATCTCCAGCTCCGGCTTCACGCCAAGTTCCTGGATGCGCTTCGCGCCGGCGCGCAGTTGCGCGGGCGTCGACACGTAGATGTAGTCGCCGTCGCCGAAATTCAGCGTGCCGCAATCGAGCGTGCAGATTTCCGGCAGCAGCTCCTCGACGTGCACGAGGCGCGTGAGGCCGCCGACGAGGTCGGTGCCCTTGCCGAAGCGCATCGGGTCCTCGCCCGCGCCGATCTCGAGATCGCCGCCCATGCCGGCCGTCAGGTTGATGATCACGTCGACGTCGGCCGAGCGGATCCGGTCGACCACCTCGCGGTACAGGTTCGGGTCGCGGCTGCCGCGCCCCGTCTGCGGATCGCGCACATGGCAGTGCGCAACAGTCGCGCCTGCCTTGGCCGCCTCGATCGCGGCGGCCGCGATCTCCTTCGGCGTGACCGGAATCGACGGATGCTTGCCGACCGTATCGCCCGCGCCAGTCACGGCGCACGTCACGATGACTTCGTGGTTCATGCTGATTGCCTCGTTGGGTTCTGGTTGCTTCGTGGATCGTCAGGACACCGGATCACGGTGCCCATCGTCGTCACAGGCCGAGATATGCCTTCACTGCCGGCAGGCCGTCCTTGCCGTCGAACGTCTTCACGCCCGCGAGCCACGGATCGAGCACCTGCGGGTTCTTCTTCAGGTACGCCTTCGCGGCCTCGGACGGTTTCGTCTTGTTCATCACCGACTGCATCAGCTGGTTCTCGAGCTGCGTCGTGAAGCGCAGGTTCGTGACGAGCTTGCCGGCATTCGGGCAGCGCGCGATGAAGTCGGGCGCGGTGAGCGTGTACACGCGCGCTTCGCCGTAGTTCGGCCCGAACGATGCGTCGCCGCCCGACAGGTAATTCATGCTGATCTGGATGTTCATCGGATGGGGCTCCCAGCCGAGAAACACGACCCACTTCTTGTCGCGGATCGCGCGATCGACGGTGACGAGCATCCCCGCTTCGCTCGATTCGACGAGCTTGAAGCCGCCGAGCCCGTACTGGTTCGTGTCGATCATCTTCTGGATCGTCGCGTTCGCGCTGCTGCCCGGCTCGATCCCGTAGATCTTGCCGTCAAGTTCCGCGCGGTGCTTCGCGATGTCTTCGAAGGTCTTCAGGCCTGCCTGGTATTCATAGCTCGGCACTGCGAGGGTCGCCTTCGCGCCGGACAGGTTCGGCGTCTCGACGACGTTGATCGACTTGCTGTCGAGGAACGGCTGGAGCTGCTTCTGCTGCACGGGCCACCAGTAGCCGAGCGAAACGTCGAGCTGCTTGCTCTTGAGCCCCGCGAACGAGATCGGCACCGACGAAATCGTCGTGGTCGGCTTGTAGCCGAGCGCCTCGAACACCGTCGACGCCATCGCGGTGGTCGACGTGATGTCGGTCCAGCCAATGTCCGCGAAGCGCACGTTGCGGCAGCTCTCGGAATCCTGCCCGGCGAGCGACGCGGTCGACCACGCACAGGCCGCCAGCCACACCGCGCCCAGCGCGGCAAACTTTCTCGACTTCATGGTTCCTCCCGGTTCGATGGAGCGAGCAGGTGGTTGGCGGGATGCGTCCCGGCCTGCATCGTGGCATCAAAAGTAACGAGCCATATTCGCGGCAAAGCGACCGCCGGCGACCTGTTCTTGACCGGGTGCGACTATGCGTAAAAACCACTAGATCTTGTGGATCCCTTGCGGGGCAGGGCCTGGCGGGTTATTGGGGATCGTTTTTGCTTGTCTCGTTGCGCCGCGGCAATCGGGGTGCCGCCCGCAGCATTGGTCGAGACAACCCGCATAGCCACGGCCCGCAAACTGCTCGAAAATGGGCACGATACGCCGAAGCAGGTCGCCGCAAAATGCGGCTTCGCCAATGTCGACACCCTGCGACGCTCGTTTTCGAAGCATGTCGGGATAACGCCTGCCGAATATCGCAAACGCCAGGCGTTTGCGCCGGAGCAGCCCTGATACGACACCCCGAAGCCACACAAAGCCTCACAACCGCTCCGCTCGCAAGCCACACACGCATCTGATCCAGCCCCGCCCCCATGCCCGAGGATTTCCATTTCCTGCTGTTGCCCGGCTTCTCCGCGCTCGGCTTCATGTCCGCGCTTGAACCGCTGCGCGTCGCGAACCGCTTTCGCACCGAACTCTACCGGTGGCACGTGCTCAGTGCGGACGGCGCACCGGTGCCCGCGAGCAACGGCATCCCGCTCGCTGCGGAAGCCGCGTATGCGGACGTCGAGCACGTCGGCACGGTGTTCGTCGTCGCCGGATTCGATCCGCTCGACTGCTACACACGCGGGCTCGGCGACTGGCTGCGGCGGCAGCACCGGCACGGCGCGACGCTCGGCGGGATCGATACCGGCAGCTTCGTGCTGGCCGAGGCCGGGCTGTTCGGTCCGTCGGACACGCTCACGCTGCACTGGGAAGCGCTCGCCGCATTCCGCGAGCGCTATCCGGACCTGAAGGCAACGCAGGAGCTGTTCGAGATCGGCGAGCGGCGCATCACGTGCGCGGGCGGCACCGCATCGATCGACATGATGCTGGACCTGATCGGCCGGCGGCACGGCGCGGATCTCGCGGCCGCGATTTCGGAGCAGTTCGTCGTCAGCCGGATCCGCCAGCGCTCGGACAGCCAGCGGCTCGAGATCGCCGCGCGCTACGGCGTGCACAACCGCAAGCTGATCCAGGTGATCGGCACGATGCAGCGGCACATGGAGAATCCGCTCGGGCCCGACGCGCTCGCCGACGAAGTCGCGATCACGCGGCGCCAGCTCGAACGGCTGTTCAGCGCGATGCTGAACGACACGCCGACACGCTTCTACCTGAACCTGCGGCTCGACCGCGCGCGCGAACTGCTGCAGCAGACGGACATGACGATCACCGATATCTGCGTCGCGTGCGGCTTCGAATCGCCGTCGCATTTCTCGCGCACGTATCGCACGCGCTTCGGCATCAGCCCGCGCAGCGATCGCCGTGTGCTGCGCTGACACGCGCCACACACGCAGTCGTTAAATCTGCGCACAAAGCAGCGGAGCATGACACGATCCGGCAACGTTGCCGCACGGCATACCGTGCGTCCGGCTAGAATCGTCGCTCGATCACCTCGCGCCGCCGCGCGCCTTCATCCGATGCAAGACTCCACCCGCTCTCTCGACGACCTCACGCCGGACCGCGTCACGACCGCGTTCGACTTGCCCGGCCACCCGACCGTCCGCTCGCTCGGCGTCGCGCAAGGCATCGTGGTCCGCTCGCGCTCGATCGTCGGCTCGTTCGGCGCATCGCTGCAGACGCTGTTCGGCGGCAACATCACGCTCTACACGTCGCTGTGCGAGAAGGCACGCCAGCAGGCGTTCGACAAGATGCTCGCCGACGCACGCAAGCTCGGCGCGAACGCGGTCGTCGCGATGCGCTACGACTCGACCGAGATCGGGGCGGGGGTCACGGAAGTGATCTGCTACGGGACGGCAGTGCGCGTGACACGTGAACCGGCGTGAGGCCCGGTAATCGCGCATTGTGTGGCCGCTGATTCTCGATACGGCGGCGCCCGGACGGGAGCGCACTTCGTCTCGTGCCGCAGCAGCGCGCTACACCGACCGAAACTGGCGGCGTTTCGGCAATGATTGCTGGACACGGCACGCGAAGCACGCGGCGCGGCCGCGCGTTGCGCTCGCGCCGGCAACCTGGGCAAGGAGCGCCGGCGAAGCAGAACGCAGTGCGCCCCTTCAGCGCCCCGTGAGCGTCGACAGCGACTGCAACAGCATGCCGTCGGCACGCGCCAGATCATCGAGCACCGAAAAGTGCGTGCAATCCGGCACGTGAACCAGCTCGACCGGCTCGCCGGCCGCGACGCACGCCGCCACATAGTCGTCCGAATGACGCACGAGTTCCGGCAGCTCCGAGCCGCCGACCGCAACAACCGTCGGCGCACCTTTGCCGACATGCCGCAGCGGGCTATACGCGTCGATTTCCTGCACGGAGAGTTTCAGCTTGTCGTCGAGCCACGACAGTGCGATCGGCTCCAGATCAACGAGCGCGCTGATCGGCAGCGCGGCCGTCACGGCCCGATGCGCGCGATACATCGCCGTCAGGTGCCCGCCCGCCGAATGCCCGCTCAGCACGAGCGGCCTGCCCGCGACACCGAGACCATCGCGGTCTGCCGCCAGATGGTCGAGCAGCCGGCCGATCTCGCCGACGATCTGCGTCATCGACGCGTCGGGCGCCAGCGTGTACTCGGCCAGCGCGACGTTGAAACCCTTCGCAAGCGGCCCGCTTGCGATGAATGCGAAATCCTCCTTCGCGCAGGCCTGCCAATAGCCGCCGTGGATGAACACGAAGGTCGGCGCATCGGGTTTGCGGCATGCGATCCAGTCGTAGCGTTCGCGAGGACGGTCGCCGTAGCGGAGATCGCGTCGTGCCGACGCTGCCGCATAAAGTGCCGCGCTACGGGCCTGAAAATCGGCCAGCACGGCCGGAAAGTCCGGAACGGCCTTGGTGTTGTCGTAAGCGGCGTCGAGTATTGCGCGATCCATACCGCGATAGAGCGTGGTCATGCTGATGTTCCTGTGAAAGCCGTCGTTTCGTTGTTAGCCAGAATGGCGGCAGCACGGCTGGCCGCGATGTCGACGACTTGCAGCTGTCTCGTGCCATCGCGGCGCCCATACGGTCGCCCGGCCGATGTCAAGGGTGGTCGTCGATCAGCAGGATCGGCTTCAGCGTCGCGCCGGCTTCGCTGTCCGCCGCCGCCCGGTTGATGTCCGCGAACGGGTAGAACTTCACCAGCTTGTCGAACGCGAAGCGGCCTTGCAAATGCAGTTCCACCAGCTCGGGAATCAACCTGCGAGGCACGCTGTCCCCTTCGCAGATCCCTTGAATGCGCTTGCCCGCGATCATCAGGTCGTTGAGGTCGAATGCCGCCTTCGTGCCTTGCCGTGATGCGCCGACGACGCCAAGCACGCCCAGCGGCGCCAGCGCCGACACGCCTTGAGAAAGAATCTCCGGCCGACCGGTCGTTTCGAGCGCGAACCCGACGCCACCGCCGGTGATGTCGCGAACGGCCTCGACCCAACCGGGCTCGCGGCTGTCGAGCGCGTGCGTCGCACCGATCTCGCGCGCGAGCGCCAGCCGGCCCGGCACGATGTCGACCGCAATGATGGTCGCGGCGCCCGAGAGCCGGGCCGCGAGCACCGCGGACATCCCGACCGCCCCCGCACCGAGCACGAGAAAGCGACTGCCGGGCGTCACTTTCAGCGAATGGATGACCGCACCGGCGCCCGTCTGTATCCCGCATCCGAGCGGCCCCAGCAACCGCAGCGGTGCGTGCTTGGGCACCTTGATCGCGCTGCGTTCGCGGGTCAGCGCAAATGTCGCGAACGAGGATTGGGAAAAGAAATGATCGTGGATCGGCATCCCGTCGGGCGTCGTGATCGCGCATTGCCCGTCGTGCCCGCTGCCGCCGAAATTCTGCGAATAGAAGTCCGTGCAGTACGACGTATGACCCGTAGCGCAGGTCATGCAATGGCCGCAATGTCCGTAAGACAGCACCACGTGATCGCCGGGCGCCAGCGACCTGACACGAGGGCCGACGGCTTCGACGACGCCGGCGCCTTCATGTCCCAGCACCGCGGGCAGTGGCACCGGATAGTACTGGTCGCGGATGATCAGGTCGGTATGGCACATGCCGGCAGCGACGATGCGCACCTGCACCTCGTCTTCCACCGGCGCACGCAGCCGCGCCGGTTCCAGCACGAACGGCGCCCCCTTTGTGCGGGTGACGGCGGCGACGATGTCGCGAAACTCGGTCTGATTCATCGAAGTGTCTCCGGATCGAATTGCACAGCCCTGATGCAGTTGAGTTGACGCAGATGCCCTGACGCAGTCAGCGCACCGCGCGAGTCGTCACGCGACGAACCAGGGATCGCCGACGCGATTGCGGATCGTCACGGATTTCAGATGCGAATACAGGTTGAGCGTTTCATGACAATGCTCGACGCCGATGCCGCTCTCCTTGATGCCGCCGAACGGCACACCGCTCGCGAGATTGAAATACTGGTTGATCCAGACCGAACCCGCTTCGAGCGCATCGGCCGTTCGCATCGCGTTGTCCAGATTCGACGTGTAGATTCCCGCGGCAAGCCCGTACGGAACGTCGTTCGCTTCCTTCAGCATCCGATCGACGTCGCTCCAGCGAATGATGCTCAGCACCGGCCCGAAGATCTCTTCCTGCGCGACACGCATGCTGTTGCGCGCCTCCAGCAGGGTGGGCGGGATGAAGTAGCCGGCGTCGCAGCCGGGCACCTTCACGCGCTCGCCGCCGAACAGCACCGTCGCGCCCTCGGCCTTGCCGATGCGGATGTAGTCGAGCACACGCTCGCCCTGCTTCGCGGACACGAGACAGCTCAGGTGCACCGTCTCGTCGAGCGGATCGCCGACCTTCATTCTTGCGGCTGCCGACGTCAGCTTGTCGACGAACGGCGCATAAATGTCGTCGTGCACGAAAAGACGCGTGCCGGCGAGACACGACTGCCCATTGCAGTACATCGCCGCGAACAGCGCGTTATCGACGACCGCATCGATGTTCTCCACGTCCGGAAACACGATGTTGGGGCTCTTGCCGCCGAGTTCGAGCGATACCGGCACCAGCCGGTCCGCGCCCGCGCGGCCGATGATGCGGCCGACCTCCGGGCTGCCCGTGAACGCAAGCTTCGCCACGCCCGGATGCGACGTCAGCGCGGCGCCGACCTCGTCACCGAACCCCGGCACCACGTTGATGACGCCCGGCGGGAAAATGCCGCCGGCGATTTCCGCGAACGCGAGCGTCGACAGCGACGCGTTCTCGTCCGGCTTGAGCACGACCGTGTTGCCGGCCGCCACGGCCGGCGCAACCTTCAGCGCGACCATCAGCGCCGGCACGTTCCACGGAATGATCTGGCCGACGACGCCGACCGGTTCGCGCTTCACGACGAGATAACCGTCGGGGATCGGCCTTCCGTAACCTTCATGCGTCAGGATCGCACCCGCGAAATAGCGGTACTGAGCAATGGCCTTCTCGTGGTCGATGCGGGTCTCGGTAATGCGCCGGCCGATATCCATTGCGTCGATCGTCGAGAGCCGAGGCAGCGCGCTTTCCAGTGCATCGGCGAGCCGGTTCAGCAGCGCGGCCCGCGTCTCGCAGCTCGTCGCCTTCCACGCGGGCAGCGCCCGTTGCGCGGCCTCGACAGCCGCTGCGACGTCAACCGCGCCGCATCGTGCGATGTCCGCGAGATGCTCGCCGGTCGCAGGGTTGACCGCGGCGAAGGTCGCGCCGCCCGGCCGCGCGAACCCGCCGTTGATGTACGCCGTATAATTTCCGCTTGCTGAATGCTTCATGGCTGTGCACGCTCCGTTCACCGTTGAACACGCAACCATGATTGCCGGAGCGCGTGCGAGCGACTATCGATTCCGCGCCATCAGCATCTGAAACGCGCCATTCTTTGACGCTGCGGCCCCGTGCCGTTTCCACAAGGAGGGACGAACTTGAACCCGCTGCTCTCCCGATCCGGCATGCCGCCGCTGTCCTTCCCGCCGCTGCTGTCCGGTCACGACCTCCCCCGCACCGCGATGCTGTTCGAGTCCGACGATCTGGAACATGCGTGCCGGGAAATCGGCAGGATCTACCGTCCGTATCGGTTCAGCGCGGCGCGCCGCCGCACGATGCCGGCGACCATGTTCAACCTCGACGGCGACAGCGTCGCGCTCTCGTGGTTCGCATACGGAACGGAGATCTCCATCAGGCCCGAGGTCTTCGGCAATTTCGTGCTCGTGCTCACCACGCTGGCCGGGCATTCGGACGCCCGCAGCGGCAGGCTCGCGCACGCGGGCGGGCCCGGTTCGACGGTGGTCATCGCATCGGACGAGTCGTCGAGATTCCGCTACAGCGAGGACAACGTACAGATGGGTGTGCGCATCGACGCGCAGCGTATTGCAGAAGTCTGGCGCCGCATGTCCGGGCGCGAGCCGCCGTCCGCGCTGCCATCGTGCGCGCTGATCGAAGCACGGCGCCGCGACCTCTGGCTCGCGTCGGTGCAGACGCTCCGGCAGCTGCTGCATCCCGACACGCCGCCCGCCTTGAAAGCGATGCAGTTGCCGCTGGCAGAAGAAATGCTGATCGTCAGTCTCATCGGCGAACAACTGGCCGACACGACGCCCGCCGTCGGTAGCATCGCGCCGGCCTGCGTGAGGCGCGCGATCGAATTCATCGACGAACATGCAGATCGGCCGCTGACGCTGTCCGACATTGCGGCTGCCGCGCATTGCAGCGTGCGCACGCTGCAGCGCACGTTTCAACAGTGGCGCGACATCGGCACGATGCGCTATCTGAAGGAGGTCCGCCTGCAACGCGTGAGAGCGGCGCTGCTGGAGTCGGACAACACCGCCTCGATCACGGAGATCGCGACGCGCTGGGGCTTCGGCCATCTCGGGCAGTTCGCCGCGGACTATCGGAACGCATTCGGCGAGCGGCCGTCCGACACGCGCACGCGACGCTGAGCACGCGGCGCGCCCCACAAAAAAAAAGCGCGAACCGGAGTTCGCGCCCAAGAGAGACCTCGCTGAAGACTGAGTACCGCGTCGTTCTGCTCGCTCAGAACGAATGCCGCATCCCGATCCGCACGTCGGCCTGGGTTTGCGTCGTCGACGGCGTGAAGCTGTAGCCGATCACCGCATCGACACCTTGCGACGCGCGCAGGTAATCGCCCGAGATGTACACGTCGGTGCGCTTCGACAGCAGGTAATGCAGCCCCGCCGTGCCCTGGTTCCAGTGATGGCCTTCGAAGCGCGTGTGCTGGTAGCCCGCGATCAGGCTCAACGCCGGCGTGAACTGGTACGAGCCGCCGCCTTCGTACACCTGCATGTGCGACGACTGGCCAAAGCCCTTGATTGTCGTGTACGAGTAGTTGGCGTCCAGCGTCAGGTTGCCGATCGCATAGCTCGCACCGACGCCGAACGTGCCCTGGCTGTCGACGTCCATCGGCGTGTTCGCGAACAGGTCGGTGCGCGCGCCGGTCGCCGGATCGACGGTGACCGTCTGCTGGCCAAGGAACGTGTGCGTGCCGATCATCGCGTACGGATCGAACGCGTAGATGCCGTTCGGGTTGTTCAAGCGCGTGTACGCGGCGCCGATCGAGAAGTCGCCCTTCGTGAAGCTCGCGCCCGCGCTCCACGCGCTGTTGCGGTGGAAGTTGCCGGCGACGTTGCCGAACGAATACATCGCGCCGACCTTGAAGCCGTTGTAGTCGTTCGACATGAACTTCACCGAGTTCGGCAGGCGGTCGCCGTTGAAGCGGTCGAAGTCGCCCTGGTGGATCGCGTAGCCGCTACCCCACGCCGAGATGTTGTAGATCGACACGAGTTCGTTGGTGATGTCGAGCTGGTTGCCGAACGACAGCGTACCCCAGTCGTTCTGCAGACCGACATATGCCTGCCGCCCGAATTCGGCGCCGTTGAAGCCGAGCTGGCCGTTGCCGAGGTGGAAGCCGCTCTCAAGCACGAACACCGCCTTCAGGCCGCCACCCAGATCCTCGGTGCCTTTGAGCCCGAAGCGGTTGCCGTAGGAGACGCCATCGTCGAACTTGACCACGTGCGAGCCGCCCGTGTTGTTCACATACGTGATGCCCGCATCGAGGATCCCGTACAGCGTCACGCTGCTCTGCGCATGGCTGACCGCGGGAATACACGCCGCGCATGCAAGCGCGGCTGCCACGGCAACATTCGATTTCTTCATTGTCGACCACCCTCCCTGACCATTCGATGGAAAGAACCCCAGACCTCATTCACGACGCCGCGCGTCGCTTGATTCGAATTCAGTACGTCTGACGGCTTCGCCATTTCGTCTTTCGCAATAGCGGAGCCATTGGCGAAAAATACAAACCCATATTTCGAGTCACCCGTCTGAAGGCGACATCAAATGGTCTGGTTACGACTGGTCGGGAAAACACGGATGACCGGCGACCCCGCTGCGCGGGCCTTCAGCGGCCGTCAACGGCTGTCCAGCGCCGCGCGCACGGCCGGCAGCCCGGGCGCGCCGGCGGCCGTCGTCACGCCGTCCAGCCAGCCCGCGACGAGCGACGGGGCGGCCTTCAGCGCCTGCTGCGCGGCGAGCGGGGCCGGCGTCTTGTCATGGCCGAACGCCGTTCACCCCGGCCTCCCCCCATCGGCGCACTGACGCGCCGATACCAGCCACATGGCGGGCCGGTTCTATCCGCTCCGAATCTGGACTGATTTACTTGAGCATCGCGCGTTGCGGCGTGCGGCGAGCCATCGTGCCCCCTGCCCGCAAGATGCCGCACCGCGCTTACCGAGACCAGAGGAGCCCCATGAGCGACGTTCAACGCCCCGATCAATTCGTCCTGACGCTGTCGTGCCCGAGCGCGGCCGGCCAGGTCGCCGCCGTCGTCGGCTTTCTCGACCGGCACCGCTGCTACGTCGATGCGCTGAACGTATTCGACGACGATCTCAGCGCCCGCTTCTTCGTGCGCTGCGTGTTCCATCCGACCGACGAGACGCTGCACATCGATGCGCTGCGCCATGAATTCGCGCCGATTGCGGCCGGCTTCGACATGCAGTGGGCGATCCACGACGTCAACGCGCGGCCGAAGGTGCTGATCATGGTGTCGAAGCTCGAGCACTGCCTCGCGGACCTGCTGTTCCGCTGGCGGATGGGCGAGCTGAAGATGGACATCGTCGGCATCGTGTCGAACCATCCCGATTTCGAACCGCTCGCCGCGCAGCACGGGCTGCCGTTCCGCCATTTCCCGATCACCGCGGAAACCAAGACGCAGCAGGAAGCGCAATGGCTCGACGTGTTCGAGACAAGCGGCGCGGAACTCGTGATCCTTGCGCGTTACATGCAGGTGCTGTCGCAGCAAACGAGCGCGAAACTCGCGAACCGCGCGATCAACATCCACCACTCGTTCCTGCCCGGCTTCAAGGGCGCGAAGCCGTATCACCAGGCGCACACGCGCGGCGTGAAGCTGATCGGCGCAACCGCGCACTTCGTCACCGACGATCTCGACGAAGGCCCGATCATCGAGCAGGTCGTCGAGCGCGTCGATCATGCGCTGCGTCCCGAGCAACTGCTCGCGGTGGGCCGCGACGTCGAGTGCATCACGCTCGCGCGTGCGGTGAAGGCGTTCATCGAGCGGCGGGTGTTTCTGAACGGGGATCGGACGGTGGTGTTTCCGTAAGCGCGGGCACGCGTAACAACGACAAAGGCCCGACCGGCGCAAGCCGGTCGGGCCTTCATTCTGTGGCCTGTTGTCGCAAGAAGCGATGTGTGCGCCGGGCCCGTGTGCGGTATGCGAGCCCGGCACGTGAATCGCTGCGCGCGCTATGCGCTTACTTTACCCACGCAAAGTAATACGACAGCCAGATCGTCAGCGCAGCGCCGATCAACGCCGCGTACGGCGCCAGATTGAGCCACGTGCTGCGCGTGGGCACCTCGAGCTCCATGTCGCGCTGCATCTGCGCGGGGAAGCGGCCGCGGTCCTGCCAGTAGTGCCGATACAGGAACACCGGCACGATCAGCAGCATCGCGATCAGCCCGTTGCGCAGCGTGCCCTCGCCCTGCAGGTTCGCGCCCGCGCCGACATACACGAGGTTCGCATAGCCGCACAGCGAGCCCGCGACGAGCAGCCACGTCGGGCAGCGGAACGGGCGATCCCAGTTGCCGCGGTCCATCCGGTGGATCCAGCCCGACTGCAAATTCAGGAACACGAACAACATGTAGCAGACGTTCGAGATCGACAGCACCGTCATGTAATCCGACATCATCAGCAACACGAGGTTGAAGCCGAGATCGGTCCACATCGCGCGCGTCGGCGAACCGTGCTCGTTCACGTGCGACAGGTATTTCGGCAGCCAGCCGTCGACCGACGCCTGGTACAGCGTGCGCGACGAGCCCATCATCGACGTCATCACGATCAGCAGGATCGACAGCATCAGCATCACGACAACCGCATTCGCGACCCACGCGCCGCCGCCGACGATCTTCGCCATCGCAGCCGCCACGCCAGTGCCGTCGCCGATCGCCGGATCGAGCATCGCCTGCGTGCCGAGCGCGCCCTGGAACGCCATCGGCACGAGGGTCATCACGACGAGACACAGCGCGCCCGACCAGAAGATCGCCTTTGCGGTGTCGCGGCGCGGATCGCGGAATTCGCGCGTATAGCAGACGGCCGTCTCGAAGCCGTATGAAGCCCAGCCCGCCATGAACATCGCGCCGAGCGCCATCACGACGCCCTGGCCGTTCCACGAGCCGAACGTCGCGGCCGTCAGGTTGCCTTGCGCGTCATGGCCGAGCGGCAGCAACGGCAGCAGGTTCGACATCGGCACGTCGCCGGTCACGAACGGCACGATGCCGACGATCAACAGCGGCGTGAGCGACGCGATGCCGAGAATCCGCTGCGTGCGCGCGGCCTTCGATGCGCCACTGTGCTGCAGCTTGAACGTGATGAGGAGCAGGATCGTCGCGATGATGAACGTCGCGTTGATCCGCAGGGAAAGACCCGGCTTGATGAAGCCGAGATCCGCGATCTTGAGCTGCCAGTGCAGCACCGCCGCATCGGCGGGAAAGAGGCTCGTGAGCGCATAGCTCGCCGCGAGGCCGCAGCCGAGCGCGAGCATCGGCGACCACGCGAGCCAGTTGCACCACACGGATACCGGGGCTATCAGCTTGCTGTAACGCACCCAGCCAATCGCGCCGTACACCGACGCGCCGCCCGATTTATGGGGAAATAGCCCCGAGATTTCCGCATAAGTCGCGCTTTGAATCAGCCCCATCGTGATCGCGGCGATCCAGATCGCCCACGCGGGCTGGCCGATCGTCGCGCATACGCCGCCGATCGTGAACAGCACGCCTGCCGGCACGCCGCTCGTTACCCAGAATGCGTCTTTCCAAGTCAGGCCACGATGCAGCGTGTGGCCCGTCGAATCATGTGAGATGGTTGCCTCAACACCACTGGTGCCATTCGCACGCAGTCCTGCCTGATTCATCCAAATCCTCCTGTGATGACTCCGCACAAGAGACGCAGTGTAACAACTTTTGCGCTTTCTTGCACAATCATCAAAAAAATTCCGGGATATGGCGGCATCGTTTCCTATTTCATTCGGAATCCTGCCGACCATTCCCGGACTGCTTGTTTTAGGGATTATTGCGACGAGTTACTGCGCGCCTTCCGTCCACGAATTTACGCGGTCAGCGTGGGCTGCAATCCATGCGTCGGCGGCGGCTTCCGGCTTCGAGCCGTTCTGGATCGCCAGCATCACGCTGTCGATTTCACCCGGCTTCCACTGGAATTTCTTCAGGAATGCGGCCACCGGTTTCGCCTTCGTTTCGAGGGCCGGATTCGCGACGCTGTCGACGTGCTCCGCCCCGCCGAAGACCTTCTTCGGATCCTCGAGGAAGCGCAGCTTCCACTTCGCGAACATCCAGTGCGGCGCCCAGCCCGTCACGATCACCGGTTTGTTCGCATTGACCGAGCGAGCGAGTTCGGCCGTCATCGCGCTGCCCGAACTCGGCATCAGCGAATAGCTGAGGCCGTAGTTCTTGATCGCCTCGTCGGTCTTGCGCATCACGCCGGCGCCCGCATCGATACCGACGATGCGTCCGCCGAAGTCGGCCTTCTCGGCGTTCAGGTCGTCGATGCTCTTCGCCTTCACGTACGCGGGCACGATCAGTCCGATCTTCGCGTCGTTGAAGTTCGCACCGAGATCGACCACCTTGGTCTTGTACTGGTCCCAGTACGAACCGTGCGTGACCGGCAGCCATGCGGACAGCGTCGCGTCGAGGTCGCCGCGCGCGACGCCCTGCCACATCACGCCGGCCGCGACCGGCACGAGCTGCACCTGGTAGCCGAGCTTCTTCTCGATGATGCGTGCGGCGACGTTCGTCGTTGCGACGCTGTCGTCCCAGCCCTCCACGTAGCCGATTTTCAACGTGGGTTTCGTGTCGGCAAGCGCCGATGCGCTCAACGCCACCATCGCCGACAGTGCGCCGGTCCACAACAGTTTTCCGAACAACTTCATGGTCGATCTCCTTTGAATCGGGCGCGAATGCCCCTATGCCTCTCTAGGTTCTTCAACCACAATTCCACGGTATCGTTGTTTTCCGACGCGTGTTTGTACTTCCACGACGCCGGCAGCTACTTGTCGATCACGAGATCCGTCAGCGGCTTGCTGCAGCAGAGCAGCACCATCCCCTGGTCGATCTCGCGCTGGCGGATTCCGCCGTTGTGCTTCATTTCGACCTGACCCGAAACGAGCTTCACCTTGCAGGTGCCGCACATGCCCTGCGTGCACGACGCCGGCAGCCGCACGCCCGACTGGCGCGCCGCATCGAGCACGTGCTGCGCCGATCCGCAGACGATCTCGCGGTTGCTCTTCGCGAAGCTGACCGTGAACTGGGCCGCCGCGTCACCGTCCACGCCGTCCGCAGCGGGCTCGAGGTCGGCGAGCAGTTCGTCGCTCGCGGTCTGCGCGAGCGTCTCGAACGAGAAGCTTTCCTCGTGATACTGCTTGCGGTCGAAACCGGCTTCGTCGAGCAGGTCGCGCACGGCCTTCATGTACGGCGCCGGGCCGCACGTGAAGATCTCGCGCTCCATGAAGTCCGGCGCGATCAGCTTCAGCAGCGACAGCGACAGGAAGCCCGTCACCCCCGGCCAGTTGGTGCGCGCGCCGACCCGCTCGACGACGAACGACGTGCGGAAGTTCGTGTGGTTCGACGCGATAAGGTCGAGCTCGCGCGCGAAGATGATGTCGTCCGGCGTGCGCGCGCTGTGCACGAACACGATGTCGCGATCCTCCGCGAGATCGTGGTGCGCGCGGCTCATCGACATCAGCGGCGTGATGCCGGAGCCGGCGGACAGGAACAGGTACTTGCGCGCAGGGTGCCGTGCGCAGGTGAACTCGCCCGCCGGGCCGAGCACGCGGATCGACGCGCCCGGCTGCAGGTTGTCGTGCAGCCAGTTCGACACCTTGCCGCCCGGCACGCGCTTGACCGTGATCGAGATCGTGTGCGGACGCGCGGGCGACGACGAGATCGTGTAGCACCGGTTGATCGTCTCGCCGTCGATGTCGAGCTCGAGCGTGATGAACTGCCCCGGCTCGAACGAGAACGCACGGCCCTGCGGCGAACGGAAGAAGAAGCTCTTCACGTCGTGCGTTTCCTGCCGCACCTGGCAGCACACCAGCGTTTCCTCGACGTCGCTCGTCCAGCGCTCGGGAAGCGCGTTCCAGAACGCCGGGCGCGTCACCCGGCTGTCGGCCGGCTCGAAATTCGCCGCATCTCGCATCATGTTTTGCTCCGCTTCTATGCTTCTGTGCTTTTCGCTATTCGCCGATCTTCTCGGCGAGCCGGCCGATGTACCAGGCCGAGAACTTTTCGACGAGACCTTCGGTGTACGGCGAGTACGGGCCCGGCTCGTACGCGCTGCTGGTCGCGCCGCGCTGCGAGTATTCGACGAGCGCGCGATCCTGGTCGTTGGTCGCGTTCCACACGGCCGTGAGGTTCTTCACGTCGTAGTCGATGCCTTCCTTCGCATCCTTGTGCACGAGCCACTTGGTGCGCACGAGCGTCTTGCCGGCCGACAGCGGGATCACCGAGAACGTGACGATGTGGTCGCTCATGAAGTGGTGCCACGAGTTCGGCTGCGTCCAGAACGACAGCCCGCCGAGATCGGCCTGACGGAATTCGCCGAGCAGCTTCTTCGACGCGACCTTCGCATCGAGCGTCTGCGATTCGCCGCTGCGGTCGAGCGGCAGGCGCTGCGTGCGGAAGCCCGTTACGTCGAGCAGCTTCTCGATCTCGACCGACGGCAGCCCCATCTCGGCCCATTCCTTCCCTCGCCTGACGCACGTCTCCGCAAACGCGTCCATGCCCTCGGCATTGACATCGGAGCGCTGATAGCCGAAGCCGTATTCGTACAGCGAGATCGTCAGCTCCGGATGGTTCGCGACGCAGTGATAGCACTCGCGATTGTTCTCCATCGTCAGCTTCCAGTTGCCTTCCTCGATGATGTCGATCTGCGCGGCGATCTTCGTGTTCGGCAGATCGTGCGGCAGCATGTACGGCTCCATCGCTGCGCGCAGGTTGGCAAAGTCGACGGGCGGCTTTTCCGCGAGGCAGACGAAGATCAGGCCCGCGAGATTCTCGACGTGCACCGATTTCAGGCTGTGCTTGCAGCGGTCGAATTGCTCGCCCATGTGCTCGGCGAACATCAGCTCGCCGGTCAGGTTGTAGGTCCAGCTGTGGTACGGGCACACGATGTTGCCCACCGTACCCTTGTCCTCGTTGCACAGCCGCGCGCCGCGGTGGCGGCACACGTTGTGGAACGCACGAACCTGCATGTCGTCGTCGCGCACGATCAGGATCGAGTCGTTCCCCAGTTCCACCGTCACGTAGTCGCCCGGTTCGGGCACGTCGGGTTCGACGGCCACCTGGATCCAGTGCTGGCGGAAAATTGCCTCCATATCGAGCGCGAAGATTTCGTCGCTCGTATAGAACGGGGCTTCCAGGCTGTAACCTTCCTTGCGCCGCTCGATCAATGCACGAATGTCTGCCGATACTTTCATCTTTCGCTCCGGATTCCTTGCATCCCTGGGTTCTTGCCGACAGGCATCAAAATCAGTAGTCGATGAGCTGATGCTCGCGCAAATACGCGAGGATCACTTGTGCTTTTTCGACCGAACTCCCTTCATTTACGACGTTGCCGCCGCGGCTTTCGGTGGTCGTCGCCGACAGCATCCGGGCATGCCCGGAGCGCTTCTCGGCGGCGGCCAGCTTGACCGGCTTGCGCTCGATCCCACCGACCGTCCACGCGAGCGCGTCGGCATCCCGGCCGGGCGATACGCGCACCGGCCGGACCGTGCCGGCCTTCAGCCGCGCATACGCGTAGCGTGGCTGCGCGTTCGCGAGCGGATGCACGGCGACGACAGCCGGCAACGCCGCATCGACGCGCCTGCGCAAGCCTTTCGGCAAGAATTGCCGGACCGCCGCGCGGCCCGCGTCGATCGTCACGTCGACGGCCGAGCCGACGAGCGGATAGCCGAGTGCTGCGGCGACCTGGTACGGCAGCATCCCGGTGTCGTACGCGCCCTCGGCGCGCGTGCCGGTCAGCACGAGGTCGTACCCTTCGACGCGCGCGGCGAGTGCGCGTGCGGCATCGTCGCCGTCGCGGCAGGTCAGCACCTCGACCTCGCGCGCGCCGAGCGCCAGGTATTCGGCAAGCGCCGGCGTGATCGGGTCGCCCGCGTGGATCACGTCGAGCTGCGAGTGATGGCGTTCGGCCAGCGTGCGGCCGAGCTCGAGCGCGGCCGCGTCGTTGCGGCTGTAGCGTGCTGCACCGCTGACCGGGTGCCGGCCGACGGAGACCAGCACCGCGATGCGTTTCAACAGTCGGGGGGCGTTCATGCCGCGACTCCTTCCGGTTCACGTTTGCCGACCGCAGCCGGCGACGCGCCGCGCGCAGCACGCGCGGCCTGCACCTGTTCGATCAGCGCGGCGATCGTGCCTTGCGCGTCGCCGACCACCGTCAGGTTCGCGCGCTTCGCGATCGGCGCACTGCCGTCGAGATTCACCGCGATCACGTGGCGGCAGTCCTTGATGCCCTGCAGGTGTTGTACTGCGCCCGAAATCCCGAACGCGATGTAGATGCTCGCCTCGACCGTCTTGCCGGTCGCGCCCACCTGCTTGTCGCGCGTGAAGTGGCCGTTGTCGACCGCGACGCGGCTCGCGCCGATCGCCGCGCCGAACGCGCCGGCCAGCCGCTCGAACGCGCCGATGTCGGTCACGCCGTTGCCGGCCGACACGATGAAATCGGCTTCCTCGAGCGCGACCTGCGCGGCGTCGAGCTCCTCGAGGCCGAGATCGCGATACGGCGCTCCGGCGTCGCCGGCCGGGCGAATGAACTCGCCGGCCAGGCGCTCGCCCGCGCCGATGAACGGCAGCTTTGCCTCGACCGCATTCGGTGCGAGCAGGATCACGTCCGGCAGCGCGCGCGTGGCGAACGCGCGTTTTGCGTGCGCATACGTGCCGACGTGCCGCGCATCGAGCTCGACCACGTGGGTCGCGACGCTCGCGCCGGCCGCCGCCGCATAGCGCCGGCCGAGATCGCCGTCGCCGGTCGCGTTGTCGGCCACGAACACATGCTTCGGCGCGAGCGCCGCCACGCATGCCTGCAATGCCTGCAATTCGCTTTCCGGCGCGAACGTGCGGCGGTCGAAGCCGGTCAGCTCGACCAGCTTGTCGACGCCGAGCTCGGCCGCGTCGTCCTTCAGTTCGCCGAACACCAGCAGCGCGACTTCGGTCTGCGCATCGGCGAGCAACGCGGCGGCGGCAATCGCCTGCCGCGCATGGTCGTCGAGCGCGCCGCGTTCGCTGTGCGCGGCGACCAGCAGCACGTGCTTCGGGTCCTGCACCGCGCGGCGCGGCTTGGCGGCCGCAGCGCCATGTGCGTGCGCGGCCCATTGCGCAGCGCTGGCATCCGCGCTGCCGGTCTCGCCAAGCGTGATGCGTTTCAGGCCTGCCGCCGTGATGACGAACGGCCGGCGCGGATCGATTCGTTTGATCGTATTCATCGATTCACTCCAGCGACGCAGCAACGAGTTCGGCCACGTCGAGCACGTCGGGGCGCGGGCCCACGACGCCTTCGAGCATCGCCGTGCAGTTCGGGCAGGCCACCGCGACCACGTCCGCGCCGATCGTGCGCGCGTCGGCGATGCGGATGTCCGGGATGCGCTGCTTGCCGGGGATGTCGGTCAGCGGCGCGCCGCCGCCACCGCCGCAGCAGCGGCCACGCATGCCGTTGCGCTCCATCTCGACGACCTGGATGCCGATCGTCTTCAGCAGCTTGCGCGGCGATTCCGTCTCGCCGTTGTAGCGGCCGAGGTAGCACGGATCGTGATACGTGGTGCGCTTCTCCTGCAGCGCTTCGACGGCCTTCGGCGCGATCTTGCCGCTGTCGGCGAGTTCGGCCAGATACGTCGTGTGGTGCTTGACCGTCACGCGCAGGCCGAGCGCGCGGTATTCGTTGCGCAGGCTGTGCATCACGTGCGGATCGGCGGTGACGATCTGCTTGTACGACAGCGTCGACAGCGTGCCGATCAGGCGCTTCGCGAGCTGCTGGAACGTCGCCTCGTCGCCGAGACGGCGCGCGACGTCGCCGGTATCCGTTTCGCCGCCGCCGAGCACTGCGTAGTCGACGCCCGCCTTGTTCAACACCTTGACGAGCGCGCGCAGCGTGCGCTGGTAGCGCATGTCGAACGCGCCCTCGCCCGCGACGAACAGCACGTCGACCGGCCGGCCCGGCTGCGCGACCGGTGCGTTCAGATCGACCGACCAGTCGTAGCGCGCGGACGTGTCGTAGCCGCCCATCGTGCCCGTCTCGCGCAGGTTCGCGAGCACTTCCGCGCCCTTGCCGGGCACCGTGCCGTGCACGAGCGTCCGGTTGCGGCGCATGTCGACGATCGCATCGACGTGCTCGATCAGCATCGGGCATTCCTGCACGCAGGCACGGCAGGTCGTGCACGACCACAGCGTCTGCTCCTCGATCAGCCCCGACACGATCGGGCCGTTCGGCTCGCCGCGATGCTGGCCGACCGCGATGCCCGGCGTCGGGCTGCCCGCGTACGCGGCGTCGCTGCCGCCCGCCATCCCGACGACGAGATCCTGGATCAGCTTCTTCGGGTTCAGCGGCTGGCCCGACGCGAACGCGGGGCACGCGGCTTCGCACTTGCCGCACTGCACGCACGCATCGAAGCTCAGCAGCTGGTTCCAGCGGAACTCGACCGGCTTCGCGACGCCGTATTCCTGCTGCTCGATGTCGGGCAGCTTCAGCGCGGTCGGAGGCGTGGCCGTGCCGTTGCCGGTGAACGATTCACGCGTCGCCGCGAAACGCTCCTGGCGCGGGTGGAACGCGAGATGCAGCAGGCCCGCGATCGCATGCTTCATCGGGCCGCCCTTCGCGGCGCCGAACGTCATCGCGAACGCGCCGATGCCGATCAGCACTGCGCAGAGCACCGCGAACGCGCCCGACATCGCGCCGGCCGGCACGAGCATGTACAGCGTCAGGCCGAGTGCGAACGAGCCGAGCAGCCAGGGCAGCGTATTCCACGGACCTTTGGACAGTCGCGCCGGCACATTCTTCGCGTGACGGCGGCGCCACACGAACACCGCGCCGACCAGCATCGCTAGTGCCGCGAGGAAGATCAGCTTGTCGAGCCACGGCGAGTAGATCGCGAGGCCGTAGTTGACGAACACCAGCGCCAGCGCGGCAATTGCGCCACCCGCGGTCGCGACGTGCGTCTTCGCGATGTACGGGTCACGCGCGACCACGTGGTGCAGGTCGACGAAGTAGCGCTTCGGAATCGCGAACAGGTTCGCGACGCCGAACGCGCCGGGCGCGGTGGCTCGACCGAGACGCCAGTAGGACGAGCGCTTCGCGACCGCGAACGCGAGTCCGGCCACCGACAGCCACAGCAGTGCGGTAATGAGGAAGGACGGATTCATGGCGTCAGAAATCCTTCACGAGACGCAGCGAGTCGTAGATTGCGCCGTGGACGTTGTGCATCGAGATGCAGTCGCCGACACGGAACAGCAGGAAACGGCCGTTGCCGAGCTCTTCCGACAGGCACGGCTGCGGCTCGGCCGCGAACAGCGTGTGCGGATCGATCTGGCCGCGGTTCAGCGATTCCGGCTTGAGTTTCCAGTACAGCTCGTCGTTCGGCGACGAACCGTTCTCGATCACCACCTGGTCGACGGCGCGCTCTTCCAGTTCCTCCGTGTACTCATTGCGCAGCACGGCGATCTTCTTGCCGTCTTCCTCATACACGCGGTCGAGCATGTAGTTCGGCGTCGGGATCACGCCAAGCGCGTACAGGCGACGATAGAAGATCGGGAACGTCGTGCCGCCGCAATCGTCGGCCACCTTCACGTCAGGCGTGACGACCTCGACCTTCGAGCCGCGGCTCGCCATGAAATCGGCCACGCCCGCGCCCGCATGGGTGCTCACGCCGTCGAACAGCAGCACGTTCTGCTTCGGCTCGACCTTGCCGGTCAGGATGTCCCACGAGCTGACGGCCATGCCCTCGGCCACGCCCCAGCCCGGCACCTGCCACGTGAAGCTCGAGCCGCCCGTCGCGAGCACGACGATGTCCGGCTTCTCGGCCATGATCATCTTCTCGTCGGCGGCCACGCCGAGGCGGCGGTCGACGCCCAGGCGCTTGGTTTCCATGTCGAACCAGCGGATGATCCCCGACATCTGTTCGCGTTGCGGCGCCTTCGCCGCGATCATCACCTGCCCGCCCACTTCCGTGTTCTTCTCGAACAGCACGACGTCGTGGCCGCGCAGCTTCGCGACGCGTGCCGCCTCGAGGCCCGCCGGGCCGGCGCCCACCACCACCACCTTGCGCTTCGGGCCGCGCGACTTCTCGATGATGTGCGGCATCGTCGATTCGCGCGAAGTTGCCGCGTTTTGAATGCACAGCACGTCGAGGCCGTTGTACTGGCGGTCGATGCAGTAGTTCGCGCCGACGCACTGCTTGATCTCGTCTTCGCGGCCGTCGCGGATCTTGATCACCATGTGCGGATCGGCAATCTGCGCACGCGTCATGCCGACCAGGTCGATCATGCCGTTGGCGAGCAGGCGCTCGGCCTGGCCCGCATCGCGGATGCTCTGCGCGTGCATCACGGGAATCTTCACCACCGACTTGATGCCGGCCGCGAGGTGCACGAACGGCTCCGGCGGCAGCGCCATCGGCGGCATGCAGTTCGCGATCGTGTTGTGCGTATCCCCGCCCGAACCGACCACGCTCAGGTAGTCGATCAGGCCCGTCTCCGACATCGCCTGCGCGATTTCCTTCAGCGCTTCGTGATCGAGGCCGTCCTCGTGGAATTCGTCGCCGCACATGCGCAGGCCGACGCAGAAATCCTTGCCGACCGCCTCGCGCACCGCCGTCAGCACTTCGATACCGAAGCGCAGGCGGTTCTCGAGGCTGCCGCCCCATTCGTCGGTGCGATGGTTCGAGCGCTTGCTCCAGAACTGGTCGATCAGGTGCTGGTGGGCAGCCGAGATTTCGATGCCGTCCATGCCGGCGGCCTTCACGCGCTTCGCGGCCGCCGCGAAATCGCCGATGATGCGGCGGATTTCCTCGATCTCGATGATCTTCGCGTTGCCGCGGTGCACCGGTTCGCGCACGCCCGACGGCGACATCAGGTGCGGCCAGTGTTCGCCATGGAACGACGAGCGGCGGCCCATGTGCGTCGCCTGGATCATGATCTTCGCGCCGTGCTTGTGCATCGTGTCGGCCAGGCGCGTGAGCGGATCGATGATCTTGTCATTCGACAGGTTCACCGATTTCCACCAGCCCTGCGGGCTGTCGATCGACACGGGGCTCGACCCGCCGCAAATCGCGAGGCCGACGCCGCCCTTCGCCTTTTCCTCGTAATAACGGATGTAGCGGTCGCCCGGCAGGCCGCCCGGCTCCGCATACACCTCCGCATGCGCGGTGCTGACGATCCGGTTGCGCAGCGTCAGCTGGTTCAGCTGCATGGGTTTGAACAGGTGGGGATAACGCATCGCAGGCGACCTCTGGCGTTCGTGTGTCTCGTGTTGCGGGTGTTGTTCTGTGTCTGCTGTGTCAGTGAGCGATCGGCGACACTTCGAAGAGGCAGTGCTCGTGGCCCTCGGCCGCGCACTGCACTTCCTTCGATTGCGAGCGCGGCGCGCCCTTGCCTTCCGGCGTCGTGTCGTTCACCCAGTCCATCGCGCCGGCGAACCAGCCGGCGAACATGTAGCAGAGCTTGCCTTCCTTGCCGGGCTGCTGGAGCACGAACGACGAATGGCGCAGCTCGATCTTCGCGCGCGCCGTCGCCGGGTCGGCCTCGACGATCGAGAACAGGCCCCAGCCGCGCTGCGACAGGCGCTTCAGGTAGTGCTCGAACACCGCCATGCCGGTCAGGCCGTGCTGCTTCGCTTCCTTGTCGCACCAGTGGTACGCGGACTTGTAGCCGGCCTTGTAGAGGATCTCGGCATACGCTTCGACGCCGAGCGCTTCCTCGACGGCGACGTGGTTGTTCGTGAAGAAGTGGCGCGGCACGTACAGCATCGGCAGCGCGTCGGTAGTCCAGACGCCGGTATCGGGATCGACGTTGATCGGCAGTTGCGGTTGCATCGTGGTGACTCCGTGAGGAAAATTCGCCGCGCGCCGCCCGCCGTTTCCAAGGTCTGGCAGGCGCGGCATCGTCCGCGTGCCGGCGCAGCTTGCGCGGGCACGTCCCGATTTTTATTGGTGTTGGATCGCTGGCGGTTCGGCCGCTGCGACGCTTACGCGCCCCAGACGTCCTTGAACACGCGCACCCAGTTCTCGCCCATGATCTTGCGGATGCGCGACTCCTTCCAGCCGGCGCGTTCCATCGCCGCGGTCAGGTTCGGGAATTCGCCGATCGTGCGGATGCCGTCCGGGTTGATCACCTTGCCGAAGTTGGTCAGCTGGCGATAGCGGCCCTTGTCGTGCGTCAGCATGTCGAAGAATTCCTTCGCGTAATCCTGCGTGAAGTCCGTGCCTATGCCGACCGCGTCCTCGCCGATCAGGTTCACGACGTAATCGATTGCCTCGATGTAGTCGTCGATCGTCGCTTCGATCCCGCGCTTCAGGAACGGTGCGAACATCGTCACGCCGACGAAGCCGCCCGCATCGGCGATTTCCTTCAGCTGCTCGTCGCTCTTGTTGCGCGGATGCTCCTTCAGGCCCGACGGCAGGCAGTGCGAGTAGCACACCGGCTTCTTCGAGAACGCGATCGCTTCCGACGACGTGTTGCCGCCTACATGCGACAGGTCGACCATGATGCCGACGCGGTTCATCTCGGTGATCACTTCGCGGCCGAAGTCCGACAGCCCGCCGTCGCGCTCGTAGCAACCGGTGCCGACCAGGTTCTGCGTGTTGTAGCAAAGCTGCACGACGCGCACGCCCATGTCGGCGAACGCTTCGATGTAACCGATGTTGTCCTCGAACGCATGCGCGTTCTGGAAGCCGAGGATCACGCCGGTCTTGTCTTCCTTCTTCGCGCGGAAGATGTCTTCCGTCGTGCGCACCAGCGTCAGCAGCTCGCTGTTGTCGCGGATCTTCTTCTTCATCACGCCGATGTTGTCGACGGTCTTCGTGAAGTTCTCCCACACCGACACCGTGCAGTTTGCGGCGGTGATGCCGCCCTTGCGCATGTCTTCGAACACCGGCTTCTCGAACTTCGAGATGTTCAGCCCGTCGATGATGATGCTGTCCTGATGCAACGTGCTCATATCTGCCTCTCGTTCCAGTCTTGTCGGTGTCGATCAGTAAATCGGGAAGCGCTCGCAAAGCGCGAAGATCTCGCGGCGCACGCGCTGTTCGGTCGCGTGGTCGCCTTCCGGGTTCGCGCGCAGCGCGTCGAACACCTCGAGGATCAGGCGGCCGATCTCGCGGAATTCCGCAACGCCGAAGCCGCGCGTCGTGCCGGCCGGCGTGCCGAGGCGGATGCCCGACGTGACGGTCGGCTTCTCGGTGTCGAACGGGATGCCGTTCTTGTTGCAGGTGATGCCCGCGCGTTCGAGCGCCTGTTCGACCGGCGCACCCTTCAGGCCCTTCGGCCGCAGATCGACGAGCAGCAGGTGGTTGTCGGTGCCGCCGGTGACGAGATCGACGCCGCCCGCCTTCAGCACTTCCCCGAGCGCCTGCGCGTTCGCGAGCACGTTGTCGATGTAGGTCTTGAAGTCCGCGTGCAGCACTTCGCCGAACGCGACGGCCTTGCCGGCGATCACGTGCATCAGCGGGCCGCCCTGCAGGCCGGGGAACACGGCCGAGTTGATCTTCTTCGCGATCTCCTCGTCGTTGGTCAGCACGAAGCCGCCGCGCGGGCCGCGCAGCGTCTTGTGCGTGGTCGACGTGACGACGTGCGCGTGCTCGACCGGGTTCGCATGGCGGCCCGCGGCGATTACGCCCGCGATGTGCGCCATGTCGACCATCAGCTTCGCGCCGACGCTGTCGGCGATCGCGCGGAAGCGCGCGAAGTCGAGCGCGCGCGGGTACGCCGAGAAGCCGGCGATGATCAGGTTCGGCTTGTGCTCCTGTGCGAGTGCCTCGACCTGGTCGTAGTCGATCAGCATCGTGTCGCGGTTCACGCCGTACTGCACCGCGTTGAACCACTTGCCCGACAGCGCCGGCTTCGCGCCGTGCGTCAGGTGGCCGCCCGCGTCGAGCGACATGCCGAGCACCGTGTCGCCCGGCTTCGCGAGCGCGAGCATCACCGAGCCGTTCGCCTGCGCACCCGAGTGCGGCTGAACGTTCGCGTAGCCGGCGTTGAAGATCTGCTTCACGCGGTCGATCGCCAGCGCCTCGACTTCATCCGCGAATTCGCAGCCGCCGTAATAGCGCTTGCCCGGATACCCTTCCGCGTACTTGTTGGTCAGCACCGAGCCCTGCGCTTCGAGCACCGCGCGCGACACGATGTTTTCCGACGCAATCAGCTCGACCTGCGACTGTTGTCGCTCGAGTTCCTTCAGGATGGCGCTGCGGACCGGCGCGTCGCGCTCGGCTAGGGGCTGCGAGAAGAAAGGCTGGGTGTTCGACATAGAGCATCCGTGACGAAGAATTAGGGGCGGCAATCAACGCTTGAGGCCCGCCACGCCTGGGTTTCCGGCATGTCCAGCACATGGCTGCCGACGGCTCTATTCTTGTCGTTCGGATTTTCGGTCGATTGATGAATTTAGACGCGTTCTTTGCCTTTTCCGCCATACGCGTCCGTTTTACACAAGTGACCGATCGTGCTTTTTCGGATGACCAAGGAAATGCGCAATGCGCGTTCACCTATGAACAGGCACTCCGACGGTGCCGCCGCCGCCCGGCGGGGGTGCAACCCGTCACGGTTACGGTGCAGCGCAGCATCGCTTTTGAGCCTGATCAACGAATGTATCTAGGGTTTAGCCGTATGGCACGCTTGTTGCGCTCGCTCACACAATACCGCAGCCCGATCCGTGCCTCGGGCCTATAGCTATTAGTAGAGATTCAAGGAACGCTCCCCATGTCGCCCGACCGCACAGCGTCGCTGTCCCACTTCGCGTTCATGCCGTTGCCCAACTTCACGATGATCGCGTTCACGAATGCGATCGAGGTGCTTCGGATGGCGAACTACCTGAGCGGCCAGCCGCTCTACCGCTGGTCGGTGATCAGCCCGGACGGCGGCCCGGTCACGGCGAGCAACGGTCTGACGGTCGACACGGGCCCCGCCGAATGCGCGGGGCAGCCGGACATCGTGTTCGTGTGCGGCGGCGTCGACGTGCAGCGCGCGACGACGGCCGAACACCTGTCGACGCTGCGCCGCTTCGCGCGCGCGGGCATCCCGCTCGGCAGCCTGTGCACGGGCACCTATGCGCTCGCGAAATCGGGCCTGCTCGCAGGCTATGCATGCGCGATCCACTGGGAGAACATGTCCGCGCTGAAGGAAGAGTTTCCCGACACGCGCTTCCTGAAGGAACTGTTCGTGATCGATCGCGACCGCATCACGTGCACGGGCGGCGTCGCGCCGCTCGACATGATGCTGAACCTGATCGCTGCGCGCGTGGGCACCGCGCGCGTCACGCAGATCGCCGAGCAGTTCATCGTCGAACACGTGCGCGACACCAGCGCGCAACAACGGATGCCGCTCGTCGCACGGCTCGGTTCCGCGAACAAGTCGCTGTTCGAAGTGATCTCGCTGATGGAGAACAACATCGAGGAGCCGCTGTCGCGCGAGGAGCTTGCGCGGCTTGCGAACATGTCGCAGCGGCAGCTGCAGCGGCTGTTCCGCGAGCATCTCGGGATGACGCCGACGCATTACTACCTGACGCTTCGGCTGCGCCGCGCGCGCGAGCTGCTGCTGCAGACCGACATGTCGATCATGCACATCACGATGGCGTGCGGGTTCCAGTCCGCGTGCCACTTCAGCAAGAGCTACCGCGATGCGTTCGGTGTCGCGCCGACACGCGAGCGCCGCAAGCAGGTTGCGCCGCTGGCGCAGGGGCCGGGCGGCGGGGCGTTCCCGACGCATGCGATGATGCATGCGTGACGCCTGCATCGCCTGATGTGCAAAGCGGCCTTTCCGGCCGCGTTTTTGCTTGTACTCCGTCGAATCACGTTGACATGCGTGCTTGGACCTGACTGGGTCCACAACCGACCGAGCGATTGGCACGAATCCTCGGCGAAAAATGCAGTAGAGCGTTGTTGTCTACCTGAGGCTTGCGAGTCGATCGCATCGGAGATCAGAGAGATTCGCGCAATGGGGTCAACCCGGACCGATCCGGCCGCCCTCTATCACGAAATGCGCTGCATCAGCGCCTGGCGCAAAGAACCGCCAGTCCTCTTCGTCCTCCTCTCTATTCGGCGTGACGACAATACGCACGCCGGCGGACATTGCAATCCATAACCCGCCCGAATCGCTGCCCAGTACGCCCTCGACGGTCGTCGGACCGTGCTTTACCAACAATTCGTCGAGCCGCTCCGCAGCGCTGCGCGCCTTGTCGTCCGGCCCTGAAAGATCGTCGCGTGTCCCAACGGTCTCACCTGCCCGCTCGATCCGCCAGTTGCATTGAACGTGAAGCGCCCACGCTCCAACCTGCTTTACCGTGCCTCTTCGTGTCGTGATCTGCCTCAGTGGGCCGAACTGCATCGTCAGCATGTCGGCGGCGTGATTGATGCCACTCACATCCAGCCCAACAAGAACGGCAAGACGCCGTGTGATCAGTTCCTTAACGTCCACCATCGCTTCCCCCAAACATATCTCGCGCGCGCTCCAGAATTTCATGATAACCAAGGCCTTCGCCGCTTATTTCCTCGTGAAGCAGGCGCGCTTGATGCTGACTTAGCCCCATTATCCTGACGACGGCTTCGAATTGTCTGTTTTGCGCTTGATTGTTGCCAGGAGTTCCTGTGCTGCCGGCCAATTGAAACCCGTCACCGACAGCCGACAATTCGGGCCGATACTCAAGCGGTTGCGCACTTCCGAGTGCGCCTGGCGATCGTGCCGTCAGGCAGTACGTCCCCGGGATTCGCAAACCATATCGCAATTCCATCTTGGGCCCGGAGCCTTTTCCACCCGCTGCTCGGCAATTGCCGACCCACCACTGGGTTGGCCACCGCACGCCTGAACACCTGAGACGGTGTGAACGTGATCGATCGCGAACGCGGTTGCTCATCGGCTATTCGACTGGGCACCACGGATGAACGTAACGGCTCGACGACCGCAACGACGTCGCCCCCGCTTACGGCACGCTGCACTGCGTGCAACAGTTGCAGCGGCTCCGTGCTCTGACCGTAGTGCCCGACGCGGCAATCTCGAAGAAAATCGCAGAGGCGCGCCCGTTGCGCGGTATCGCGCGCCAGATCTCCCGCGACAGCCGATCCGATGAGCGTCTTTCCCGCGCTTTCCCCCGGCGCGCCGACAGGAAAGCGCGAACGATATTCACTGCGCGAGTACAGCGTGCAACGCTGACCGACGCCCACTGCAAGATCAAAGGACATGTGGCCTCCAGTCGCAGAACGGCCGGCGACATTTGAGGCTCCAGGCCACGCCTTACCGTTGCTCCGTCGAAGGACGCATCTTAGACACAGACATCCATGACATCGATGATCACCAACCTGCGAGCCTCGCCCGGATCACCGACAGGATGCGGGAAACAGAAGCGCGGCGGAGAACAGGGAACGTTCGCGAATTCGCGTTGACTCGGGAACACTGTTAGCAATTGTCATGGCCACATTGCGCGATCAAAACGCGGGCGGTATTCATCGCTCAAGTCAGCGGATCATATTGGGAGATCCGATGAGTCATCTCCACACCTATGCAGCACATCGAATCTCTGACTTCGCCGGGATGCAGTCGACCATCGATCCGCCCCGGTCGCCCAGCGCTGGCGCCTCTCTACCTCTTTATCCAATTCGCCACGGCAAACAAAAACGGGCGGCCCGTCGCCGGACCGCCCGCCTGCTTACCTCACCTCACCCGCGCATCACGCCGCCAGCATGCCGTGCGGATCGATGACGAATTTGCGCGGCGCGCCGCCGTCGAACTTCTTGTAGCCTTCCGGCGCCTGATCGAGCGAGATCACCGTCACATTGACGATATCCGCGATCGGCATGCGACCGTGCAGGATCGCCTGCATCAGGTTGCGGTTGTACTTCAGCACCGGCGTCTGGCCCGTGAAGAACGAATGTGACTTCGCCCAGCCGAGGCCGAAGCGGATGCTCAGGCTGCCGTGCTGCGCAGCCTTGTCCTTCGCGCCCGGATCGTCGGTCACGTACAGGCCCGGAATGCCGATCGCACCCGCCGGCCGCGTGATTTCCATCAGCGAGTTCAGCACCGTCGCGGGCGCCTCTTCCGAGTGGCCCGACGAACCGTGGCCGTGCGCCTCGAAGCCGACGCAGTCGACCGCACAGTCGATTTCCGGCGTGCCGAGGATCGCGGCGATCTGCTCGCCGAGCGTCGCGTCCTTC
This sequence comes from Burkholderia sp. PU8-34, assembly GCF_053427725.1. Classification (NCBI taxonomy): domain Bacteria; kingdom Pseudomonadati; phylum Pseudomonadota; class Betaproteobacteria; order Burkholderiales; family Burkholderiaceae; genus Burkholderia; species Burkholderia sp. PU8-34. The sequence goes on from NZ_JBSAXC010000001.1 coordinate 808,367, forward strand.
GACAGGTCGACCGTCTCGAAGCCCATCGCCTTCGCGTGCGCGAGACGCTCCGCATTCATGTCGCCGACGATCGTGACCGCCGCGCCGAGCAGGCGCGCGGATGCGGCCGCCGCCATCCCGACCGGGCCCGCGCCGGCGATGTAGACGGTCGAGCCGGGTTTCACGCCCGCGCTGACCGCGCCGTGGTAACCCGTCGGCAGGATGTCGGACAAGCACGTCAGATCGCGGATCTTCGCGAGCGCCTGGTCACGGTCGGGGAACTTCAGCAGGTTGAAATCCGCGTACGGCACCAGCACGTACTCGGCCTGCCCGCCGATCCAGCCGCCCATGTCGACATAGCCGTACGCGCCGCCTGCACGCGACGGGTTCACGTTCAGGCACACGCCCGTCTGCTGCTCCTTGCACATCGGGCAGCGGCCGCACGCGACGTTGAACGGCACCGACACGACATCGCCGATCTTCAGCGTCTCGACATCGCGGCCGACCTCGATCACCTCGCCGGTGATCTCGTGACCGAGCACGAGACCGACGGGCGCCGTCGTTCGGCCGCGCACCATGTGCTGGTCGGAGCCGCAGATGTTCGTGCTGACGACCTTCAGGATCACGCCGTGGCCGATTGCGCGGCCGCTCGGATCGACCATCTTCGGATAATCGATCTTCTGTACTTCGACCTGGCCCGGCCCAAGATATACGACACCTCGATTGCTGCTCATCGTATTGTCTCCATGTCTCGTTGGATGGCGCTGCCGCGCTCGGCAACGTGCTGTTCGAGAGTAGACCGGGACATGGGGGCGCAGATGTCTCAAACGCGACATAGGTTTGATCCGTGCCGACATGGCGGACGCCGGGCGCGCTATGCGCTCGTGCTCGTCATTTCCGGCCGAGCCACGCCAGATACACGGTCTGTCACGTGAACTCGAGCGGTCCGCGCAGTAGGCTCCGCCAGCGGAAGATCTTCGCAGTGCGGCTATAAAGCTAAAGCGCGTGGCAGGCTTCGAGCGCGGCTTCGGGGCAGGTCGTCCGGCAGGCAGCCGAGGTCGTCGCACCGGTTTTCGCCCCGATGATCACCATTCCTGCCTCACCATTAGCCGCATCGGACAACGCGAGCCATCGCTCGCGATACTGCCTTGCGCGCGCGGCTCTCCGTTGGCGTCGGTGGCTCGCTGTCGGTCGCGTGCTCCGTACGATCGTGCCTGTCGACCGCCACCCGCCTCGACTGCCCGACGCGAATCAGACACGCAGTTAGATTTCCTGCATCGAATCGGACTGCAAACAAAATTGAGATAGCCTCGAGCATCGTGAAGCTAGGATTATGGCTTTCCGAGGGAGACTCAAAGCATGATGCGACGAATCGCAGTAGTAGGCGTGACACGCTGTCGAGTGGCGGTCAGATAAGCACATATAGCGGGCCGGCTTTCAAGATGGGCAGCCATCAAGTGGCCCTGATCGGCGGCCAGGCGTTCTGTACCGCATGCAAGCGTCCCGAAGTGAAGGCAACCGAACATCAGGTGAAAGGCTTGCCCTACTACATCAAAACGGCAGACAGTCGCGTGCATTCCGTCCGTCTTGGTGCGGATGGAGTCTTACGCGCCCGGCGCCTTTGCAACGTATGGCCGCGTGTTTGGCCTGCGAGCGCTTTTGCCCGGTACGTCAATCGGATGGTCTGACCTTCGGCATTCGAAGCAAATTCTCTTTTGGGGAATCAAATAATGCGCCGCTTCTTTGGAACCGCAGGTTCCGCGCTTGCCGGGCTAGCGAGTGTAGTCATGTGGACGTTGCTTGACAGTCATCTGTGTTCCGCCTTGTCTCAACTCTGCACCCCGCGCGCCGGTGAATGCGGCGGCGGCGTGGATGCCTGCGCTGTGACTGCGCAGAGCACAATCGAACTGTTCGCATACATCTTCGCCCCGCCGATTCTGTTTGCGGCGCTAGGCTTCTACCTAATTTCACGACGCCGCCCGCCGCTCGTCATCGCCGGATTTCTTGTTAGTGCCGTCGCTGCGCATTGGCTTTTGGCGTTCCTGAGTGTCCGGGTTCTACATATCGTGAACTGAGCGATGCCACGCACGTTCGCACACGTGCGATTTCCCGTAATAAGTCAAGTGAAACGACCCGTGATATCGCTATGCGGATTGCTGTTCGGGTTGCTCGTCACATGGGCATCGCTCTATACGTTCGGCCGCATCAATTGGCCTGTAACGCCATCGCACGCGACCGACTTTAACGACATGGAGCATTGCGCATCGCATGCTGTTGTCGTATCCGGCATGCTCGCTACGGCCTTATTGCCGTCGATCGTTTTCGCCATACTCAATGCCATCGCATATCGGCGATGGTCTGCACGCAAGCGGGGAATCGTGTTCGGCGGCACTACCTTGTTCGTCGTGATGTTTCATCGCGCAACGTATGCAATACCTGCGTTAGGGATTGTCGGCTGACACTTTGTCCAATTGCCTGCAGCCAGTCGAGCGCCAAAGCGCTCACCCGCCCTTGTTCTCCCGAATGACAGTCTGAGCCGCTGCCTCCGCCTCGCTCGCCACCCCGTCGTGCACGCGCGTGCTCTCCGCCCGTGCCTTGCCCGGCGAATCGCTGTCGAGCACGTGCCCGCCACGCTCATGCGTATCGACCGTCACCCGCATCGACAGCCCGACGCGCAGCGGATGCGCGGCGAGGTCGTCCGGCTCGATCGAGATCACGACGGGCACGCGCTGCACGACCTTGATCCAGTTGCCCGCCGCGTTCTGCGACGGCAGCATCGAGAACGCACTGCCCGTCCCCGCTGAAAAACCCTGAACGTGGCCGCGATAGGCAACGCGCGAGCCGTAGAGGTCCGACACGATCTCGACCGGCTGCCCGACGCGCATGTGCCGGATCTGCCCCTCCTTGAAGTTCGCCTCGACCCACAGCCGCTTGAGCTGCACGATCGACAGCAGCGGCACGCCGGGCCCGACCTGCTGCCCGACCTGCACCGCACGCTGGCCAACGGTGCCGTCGACCGGCGCGACGATCGTCGTGCGCTTCAGGTTGCGGTACGCGAGCTTGAACTGCGCGGCGGCCTGCACGACGGCCGGGTTCTCGTCGACCGGCAGCTTGCTGCCGAGCGCGCGCGCCGCGTCGAGCTGCGCTTGCGCCGCCGCGAGATTCGCCTGCGCGCCAGCCGCCGCCGCGCGCGCGCGCGCGAGTTCCTCGGGCGCGACGATCTCGACCGACGCGCCCTCGCGCGCCGCGAGCGCGCGCTGCGCGAGCGACAGGTCGGCCCGCCGCGCGTTCACGGCCTCGACGTACATCGTGGTCGAAATCTTCGCGTTCGCGACCTGCCGCACCGCCTGCGCGAGCTGCGCCTTCGCCTGCGCGAACGCGACGGCGGCTTCCGCATCGTCGAGCCGCACGAGCGTCTGCCCCACGCGCACCCGATTCGTGTCGCCGACCAGCACGTCGGTGACGGTGCCCGGAACCTGCGCGGCAACCTGCACGATGCTGCCGGCGACGTACGCGTCGTCGGTGTCCTCGTAGTAGCGGTCGCTGAGCAGCCAGAACCCGAGCCACACGAGCGCGGCCAGCAGCACGGCCGCGAAGAGGAGCAGGAAGCGTGTGCGGCGTGTCGCGCGGCGCGCGTCGAGCGTGGGTTCGGCCTGCGCAGCAGGCTTCGTAGCGGTGCGAAGATTGTCGTGGTGCATTCAGTTGCTTTGCGTGACGATCAGACGGTCGTGCTGGAACAGCGGTATCGCCGGGGCATCGGTGACGCGCGCATCGCCGGCGGCCGACGCTCGCGCGGACGCGATCCGGTTCGCGTTCGCGGCCGCCGCGGCGCCACGTTTCGCCGGCGCGCCCGGCGTCGCGCGCGTCGCCGACATGGATGTCGATACGGATGTCGGCCCGGATGCCGATCCGACATCGAACCCGCCGCCGAGCGCGCCAATCAGCCCGACGCGCAGCGTACGCTGCCGGCCGAGCAAGTCGATCAGCTGCGCGCGCTCGTCGATCAGCGTCAGCTCCGCAACATCGACGTCCTTCTGCATCAGCACCCCGCGCCGGTGCCGGTCGGCCGCGATCTGCACGATCTTCTGCGCGGCATTCGCGGCGTCCTGCTGCTGCGCGACGAGCGTCTGCGCGGTCTGCAGCGATGTGACGAGCTGCGCGACCTGCCCGAGCGCATCGTCGACGGTCTTGTTGTACAGGCCGATCGCAACGTCCGCCTGCGCGACGTCCGCGCCCAGCTTCGCCTTCAGCCGCCCTCGATCGAAGATCGGCAGCGAGATCGCGGGGCCGACCGAACCGGCCAGCGCGTCGCGCGAGAACAGCGACGCGGGCGTCAGCGCGAACACGCCGCCGAGCGCGACGAGGTTCACGTCCGGATAGAACTGCGCGCGCGTCGCGTCGGCGTTCGCATATGCGGCTTCGACGCGTAGCCGCGCAGCGACGATGTCGGGCCGGCGGCCGAGCAGGTCGGCCGGCAGCCGCGCGGGCAACGCGGCATCGCCGATCTTGCCGACACGCGGACGCTGCAGCGCGAGGCCGCGTTCGGGGCCGCGCCCCGACAGCACGCCAAGCTGGAGCTGCGCGAGCTTGATCTGCTCGTCGTTCAGCGCGATCTGCTTGAGCAGGCGGCTGCGCTTGATCGACGCGTCGCTCGCGTCGTACGCGTTGTCGAGGCCGCGAGCGGTGCGCTCGCGCAATACAGTCGTGATCCGCTGGCTGATCTTCAGCTTCTGCTGCAGCAGGTCGTGCGCGGCATACGCCTGGTCGAGCTGGCAATAGACGGTGACGATCGCGACCGACAGCGTGAGCCGCACCTGCTCGGCCTCGACGCGGGCCGCGTCGCGCAGCGACAGCAGGCTCTTCGTCGCGGCCTTGTCCTTGCCCCACAGGTCGAGCTGGTAGTTCAGCCCGACGAACAGCGACGACGGCGACACGACCGGATCGCCGAAGATCTGCACCGGCACCCGGTAACCGCCGACCGACACGTCGGCGATGTCGCCCGGCCTCGGCATGCGCGCGCGGCTGACCGTCGCGCCGGCCGTGCCGGTCAATCCGGTCAGCGCGTCGAACTGCTGGAGCTGCGCCTGCGCGATCCGCAGCCGCGCCTGCGCGACCTGCAGGTCCGGATTGTTCTGCAGCGCCTCCGCGATCAGTTGATCGAGCTGCGGGTCCTGCAACTGCTTGACCCAGTCCGGCGCGGGCCACGTGCCGTTCGCCCCGTGCCCGGCCGTCTGCACGAGCGCGTCGTCGGCCGGCGCATGCAGCGACAGCGACGGCGGGAAGCCCGACGGCACGCAGCCGCCGAGCGCGAGCAACGCGACCGGCCCGGCCAGCGCGGCAGCCGTCCCGCCGGCCGCCGATCTGATCGCCCGGCCGATTGCCCGGACAATTACCCGATCGATTGCCCGACCGATTGCCCGATTGATTACCTGATCAATTGCCCGACCAATTGCCCGACCAATTACCCGACCAATTGCCCGACCAATTACCCGACCAATTACCCGACCGATTACCCGACCGATTACCCAACCGATTACCCGATCGATTACCCAACGCGCCTTCAACATCAGATGCGTCAACACTGAGGCCTTCACCATCGAACGTCGCATCGCCGCCCTCACCCTTGCCGCACGCGTTGCGTCCGCGCGGCCAGCCGTGGCCGCACACGTTCGAGCGGGCCGAGCCGGCCGAACAGCCCGTCGGCGATGCCGAGCAGGATGCCGCCGAGCTTCGCGCGCTTGTCCCGCTCGACGAGCGCGATCTGCACGATCTGCCACAGCGTCAGCAGGTTCGGCACGATCGCGACCGGAAAGCGCAGCCCGTACCGGATCCCGAGCTGCACCGCATTGCGCGCGCTGTAATAGCGCCGTTGCCACGGATGATTCGTCGACGTCATTTCGAAAGGGCCGAACGCATGGCGTTGCTTCACGCCGATCCGGTGCGCCAGCACCAGCGACGGCACGACATAGAGCGGCACGTTGCGCGCGAGCGCGCGGAAGCTGTATTCGGTGTCCACGTGATCGATGAACAGCGTTTCGTCGAACGGGCCGAGCACGTCGTACGCGTCGCGCGACACGACGCAACCCGACGAGATCAGGAACGCGCAGCGCTGCATCGCGGCGCCTGGCTCGATCGTCAGCCGGCGCAGCGTGATGCCGTTGGTCGACAGTTCCGGCAGGAAGCTGCGCGCGTTCTCGTCGAAAATGCGCGGGCCCGCGAGGAACGCGCGCGGCGCGAGACCCGCGCAGACGTCGCGCATCGTCGGAAAGAACGCGGCCGGCACCGCCGAATCCTGGTCGAACAGCGCCACCGCGTCGATGCGCTCGCGAAACAGCACCTCGAGCCCCGCGTTGTATGCCCCGGCAATGCCGCCGCGATTGCCGTGATGCAGCAGCGCGATGCCGTCGCGCGCGCACACATCGCGCGCATGCAGATCCGGCTGCGGCGTGTTGTCGACGACGAGCAACACGTCGCATGCGTGCCGCAACGCGCCGAGCGCCGCGAGCTGCGCGTCGGTCGGGTGGTAGAGAATCACGAGCGCGCCGAGTGCCGCCATGCCGCCTCCATCCAGAGAGCCATACCTTAATGTCCGAAGGACGCCGCAGCGCCCCGCTTCGGCCGCGTGAGCCACATCATCGCGGCGAGCACCAGACACGTGATGCTCGCCATCCAGAACATGTCGCCGGTGGCCATCATGTACGCCTGCTGCATCACGATCTGGTGCAGCGTCGTCAGTTCACGCGTGCCGTCGATGCCCATCGCGTTCAGCGTGTGCACGAAACGCTGCGTGTTCGCCGACGCATGCGCGACCGCTTGCGATACGACGTCGTAGTGATAGGTCGCGCGGTTGTCCCACAGCGTCACGCTCATTGCGGTACCGAACGCGGCCGACAGCGTGCGCAGGAAATTCGACAGGCTCGATGCGGCGGCGAGCCTGTCGTCGGGAATGCGCGACAGCGTCGCCGCGGTCAGCGGAATGAAGAAGCACGGCAGCCCGATCCCCTGGATCAGCCCCGGCGTCACGATCTGCGCGAACGTCATCTTCAGCGTGAAGTGCGCGTCCCATGCGAGCACGCCGGCGAACACGAGAAACCCGAACGTCGCGAGCACGCGCGCATCGAAGCGGTGCGCGTGCAGCCCGACGAGGATCGAGAACACGAGCGCGAGAATGCCGAGCGGCGCGGTCGCGAGCCCCGCGTGGAACGCGTTGTAGCCCATCACGGCCTGCAGCCACAGCGGAAACACGACGCCGACCACCGAGAAGCTCATCATGCCAAGCGAGATGATCAGGACGCAGAAGGAAAACGTGCGGTCTCGGAACAGGCTCAGCTCGACAACCGGATGCGCTTCGCCCGCTTCCCAGATCAGCAGCGACACGATCGCGAGACCCGCGACGATCGCGAGCGTGACGATCAGCGGCGAGCCGAACCAGCCTTCGTCGTGGCCGAGGTCGAGCATCGCCTGCAGCGCGCCGACGCCGATCACGAGCAGCACGATGCCCGGCACGTCGATCGGGCCGGCCGCGCCGCGCTGCGCGTCGGGCCGCAGCATCGCGGTGCAGACCGCGAACGAGAAGATTCCGATCGGCAGGTTGATCAGGAAGATCCACGGCCACGAGAAGCTGTCGATGACCCAGCCGCCGACCACGGGCCCGAAGATCGGCGCGAGCAGCACCGTCATCGCCCACAGCGCGAGCGCGACCGTGCGCTTCTCCTGCGGGAACGTGCGCAGCAGGATCGTCTGCGACAGCGGCACCATCGGCCCCGAGAACAGGCCCTGCAGCGCGCGGCACACGACCAGCACGTGCAGGTCGCGCGCGAGCCCGCATAGCAGCGACGTCAGCGTGAACAGCAGCACCGCGCCGACGAACAACCGCAGCTCGCCGACGCGCCGCGCGAGCCAGCCGGTCAGCGGCACCGCGATCGCGGCCGCGACCGAGTACGAGCTGATCACCCACGTGCCCTGGCTGTTCGATACGCCGAGGCTGCCGGAGATCGCCGGTACCGCGACGTTCGTCACCGTCGAGTCGAGCACCTCGATGAAGGTCGCGAGCGACAGCGCGAACGTCAACAGCGCGAGCCGCGCACCGCGCACGGGCCGTGCGGCCGCCTCGGCCGCGGGCGGCTGCGCCGGTGCCTGTCCCTGTGCCGCGCGGGCCCGAGCGACGGTGCTCATGCGCTCGCCGCAGCGACGGCGGCACGCGCGTCCGGCGGCGCCGTACGTCCCGTACGCCCCGATGCCGGCACGAACCGCTCGATGAAATCCGCCGCGCGTTCGCAGCCGTCCGGCGCGGCGGCGATCAATGCCCGCGCGCGCTTCGCGAACACGGCGAACGCCGGGTCGTCGAGCACGCGCATCAGCGCCGCGCCGAGCCGTGCACCGTCGACCGGGCCGTCCACCGGACTGTCGATGCGCACGCCGCAGCCGCTCGCGACGACGCGCTGCGCATTGTCGAACTGGTCGTGCGCGAACGGCGTCACGACTTGCGGGATGCCGGCCTCGCACGCAAGTGCCGCGGTGCCGATGCCGCCGTGATGCACGAGCGCGCGGCAGCGCGGCAGCAGCGTGCGCATCGGCACGAAGCGGCGCACGAGCAGGCGGCCAGGGTCCGCCGGCACGTCACCCGGCGTCAGCAGGATGCCGCGCGCGCCGGTCGCGCGCAGCGCTTGCGCAACCGCGCGCGCATATGCGGCATGATCGACGAGCGTCGAGCCGGCCGTGAACACGACCGGCGGCTCGCCCGTCGCGAGGAACACGTCGAGCGCCGCGTCGTCCGCGTGTTCGCCAACGTCGTTGAACAGCGGAAAGCCGCTTTGCAGATGCTGCGCGGACCAGTCCGGCTGCGGCGCCGCGAACCAGTCCGGAAACAGGCACAGCACGCCGCCGGTCGAATGCAGCCAGCGGCCGAGCACGCGCTGCGCGGGCGGCAGCCCGAGATCCGCGCGCACCGCGTTCAGCGCGGGCCCGCACACGCGGTCGAGCACGTGGCGTTCGATCAGCGTCATCACCGCCGACTTGACCGGCAGCGGCCAGCGCGCGGGGATCGTCAGCCGCTTGTGCGTCGGCGGCGCATGCGCGGACAGCAGCGTCGACGGCGACACCTGCACCGACACGTACGGCGTGCCGTGCAGCTCCTGCATGAAGCGCGCGGAAAACGCCCAAAGCGTGCCGACCAGCACCGTGTCGCGGTCGGTCAGCGCGCGCAGCATGTCGTAATGCGGCCGCAGCACGGGCGCGATCACCTGCCACAGCGTGCGGAACGACGTGCGCGGATGCCACAGCGCGGGATCCGCCATCGCCGCGTCGTATTCGGCCGCTGTGCCGACCGGCACAAACGCGAAGCCGCAGCGGCGCACGGCCGCCTCGAACGGCGGATGCGTGCAGAACACGACGTGATGGCCGCGCGCGGCGAGCGCGCGCGCGACGCCGAGCAGCGGATGCACGTCGCCCGTCGAGCCGATCGCGGTCACGATCACCTTCGCCATCGCGCGCCTCGCGGGATCAATAGAAGCCGGGGATCAGCGCCGCGACCTCGCGGCGGTACTGCGTGTACGCCGGACCGAAATAGCCGGTCAGCCAGGTCTCCTCGACGCGCACCTTGTACGCAAGCGACGCGAACACCAGCAGCACGCCGACCACGCCGCGCCATTCACCGCCGATCAGCGCGGCGCCGACGAGCGCGAGCAGGCAGCCCGTGTAGATCGGGTGCCGCACGAGCGCATACGGCCCGCTGCGGACGAGTTCGTGGTCTTGCTTCAGCGTGACCGACACGCTCCAGTTCGTGCCGAGATGCAGGCGCGCCCACACCGAGAACAGCAGGCCCGCGACCAGCACCGCGAGCCCGCACTGCGTCTGCAGGCCGAACGCGTGCCATGCGGGGGTGAGCGCCTGCCACGCCGGATCGGGCAGGATGATCAGCGCGCCGCCGACGATCAGCGGAATCGACTGCAGCGTGCGCGACAGCGACTTCTCCTTGCGCACGGTCGCCTTCGCGCGATGCGACGTGGCGATCCAGTATGCAAGCCACGCGGCCCATGGAACGACGATGGCGACGCTCTGAACGATATTCACGGCTGGCCTGCCTCGAGTGGGGTGGAAATCGGATGCGCGGCGCGGCGGCCGCGCGACGTCACGTCGACAGCGCGGGGATCGGCGCGGGGATAGGCGCGGAAATCGGCGCAGACAGGCATGCCGGCGCGATGCCGAGTGGCGCGCCGCCGGCGACCGGTGCGGGATCGCAGAAGAAGCCGAGCAGTTCCGCGCGCGTGCAGTCGCGCTGCGCGCGGCCTTCGATGTCGAGGAAATGCCCGGCCGCGGGAATCGTCGCGAACTGCGCGCGCGGCACGTGCGCGGCGAGCTTGCGCACGTCGGCCGGCGTCGTGTATTCGTCGAGCGCGCCGTTGATGAACTTCAGATCGCAGCGGATGTTCGAGAACTCGCTCAGGTAGCGCTCGGGCTGCAGCGACAGGATCTGGTCGACGTGGAACGCGACCTGGTCCTGCTCGTCGCGCGGCAGCCGCGTCAGGTAGCGGTAGTTGTACAGCTTCATGATGCGCGGCAGATAGCGACCGACCGTGTCGTTCAGCAACTGCGCGGCTTTCAGGTTCTCGCCCGACGCGATGTGGTCGCGCGCGCGGGTCACGTAGTCGACCATCGCGTCGTTGAGGAACGGCGAGAACGAGCAGATCGCCGCGCGCCGCACGCTCGGGCAGCCGCGCGCGAGCGCGAACAGCGACGCGACGCCGCCCCATGACACCGACACGAGGTACTCGGGCGCGAACCGCTCGACGACATGCTGCAGGATCGCCACCTCGTCGTCCTTCGTCAGGACTGCGCAGCGCGGGTTGTGCTGGCGCGACTGCCCCGCGTACGGCAGGTCGAAGCAAATCGTGTTCAGGCGTTCGCCGAGATACTGTACGGTCTGCCCGAACGACGCCGTCGTCGCGAGCGCGCCGTTGACGAGCACGGCCGTGTCGAACGCCGGGTCGAACACGTTCCGTTCGACGTAAACCTTCAGACCATTCGGCAGCGGGACCACGTGTTTTTCGGTCGGCATGTCGTTCTCCCGGTGGATGCGGCGTTTCGGCATCGGCGCATTCGGCACATTCAGCGCTGCTCCATCGCGCGTGGCGCGCGCAACGGCAACGCGCCGGCCGGCGGCGCAACCGCCGGTCGCGCCCCCCCGCCGACGCTCCGCCTACATTCAGCGGCGTCGATTCGTTCCTCGTAGTGCGGCGCAATACTAATACGACAAACATTAATTACTCAAGTCAGTCCAACGAGCCCCTCTACTCGAGTTAGAAATACACCTGATTCAAATTTTTTAAGTTCTTTTTATGGTAGGAAAATGCGTACAGGGCACCGCAGAAATTCCTTCCTCCAGCGTTTCATCCAGTGATGGAAACCGTGCCAACACCATTAAAAATCAATATCTTATGTTGTTTAAATCGCGCCATCCGTCAGCATTTCCCACATCATTCCAGCGATTCAAACAATCTACCCTCTTCCGCAACGCAGCGAAAATCAAACACCCTCGCATTCTTTCATCCGGAAAGAAATTGAAAATCATCAATCACCCGTTGATCATGCGAGTCATCACTGAATCCGTTTTAAACAAACTTCAATTTATTTAACCTTCTTGCGATCGTGTTTCCGCATTCGCACATGACGTCATCCGCACGCGTTCGGCGACGGCCCGGCGATCCGGCGACTCCCCGTTTCCGCCCCCTTTCCCACCCGTCCGATCTCGACACCAATCGTCAGACCCCACTTTTTTCTTGATTGAACGATCAATAAAAAACCGCTAAGCTTTCGACTTCCATCCATCAGCCGTTCGTGCGAAGGGAGTCGCGATGCCGAAAGTCGGAATGCGGGAAATCCGCCGTGCGCAGCTGATCGACGCGACGCTGCGCTCGATCGACGAGGCCGGGTTGCCCGGCACGACGCTCGCGTCGGTTGCGCAGCGCGCGAACATTTCGACGGGCATCGTCAGCCACTACTTCGGCGACAAGGACGGCCTGCTCGAAGCGACGATGCGGCACGTGCTGCGCGATCTGTGGACGGCCACCACGCGCCGCCGCGTCGCCGCGCGCAAGGATCCGCGCGCCCGGCTGCGCGCGATCGTCGCCGCGAATTTCGACGATTCGCAGATCAGCGCGCCCGTGATGAAGACGTGGCTCGCGTTCTGGTCGCAGAGCATGCACGAGCCGACGCTGAAACGCCTGCAGCACGTGAACACGCGGCGCCTCAATTCGAACCTGTGCGCCGAGTTCGCGAAGGCGCTGCCGCGCGCAAAAGCGCGCGAAGCAGCGAGCGGCCTCGCCGCGCTGATCGACGGCCTGTGGCTGCGCGGTGCGCTCGCCGGCGGGCCGTTCGACACCCGGGCCGCGCTGCGGCTCGCCCACGATTACATCGATCTGCTGCTCGCGTCGGCGTGACGCGGCACACGGTCGCCCCACCCAGGAGATCCTCATGTCCGTATACGGTTTGCAGCGCCTCTATATCGGCGGCGGCTACGTCGATGCCACCAGCGGCAAGACTTTCGACACGTTCGATCCGGCCACCGGCGAACTGCTCGCGCAGGTGCAGCAGGCGAGCGCCGCCGACGTGGACCGCGCGGTCGCGTCCGCGCGCGAAGGCCAGCGCGAATGGGCGGCGATGACCGCGATGCAGCGCTCGCGCATCCTGCGCCGCGCGGTCGAGCTGCTGCGCGAGCGCAACGACGAACTCGCCGCGCTCGAGACGCGCGACACCGGCAAGCCGATCGCCGAGACGCTCGCGGTCGACATCGTCACCGGCGCGGACGTGATCGAGTACTACGCGGGCCTCGCGACCGCGATCGAAGGGCTGCAGGTGCCGCTGCGCGCCGAGTCGTTCGTCTACACGCGCCGCGAGCCGCTCGGCGTGTGCGCGGGCATCGGCGCGTGGAACTACCCGATCCAGATCGCGTGCTGGAAGACGGCCCCCGCGCTCGCGGCCGGCAACGCAATGGTGTTCAAGCCGAGCGAAGTGACGCCGCTGACGGCGCTGAAGCTCGCGGAGATCTATACGGAAGCCGGCGTGCCGGCCGGCGTGTTCAACGTCGTGCAGGGCGACGGCTCGGTCGGCGCGCTGCTCACCGGCCATCCGGACATCGCGAAGGTGTCGTTCACCGGCGGCGTCGAGACGGGCAAGAAGGTGATGTCGCTCGCGGGCGCGTCGTCGCTGAAGGAAGTGACGATGGAGCTCGGCGGCAAGTCGCCGCTGATCGTGTTCGACGACGCCGACCTCGATCGCGCGGCCGACATCGCGGTGACCGCCAACTTCTTCAGTTCGGGTCAGGTCTGCACGAATGGCACGCGCGTGTTCGTGCACCGCTCGGTCAAGGACGCGTTCACGCAGCGCGTGCTCGAGCGCGTGAAGCGCATCCGCGTCGGCAAGCCGACCGATGCGGACACGAACTTCGGCCCGCTCGTGTCGGCCGCGCAGCTCGACAAGGTGCTCGGCTTCATCGACAGCGGCAAGGCCGAAGGCGCGAAGCTGCTCGCGGGCGGCACACGCCTGACCGACGGCCACTTCGCGAACGGCCAGTACGTCGCGCCGACCGTGTTCGGCGATTGCCGCGACGACATGAAGATCGTCCGCGAGGAAATCTTCGGGCCCGTGATGAGCATCCTCGAATTCGAATCGGAGAACGAAGTGATCGCGCGCGCGAACGACACGCACTACGGGCTCGCGGCTGGCGTCGTCACCGAGAACCTGTCGCGCGCGCACCGCACGATCCATCGCCTCGAAGCAGGCATCTGCTGGATCAACACGTGGGGCGAATCGCCGGCCGAGATGCCGGTTGGCGGATACAAGCAATCCGGTGTCGGACGGGAGAACGGCATCACGACGCTCGAGCACTACACTCGAATCAAGTCGGTGCAGGTCGAGCTCGGCCGCTACAACCCGGTGTTTTAAAGGAGACTGACCGTCATGACGACACGCGAATACGACTACATCATCTGCGGCGCAGGCTCCGCGGGCAACGTGCTCGCGACGCGCCTGACGGAAGACCCGGACGTCACGGTGCTGCTGCTCGAGGCGGGCGGCCCCGACTACCGCTTCGACTTCCGCACGCAGATGCCGGCAGCCCTCGCCTACCCGCTGCAGGGCCGCCGCTACAACTGGGCGTACGAGACCGACCCCGAGCCGCACATGGACAACCGCCGGATGGAATGCGGGCGCGGCAAGGGGCTCGGCGGCTCGTCGCTGATCAACGGGATGTGCTACATCCGCGGCAATGCGCTCGACTACGACAACTGGGCGACGCACAAGGGCCTCGACAACTGGACGTACCTCGACTGCCTGCCGTACTTCAGGAAGGCCGAGACGCGCGACGTCGGCCCGAACGACTATCACGGCGGCGACGGCCCCGTGTCGGTCACGACCAGCAAGCCGGGCGTGAACCCGCTGTTCGAGGCGATGGTCGATGCCGGCGTGCAGGCCGGCTACCCGCGCACCGACGACCTGAACGGCTACCAGCAGGAAGGCTTCGGTCCGATGGACCGCACCGTCACGCCGCGCGGCCGCCGCGCGAGCACCGCGCGCGGCTACCTCGACCAGGCACGCGCGCGGCCGAACCTCGAGATCGTCACGCACGCGCTGGCCGACCGCATCCTGTTCGACGGCAAACGCGCGTCGGGCGTCACGTATCTGCGCGGTAACGAGCGTGCGACCGCGCATGCGCGCCGCGAAGTGCTCGTGTGCAGCGGTGCGATCGCGTCGCCGCAGCTGCTGCAGCGTTCGGGCGTCGGCCCCGGCGCGTGGCTGAAGGAACTCGACATCCCCGTCGTGCTCGACCTGCCGGGCGTCGGCCAGAACCTGCAGGACCACCTGGAGATGTACATCCAGTACGAATGCAAGGAGCCCGTATCGTTGTACCCGGCGCTCAAGTGGTGGAACCAGCCGAAGATCGGCCTCGAATGGATGCTGAACGGCACGGGCCTCGGCGCGACCAACCACTTCGAGGCGGGCGGCTTCATCCGCACGCGCGACGACGACCTGTGGCCGAACATCCAGTATCACTTCCTGCCGGTCGCGATCAACTACAACGGCTCGAATGCGATCGAGATGCACGGCTTCCAGGCGCACGTCGGCTCGATGCGCTCGCCGAGCCGTGGCCGCGTGAAGCTGCGCTCGCGCGACCCGAACCAGCATCCGAGCATCCTGTTCAACTACATGGCCGAAGCGCTCGACTGGCGCGAGTTCCGCGACGCGATCCGCGCGACCCGCGAGATCATGCGCCAGCCCGCACTCGACCGCTATCGCGGCCGCGAGCTGAACCCGGGCGCCGACTGCAAGACCGACAAGGAGCTCGACGCGTTCGTGCGCGCCCGCGCGGAGACCGCGTTCCATCCGTCGTGCTCGTGCAAGATGGGCTATGACGACATGGCCGTGGTCGACAACGAAGGCCGCGTGCACGGGCTCGACGGCCTGCGCGTGGTCGACGCGTCGATCATGCCGATCATCACGACCGGCAACCTGAACGCGCCGACGATCATGATCGCCGAGAAGATCGCCGACAAGATCCGCGGTCGTCAGGCGCTTGCGCGTGCGAACGTGCCGTATTTCGTCGCGAACGGCGCGGCAGCGCGGGATGTCGCGAAGGCGGCGCGTGCGCCCGAGACGGTCTGACCGGCGCGGGCACGCTGCCCGGCCTTGGCCTTGGCCTTGGCCTTGGCCTTGAGGAACGCCGCTGACAATCGCTGTCAGCGGCATTTGCGTTTGTGGCGCGGCCTTGTCGCTTGCATTGCGACGGGATGAACCGGACGAGAAAGCTCAGCACATGCGATGCCGGCCCTGATCGCGTCCCTCGGGCATTCACGCCGGCTTACTCGTTGACCTGCTGCACGAGCCCCGCAAGCACGACGGCAGTCACGGCAATGGCGGCGATTTTCATGGCAGTTCACGTCGAGGTGTTCTCCCGCGTGCGGGAAAGGAAGAAGAGAACGAGCGCAGCAGCGCTCATGGTCCAGTAGTCGGTCGGTGCAACGCCCAGCCAGTGGATATGCCACGGCACATTGGCCGGGTTGAAGCGGGCAAGGCCATAGGCCGGGTTCAGCACGAACCACAGAAAATCCTCGGTCAGCCAGAACACCATGATGCAAGCGATGATCCGCGCTTCGATGCGCCACGACCACTGTCCGTTGAACACGGGCGGCAGGTGGAAGAACAGCGCCACGAACGGGAAGACCCACGCGTGGTACCCAGTCATCGGCCGCCCGCCCCAGAAAATATCGAGCAGCCAGTGTTTCTGGATGCGCCAGGTCGGCAGGCTCGCGGCCCAGCCCGCGCTCCCTTCTATCTGAATCTCGACGTTGGCGAAGAAGTAGGCCAGCAACACGACCCACGCGACGACAAACAGCGTACGGCGCGTCGGCAGAAAACCGGAAACGCTCATGCGGCAGGCTCCAGGCCCAGCACGCGGTCGAGCACGAAGCGTCCGGCATGCGGCCGCCCGAGCGGCACCAGACGGCGGCGCATGTCGGCGAGGCGCTCGGGCGCCTGCAGCAATGCGCGGATCCGATAGACGAGCGCATCGTCGTCGATGGCCTTGAGCGCCACGCCCTGCTCGAGCAGAAAATCCGCATTGCGCTCTTCCTGGCCCGGAATCGGCGAATTGACGATCATCGGCAATTGCATCGCCAGGCATTCGGAGGTCGTCAGGCCGCCCGGCTTCGTGATGACGAGATCGGCGCATGCCATCAGGCGCTCGACGTGGTGCGTAAAGCCCTGCGGAAAGAGTCGCCCCGGATGTTGCGCAGCGAGCGCCTGCAACGACGCAAGCATCGCCTGGTTCTTGCCTGCCAGCGCGATCAGCTGGAAGTCGGCGTCCATCTCCAGCAGACGCGCCGCCAGTACATCCAGCCCACCGAGACCGGCGCCGCCGGACATCATCAGAAATGTCGGGCGCGCGGGATCCAGGCCGAACTCGGCAGCGCAGGCATTGCGATCGAGCGGCTGGCCGAAGGCCGGCATGATCGGGATGCCGCTGACGTGCACGGCGTCCGGCGCCATGCCACGCGCGCGCATGCGCCACGCGATCTCGTCGTTGGCGGCGAAGTAGCCGCGCATGTTGGGCACGACCCACATGCTGTGCAGATCGAAGTCGGTCACCTGCACCCACACCGGCGCGTCGACGCGCCCCTTGCGAATCTCGCGCGACAGCAGCTCGGCCGGCAGGAAGTGCGTGCAGATGATCGCGTCAGGACGCTGCCGTTCGATCTCCGCCATCAGCGACCGGCAATTGAGCCGCTCGATCGCGCGCCGGATCCTCTGCGACGGCGCGCTCGGTTGTACCTCGTCGGTCTTCTGGTACAGGTAGCCCCAAAGCGCCGGCTGGCTGCTGACGAGCTTGATGTAGAGATCGGTGTACAGCTTGCGGAAGCCGGCGGAAACGAAATCCATCACGTCCAGGTGCGTGGCGTCGATGCCTGCGGGATGACTGTCTGCGAATGCACGGATCGCTTCAGCGGCTCGGGTGTGGCCTGCGCCCGCACTGACGCTCAGAAGGAGAATTTTCTTGCCTTGCTTTGACATCGGGTCGACCGTTTCGATGAAGGTGATCGGAATGCGGATTCGGTAGCGGCGATTTCGCGCGGCTGCGTCGAGGTGTCGGCAGATGCGTGTCGACCGGATGGCACCGGTGGTTGTCCATTTGCCACCCTTCCGCTCTCGGCATGCCAGTTTGGCATAACACGTTGCCCGTGCAGAAGCCGAGTCAGTCATTCCCCCCGTTCCTTGAGGCGCTTGCGGTGCGCGGCGACCTTTGCCCGATTGCCGCAGATCGCCATGCTGCACCACCGGCGCGCGTGGCCCCGCGTGTGATCGGCAAACAGCAGCGTACAAAGCGGCCCTTCGCAAGCCTTGACGTGCGTGAAGTCCTCGTCGCACACCAGCTTCGCCAGCGCTTCGGCAATCGGCATCAGTAACGATTCCGGCGAGTTCCACCGTCGATTCACGCGCCATTCGAACGGCGCCGCACCTTCATCGGCAGCGCCAACGATTTCACCGTATCGCTCGTCCCGCTCGAGCAACCGGTTCAACGGTTCAAGTTCGCGCAGGTCCGCTGCAGCCAGCGGCCGGCCCTTCCTGTCCTGCACGAATTGCCTGAACCACTCGCGCAACATGCGCGTGTCGGCCGCCACGGCATCGAAGTCGGCCGGCGAAAACCGCGTCTGCAACGCCACGAGCGCCGCGGGCTCGACCATTCCCGCCTGCTCCAGCCAGGACAGCAATCCGGCGCCATCGCCGATCCAGTCGACCGGCTCATTGACCGGCGTCGCGATCGAGTTCAGGAAATCAAGGCCCGGCGCATCGGCCACGAATATCGCGGGTAACAGTCGGTAGTCCATTTCTGATGACGAATGGGTGATTGGCACAGCAAATCGTAACCATCAAAACACCTCTTGACAAGTTACAATACCGCTATGTAACCTTGTTAACACGATTTATACGGTTACACGACCAAGTGTCAGCCGCCGTACGTTACGAGCAGCACCTGTTGGTTCGTCAAAGGAGCAGGACATGTCTGTTGGCAACGCAACTGCCGTGTTGGTGCACGGCGCATGGGCGGACGGATCGAGCTGGAGCAAGGTGATCGACCGGCTGAACGTCCAGGGCATTCACGCGGTCGCGGCTCCGCTGCCGCTGACATCGCTGAGCGACGACGTGGCCGCGCTCGATCGAACGCTTGAACGGATCGAAGGCCGGGTCGTGTTGGCCGGGCACGCGTATGCGGGTGCGGTGATCGGCGCAACACGCGCCGGAAACGTTGCCGGCCTCGTCTATATCGCCGCGCTGGCGCCCGACGAAGGCGAAACGGTGGCCGACGTGTTTTACCGCGGTGAACCTCATCCGCACGCACCGCAGCTTGCGCCAGACCGAAATGGCGTGATCTGGCTCCCGCAGCACGCGTTTGCCGCCGCGTTTGCGCAACACGCAACGGTGCAGGAGTTGGCGGTGCTCGCGGCGGTCCAGCGGCCGATCGCGGTGCCATGCATCGGCACGGCGGTCGCGCGTCCGCTGTGGAAAGACCGTCCGAGCTGGTTCCTGGTTGCCGGGCAGGACCGGATGATCGCCCCCGACACGCAACACTTCATGGCAAAGCGGATGAACGCGCACATACGGCTGTCGGATGTCGACCACACGCCGAGCATCACGGCGCCCGACATCGTGACCGAGGTCCTCGTCGATGCGATCCGGTCCGTTCCTGCAGGCTGATCGAGCGAGCGTGCCCGGGCATTCGCGATGCCGCGCATGCACTTGGCTTGCCGGCACGACCTTCCCCTTCTTCCGCATGGAGAGCAATCATGACCGCCGTTACCCATCATCACGCCGACGTCGACGGTTTCAAGGTGTTCTATCGCGAAGCCGGCGATGAGCGCGCACCGAAACTGCTGCTGCTGCACGGTTTCCCGAGTTCGAGCCACATGTTCCGCGATCTGATACCGAAGCTGGCCGACCGCTTCCATATCGTCGCGCCCGATCTGCCGGGGTTCGGTCAGTCTGACATGCCTGCGCGTGAACACTTTGCCTATACGTTCGACAACATCGCGAACGTCATCGACCGCTTTACGGAGATCGTCGGCTTCGACCGCTTCGCCGTCTACGTGTTCGACTACGGCGCACCGACCGGTTTCCGGCTTGCATTGAAGCATCCCGAGCGGATCACCTCGATCATTTCGCAGAACGGAAACGCCTACGACGAAGGGCTGAGCGACAGCTGGAGCCCGATCCGCAGCTACTGGCAGGACGCGTCGCCCGCCAATCGCGACGCACTGCGTGCGTTGCTGGCGCCCGAGACCACCGTCTGGCAATACACGCACGGTGTGTCCGACACGGCATCCGTGTCGCCGGACGGTTACTCGCTCGACAATTTCTACCTCGGCCGCCAAGGCGCGGACGAAGTCCAGCTCGACCTGTTCCGGGACTATCGAAGCAACGTCGCGCTGTATCCCGCGTTCCAGAACTACTTCCGCGTGCATCAACCGCCGTTTCTCGCCGTGTGGGGAAAGAACGACCCGTTCTTCCTGCCGGCTGGAGCCGAAGCGTTCAAACGCGACATGCCCGGTGCCGTGGTGCGCTTCTTCGACACCGGGCATTTCGCGCTCGAAACGCACGCGGCGGAGATCGCCGACGTAATCCGGGATTTCCTTTCCCGCTGATCGACACTCGGTGGAAACAGCGTCCCGCGCCGATGCGGGAGACCTCATCTGATGACGGAGAAACCATCATGCGCGCAATCGTCCTGGAGAAATTCGGCGGCCTCGACAGCCTCGTCTACATGGACATCCCCGAACCTGAACCGAAGCCCGGACATGTCGTCATCGAGATCAAGGCGTTCGGGCTCAACCACGCCGAGTTGCACATGCGTCGGGGCGAATGGGCCGAAGCCGCGCCGGTCAGCGGGATCGAATGCGTGGGCGTGGTGAAGTCGTGTCCGGGCGGCGAGTTCCCGGTGGGCGCGACGGTCGCCGCGCTGATGGGTGGCCTGGGCCGCACCATCAACGGCAGCTATGCAGAATTCACACGCGCGCCGGTCACCAACGTTGCGTTGATCGAATCGGACCTGCGATGGGCCGATCTGGCAGCGATTCCCGAAACGTATGCCACCGCGTGGACCTGCCTGTTCCGCAATCTCGAGATCCGGAAAGGTCAGTTGCTCGTCATCCGGGGGGCGACCTCGTCACTTGGGCAGGCCGCGTTGAAACTGGCCGTCAATGCAGGCGCACGCGTGATCGCGACGACCCGCAATCGCGAGCGCTTTGCCATGTTGGAGAAGCTGGGCGCCGAGCGCTGTGAAATCGAGCGGCGCGACCTGTCGAAGCATCTCGCCGACGCGAAACGCATCGACGCGGTGCTGGATCTCGTCGGCAATTCGGTTGTGCTCGATTCGCTTGCGATGCTTCGCCGCGGCGGCCGTGCATGCCTGGCCGGATGGCTCGGCGGCCTGGACCCGATCCCGGAATTCAATCCGCTGCTGCAGATGGCAAGCGGTGTCTATCTGACGCTCTTCGGCAGTTTCGTGTTCGGGACACCGGGCTTTCCGCTGTCGGATGTGCCGTTGCAGGCGATAGCGGCAGATGCCGCCGCCGGACGGCTCGACGTGAAACCCGTTCGCGTGTTCGGCTTCGACGACATCCATGACGCGCATCGGATCATGGAGGCCAACGAAGCCGGCGGAAAGATGGTTGTGGTCCGGTAAGGCCATCGCGATTCGAACGGATGACGCGCGCGTCAATGTCCTCGCGCCCAGCCGCGCGTCATCCCGTCTTTGTCTCCGCCCCGCCGAACCGCGCAGGCATCGGGCCCCGAGGCTGCACGCGCTTCGCGCGCACGATCGGGTCGCGGCGCGACGTGAAGCTCATCGCATCGCGCAGCCGCTCAAGCGCGGCGTTTCAAACGTCGATGATCGCCAGCGTGCCGTGGCTGCCGGGCCGTACCGCGTGACGCGTGCCGGCGAGCGCGAGGTACATCTGCCCGGCTTCGACGACGACGGCTTCCCCTTCCACGTCCAGCATCAGCTTCCCGTCGAGCACCAGCAGCCCTTCGTTGTAGTCGTGCGTTTCTTCCGCATAGGGCTGCGCGTCCATGCGCAGCACCTTGATCCGGGTCGAGCCGACTTCGCCGACGATCCGGGAACGCCATGCAGCGGGCAGATCCGCTGCGGTCGATTTGAAATCGATCAGAGGCACGTGTGTCACTCCATGAAAGAGCACGCATTATCCCGAGCGGCGCGGGTGCCGTACCGATACGGCGAAGCGCCGTTCCGGCAGCACAGTTGCGCGGGATCGTCGGCGCCGGCCATTTCGCCGAAAACCATGCGGATTGTTCTCCCAGGTAAAACAAATCTCCGCAAATCGCGTCAATCCACTCACATTCGCACCAAATCGCGCACACTAACCGCGCCACCACTCCAGCAAAATGCATTTCGATCTGACGGTTGCTAATATGGCGGTCCCGCGATTCCGCCGTTTTTGCGCCACCCGCGAGCATGCAACCGATCCTGTCCGTCTCCAACCTGTCCAAGACTTACGCGTCCGGCTTCCAGGCGCTGAAACACGTCAACCTCGACATCCGCCCCGGCGAGCTGTTCGCGCTGCTCGGCCCGAACGGCGCCGGCAAGACGACGCTGATCGGCTCGATCTGCGGGATCGTCACGCCGACCGAAGGCCGCGTGACGGTCGGCGGCCACGACATCCGCGACGACTACCGCGCGGCTCGCGAGATGATCGGCCTCGTGCCGCAGGAGCTGACGACCGACGCGTTCGAGACCGTGTGGGCGACCGTGTCGTTCAGCCGCGGCCTGTTCGGCAAGGCGCCGAATCCCGCGCACATCGAGAAGACGCTGAAGGCGCTGTCGCTGTGGGACAAACGCGACAACAAGCTGATGACGCTGTCGGGCGGCATGAAGCGCCGCGTGATGATCGCGAAGGCACTGTCGCACGAGCCGCGCATCCTGTTCCTCGACGAGCCGACCGCCGGCGTCGACGTCGAGCTGCGCCGCGACATGTGGCAGCTCGTCGACAAGCTGCGCGAAAGCGGCGTGACGATCGTGCTGACCACGCACTACATCGAGGAAGCCGAGGAAATGGCCGACCGGATCGGCATCATCCTCGGCGGCGAGCTGGTGCTCGTCGAGGAGAAGCACGAACTGATGCGCAAGCTCGGCAAGAAGCAGCTCACCGTGCAGCTCGACCAGTCGCTCGCGGCGGTGCCGCCCGCGCTCGCGCCGTTCGGCCTCGAACTCGCCGACGCCGGCTGCGCGCTCGTCTATACGTACGACTCGCAGCGCGACGACTCGAGCATCGCGACGCTGATCAACGCGCTCGGCGCGGCCGACATCGGCTTTCGCGACCTGCACACGACGCAGAGCTCGCTCGAGGACATCTTCGTCAGTCTGATCGACAACCGGCGCAACGGCGTACGAGAGGCGTAACGCATATGAATTTCCAGGCGATCCGCGCGATCTACCGCGCAGAAATGGCCCGCACGCGGCGCACGCTGATGCAGAGCATCATCGCGCCAGTGATCTCGACGTCGCTCTACTTCGTCGTGTTCGGCTCCGCGATCGGCTCGCGGATCAGCGACGTGAACGGGATCGGCTACGGGTCGTTCATCGTGCCGGGCCTCGTGATGCTGTCGCTGCTGTCGCAGAGCATCTCGAACGCGTCGTTCGGCATCTACTTCCCGCGCTTCACCGGCACGATCTACGAGATCCTGTCGGCGCCCGTGTCGTACTGGGAGATCGTCGTCGCGTACGTCGGCGCGGCCGCGTCGAAATCGATGCTGCTCGGGCTCATCATCCTCGCGACCGCGGGGCTGTTCGTGCCGCTGCACATCCTGCATCCGTTCTGGATGGTGCTGTTTCTCGTGCTGACGTCGATCACGTTCAGCCTGTTCGGCTTCGTGATCGGCATCTGGGCCGACAGCTTCGAGAAGCTGCAGCTCGTGCCGCTCCTGATCATCACGCCGCTCACGTTCCTCGGCGGCAGCTTCTATTCGGTCGACATGCTGCCGCCCGCGTGGCGCATCGTCACGCTGTTCAACCCGATCGTCTACCTGATCAGCGGCTTCCGCTGGTCGTTCTACGGGCTCGCGGACGTGCATGTCGGAATCAGCCTCGGCGCAACCGCGCTGTTCCTCGCGATCCTGCTCGCGATCGTTGCGTGGATCTTCCGGACCGGCTACCGGCTGAAGAACTGACGCAACAACGGCGGTCCGGCGCGCGCGATGACGCATTTGTTCAAGCGCGTGGCGCTTTTCCTCTGATGTGGCCTTTTGTGGTCGCGTCTACTGAAACTTCGGGGCCTTGAAGCACGAATCGCTTCGAGGCCCCTGTTCATTTCAGAGGACGCCATGCCCGCCGCCACCGCACCCGCCTCCATCGCGCGCGCCAGCGCCGCCGCCCGGCTCGAACGCCTGCCGTTTTCCGGGTATCACAAGCTGATCTTCTTCATCATCGCGATCGCGTTCTTCTTCGATTCGGTCGACCTCGGCACGATGACGTTCGTGCTCGGCTCGATCAAGAAGGAGTTCGGGCTGTCGACCGCGACGACCGGCCTCGTCGCGAGCGCGAGCTTCTTCGGGATGGTGATCGGCGCCGCGGTCGCGGGCCTGCTCGCCGACCGCTTCGGCCGCCGGCCCGTGTTCCAGTGGAGCATGGTGCTGTGGGGCACCGCGTCGTACCTGTGCTCGACCGCGCAGAGCGTCGACGCGCTGATCGTCTATCGCGTGCTGCTCGGGATCGGCATGGGCATGGAGTTTCCGGTCGCGCAGACGCTGTTGTCCGAGTTCGTGCCGACCGCGAACCGCGGCCGCCTGATCGCGCTGATGGACGGTTTCTGGCCGCTCGGCTTCATCACCGCGGGCATCGTGTCGTACTTCGTGCTGCCGCAGTTCGGCTGGCGCACCGTGTTCGCGCTGCTCGCGATTCCGGCCGTGTTCGTGCTGATCGTGCGCCGCGTCGTGCCCGAATCGCCGCGCTGGCTCGAGCACGCGGGCCGGTTCGGCGAGGCCGATTCGGTGATGCGCGACATCGAGACCAAAGTGATGCGCTCGGCCGGCGTCGCGACGCTGCCGCCGCCCGCACGTATGATGGAGGCGCCCGCGCCGCGCGGCCGCAGCGCGCTGCGCGAGATCTGGAGCGGCGCGTACCGCCGCCGCACGACGATGGTGTGGCTGCTGTGGTTCTTCGCGCTGCTCGGCTTCTACGGGCTCACGTCGTGGCTCGGCGCGCTGCTGCAGCAGGCCGGCTTCGAAGTCACGAAATCGGTGTTCTACACGGTGCTGATCTCGCTCGGCGGCGTGCCCGGCTTCCTGTGCGCCGCGTGGCTCGTCGAGCGCTGGGGGCGCAAGCCGACCTGCATCGCGTCGCTGCTCGGCGGCGGCGCGATGGCATTTGCGTACGGACAGAGCGCGCTGTACGGCGGCAGCACGACGCTGCTGATCTGCACGGGCCTCGCGATGCAGTTCTTCCTGTTCGGGATGTGGGCCGCGCTGTATACGTACACGCCGGAGCTGTACGGCACCGGCGCGCGCGCGACCGGGTCCGGCTTCGCCTCGGCGATCGGGCGCGTCGGGTCGCTGATCGGACCGTACGTGGTCGGCGTCGTGCTGCCGCTGTTCGGGCAGGGCGGCGTGTTCACGCTCGGCGCGCTGTCGTTCGTGGCGGCCGCGGTCGCGGTATGGACGCTCGGGATCGAGACGAAGGGGATCGCGCTCGAAGCGCTGGCGTCGGCGGACGATGCGGGCGACGGCGGGCGGTATGCGGCGGCGGCGGACAAGGTGTCGTGACACAGCGGCGGGCCTGCGTGCCGGGAGGGTGCTCGTCCTTGGCGGGCCTGCAAGCCGGGCAGGTGCTCGTCCCTGGCCCGCCTGCATGCCGGGCGGGTGCTCGTCCCAGGCGGGCCTGCTCGCGAAGCGGATGCACGGGCCGGCGTCGGCGCTGCTAGACTGAGGGGCCGGTTTCCCCCGGCCCTGCGGTCACCCCGGGTTGTCGCGGAAGCGGCGGGCGCCGCGTAGTGCCACGACACACGGCAACGCCGGCGCGGCAACTGCCCTCTCTACCAGCGCGAGGCCCCCACCGATGAGCTCCTCCCGAATCGAAGCGATCCGCGACGGCCTGTTCCGCGCGACGACCTACGTCGAGCCGTTGAAGCTCGGATTCAGCCAGTTCTTCGTCCGGTCGCCGGGCGGCGACATCGTGTGCATCGAAACCGGCACCCGTTCCAATTTTCAGCAATTGCGCGCGAGCCTCGCGACGGTCGGCATCACGCCATCGATGGTGACGAGCATCGTCGTCCCGCATTTCGAAGCGGACGAGATGGGCGCGCTCCCCGAATTCCTCGCGGCCAATCCCGCGCTCGTCGCATACGGTCACCCGATGTGCACGTACGGGCTGGCCGACGTCTTCGGCGTACGGTCGGTGCCGCTGAAGGACGGCGAGCCGATCGTCCTCTCCGGCGTCGACATCGTGCCGATCTTCACGAAGCACGTGCACCAATGGGATTCGCTCGTCGTCTATCTGCCGGCCTACAAGGCGTTGCTGTCGTCGGATATCCTGATGCGTTTCGGCGACGACGACGTGGACGACCCGCTGCCCGCGATTCTCGACTCGATCTCGCAATCGGATTACCTGCCGTCGCTCGCGCATCTGGCGGCTTCGCTGCGCAGGATCCAGTCGCTCGATCTCGACATCATCCTGCCGATGCACGGCCCGGCCATCACGCGCGACATCCCGCGCGTGCTCGAAGGCGCGATCCGTCATTGCGACGAAGCCGCCGCGCGGCCTGCGCAGGCAAGCGCCGCTTCATGCTGAACGGTCCGCCCGCACCGGGCGCAGCAGGCGGCGAGCGCCGGTCGCGCCCGTCTGCGCAACGGCTTGCGGATACGTGACGGCCGTCCGCCGATGCAAGTACTGAAATTTCTTCCCGGCACGATGTCGATTTCCGCCGTCGCGGTTCGTCGTAGTGTCGGAAGCGTCCGCCACATGCACATGCACGCGGCGGACGCTCGATCTTTTCCCCCGTTCAAGGAGAGTTGACAATGCGCGTGATGGTGATCGTCAAGGCGACGAAGGAATCCGAAGCCGGCCAGATGCCGGACACCGAGCTGCTGGCCGCGATGGGCCAGTACAACGAGGAACTCGTGAAAGCAGGCGTGATGCTCGCGGGCGAAGGGCTGCACCCGAGTTCGCGCGGCAAGCGCGTGCGCTTTTCGGGGCCGGGCCGGACCGTGATCGACGGCCCGTTCGCCGAGACCAAGGAGCTGATCGCCGGCTTCTGGTTGTGGCAGGTGAAATCGATGGACGAAGCCGTCGAATGGGTGAAGCGCTGTCCGAATCCGATGAAAAGCGAATCCGAGATCGAGATCCGGCAGGTGTTCAGCCCGGAAGACTTCGGCGCGGAATTCACGCCGGAGCTGCAGGAGCAGGAAGCGCGACTGCGCGCCGACATCGAGGCCGCGCAGAAGAAGCCATGACCGCGGAGCAATGATCGCGGCGGCGCGATGTGGCAGCGGCGCGCCATGGCCGCGTGGCGCGAAACCCGCTCGCCGCGCCCGCGCTCACCCGCAACTCACCCGCAACTCACCCGCAACTCACCCGCCACTCACCCGCCGCTCGCCTTCGCGGCGACCGTCGCCTGCAGCCCTGGCGCCGACGGCTGCGGCAACTGCTGCACGAGCGCGAAGCTCACGTTGACCGTCCCGCCTTGACTGGAGATCCGCGTGACATCCCCGCGGCTCGTCGCGAAGCAGCCGAGGAAGGTCGGCGACGCCGCGTCCATGCCGAGCCGGCACGACCAGCCGATGGTCGCCTCGCTTCTGCCCGTCTCGCTGAACCCGACGAGCGCACTCCATCCTGCGGGGCCATCGGCAACGCCAGGAACGAACTCCGCATGGCGCACCAGCACCGGCTGCCATCCGCATCGGCCCGGCTCGTAACGATCGAGCATGACGCGGATGTCGAAGCGGTCCTGACCGGCCGGCAGCCGGACATTGTCCGCGATGACCTGCGTGGTCTCCGGCGCGCCCATCATGCGGCCGAGCAAGGTCTGCGACCGGCACGCCGGATTGGTGGACGCGTAGTCGATGCCGAGCCACAGCTCGACCTTCGGATCCTTGCGGCCGTGAATGACGAGCGTGCGCTGCGGCTCGTCCGTTTCCATCGGACGATCCGACAGCGTGTTCTGCGGCGCCTCGACATGGGCTTCGAAGCGCATGATGCTGTCCCCGGCCAGCACCGGGCCCGGGGCGCCGGCGAGCCACCCGATCGCAGCAACGAGAACGACGTGAGCGTGCGCAGACATGGCTTCTCCCTGGCTGTGCGTTGCCCCGACCGGCGTCGCTCGTTGTTCCAGATTCACCCGGTTCACCCGGTTCGCCCGATCCGCCCGTTGCGCCCGGTATAGATCCCGCACGCACGCGGCCGATCCGGCCTGTACCGCCGTTGATGCATTGTGAGCGGCGCTGGCCGGCTTCGTAAACTTGGGACGAACCCCTGAAACGGTCATTCGCCGGAGCTGGCCATCCCCCGCCCGGCCGGCCCGCCGCTTCAGGCGGCCGCGCCTCGCTTGTCGTTCAACCATGCGACGAATACGGATGTGCGCAGCGGCATGGCCGGCATCGGGGGGCAAACCACGTAGTAGCTGTACGGGCTACGCTGGGAAAAGGCGCCGAACGGCAGAACCAGCTCGCCGCGATCGATCCGCTGCTGTACCAGCCGTTGCCGCCCGATGGCGATACCGACATGGTTCAGGGCGGCACTGACGCACAGGTCCGACTGGTCGAACGTAAAGCTGCGCTCCGGCAATCCGATGTCCGGCAGGTTGTGGCTGGCCCAGAGCGCCCACTCCGCATCGTGCGACGCATGATTCCACGCAAGCGAATCGTGCAGCAGCGTGCAGCCGACGATGTTTTCCGGGTGATCCCAGAGTGCGTGGCGGTCGGCGTACGCCGGGCTGCAGACGGGGGCCATGCGCTCGTCCATCAGCTTGTGGCTGACCAGGCCGGGAAACTCGCCGTTCGCGTAGTCGATCGCGACGTCGATGTTCTGCGTACGGAAATCGATGTTGTCGTTACCCACCCGCAGATCGACCGACAAGCCCGGGTACTTCGCCGCGAATTCGGCGAGCTGCGGCACCAGCCAGCACTGCGCGACCGACGGGCGCGCGTAGACGGTAAGGCGCCCCTCGACGTTTTCGTCAGCGGTCGGCTCGAGCGCGTCGGCGAGTTCGTTCATCGTTCGCTGCAGGATCCGGAACAGGCGCTCGCCTTCCGGCGTCAGGGCAATCTTCCGCGTCAATCGTTCGAACAGCCGCATGTCGAGCGCGCGCTCGAGGCGCCGGATGCGATGGCTGACCGCGCTCGCGGTCAGGCACAGCTCGTCCGCCGCACGCAGAAAGCTCATGTAGCGCGCAACGGCCAGAAACGTATGCAGGTTCGCGAACTGACTGCTGTCGAGCCGATGAGCAAGCCGTGGCGGCAGGTTGTACATGAAGCCCACTCCCCTTTGTCGTTTTGGTCACGCCGTTCCCGCATCGCCCGCGCACGAGCGGTGCGGGAACGGCTGCGGAACGACGCCGGCAGCAGCCGGCCCGCGGCCTTGCCGGTCAGCCGCCCTGCAAAGCCTCCCGCCCCTTGGACAGGTACGCGGCCATTTCCGCTTCCGGCACCATGCTGCCCCCGGTGGCCCACGCAAGGTGCGTCGCATTGGCCAGAACGTCCGGCGGCATTTGCGCATGCGGAGGATGGCAAGCTTCCCGGCCCCGCGCAAGAACTCGTGCGATACCCGGTACGCCGGCCAGCGCCGAAGGCTCGAGCCGGATCCCTTCCTCGCGCTCGAGCAGCGCGAGCAACGCGAACAGCTCATCGTCGCCGACGGTCAGGTACCCGTCGACGAGCCGTTGCATCGCCTTGCCGACAAATCCGGACGGCCGCCCGACGGCGAGCCCGTCCGCCGCGGTCACGTTGTCGATGCCGAAATCCTGCACCGAGACGGCGTCGTGCAGCCCCGTATAGACGCCCAGCAGCATGCACGGCGAATGCGTCGGCTCGGCAAACAGGCAGTGTACTGCGTCCCCGAACGCGAGCTTCAGGCCGAACGCCACGCCGCCGGGACCACCGCCGACACCGCACGGCAGGTAGACGAACAACGGATGCCGGCCATCCACGACCACTCCGGCGGCGGCCAGTTGCAGCTTGAGCCGCTCGGCGGCCACCGCGTACCCGAGGAACAGGTTCGTCGAGTTTTCATCGTCGATGAAATGACACGCCGGATCCTGTTCCGCTTCCCTGCGGCCCTCGGTTACCGCCGCGCTGTAGTCCGACGCATGCTCGACCACCGTCACGCCGTGCGCGCGCAGCATGTCCTTCTTCCAGCGGCGCGCGTCCGACGACATGTGAACCGTCACCTGGAAGCCGAGCGTCGCGCCCATGATGCCGATCGAGAGTCCGAGGTTGCCGGTCGATCCGACGGCGATCCGGTAGTTCCGGAAAAAGGCGCGCGACGTGTCGCTGTCGAGCTTCGAATAGTCGTCGCCGTCGTTCAGCAGCCCGTTCGCCAGCGCGAGATCCTCCGCATGCTTGAGCACCTCGTAGATGCCGCCGCGCGCCTTGATCGAGCCGGAAATCGGCAATTCGCTGTCGAGCTTGAGCCACAGCCGGCCCGGCAACGCGATGTCGTACCGGTTCGCGAGCGCCGCTTGCAGACGCGGTACCGCGCGGATCGGCGACTCGATGATGCCCTGCGCGGCTGCGGTCTGAGGAAAGACGCGGGCAATGCAAGGCGCGAACCGCGCAAGCCTCGCGCTCGCGTCGTCCACATCGCGCTTCGTCAGGCCGACGTCGGGCAGCGCTTCGGCGGCCGGCAGCACGGCCGGGTTGAACCAGGTCGTTTCCTCGAGCGCAACGAGGTCCTGAATGAGCGGATGGCTTTCCAGCCACTGTGCGACGGATTTTCCTGAAATCATGTTTCTGTTTCCTTGTTTCGATGCGTACGGCCCGTCAGTGCACGAGGCTCGACAACAGCAGCGTCAGGCCCAGCGCGATCACGGACGCCAGGGTCGTTCCGCCGGTAAACCGCTTGAGCGCCTCCGACAACGGAACGCCGAGATATTCCTTCACCACCCAGAAGGCAGAATCCGTCACGTGAGTCCAGCCGATCGCACCGGCGCCCACCGCGATGACCATGATTTCCGGCCGCAGCGTGGGGTGGCTGGCCAGCAGCGGCGTCACCATGCCGGCAGCGCTCATCATCGCGACCGTGGCCGAGCCGACGGCAAAGTGCATCAATCCGGCAACCAGCCACGCAAGCACGACCGGATTGAGGTCGGACTGCGCGAGTTGCGACGCCAGCACCTTGCCGATGCCGCTGTCGATCAGCATGCCGTTGAATGCGCCGCCGGCGCCGATGATCAGCAGGATGCTGGCCAGCGGCGGAAAACCCCGCTGCGTGCGGTGCAGCAGGTCCGTCATCGTTGCGCCGCGGCGCAGGCCCAGCGACCAGTACGCGAATGCGACCGCAATCACGAGCGCCGTGAGCGGGTTGCCGACGAACGCGATCGCCCTGGCCGCCGCGGACGCGCCGGGCAAGCCGGCCGACAGCGTCTTCGCGACCATCAGCAACAACGGCAGCGCGATCGTGAACAGCGTGATGCCGAAGCCCGGAAGCGCATCGGAATGGCCGCGCGATTCGCCGCGTTCTTCGAGAAAGGTGGTTTGCCCGGCCGGCGCTTCGCGCTTGCACGCCAGCGTGATCCATACGGGTCCGGCAATGACCGCGGTCGGCACGCCAACGATCAACCCGTACAGAATGACCTTCCCGACATCCGCGCCAAGCATGCCGGTGATCGCCATGGCGGCCGGGTGCGGCGGCAACATGCAATGCACGGTCATCAGCGAGATCGCCAGAGGCACGCCCAGGTAGAGGAGGTTGATTCGCGTTTCCCTCGCGACGACATAAACCAGCGGAATAAGTAGCACGAAGCCCACTTCAAAAAACACCGGGATGCCTGCGATGAATCCGACCAGCATCATGACCCATGCGGCGCGTCGCTGGCCCAGAGTTGCAAGCAGCGTTTGCGCGACCCGCTCGGCGCCGCCGGATTCTTCCAGCATCTTGCCGAGTATGCTTCCGAGCCCGATGATCGCGGCGAGGAAGCCCAATGTGCCGCCCACCCCTTTGTCGAACGACGCAACGATGCCGGACAGCGGCATGCCGGAACCGATCCCGACCACGAAACACGCCGCCAGCAGCGCCAGAAACGCATGCACCCGAACCTTGACGATCAGCACGACGATCGTCGCGATCGCCGCGAACAACACGAACAACAACCCGGCACTTCCTTCCACGATGTCTCCTTTTATCTGATGTCTTTTGTCACGCGGTCGGGATTCCCGAGGCGCGACGCGGGGATTTGACCTGCGAATCTCCCGTGCGACAAAGGATGAATCGTCAGCCGACGGGTGATGCCAGTTCAGCCGTCGCCGACACCCCGCGGGGCACCGGGAACCTCGACTCGCACGGACGGGCGGACGGACGGGCGATGCCGGCTTTCTCGGCGCGCGCGCCGCCTGACAACCCGTAGGGTCCGCAGAAATTTGGCTGAAAGGCGCCCTTGCTAGAGTCGGTACGCATGGGGTTTCCGAGGAGGCCTGCCCGTCAGGCGGACACGAATGCGACGATCGACGACCATAGCGCGCGCCCTTTGGCTGATCCTGCTGCTTGCCGTTGCGGGCCCCGCGTGCGCCTTCCAGTCGCGGGTCGTGGCGATTCCCAGCGACACGATGCGCGAAACGTTCGCGGCGACGGTCGTGTTGCCCGATGCCTACGTGCACGGCAGCCACACCGAGCACTTCCCGGTCGTCTACGCGCTGCATGGCTCGGGCGGCGACCATACCGACTGGACATCGAACACGCGGATCGGCGAGCTGGCCGACCGCTATCACGTGATCCTCGTGATGCCCGACGGCGGCCACGAGAGCTGGTACATCGACAGCCCGTTCGATTCGGGCAGCCGCTATGAAACCTTCGTCGGCAAGGAAGTCGTGTCGTACGTCGACGCGCATTTCCGCACGATTGCGACGAAACATGCGCGGGCGATCACGGGGCTCAGCATGGGCGGCTTCGGCGCGCTGCGCATCGCGCTCGACGAGCCCGATACGTTCGGCGCGGTCGGCAGCATCAGCGGCGCGGTCGATCCGCGCAATTGCGAGGACGAGCCGCACATCGACCACGTGTTCGGCGATCCAGGCCGGCACCCGTCGTTCTGGAATCGCAATGCGATCATCGAAAGCGCCCGCACGTTCATGCACGCGCATATCGACCTGACGATCGATTGCGGCCGCGACGATTCGTTCGTCGGCTCGAACCGCACGCTGCACGAGCGGCTCATCGCGCTCGGCGTGCCGCACGACTATGCAGAGCGGGCCGGCGGCCATACGTGGGATTACTGGGCGAACGCGATCCGCTATCAGGTGCGGTTCTTCGCGACGTCGTTCGAGCGCAGCGGTTACGCGTTCCGCCATCACGCCGACGTCGCGAGCCACGCCGCCGATACGCCGCACGCAGGCTGACGCGTCATGCTGCGGCAACGAATGCGTCACACGTCACGTCGCCATACCGTGTCGATCGTGTGAAGAGGCCGGTCCGATTCGACCGGCACGATGACATCGACGCATCGATCGTCGCCGAGGTGGCTCGCAAGCGATGCGGAAGTGGAACGGGAATCAGTTGCGCCGCTGCGCGTCCGCGCTCACCACGCGATCGAAGAACTCCTGCGCGCGCGCGAGTTCGTCGAGCGCACGATCGAGCCGGGACATCGCCATCGCATACTCGACCGACGATGTTTCATCGTCGGCCTCGCCGCGCACCGCGCGAAACGCCTGATCGACGTTGCGCGTCGCCTCGACGAAGCGTTGTGCGGCCCAGGCTTCTCGCGAACGGATGTGGGTCGACATCGACACTTCTCCCTCAGGTTGCTGTGTGAAGCAAGCCGACGCTCAGTGTGCGTGGTGCGCATGGCGACGGCATGACCAACTGCCAACTGCCTGTCGACCTATCGGCCGCCGCGCGAGCGCGCTTCGTGCCGATTGTCTCTCTGCGCTCGTCGATCCGCCACGACGAGATTGCAACAATGTCTTGCGCGGACCGGAATGACTGTCGCGCATGCGCGTGTCATCCGCGCTTCCCCTCCCCCCGCTTTTCCTGTTTCCCTTTCCTTCAGCCGTTGAGCACGCACGCAATGTCCGTCATGCGCGGCCGACGTGCGGATGCGTCACGCCGCCGAACGTCTCCGGCTCGCCCGGCGACAGGTCGAACAGATCCTGCGTGAAGCTGCGCACGTGCTCGGCCGCGGGACGGTTGCGCAGGCGCGTCGCATGCGACGGCGCGACGTACGCCGCCGCGGTTTCGATCGGCGGAACATCGAACAGATCGCGCGTGAACCCGCGCACGTCTTCCGTCGACAAGCGGCCACGCAGACGCGCGACCAGTTCGACGAAGCGGTCGAAATCGCCGTCGCGGGTTGCCTTGTTCACGTCCGCGAGATCGCGCGCCTTCAGCACGCTCGGCTGCGCGAGCCGCACGAAATACGGCGCCTCGAGCTCGACCGACAGCGCGAGCGGATAGCTCTTGCCGGCCTGCTCCGCGCCGCGCGCGCCGGCCCGGTCCGCGCAATCGACCACCACCGCGCCTTGCGCGGCGCCGAGGCGCTTGCCCGTGCTCACGCTGCGCAATTGCTCCGGATGCACGCGCAGACGCGTGCCGATCGTCAGCGCGGTGGATGACGCGCACACCAGCGCGTAGTGCTGCTCGCGCGGACGGCCGGACGGCAGTTTCGCGCGGCTCGTGATGAACGTATGCGGCGGCAGTTGCCGCACCTGGCCGCCCGCGTCGATCCATGCATTCCACAGCAGCACGTTGCCGCGCCCGACCATGCGCGCGCGGGCCGCGACCGGCGAGAACAGCGCGAGCAGCGAGCCCGTGCGATGCGCGGCGACCTGCGCGCTGCTGCCGAGCGGCTGGTTGATCCCCCACAGAAACCGCCCGCCCCCCAGCCGGCGCTCCCATTCCTTGCGGAGCACCACGGTGGCGAGCTCTTCGCCGGACTCGGTGCCGATCTTGGTCCAGCAAAACGTGCGAGGGAGGTGTTTCAGCGTCATCAACTTTCCAGGGGCGCAGCAGCTTGCCAGCTTCAGCAAGTCATTCAATAGCCGTAACTGTATAGGTATAATGCATGACATGGAAGCCCCAGACCAAGATTTTCCCGTTGAAGACCTGTTGCGCAGATTGGCGGCGGATACCCGCTCGTCCAGCGAAATTGCGCGACTTTCCGGGGTCAGCCAGCCAACCGTGTCGCGTCTTCGGCAGTCGAACGGGCGCCGTCTGCGACGCAGCGCGCCATTCAATAAGCTATGCACTTTCTACGGCGTCGACATGCATCCGTCGCGCCGCCGCTATAACGAATTGCTGCGTGACGCGATCGTCGACGCGTGGGACGGCTCGGACGAGCACGGGCGCGCGCTGCTGGTCGTGATCCAGGGTTTGAAGGATCTGCAAGGCAAGGCCGACGACGGTTGATCTCGCGGGTCGGCTTGCTTTGCCCGGCGGCGGGAAGTTGGCCAGGCGGGAAGCAGGCGCAGAACGACGGCACGCGGGCGGTGACGATCGATGTCGTCACCGCCCGCGTTGCATCGGGAGGGGGAAATGCGCGTTCGTCGTCGGGGAGCGCGCGGCGGCCGGCGTCAGCGCCCGGT
Source organism: Burkholderia sp. PU8-34 (assembly GCF_053427725.1). Classification (NCBI taxonomy): domain Bacteria; kingdom Pseudomonadati; phylum Pseudomonadota; class Betaproteobacteria; order Burkholderiales; family Burkholderiaceae; genus Burkholderia; species Burkholderia sp. PU8-34. The sequence continues at coordinate 843,626 of NZ_JBSAXC010000001.1, forward strand.
CACATGTTTGGCTCGGCTAAACGGCGCTCCTTGCGCCTTGCACGCGCCCGAAGGAAGTCCTCTTGGGGACGACCGGCAACGCACATTCGCAAGCCCGTTATCAGCGTGAACAGGCCCTGAGGGAATTGCCCGATTACTGGCGAGCGGGTTGCCGGGCGGATGCGGGATCCGTGACGAAACCGATCTTCGCAAGACCGGCGGCTTGTGCGGCCGACAGCAGCTTCGCGACGCCGTCGTAGCGCGCCGCGCGATCGGCCGACAGGCGCACTTCCGGTTGGGGCGTGGCGCGGGCCGCGGCGGCAAGGCGCGTCAGCAGTTCGGTATCGGATACCGGATGCGCGTCCCAGCTCACGCCGCCGCTCGCGTCGATCGCGACGTCCACGTGCGGCACGCGCAAGTCCTCCGGCTGGCTCGCCGCGTGCGGCAATGCAATGCGCGCGGCGTGATGCAGCACCGGCAACGTCACCATGAACACCACCAGCAGCACGAGCATCACGTCGATCAGCGGCGTCATGTTGATGTCGGCCGCGAGCGCCAATCCGTCGTCGCGGTCGTCAGGTGCGGCGTTCATGCGCGCGCTCCTGCGACGGCCGGCTGCGCTTCGGTCGACATGGCGGTTGACGTATCGGTCGACGCATCGCTCATCCGGTCCGGCCGCCCGGCCGTCGCGGGACCGCTGCCCGTCAGCAACAGCAGATGCAGGCCGTGCGCGAAACGGTTCAGGCGCGCGACGATATCGCGCGACAGCCGCGCCAGCGTGTTGTAGCCGAGCACGGCGGGTATCGCGACGCACAGCCCGAACGCCGTCATCACGAGCGCCTCGCCGACCGGCCCGGCCACGTGGTCGAGGCTCGCATCGCCCACCGCGCCGAGCGACAGCAGCGCATGATAGATCCCCCAGACGGTGCCCAGCAGCCCGACGAACGGCGCGGTACTGCCGATCGACGCGAGCAGGCCAAGCCCGCGCTGCAGCCGCGCGGCCGATTCGTCGACCGACGTCTTCAGGCTGCGCGACAGCCAGTCGCTCGGGTCGATCCGGTCGTGGAGCCGGTGCCGGCTCGCCTCGTGATGGGCCATCGCCACCTGTCCGGCGCGCGCGAGGTCGAAGAACGGCATGCCCGGCCCGCCGAATGCGCGCATTCCGCTGCCGATGCCGTCGGCATCCCAGAACCGCGCTTCCGCGCGCGCCGCGCGGCGCCGGATGCCGCCGAGCTCGATCGCCTTGATCGCAATCACCGTCCATGACGCGACCGACATCGCGACGAGTATTAGCGCGACCGCGCGCGTCATCGGGTCGCCTTGCGCCCACAAGTGGCCAATTCCGTAGTCCGTCATGATGAAGTGTCCTGTTACTCGTCGAGATTGAACGTGATCGGTGCGCGCGCTCGTGTCGGAACCGGCACACCGTTCTCCCGATGCGGCGCGCAACGGCTCGCAAGCACCGCTTCGCGCGCCGCCGCGTCGAGGCGCGAGTAACCGCTGCCGGTCACCACGCGCGCGGCTACGACGCTGCCGCCTGTATCCGTTTCCAGTTCGACGAGCACGGTGCCGTGCTCGCCCATGCGCAGCGACTGGGGCGGGTAGTCGGGTTTGACCAGTGCGCATTCGGGATGTGCGACGAAACGTGGCGTCGCGGGGGCGAGGTTCGCTTGCGTCTGCGTCTGCGTCTGCGTCTGCGTCTGCGTCTGCGTCTGCGTCTGCGTCTGCTCGGCATTCGACGTCACATCGCTTCGCGGCGCAATGTGTCGCTCGTCTGTCGCGGCAGCAGGAACGGGCTGCGACGGCGAAGGCACCGGCGCGTCATGCACCAGCGGCCGGGCTCGAACCGGCGCGATAGCCTTTGTCGTTGACGTCTCGCTGCTCGCCGACGGTCGGGGCATGGTCGTCGCCCGATGCACAGCGTGCGACGCGGCTTTCGACTCCGTCGCCGCCGTCGTCGTCACCGTCGAAGCCGCAGCCGACTGCGACTGCGACTGCGTCGGTGTCGGCGTCGGCGTCGGCGTCGGCGCAATCAGCGTCGCCACCATCACCTGCCGAGGCACGGGCACGCTACGCACAATCTGTTCGCGTGCAAGCAGCACAAACACACCCACATGCAGCACGCACACACCAGCGACAATCGACGCGACGCACACGCCGCGATGACCCGCGCGATCGCGGACGACACCGTTCGCTCCGGCCGCCTCACGCGCATCGAAGGCAGCTGTGCTCATCACCCGTCCCGCCCCGCGTTCGCCAGCCCGCTCGCCCGTGCACAACATCGCCACCATGACGAGGACTGCGTATCGATTGTCCCGGTGTTCATCGCTTCGCCTCGTTCGCTCCCGCCGTCGTCGTCGCCGTCTGTCGTCATCAGTCGCACGCCGTCCCGCATTGCGCGAGCGAGTTCTCCTTGCTGCGAAAGATCAGCGGCTGTTCGTCGCGTGGCGCTGGTCGCCGCGCGAACTGCACCGCCTGTTCGACCTGGCCGTGATGCGCGGACTTCGCACACACCGGATCGGCTTCCTTCGGGTCGCCAGCCAGCAGGTACGCCTGGCACCGGCAGCCGCCGTGATCCGCATGCCGCTCGTCGCACGTGCGGCACGGCTCGCGCATCCAGCCGTCGCCGCGAAACGCGTTGAACGCGTCGCTGTCGTACCAGATCTCCTTCAGCGACCGGTCGCGCACGTTCGGCAGCGCGAGCCCCGGCAGCGAACGCGCGGCATGGCACGGCAGCGCGGTGCCGTCCGGCGCGACGCCGAGAAACACCGAGCCCCAGCCGTTCATGCACGCCTTCGGGCGCTGCTCGAAATAGTCGGGCACGACGAACAGGATCTGGCAGCGCTCGCCGACCAGCTTGCGATAGCGGTTGACCGTTTCCTCGGCCTCGCGCACCTGCTCGACGGTCGGCATCAGCTGGTCGCGGTTCAGCATTGCCCAGCCGTAGTACTGCGTGTTCGCCAGCTCCAGGTAATCGGCGCCGAGATCGAGCGCCATCTCGATGATCTGTCCCACGTGCGGCAGGTTGTAGCGATGCAGCACGCAGTTGAGCACCATCGGGTAGCCGTGTGCCTTGATGAGCCGCCCGACGCTGCGCTTCAGTTCGAACGTGCGCGTGCTGGTCAGGAAATCGTTCAGCTCGCGCGTCGAATCCTGCAGCGACAGCTGGATGTGGTCGAGCCCGGCCGCCTTGAGCCGCTCGATGCGCGCCGCGTTCAGCCCGATGCCCGACGTGATCAGGTTCGTGTAGAAGCCGAGCCCGCGCGCATGCGCGACGAGCACCTCGAGGTCGCCGCGCTGCAGCGGCTCGCCGCCCGAGAAGCCGATCTGCGCGGCGCCGAGCGCGCGCGCATCGCTGATGACCGCGCGCCACGCGTCGGTATCGAGCTCCGCGCCGTGCGTCGCGAAGTCGACGGGGTTGTAGCAGAACGCGCAATGCAGCGGGCAGCGGTACGTGAGTTCCGCGAGCAGCCACAGCGGCGCGGACGGTCGGGAAGTGTCGGGTGCCATGTCAGTCGAGCCAGCCGCGCAGTCGCGCATGATCGAGGAAACGGTACACGTCGGAGGCAAGGTCCGATGTGCTGAACAGACACTCGAGTTCGCCGATGATGTCGTCTAGCTCGCGCGTGCCGTCGCAGCGCACGAGTATTTCGGCGGCGCTCGGGTTGAGCTTGACCATGCCTTCCGGATAGAGGAGCACGTAGGCTTCCTGGGCCGCCTCCCACTGCAGGCGGTACATGCCCCTCAGACAGGGGCGCAGCGGCACGCCGCTGACGGCATCGATCGCGTTCATACGGGGTAGGCCTTTTCGACGGCGTCGAGCATCGACCACAGAATGTCGAGCTTGAATTGCAGGATGCCGAGCGCGCGCTGCTGCGCATCCGGCGTCGTGAAATGCTGCAGCGTCACCGCGAGCCCGTGCTCGACGTCGCGCTGCGCGAGCGGCACGCGGCTGCGGAAGTAATGCAGCCCCTCCGGCTCGATCCACGGGTAATGCGACGGCCAGCCTGCGAGCCGGTCGAGGTGGATCTGCGGCGCGAACATCTCCGTCAGCGACGAACACACGGCTTCCTGCCACGGCGCGCGCCGCGCGAAATTGACGTACGCGTCGACGGCGAAGCGCACGCCGGGCAGCACGTGTTCGAGCGACCACAGCTCGACGCGATCAATCCCGACCGCCTCGCCGAGCCGCACCCATGCCTCGATGCCGCCCTCGTTGTCGCCCTGCCCGTCGTGATCGATCAGCCGCTGGATCCACAGCCGCCGCGTGTCGCGATCCGGGCAATTCGACAGGATCGCCGCATCCTTGAGCGGGATGTTGATCTGGTAATAGAAGCGGTTCGCGACCCAGCCGCGAATCTGCTCGGGCGAACATACGCCGCTGTTGAGCCGCCGGTTGAACGGGTGATGGATGTGATAGCGCGATTCGAGCGCGCGCAAGCGCGCCTCGAATTCGGTAGGAGTCCATGGCGTCGTGTGCAACGCCGTAGCGGGAATCGGTGCGTTCATTGTCATACCTCGAATTGCATGCCGTCGTGCGCGACGTCGATGCCATGCGCGCGCAGGCGCGCGTGCTCGGCGGAATGCGGGTCGAGAATCGGGTTCGTATTGTTGATGTGCGTGAGCACCTTGCGCGTGCGCGCGGGCAGCGTGTCGAGCCAGTCGATCATGCCAGGCTGCCCCTGTTCCGCGCACTGCGCGAGATGCCCCATGTCGGCCGCGTGCTTGCTCGACAGGCCGAGGTCGATCATCTCGGTGCCGGTCCAGAACGTGCCGTCCACCAGCACGAGATCCGCGCCGTCCATCGCCGCGCGCACGTCGTCGGTGACGGCCGCGAGCCCCGGCGCATAGAACGCGCGCCGGCCGCTCGCGACGTCTTCGATCGACAGTGCGATGTTGTCGCCGGGCGCGGCCGACGCGCGCCGCGGCGAATAAGGCGGCGCCTTGCTGTCGACGGGAATCGCGGTGAAGCGGATCCCGCTCGCCGCCGGCACCGTGAACGGCTCGCCGAGCGCGATCGTGTGCGCATCGACGCCGCAGTAATGGCCGAGCAGCGGCACGAGCGGCAAGCCGGTCGACAGATCGTCGAGCACCGGCGCGCTCGCATAGAGCGGCAGCGGCGTCGAACGCTCGCGCAGCATCAGCAGGCCCGTCACGTGATCGATCTGCGCGTCGCACAGCACGACGGCGGCGATTCCGCTGTCGCGGATCGCGCGCGCCGGCTGCAGGTCCGGATCCGCGCGCAGCTGGGAAAGAATGTCGGGCGACGCGTTGACGAGGATCCAGTCGATGCCGTCGTCGCTGACCGCGATCGACGACTGCGTGCGCGGCAGCACGTGGCCGCTTCCGCTGCGCGCGCGGCGACAGTTCGCGCAATTGCAGTTCCATTGCGGCAGGCCGCCGCCGGCTCCCGAGCCGAGTATCTTGATCTTCATGGGCGTCAGCTCCCGAGGCCGCCCGCGCCACCCGCGTCAAAACGGGCGGCACGGGCAGCGCATCGCGCGGCGATCAGCGGTTGGCGATGTACATCGTGATTTCGAAGCCGAAGCGCAGGTCGGTGTAAGACGGGGTCGTCCACTGCATGATGTGTCTCCTGATTGAATTGATGAGTCGCTTTGGTGAGTCCAGCAACCGCGGCAATCTGGCGGTCGGTTTCTCTTCAGCAAGGAGCGTGCCGAAGCCGCACCTTGCCCGCCCGACGGCGGCACATGGCCGTCACCCGGGCTTCGGGACCGGATCCTTACGATTAGCCGACACGATTCGCGCGGATGCGATTCACCGCCCCGGCGGCACGATGCGCAGGGGCGGTGACAGGTGTTGAATCGTTGAACACCGGCGTTGCAATGAGTGTTGCAACTTGACACACCGGCGGTGACGGATCGCGCGCTGTGGGCCGGCCGCGCAGGCGCGATCGCGGCCTGCGCGTCAGCTTTCGGCCGGCGGGTGGCGCTCGGCGTCGGCCGCCGGCATCTTCCGGTAGATCGTGTTGCGCGAGACGCCGAGCGCGCGCGCCGCGGCGGACACGTTGCCGCCGTGACGGGCCAGCGCGGCGGCGATCGCGGACGCGGCGACGTCCTGCAGACGCGCGTCAGCGGGCGGGATCGCATCCACCGCGCATGGAGCGGCGCACGCTACGGCGGCCGGATCGTGCGCGGCCTGCTCGACCTCGGCATCGCCGCGGCGCAGGTCGTCGAAGAAATCGTCCGGCAGGTGCTCGCGCCGGATCTCGCCATCGTCGTCGACCATCGCCGCCGCCGTGCGCAGCAGGTTGCCGAGCTGGCGGAAGTTGCCGGGCCACGCGCAGCGCACGAACAGCGCCATCACGTCCGGCGCGACGGACAGCGGCGGCTGGTCGGGGCCCGCGAATGCTTCCCGTTGCACCATCTTCTGCACGACGACCGCGAGATCCGTGCGGTCGCGCAGCGGCGGCAGGCGCACCACGAGGCCGTTCAGCCGGTAGTAGAGATCCTCGCGGAAGCGGTTCTGCGCAATCATGTCGCGCAGGTCGCGGTGCGTCGCGCAGATGATCGCGATATCCACGGCGATCGTCTTCGTCGACCCGAGCGGGTTGACGAGGCGCTCCTGCAGCACGCGCAGCAGCCGCACCTGCAGCGGATACGGCATGTCGCCGATCTCGTCGAGGAACAGCGTGCCGCCGTTTGCCTGCAGCAGCTTGCCGATCGCGCCCTTGCGGCGCGCGCCGGTGAACGCGCCCTCCTCGTAGCCGAACAGCTCGGATTCGATCAGCGTCTCCGGAATCGACGCGCAGTTGACCGCGACGAACGGCCCGTCGCGCCGCGGCGAGTCGTTGTGGATCGCCTGCGCGAGCAGTTCCTTGCCCGTGCCGGTCTCGCCGGTGATCAGGATCGGAATGTCCTTGCCGATCACCTTGCGCACCTTCGCGATCACGCACGCCACCTGCGGATCGCCGGTGTCGAGATAGTTGAGCCGCGACAGGCCCGCCGAGCCGCCCGCCGCCTGCGCCTGCGCCGGTACCGCGTTCGCGCGCGCGGCCGGCGCGCCCGCATCGCGGACATCGGTCGGCCGGCTGCCTTCGGCGAGCGTCGCACGCCGGAAGTGCACGCGCGCGCAGACCACCGCGCCGTTGCCGAGATTCAGCATCAGGTGCCGGTCGGTACTCGCGCGCATGCGGTCGATCAGCTGCGCGCTCGTGATGTCGAACAGCGACGACAGCGTGTGCGCGCGCAGCGCGGCGAGCGGCATGCCGAGCTGGAACTGCGCGCTGCGATTGGCCGACAGGAAGCGGCCGTCGGCGGTGAACGCGACGATTCCCTCCATCAGCGTGCCGAGGAACTCGGGCCGGCCATGGAACGACACCTGCAGCGTTTCCTGAAAGGTCGTCGTAAACAGGTGATTCTCGATCATCTGCACCGACATCTTCGCGAGCGCCATCGTGTGCTGGTGATAGCTGCGGTGGTCGCCCGTCACGTCGAGCACGCCGATCGCGTCGCCGTACGGATCGAGGATCGGCACGCTCGAACAGGTCAGGAAGCGGTTCGCGGCCAGGAAGTGCTGGTCGCCGTGGACGACCATCGGGCACAGCTCGGCGAGCGCCGTGCCGATCGCGTTGGTGCCCTGCCGGCTCTCCGCCCAGTTCGCGCCCGGGCGCAGCGCGACCTTCTCCGCGCGGCGCAGGAAGTCGTCGTCGCCGATCGAATGCAGGATCAGGCCCTCCGCGTCGGTCAGCACGATCATGCTCTGCGTATTGACGATCTGCTCGTGCAGCGTCTCCATCACCGGCATCGCGTGCACGCACAGCACGCGGCTCTGCTCGCGCTTCAGCACCAGCGCCGCGCTCGACAGCACGTCGTAGTCGGGGCGTGCCGATACCTGCAGGCCGAACGTCTCGGACCGCTCATGGGCTTTCTGGATCGACGGCGCGGGCCAGCCAGTGGGATGGGCGGCCCGTGCTACGGCCGCCTGATCTACGTCATCGCGCATTGTCTCCTCCGGGGATCCTTCCGGTCATCTGCCGGACTCTTTGCCGTCATTGCAAGCAAGCATCGGGCCACGCGAGTGTCGCGGCACAGATGGACGTTTCTGTGCCGGTCATGCGGGCGCAAATTGAAAGCTGGATGCAAGACACCGACCTGCTATGCTCGCGCCGCTGTCGGTCGAGCTCGTGTCGCCGGACCGGTCGGCCTTCGTAATACCGCGATTGCCCGGTTCGCAGCTACCCGGGCGAATCCCGATCTTCGCGGCTGGCGCGTTTCTGGCTTTGCTTGAGATCAAGCCCAGCGGTTGCCCGGACGCACAAGCGGCCGAGTGACTGACGGTTGTCCCCATTACGTCCAAGCCTCACCGACATGACGTCTGCCCCGAATCGGTCCACGCCGTCGCCCGCGATGCCGACCCCATCTGCCTCGCCTCGCGCGCCTGTATCACCCGACGCACTCGCCATACCTGCCGTACCTGCCGTACCCGCCTCGACTGCCGTACCTGCCGTACCTGCCGGCCCCGTTCACCGGCGCCTGCGCCGCGATGCACAGGCGATCGCGTACACCGTGGCCGGCGCCGCGCACGGCCACCCGGTCGTCGTGCTGCACGGCGGGCCCGGCAGCGGCAGCCAGGCCGGCATCCTGCGACTGTTCGACCTGACGCGCATGCGCGTCGTGCTCGTCGACCAGCGCGGCGCGGGCGCGTCGGCGCCGCGCGGCGGCACGCGTCACAACAACACTGCGCGGCTGATCGGCGATCTGGAGGCGGTGCGCGAGCAGCTCGGCATCGCGCGTTGGGGCGTCGTCGGCGGCTCGTGGGGCGCCGCGCTCGCGCTCGCGTATGCGGGCACGCATCCCGCGCGGGTGACCGGCGTCGTGCTGCGCGGCCTGTTCCTGACGTCGCCACGCGAAGTCCGCCGACTGTTCACGACGTCGCGCACGCGCGCGCCCCGTGAATGGCAGCGCCTGAGCGCGGCGGCCGGCTGCGGCCAGCCGGATCGCCTGCTGTCGTGCTGCGCGCGGCGGCTGCGCCCCGGCGCGGGCGCGGCCCGGCAGCGCGCGGTGGCGCTCGCGTGGCGCGCGTACGAAAACGCCGTCCTCGCGTCGTCGCTATCGCGCCGCTCGCCCGCGCACGCGATCCGCTCGCACCAGATCGTTAGCCGGCTGATCGACAAGTACCGGATCCAGGCGCATTACCTGCAGCAAGATTGCTGGCTCGGCGAGCGCCGCGTGCTCGCGCTCGCACGTCGGGCGGCAGAGGCAGGTGTGCCGCTGTTCGCCGCGCACGGGATGCACGACCCCGTCTGCCCGGTCGGCAACGTTGCCCGCCTCATGCGTGCCGCGCCCGAGGTCGAAATCGAGCGCGTGCGTGCCGGACACCTGGCGAGCGACCCGGCGTTGGCGCGCAGCGTCGCCCGCGCGGTGCATGCGATGTTCTCGGCCGCGCCGTTCACGTAACCGCCCATGGCGAGCACGGCCCGGCGCCTGTTCACGCCGTCACGCGCCAACAAGCGCAGCCGTGCAACCCTCAATCCCACGCGTAGCGCACGCCGACCCACGCACCACGCGGCGCGCCCGGTCCGACGAACTGTTCATTGACCGGATTCGCGCCGTCGAACGTGTGATTCGGCCCGTTGAAGAAGTTCTGGCCGAGCACGCCGAAGCTCGCGTAGCGTTTGTCGAACAGGTTCGTCACGCTCGCAAAGACCTCGAACCGCTTCGTGATCCGGTACCGCATGTCGAGATCGACGAGCACGTAGCCCGCGATCTTGCCGTTCACGTCCTGGTTGTTCTCGTCGCCGCGCGCGTACACGCCGCTGCGCCACGTGACGTTCGCGCCGATGTCCCACGCGGGCGTCGCCGCGTAGTCGAGCCGCAGCTTCACCGTGTGCGCGGGAATGCCCGGGATGCGGTCACCCGCTTTGACCGTCACGTTGCCGTTCGCGTCGGCGGCCGAGTTCGCGGGGCTGTGTTCGGTCCACGACGAGCGGTAGGTCGCATCGACATAGCTGTACGACAGCCCGACGCCGAGCGGGCCGACCTGCGTGCGGCCCGCGAGTTCGATGCCCTGCCGCCGCGTATCGCCGACGTTGCGGAAATAACCCTGCGCGCTTGCCGGACTGCTGATGAACTGGATGTCGTCCGTCAGCGTCGTGCGGTAGGCGGCGGCGCTCCACGTCGTCGCGGCGCCGATGCGCCCGCGCGCGCCGACTTCGAACGTCTTCGAGATCACCGGCTTGAGCGCCGGGTCGGCGATGAAGTCGTTCGGTAGCGAGCACGGCGCGGCAGGGTCCGCGCACGCGAGTTCGATCGCGGTCGGCGAGCGCATCCCTTCGTTGTAGGTCGCATACGCGGTGAAGCCCGCGACCGGGTTCCAGTTGAGCCCGACCGCCGGATTGAAGCGCGAGAACGTATGGTTGCCGTCGAGCAGCGGCTGCACGCCGCTCTCGTCGCCGATCTGCGCCTTCGACCAGTCGTAGCGGCCTGACAGCGTCAGCGTCCAGTGCGGCGTCAGCGACAGCGCGTCGCTCAGGTACACGCCGAGGTTCGCATTGCGCGTCTTCGCGTTCGTCTGCGGGACGAAATCGCCGATGCCGATTGCCGCGCGCGTGTCGGTGAAATACGCGTCCTGCGACGACGCGACGTAGCGCGAGTTCGCGAAATCGGCCGCGACGCCCGCGATCAGCTGGTTCGACATCCCGCCGAGCTTGCCGAGCAGCGTGAGCTGCAGGCTGCCGCCGTAGCTGTCGGTGACGATCGTCGATTGCGCATTGGTGCCCTGCACCGTGTCGATCGTGCCGTCGGCGCCGACCGATCCGAAGTCGGTGTTGTTGTTGCTGCTCGTGTTGGCGTTGCGCAGGTGCCGGTAGTACGCGTTGCCGCTCAGCTCGACGTGCTCGCCGAAAAAGCGGTCGCCCGACAGCGTCACGTACTCGGCGCTGTTGCGGTTCAGGTCCGGATATGTGTATGCCTGCTTCGGGTTGTCGAGGAACGAACGCGGGATCGTCTGGGTGCCGTACAGCGCGTTGTCCGCGCCGCCCGCGGCGATCGACAGCGTCGTGTCCGCATCGGTGTAGCGCAGCTTGCCGAACCCCTGCCGCACGCGGCTCGCGTTGTGGTCGGCCCAGCCGCCGTCGTTCGCGACGTTTGCGGTCGCGTAGTAGTCGAGGTTCGAGCCGATCGTGCCGCCCTGCTCGATGCTGGCGGTCTTGCGGCCCCAAGAGCCGCCCGACACCTCCGCTTCGCCGCCCGGATTCGACTTGCCGTTCTTCGTCGTGATCGCGAGCGCGCCGCCGAGCGTATTGCGTCCGTACACCGGATTGGAGCCCGGAATCAGCTGCATCCGGTCGATTGCCTGCGTGGGCAGGATGTCCCAGTTCACGATGTCGCCGAACGCCTCGTTCACGCGCACGCCGTCGACGAACACCGACAGCCCCTGCGGCGTGCCGAGCACCGGCGACGCGGTGAAGCCGCGATAGTTGACGTCCGTCTGGTACGGGTTGCCCTGAGCTTCCGAGATCGTCACGCTCTGCAGGTTCGCGGCGAAGAAGTCGGTCAGCGTCGCGCGGTGCTGCGCGTCGAGCTCCGACGCGCGCACCGTCTGTACGTTCGCCGGCACCTTCGACAGCGGCGTGCCGATTCCGAGCAGCGGGGTCGTGCCGACCACCACCACCGTGGGCAACGTGACGGCTGGCGCTTGCGGCGTGCTCGTGGCGGCCGCAGGAGCGGCGGCACCCGTCGCTACAGTGCCGTCCGCATGCTGCTGCGCGCGCACGTCGCCCGGCGACAGGCCGAACAGCGCGATCGCGCCGAGGGTCGGGCCGAGAATCGGGCTCAGAAGCGGGCCCAGAATCACGCCGACGTGCCACGCGCGCCGGCCGCCTCGCATCGTGCTGCCCCGCCCGGCTGCCTTTGGCCTCCTGATCATTTCCGTTGTCTCCGTCTTTGTGTTCCGCCGGGTCGTGCGATGCAGCGCGCGGCGATATGTGTTGTCGCGAAGCGAGCGTGCGAGAACCGTGCCAGCACTGCCGGCGCGGCGCGCGCAAGCGTCGCCGCCCATGCCGCGCACCGTTTCCGTTCGGCATGCGCGCGTGCGGCGGCCCATCTGTCACGGGTGCTACGCCACCTGTCATGTTTGGCAACACCTCGCGCGCGGCGGTGTACCTGAATGCAACACCTTCGTTGACGCCACTGCGCGATGCGTTCGACACCGCACAGCGCGCGATACGCCCGTGTGCCGCGCCACGCAGGCTTCGCGGTGCGATGGCATGCGACTTGCGTGAACGGCAGTGCACTCGGCCCGGAACCCCCACCGTGCCGGCGCGACGAACCGTTCGCGGCGGTGCGACCACAATGACTCAGGAGACAACCATGAAGAAACTCTCGGCTTCAGCGAGCCGGCTGGCGACGATCGGAATCGCGGTGGCTGCCGCCGTCGCGCTGAACCCCGGCCTCGTCGAGGCGGCCGCGGACTACCCCGCCGTGACCTACCAGCGGCTGACCGATGCGCACACCGATCCGGGCTGGCTGACCTACTACCGCACCTACGACGGCCGGTCGCATTCGCCGCTCAAGCAGATCGACACGTCGAATGCGAAGGATCTCAAACAGGTGTGGGCCTACAAGTTCCCCGCCGACCTGAAGCAGGGCTTCGAAGCCACGCCGATCGTCAACGGCAACTATCTGTTCGTGTCGACGCCGAAGGACAACGTCTACGCATTCGATGCGAAGACCGGCAAGCAACTCTGGAAATACGAGCCGAAGCTCGGCCCGGCATCGTTCAAGACCGCGTGCTGCGACGTCGTCAACCGCGGTGTCGCGCTGTATGGCAAGAACGTCTATATCGCGATGCTTAACGGCGAAATCGCGGCACTCGACGCGCAGACCGGCAATCTCGTGTGGAAGAAGCAGATGTTCGAGCCTGGCCTCGGCTACGCGTTCTCGCTCGCGCCGCTCGCACTCGACGGCTCGATCGTCGTCGGCACGTCCGGCGGCGAATACGGCATTCGCGGCTACATCGTCGCGCTGAATCCGGAGGATGGTTCGGAAGTCTGGAAACGCTATACGATCCCGGCTTCCGGTGAAAAGGGCGCGGAAACCTGGCCCGACGGCATGCAGAGTCATGGCGGCGGCGCCGCGTGGCTCACCGGCACGTACGACGCCGCGTCCCGCACGCTGTACTGGGGTGTCGGCAACCCCGGCCCGTGGCTCGCGGCGCTGCGCCCCGGCGACAACCTCTATTCCGACTCGCTGCTCGCGCTCGATGCGAAGAACGGCAACCTGAAGTGGCACTACCAGTACACGAACAATGACACGTGGGACTACGACGGCGTGAACGCGGCCGTTCTTGCGGACATCAAGTACAAGGGCAAGGACTACGACGCGATCATCCACGCTGACCGCAACGGCTTCTTCCACGCGATCGATCGCACGACCGGCAAGCTGATCTATGCGACGCCGTTCGTGAAAGCGTTGTCGGTCACCGGCTACACGGCCGACGGCAAGCCGATCCAGGACGCATCGAAGTTCCCGAAGGCCGGCACGACGATCGAAACGTGCCCGAGCTTCCTCGGCGGCAAGAACTGGTGGTCGATCTCGTTCGACCAGGAACGCAACATCGCGGTCGTGCCCGCGCTGCATGCGTGCATGAGCCTGACCGGCAAATCGGTCAGCTACATGGAAGGCCTGCCGTATCTCGGCGAAGGTTTCGAGATCAAGCCTGAACCGGGCAGCGAGGGCTACGGCGAACTGACGGCAATCGACGTGAACACCGGCAAGAAGCTGTGGAGCCACTGGTCGAAGAAGCCGTGGAACGGCGGTGTCGCGACCACCGCGAGCGGTCTCGCGTTCAGCGGCTCGCTCGACGGCCACCTGTACGCGTTCGATACGGCGACCGGCAAGGTGCTCTGGGAGAGCCCGCAGCTCGCGAGCGGCATCATTTCGCAGCCTTCGGTGTATGAGGTCGACGGCAAGGAATACGTCGCGGTGCTCGCCGGCTACGGCGGCGCGAACCCGATCTGGGGCGGCCCGATGGCCGACATCGCGAAGGATGTTCCGCGCGGCGGCACGCTCTACGTCTTCGCGCTCGACTGATCGGGCTTAGGCCCCGGTCGCGTCCGCATGCGCCCGATGCGGGCGCGACACCCCAACAGCTTCAACCGGACACACGATCATGAATACTCGCCTCACCTCCGTTACCGTCGCCAGTCTGCTTGCCGTGGGCGTGGCGCTGACACCGGCAGCCGCGTCGGCCGGCGTGCGCATCTGCACGCTGCCCGGCAGCCCGACCACGGCGCTCGATCAATCCGTTGCGCGCGAAGTGTTCCGCACCGCCGGCATCGCCGCATCGTTCAACAAGCGCGGCGTCGACGACGACGGCGGCGACGACGGCATCTCCGCCAGCGAGCTGAAGAAATCGCTCGAACGCGACTGCGATGTGATCGCCGGCTTTCCGCGCTCGGTGATCGCCGATGCGTCGGGATCCAGAATGACGTTCTCGCAGGGTTATCTGCGCTCCGGCTACGTCAGCGTTTCGCTGCGCGATGCACAAGCGTCGTCCGGCACCAAGGAAACGATCGCGGCCACGTATGGCAGCCCTTCGCAGTTGATCGCCGCGCAGCAGACGAACGCCCGCTTCGATCTCGAAAACACGAGCGAGAAAACGATCGGCGCAGTCGCCGCGGGCCGCGCACAGCGCGCGATTGTCTGGTATCCGAGCGTCATCGCGTATCAGCACGCACACCCGCAACAGCGGTTCCAGGTTGCGGCGACGTCGTCGCCGTACTCCGACTGGCAGCTGTCGTTCGCATTCGGGCCGGGCAAGGAAGCGCTGCAGAAACGCATCGATGCGACGTTGTCGCGGATGAACGGCAATGGCCGTCTTGCTTCGCTCACGCGCGGCTGGACACTTCCCGAAACGGTCGCGCAGGCGACCCGTACGCCTGCGCCCGGCCGATTCCTCGACGGCGCGGTCGCATCCGCGCAACCGCAGCCGGCAAAGAGCGGCTTCATCAAGGTTTCGACGAACGAAGGCAGCGACATACCGTCGTTCGACCAGGCACAAGTGCAGCACGGCAAGAAAGTCTATGCCGATGCCTGTGCAAAATGCCACGGCGACCAGCTCGAGGGCAATACCGCGCCCGCACTGAGCGGGGAAGCCTTCGCTCCCGAAGGCAAGTCGCACATTACGGTCGGCGGCATCTACCAGTACATGTCGAACAACATGCCGGCCGATCGCCCCGGCAAGATGACGGAACAGGAATACGAC
This sequence comes from Burkholderia sp. PU8-34, assembly GCF_053427725.1. Classification (NCBI taxonomy): domain Bacteria; kingdom Pseudomonadati; phylum Pseudomonadota; class Betaproteobacteria; order Burkholderiales; family Burkholderiaceae; genus Burkholderia; species Burkholderia sp. PU8-34. Next base: position 858,830 of record NZ_JBSAXC010000001.1, read on the forward strand.
GATCTGATGGCGTTCCTGCTTTACTCGAACGGCTACGACTCGTCGAAGACCAAGCTGACTGCCGATATCGCCAACGCGTCGAAGGCGCCGCTCGTCGCCGGACCGCGCAAGTAACTTTCCCGCCCCTTCGTTTCGATCGAACCGCCGCGCCGGGTAGCATTCCCGGCGCGCGGGGCAGCCTTTTTCATTTAATTTTATTCAGGAAAACGACATGATCTCCCGCAATCGCAGAACCTTCATCGTTCAGACGGCCGGCCTGTGTGCCGCGCTCGCGGCCGGAACCCGCGCATTCGCAGCGGCGCCGCTCGTCGACGAAAACGACGCGGCCGCGAAGACGCTCGGCTACCGCGCGAATGCAGCGTCCGTCGACGCGGGCAAGTTCCCGAAATACCAGGCGGGCCAGACGTGCGCGAACTGCCGCTTCTACAAGGCCGCCGCAGGTGAATCCTCCGGCACGTGCCCGATGTTCGCGGGCAAGGCAGTTGCCGCTGAAGGCTGGTGCAACGTCTATGCAAAGCGTGCTTGATCCCGGGCACACGTGCGGACACGACAGCGCGCCGCGCTGCGGCGCGGACGCCGAACGTGCGGAACATCTGCATGCGCTGATCGCGCTGGGTATCGATCGCGGGTACGTGACACGCGGCGAAATCGTCGATGCGTTGCCCGACGATGCCGCTGAAGGCGCAGATTTAGACGCAGCCGCGTCGATGCTCCGCGAGCTCGGCATCGAGGTACGCGAGCACGCCGGCTCGCGTACCGCGTGGACGCTCGATCGTCATTTCGCGCAAGCGGCGGACGTGACGTCGCCGCTTGCCGACGCATCGGCCCCGCTCGCGGCCGCCGATCTGCTCACGAGCCGCACGAACGATCCTGTCCGGATCTATCTGCGAGAAATGGGCGCGACGCCGCTGCTCGAACGCGAAGAAGAGATTGCGCTCGCGCTTCATCTGGAAAGCGGCCGCGCAGCGTGCATCGACGCGTTGAGCCGCGACCCGGATGCGCTCGATGTCGTCGCGTCGATCGCCGGGGATATCCGCGCAGGCAAGGCGGCGGTGTCGGTCTACGTGACGGGGTTCGTCGGCGACGCCGAATCGATCGCGGGATCGCCTGCCGATTCGCCTGCTGATCTGCCCGTCGATTCGCCGGTCGATTCGCCGGTCGATCCGTCCGCCGTTTCGCCCGCCGATCTGCCCGCCGATCTGCCCGCCGATCTGCCGGCCGATTCGCTCACGGATCCGCTCACCGATTCGCCCACGAATTCGTTTACGCATTCGCCCGCAACCGAACCGATGCCCGATTCGAATATGGAATCACCGGCACTGACGGGCGACGCCGACGTCTCGCTGGACAGCCCGGCGTGGCGCGATGGCGTCGTCGAATCGCTCGAGCGCGCCGGTGCGCTGGCAGCGGCGATGCGCCAGGCATTGCGCGCCGACGGCTTCGCGTCAGCCGGTTACCGGGCGCTGATGCGCGAGGCCGCCGCGTTGACCGGCAGGATCCGCTTCACCTCGCGCGCGATCGAACGTATCGGCCACACGATTTGCGAACGCGCGACGCAAGCGCGCAAGTTCGAGAAACGCATCGTCGAAACATTGGCCGAATCGGGCATACGCAGCGATTCGCTGCGCCGCGGCCTCTTCACGCCGTGCGACGACGTGCGCGCATGGCTGCACGAATGCGTCGCCACGCATCCCGGATGCGGCGCGGCCCTCACCCGCCGCGCACCGGCGCTGATTGAAGCACGAACCGCGCTCGCGCATCTCGCCAGCCAGTCGGTCCTGCCGCTCGACATCGCAATCGCGATCGACGCGCGTCTGTCGCGCATCGATCGCGCGATGCAGCCCGCGAGAAAGAAGCTGTTCCAGAGCAATCTGCGGCTCGTCGTGTCGATCGCCAAACGGTATCCCGATCGCGGATTGCAGCTTCTCGATCTGATCCAGGAAGGCAATATCGGCCTGATGAAGGCCGTCGATCGTTACGACCACCGGCGCGGCTTCAAATTCGCGACGTATGCGACCTGGTGGGTCCGGCAGGCAATCACGCATGCGATCGCCGATCAGGGCCGCACGATACGCGTGCCCGCACATACGGTCGACGCGATCAACAAATTGTCCCGGCTCGCGCGAACGCATGCGCAACAGACGGGCCATGTCGCCGACGCACCCGCGCTCTCAAGGCAGATGCGGCTGCCCGTCGGCAAGGTGCGCGAACTGATGGGCATCGTGCGCGAGCCGATCTCCGCAGACATGCCCGTTTCATCCGAGCACGACCTAACGTTGACTGACGTCGCGATCGACCACGATGCGCCGACCCCGGAAGAATGCGCGAGTGCCGGCCAGCTTCGCGATGCGGTCGCGGCGCTGATCGACCGCCTGCCGGCCCGCGAAGCGTGGATTCTTCGCTTGAGGTACGGCGTCGACGTCGAAAACGAGTATTCGCTTCGCGAAATCGGCCGCCAGCTGAATCTGTCGGCCGAGCGCGTTCGCCAGATCGAGGCGTCGGCGCTCGAACGGATCAGGCAATTCGAGCACACGCCGTCGCTTCGGTCGTTGATCGCCTGACGCAGCCGTGCGGCCCTCGTTGTCCGATCGCGACCTGCATCGGGCGACCATCTCTCCTCACTGCCCCACGCCGGCTGTTGAGGAGTGCAACAGAGCATGCTGCATTTCTGAACGATGTCTCGCATCGCTACCCGATCCGCGGCATCGTTCGCTCGCTCATGTCAATCGAACCGGGCGCTTCTGGCGTGAGTTTCGCCGGATGCGCGCGTCGACCACCCCTGCTGGCATACATGTTGCGTTTTGTTTCCCGAACGCATTTCTACAGAAACGGAGACACCCTTGTCCACGATTGAATCGGTTCTTCACGAAAGCCGCCAGTTTGCGCCGCCCGAAGCGCTCGTGAAGGCGGCAGCCATTTCCGGCATGCAAGCCTATCGCGCGCTCGCCGCCGAGGCCGAAAGCGATTACGAAGGATTCTGGGCGCGTCACGCGCGCGAAGCGCTCGCGTGGCACAAGCCATTCACCAAGGTGCTCGACGAGTCGAACGCGCCGTTCTGCAAGTGGTTCGACGACGGCGAGCTGAACGCGTCGTACAACTGCCTCGACCGCCACGTCGAAGCCGGCAACGGCGAGCGCGTCGCGGTGATCTTCGAGGCCGACGACGGCACCGTCACCCGCGTCACCTACGCCGACCTGCTCGCGCGCGTGTCGCGCTTCGCAAACGCGCTCAAGAAGCGCGGTATCGGCCGTGGCGACCGTGTCGTCATCTACGTGCCGATGTCGATCGAAGGGATCGTCGCGATGCAGGCGTGCGCGCGCATCGGCGCAACGCACTCGGTCGTGTTCGGCGGCTTCTCGGCCAAGTCGCTCAACGAGCGCCTCGTCGACGTCGGCGCGGTTGCGCTGATCACCGCCGACGAGCAGCTGCGCGGCGGCAAGACGCTGCCGCTCAAGAGCATCGCGGACGAAGCGCTCGCGATGGGCGGCTGCGAAGCCGTCAAGAGCGTGATCGTGTTCCGCCGCACCGGCGGCAAGATCGACTGGCACGCGGACCGCGACCTGTGGATGCACGAGCTGACCGCCGGCGAGTCCGATCAATGCGAGCCCGAGTGGGTCGGCGCCGAGCATCCGCTGTTCATCCTGTATACGTCGGGCTCCACGGGCAAGCCGAAGGGCGTGCAGCACAGCACCGGCGGCTACCTGCTGTGGGCCGCGCAGACGATGAAGTGGACCTTCGACTGGAAGCCGACCGACGTGTTCTGGTGCACGGCCGACATCGGCTGGGTCACGGGCCACACGTACATCACCTACGGCCCGCTCGCGTGCGGCGGCACGCAGGTCGTGTTCGAAGGCGTGCCGACCTACCCGGACGCCGGCCGCTTCTGGAAGATGATCGGCGATCACAAGGTCAGCGTGTTCTACACCGCGCCGACCGCGATCCGCTCGCTGATCAAGGCGGCCGAGGCCGACGACAAGGTCCACCCGAAGAGCTACGACCTGTCGAGCCTGCGCATCATCGGCACCGTCGGCGAGCCGATCAACCCGGAAGCGTGGATGTGGTACCACAAGCATGTCGGCCAGGAACGCTGCCCGATCGTCGACACGTGGTGGCAGACCGAGACGGGCGGCCACATGATCACGCCGCTGCCGGGCGCGACGCCGACCGTGCCAGGTTCGTGCACGCTGCCGCTGCCGGGCATCATGGCGGCGGTGGTAGACGAGACGGGCCAGGACGTGCCGAACGGGCAAGGCGGGATTCTCGTCGTCAAGCGTCCGTGGCCGGCGATGATCCGCACGATCTGGGGCGACCCGGAGCGCTTCAGGAAGAGCTACTACCCGGAAGAACTCGGCGGCAACCTGTACCTCGCCGGCGACGGCACCGTGCGCGACAAGGACACGGGCTACTTCACGATCATGGGCCGGATCGACGACGTGCTGAACGTGTCGGGCCACCGGCTTGGCACGATGGAGATCGAGTCGGCGCTGGTCGCGCATGAGCTCGTTGCCGAAGCGGCCGTGGTCGGGCGGCCGGACGAGACGACCGGCGAAGCGGTGGTTGCGTTCGTCGTGCTCAAGCGCACGCGTCCGGAAGGCGAAGAGGCGGCCAGGCTCGCGAAGGAACTGCGCGACTGGGTCGGCAAGCAGATCGGGCCGATCGCGAAGCCGAAGGACATCCGCTTCGGCGACAACCTGCCGAAGACGCGCTCGGGCAAGATCATGCGCCGTCTGCTGCGCTCGCTCGCGAAGGGCGAGGCGATCACGCAGGACACGTCCACGCTCGAGAACCCCGCGATCCTCGATCAGTTGAACCGGTCGATGTAATACCGCCCGCTCCGGCGGGCGATCCGCTTCCGCGCGCCGCCGGCTGGCGGCTGGCGGCTGGCGGCTGGCGGCTGGCGACTGGCGACTGGCGACTGGCGACTGGCGACTGGCGGGTGGCGGGTGGCGGGTGGCGGGTGGCCGCCATCATCCCGGCCGCTGCGCCGGACACGCGGCCGCCAGCGCTTCGGGCCGCCCCGGGCAGTACCGTGCCTCGCCCACGGCACGGCATTCACGCGGCGTCCATCGATTCCGCTTTCGCAGCATTGATTAGTCGTACGTATTACAAAACTCAACAACACGGAGACAGACGATGAAGAGCAGGACATGGAAGGTATGCGCAGCGCTGCTCGGCGCGGCGGCGAGCACGAACGGTTTCGCACAGAGCAGCGTGACGCTGTACGGCAACCTCGACACCGCGCTGCTGTACACGAGCAAGACGCTGGATGCGGCCACCGGGCAGAACGCCGGCCATCAGTTCGCGATGACCGACACCGGCTTGACGCCCACGACGTTCGGGCTGACCGGCACCGAGGATCTCGGCGGCGGCCTCAAGGCGATCTTCAAGCTCGAAAGCGGCTTCGCCGTCACGAACGGTGCATTCAACCACTCGAACGGCAATTTCTTCGGCCGCCAGGCGTGGGTCGGGCTCGACAGCGGCTACGGCGCGATCAAGGCCGGCCTGCAATTCTCGCCGTTCGTGCTCGCCGTGCTGGATTCCGACCCGCGCGGCTTCTCGCATTTCGGCAGCGGACTGATCAACTACGTCGACAACGTGCTCGTCACGGGCCTGTTCAATTCGAATGCGGTGTCGTACACGAGCCCGACGATCGCGGGCCTCACAGGCAGCGCGCTGTTCGCGTTCGGCGGCAAGGCCGGCGACTTCCAGGCCGGCCGGCAATATTCCGCGAGCCTCAAGTACGAGAACGGCGGCCTGATGCTCAATGCCGCGTTCTATGACGGCAACAGCGGCGGCACCGCATCGACACCGATTCCCGGCACCATCGCATTCGTCGGGCGCACGCTCGGTGCCGCATATCGCTTCGGCCCCGTCACCGCGAAGGCCTCTTTCACGAGCTACAAGGTCGGCGGCTCGTTCAGCAACAACGTGTACGGCGGCGGCCTCGACTACCAGGCGACCCCCGCCGTCGACCTGAACGGCGGCGTATGGGTGACGAGCGATCGCAACGATACGCACAATCACTCGGTGCTCGCGGCGCTTGGCACGACCTACAGCCTGTCGAAAGCGACCGAGTTGTACGCGCAGGTGGCGATGGTCAACAACCACGGCGCGATGGACACCGGGCTCGGGATCAACAACGCGCTGTTCGGCGTGACGGGCACGACGGTCGGCGCGAACGTAGGGATCCACCATTCGTTCTGACGGCGAGGCGCCGGTTGGCAACGGCTCGCGGGCAGGCCTGCGCCGTTGCCAATGCGGGCGCCACGCGCCGCTTCGTCCGCGCGGCAGCACGTGCGCGCACGTGCTGTCGCGCGCACCACGCTGCGTCGGCTCGACAATCAGTGTTTCCGATCTCGACGTTTACCCGGTCTCAAGTCGCCCGCCGCACAGCCGTCAATTCGAGAGCACATACCAAAAATCTGTCAGAGGCAGGAAATTCATGCCCTCAAGGAGACCAAGCTACGTGAACTTCTTCGGATTCGGCCGCAGCCGCCGTTCATCGCGCGCGCTCTTCGGCGACATCGCCGAGCAAGCCGGCAAGCTCGGCATCGAGATCTGCGACGTGTCGGGCCACGTCGAGGAAGTCGCGGCGCGCGTCGCCCGGCAGGCCGAGGTCTGCCACACGCTGCGCGAATCGGCCGCCGTCACGCTGCGCGGCAACCATCGCATCGCCGAAGCCGCGCAGCAGGTGTGCACCGTCAGTGCCAATGCATCGAGCGCCGTCCTCCAGTCGCAACAGACGATCGAGGAATCGCTCGCCGACATTCATGGCCTCGTCGAAGGCGTCACCACCATCGGCAGCCAGATGGGCGCACTGCGCGAGGCGCTCGATCACGTGCGGAAAGTGTCCGAGGAGATCTCCGTGATCGCCCGCCAGACCCACCTGCTCGCGCTGAACGCCGCAATCGAAGCCGCGCGCGCCGGCGAGTCGGGCCGCAGCTTCGCCGTCGTCGCGGCCGAGGTCAAGAACCTGTCCGCCAAGACCGGGCAGGCGACGGCCCAGATCGAGACCACCCTCGCGCGCCTTGCCGAGCAGGCCGAGCACCTGATCGCCGAGGGGACCGAAAACGCCGCGCGCGCCCATCGCGTGCGCGAGGGCACGCGCACGATCGGCGAGGTTGTCCACTCGACGGGCCACGCGATCACCGAACTCGCCGGCGAGGCCGAGCAGATCGCATCGCTCACGGGCGAGATCGAGACGCAGTGCCACCGCCTCGAGGAACAGGTTGGCGAAATGGCCTCCGGCGTCGAGGACTCGAGCGACAACTTCTCGCAGGCCAAGGACCGGCTCGGCAACCTGCTCTCCGTCTCCGAGACACTGATCGAACTCACGGCCGCGACCGGCATCGAGTCGCCCGACACACGCTTTATCGACACCGCGCAGAAAACGGCGGTCGCGATCGGCAAACTGTTCGAGCGTGCCGTCGAGCACGGCGATATCGCGCTCGACGCGCTCTTCGACACGAACTACGTGCCGGTTCCCGGCACCGATCCGCAGCAGTTCGTGACGCGCTTCACGGCCTTCACCGATCGCGTGCTGCCCGCCCTCCAGGAGCCGGTGCTCGACATCGACGAGCGCATTGTCTATTGCGCCTGCTTCGACAGACATTGCTACCTGCCGACCCACAACCGGAAGTTCTCGCTGCCCCAACGCACGGACCCCGTCTGGAACGCGGCAAACTGTCGGAACCGCCGGATCTACAAGGATCGGACGGCGCTCACCTCCGTCTCGCACACCAAGCCGTTCCTGCTGCAGACCTATCGGCGCGACATGGGCAACGGCAACTTCGCGCTGATGAAGGACGTTTCGGCGCCCATCATCGTCAGCGGACAGCAATGGGGCGTCGTGCGGATCGGCTACAGCGCTTGAGCGGGCGATAGCACGTCGCCCCCGCGCGGCCGTCCGGCGCTGGTCCGGACTGTTGCGCGGACCGTTGCGCGAACCGTAGCGCCGACCGTAGCGCGAACCGTAGCGCGAACCGTTGCGCGGACCGTAGCGCGGACGCTTAGTCGATCCGTTGCGCGCCAGTCCGTCCGCGCGCTGCCGTTCCGCCCGCACCACAGCACAGAACGCCAGTCCACCCCGGCAGATTGCACAATCCGCCGCCCATTCCTGCACCTTTGCCCCCTGCCTGTTGGCACGGCTCTCCGAAATAATCGCTGCACGCAGCGGCCCGCCCCGGCCGCCGCGCAGCTCGACTGACGAGTTGCAGGCGATGCGGACTGCATTCGCGCGCTTTGTTGCGCGGCGAGCGACAGTCCGTTCCGCGCGCGCCGGCTACCGTACGCCGTCACGCCGTTGTAAGGTTGCGATCAGGTTGCGCGGCACGTCTGTCGCGCACGCAGGCAGACTGACATTCGCATTCGATCGGGAGCACATCATGGAATTTCTGCTCGACCACGCCATCGATGGCGCAGCGGCACAAGACATCGCGCATCAGATCCGGACCGTCGACCCGGACGCCAAGGTTCAGGTCGACCAGGCGAGCCAGAGGGTCCAGGTCGATTCGTGGCTATTCGCCGAGGAGTTTTTCGTCGCGTTCGATGATGCCGGCTACGCCGTCGTCCGGATCAACGACCACTGATCCGCGGTATCCCGCCGGCCCGATTCCCCCGCTTTCTCGTTCAACAGGATTCTTCATGGCAAATTCGACCGTCGTCGCCCATCTCGGTGCGATCCGCTACCAGGTCACGCTGACGACCGGCGCCCACGAATGGCGCAGCGACGTGCCGGCCCGGCTCGGCGGCACCGACAGCGGCCCGGATCCGCACGACCTCCTGCTGTCCGCACTCGGCTCCTGCACCGCGATTACCGTCGCGATGTACGCGCAGCGCAAGGAGCTTCCGCTCGCCGGCATCGACGTGCGCCTCACGATCACCGATGAGCGCCCGGGCTCGCCGACGAAGATCGCGCGCGACATCACGCTGACCGGCGACCTGACGGCCGAGCAACGCAGCCGGCTGCTGGAAATCGCGAACGCATGCCCGATTCACCGGCTGCTCACCGGCGACGTCGACATCGACAGCCGCCTGACCGCGTGACATCGGCCTTCACGACATCGAATCCTCACCTCACGCCACGATCACAGGAAGTTCACGACATGGACACGCACGTCGACGCCCCGTCGGCATCATCCGAACCCGGCCCGCTGGCCGTCGAACGATACCCGGCGCGCGCCGCGGAAGTCGGTGCGCTGCCGATCCATCGCGCGCTGCCCAACCGGCACCGGAAAACAGTCGGCGCATGGTGCTTCCTGGACCACGCCGGCCCCGTCGCACTCTCCGGCGACGTCGGCATGCACGTGGGCCCGCACCCGCACATCGGCCTGCAGACGTTCACGTGGATGATCGAAGGATCGGTGCTGCATCGCGACAGCCTCGGCTACGAGCAGGTGATCCGGCCCGGCGAAGTCAACCTGATGACGGCCGGGCGCGGCATCGCGCATACCGAGGACACCTTGCCGCCCGGCGGGCGTTTTCATGCGGTGCAGCTGTGGATCGCGCTTCCGGACGCGCATCGCGATCGCGCGCCCGCGTTCGAAAACTACCGGAACCTGCCCGTTCTTCGCGAAGACGGATTCACGATCACCGTGCTGGCCGGCACCGCGTTCGATCGCACGTCGCCCGCGCAGGTGTATTCGCCGATGGTCGGGCTGGATTTCGCGTCCGACGGCGCTGCCCGTGTCGAGATGCCGCTCGATCCGGCGTTCGAATACGCGGTCTTCGCGCTGACGGGCGACGTATCCGTCGACGGCGCGGCGCTCGAACCGGACGTCCTGCTCTATCTCGGCACCGGACGCGATCGGCTCGAACTGAAGACGGACGCCGCCGCCCGGTTCATTGTGCTGGGCGGCGAGCCGTTCGACGAAGAATTGCTGATCTGGTGGAACTTCGTCGCGAGAAACCCGGCGGAAATGGTCGCCGCGGTCGACGCATGGAACACGCACCGTGTGTTCGACGACGTGAAAGGCGCATCGTCCCCGCGCATGGAGGCGCCCGCTCTGCCGCCGGCGTGGAAGTAAGCGGGCGCGCCGCGCGATCGTGCGGGCCGGGTTCGCGTGAAGCGACGGCCTGCCGCTCGGGCGGGACGCTGAATTATCGCGGAACGCGTGTGAATCGCACCAGTTGACGCGGGGTGAGCATTGTTTGTGCGCTCGCGGGGAGCTGGGATGGGTGGCGCCGAGCCGTGTCGGCGGGAGATGGCTGGAAGATGGCGGGCACCGGGCCGCCCGTCAGCGGCCCGGCGCCGGGAACGCGCGCGTCGCACGTCGAACCGATACGTGTCGACGTCGCGCGCCCCCGAAGGGGCTGCGTGGCTAGGCTGCTTCTGCTGCCGCAGCAGCAGGCACGTCGTCGCTGCGCACGAGCAGGACCGGGCAGTTCGATCCGCGCACGAAGCGCTCCGCGACGCTGCCGATCACCATACGCCGGATGCCGCGCCGCCCGTGCGTGCCGACCACGGCGAGGTCGATTGCATGCTCGTCGACATAGCGCTGCAGGCGTTCCGCGATGTCCTCGCCGATGCTGTCCGTGCCGACGAGTTCCGTTTTGCCGTTCACTGCCGCGCCAGCGAGGGTTTGCTCGACGTCGCGCAGCACGTCCGCGCCGTCGCGGCGGATCTCCTCGAGCAGCGTATGCGGATCGACGCGTCCCGCATACGTGAACAACACCGACTGGTCGACGACATAAACCGCGACGATGCTGGCGCCGCTGGCCTTGGCCATCTTCACCGCTTCATCGAGCGCCTGCTTCGACGACGTGCTGCCGTCCACGGCCACCATGATCTTCTTGTACATGCAAACCTCCGCTGGGTAGATTGCCGCGCATTCTGGTTGCGCGCGGCTTCAGCACCATCATCGGCGGTTGCACGGGATAAACGTTGATGCCGGTCAAGCGTGGGGAGGGGGGCCGCGTGGCGAACTGCCGCATGCGTCGGCGTACCGTTGGACGGGCGCGGGACGGGCACGCGAATGCTCCGCCGCACCCCCCCGCGCACGGTCGCGTTCAGACGGATGTCAACATCGCCGGCCCCGCGCGCACTCAAACCGGCGTCATCACCGCCCGCCCCGCGCGCGCACTCAAACCGGTGTCAGCACCGCCCGCCCCGCGAAATGCCGCGCCGCGTTGTCGAGGAACTGCTGCACCGAGCGGTCGAACGCTTCGGGCGACCAGCCGGCCATGTGCGGCGTCAGCACGACAGTGTCGAGTTCGACCAGCGCCTGCGGCGGCTGCGGTTCGCCTTCGTACACGTCGAGCCCCGCGCCCGCGAGGCGGCCTGCGCGCAGCGCATCGGCGAGCGCGGCCGTATCGACGACGCTGCCGCGCGACACGTTGACGAGAAAACCGTGCGGGCCGAGCGCATCGAGCACCGCGCGATCGATCAGGTGCCGCGTGCCCGCGCCGCCCGGCGTCGCGACGACGAGGAAGTCGGCCCACTGCGCGAGCGCGTCGAGCCGGTCGAAGTAGCGATACGGCACGGCGTCCTTCGGCGTGCGGTTGTGATAGCCGATCTCGAGATCGAAGCCGGCCGCGCGGCGCGCGAACTTCTCGCCGATCTTGCCGAGCCCGACGATGCCGAGCTTCTTGCCGGACACGTTCGGCGGCATCGGCACCGCGTCGCGCCAGATGCCCGCGCGGGTCTGGCCGTCGAGCCGCACCACGCCGCGCACCGCCGCGAGCAGCAGCGCGAACGCATGATCGGCGACGCAATCGTCGTTGGTGCCCGCGCCGGTCGCGACGACCACGCCGCGCGCCTTCGCATGCGCGACGTCGATCTGCTCATAGCCCGCGCCGAGCGCACTGACGAAGGCGAGGTTCGGCATCCGGTCGATTTCGGCAGCGGTGAGGCCCGTGCTGCCGTTGGTGAGCACCGCGCGTATCGTGCCGCCGTGGTCGGCGATCGCGCGCTCGCGTTCATCGGGAGTCGGCGCGTAGCGCACGTCGAACGACGCGGCGATCTGGCGATGCGCGCCGTCGCGCAATGCGATGAGGACCAGCAGTTCGGGCTTCATGGTGGGCAATTCCGCGTGGCGGGAATGGGTCGCAGTGTAACAAGACCGCGAACGGCATGCGGGTTATCCCCCACACCCGCCGGGGGCACGCCGTCGCCCGCGGTTTGCCAAAGCAGACTCAGTCAAGTAAGTTTCGGCGTACGCTCCCCTGTTCCTCGAGGTTGCCCCTATGAAGCTCGCCCTGCCCGCCCGGATGCTGGGTCTCGCGTTCGCCGCCGCCATCGCGGCGCCCGGCGCGCACGCCGCCGACGCCGTCGTGGTGTCGTCGAAGATCGACACCGAGGGCAACCTGCTCGGCAACCTCATCGCACAGGTGCTGAAGGCCCACGGCATTCCCGTCACCGAAAAGATCGCGCTCGGCGCGACGCCGATCGTGCGCAAGGCGCTCGTCAGCGGCGAGATCGACATCTACCCCGAGTACACGGGCAACGCCGCGTTCTTCTTCAACAAGGCCGACGATCCTGCGTGGAAGAACGCCGCGCAGGCGTACGACACGGCGAAAAGGCTCGACTACGCGGCGAACCACCTCGTGTGGCTCACGCCGTCGCCCGCGAACAATACGTGGGGCGTCGCGGTGCTCGCGCCGCTCGCGCAGTCGCAGCACCTGAAGACGTTCTCCGATTTCGGCAAGTGGGTCGCGGGCGGCGGCAAGGTGAAGCTCGCGGCGTCGGCCGAATTCGTCAACAGCGCGTCCGCGCTGCCGTCGTTCGAGAAGACGTACGGCTTCAAGCTGAAGCCCGACCAGCTCGTCGTGCTGTCCGGCGGCGACACGGCGGCGACGATCAAGGCCGCCGCGAACCAGACCGACGGCGTGAACGCGGCGATGGTCTACGGCACCGACGGCGGAATTGCCGCGAGCGGCCTCGCGGTGCTCGACGACGACAAGCACGTGCAGCCCGTCTATGCGCCGACGCCCGTGATCCGCGAAGCGGTGCTGAAGGCGCACCCGCAGATCGCCGACTACCTGAAGCCGGTGTTCGCGAGCCTCGACCTGAAGACGCTGCAGACGCTCAACGCGCGCATCCAGATCAACGGCGAACCCGCCGCGGGCGTCGCCACGCAATACCTGAAAGCAAAGGGCTTCGTGAAATGACCGCACGCGCGGCGGGCTCCGCGCGACGACTGGCGCCCGACAAGGTCGGCGTGCTCATCGGCCTGCTGACGATCGGCGCGGTGCTGTTCACGCCATTCGTCGTGCTGCGCCCGAACCGGATCGCGGCAGGCGCCGGGCTGCCGCTGCTGCACGCGCTGCCGGGCGTGCAGGCGAGCGCGCTCGCCGCGCTGTGGCTCGCCGCCGCGCTGTGGACGATGACGGCACGCCGGCCCGCAGCGCGGCTCGCCGCCGGCTGCGCGCTGCTCGCGACGCTCGGCTACGCGGTCGGCGCGGCGGCCACGCACCTGGTCGCAGCCGACGACGCGCTCGCGCGCGTGTCGCCCGCCGCCGCCGTGTGGCTGCTGCTGTTCGCGTGGGCCGTGCTGGTCGCCGATGCGCTCGCGCGGCTCGCGTTCGGCCCGTGGCGGCGCCTCGCCGCGCTGGCGCTCGCGGTTGCGGCGGTCGCGGTGCCGCTTTCGACCGGCTGGTGGGACGGGCTGTCCGTGATGCGCGAATACGCGGTGCGCAGCGACGATTTCTGGCGCGAGGCCGGCCGGCACGTCGCGCTCGCGGGCGGCTCGGTCGCGGCGGCGCTGGTCGCGGGCGTGCCGCTCGGCATTGCGTGTGCGCGCGCCGCCGCGGTGCGGGCGGCCGTGATGCCGGTTCTCAATGTCGTGCAGACGATTCCGAGCATCGCGATGTACGGGCTGATGATGGCGCCGCTCGGGATGCTGGCCGCGCACGTGCCGCTCGCGGCGGCGCTCGGCGTGCGCGGGATCGGCGTCGCGCCGGCCGCGCTCGCGCTGTTCCTGTATTCGCTGCTGCCGATCGCGTCGAGCGTCGTCGTCGGCCTGCAGCAGGTGCCGCCCCAGGTGACGGAAGCGGCGCGCGCGATGGGGATGACCGCCGCGCAGCGCCTGCTGCGGGTCGACCTCGTGCTCGCGCTGCCGGTGATCCTGAGCGGCGTGCGCATCGTGCTCGTGCAGAACATCGGCCTGACCGCGGTGGCCGCGCTGATCGGCGGCGGCGGGTTCGGCACGTTCATCTTCCAGGGCATCGGACAATCGGCCGCCGACCTCGTGCTGCTCGGCGCGATCCCGACGATCGCGCTCGCACTGATGGCCGCGGTCGTGTTCGAAGCCGCGACCACGCTCGCGAAAGGACGCACCGCATGATCGAGATCGAACGCCTCGGCAAGCGGTTCGGCGACGTCATCGCCGTCGACGACGTGTCGCTGACGATGCCGCGCGGCACGATCACCGCGCTCGTCGGCGCATCGGGCAGCGGCAAGTCGACGCTGCTGCGGATGATCAACCGGCTGATCGCGCCCAGCGCGGGCACGGTCCGCATCGACGGCGTCGACACCGCGAGCGTGCCACCCGAGCAGTTGCGCCGCGGGATCGGCTACGTGATCCAGGGCCACGGGCTGTTTCCGCACTGGAACGTCGCGCGCAACATCGCGACGGTGCCGCGCCTGCTCGGCTGGCCGGCGGCGCGCATCGACGCACGCGTGCGCGAATTGCTCGACCTCTTCAACCTCGCGCCGGACGAATTCGCGGACAAGCTGCCGCACGAACTGTCGGGCGGCCAGCAGCAGCGCGTGGGCGTCGCGCGCGCGCTCGCGGCCGAACCGGCGATGCTGCTGATGGACGAGCCGTTCGGCGCGCTCGACCCGATCATCCGCGGCAAGGCGCAGGACGACCTGCTCGCGCTGCAGCGCCGCCTCGGGATCACGGTCGTGCTCGTCACGCACGACATCGAGGAAGCGCTGAAGCTCGGCGACACGATCGCGGTGATGGACGGCGGCCGGCTGCTGCAGGTCGCACCGCCCGCCGAGATCCTCGGGCAGCCGGCGGCGGGCGTCGTCGAGCAGCTCGTCGCGGGCGTCGACCGGCCGCTGCGCCTGCTCGCGCTGACGCCGGTCGGCGACGTCGCCGAGCCCGGCGCCGCGGACGGCCCGCCGGTCGCCGCAACGCGCACGCTGCGCGATGCGATCTCGGAAATGCTGTGGCGCGGCGTCGATGCGCTGCCGGTCGACGACGGCGACGGCGGTAACACTTCGCCGCGCGCCGCAGCAGGCCGCGCCGGCCCGCAGGACAGCATCGTCACAGAGCAGGCCACGAGCCGAACCACGGACCGAATCACGCGCCGCATCACGCTCGACGCGATTCGCGCGCATGCGAGGCGGCCCGGATGACGACGCGCGATACGGCAGCCGTCGCGCCGGGACTGCCTTCGGCCGCGCCACGGAAGCTGCTGTCCGCAGCCGCACGCCTGGCCGCGCTCGCGCTGCTGCTCGTGCTGCTGTTCCGTCCGCTCTGGCTGCAAGGCTGGTTCGCGCCGTTCGCGGACAACGGCGCGCCCGTCATCTACGATCGCGCGAGCCTGCTCGATCTCACGCTCGCGCATCTCGGCACGGTCGCCGTGTCGAGCCTGATCGGCACGCTCGTCGCAGTCGCGGCCGGCATCGCGGTCACGCGGCCCGCGGGCGCGGATTTCCTGCCGGTCGCGCGCAGCATCGTCAACATCGGCCAGACGTTTCCGCCGGTCGCCGTGCTCGCGCTCGCGGTGCCCGCGGTCGGCTTCGGCGTCGAGCCGGTGCTGATCGCGCTTGTTTTGTACGGGCTGCTACCGATTTTCGAGAGCACGATCGCGGGCATCGAGGACGTGCCGCGCGACGTCGTCGACGCCGCGCGCGGGATGGGGATGAGCGGCTGGCAGCAGCTGACGTCGGTCGAGCTGCCGCTCGCGCTGCCGGTGATCGTCAACGGGATCCGGCTCGCGGTCGTGATCAATCTCGGCACCGCGACGATCGGCTCGACCGTCGCCGCGCGCGGGCTCGGCGACGTGATCATCGCCGGGCTGCAGACCGCGAACACCGCGTTCGTGCTGCAGGGCGGGATCATCGTCGGGCTGCTCGCGGTGCTGGTCAGCGATGCGATCGGCCTCGCCGCACAGGCCGCGAGCCGAGGCCGGCGCGCGGCGGCGGATGCGACGACGCAGTGAGCGGCATGCCCGCCGGCCCGTATGCGGCGTCAGGCAATCGAAATCGGCAATCGATCATGACGCCGACCGGTGCCGACGCATCGACATCGCGCCCCTGTCGCTCCGCACCTCGTGTGCCCGGCACGCCCGCTCCCATGCTTACATGTTGCCTGCGACACAACCGTCAAATATCTTTCGACGGTGGATGCATTCGACCGCTCGTGCGCGAATGGCCGATATACTGTGCGCCTTCCGTTCCCCACCCTGGACCATGCGACGACGGCTTCCCTGGCTGATCATGCTTTTGCTCTGCACCGCGAACCAAGCGTCGGCGCAACAGATGCCTGCGCAACCAGCGTCCGCGGCAGTGGCGATCGACGCCTCTGTCGCATCGGCCGCCTCCGCACCGGACGCGCTCAATCAGCCTAACGCAGAGAACCGCCGCATCACGGCGTACCTGTCGAAGAAATTCGGCATCGCGAAAGAGAAGGCCGCGCAGCTCGCGAACATCGTCAACGTGACGGCAACGAAATACTCGCTGCCGCCGGCACTCGTCTACGCGATCATCTCGATCGAATCGCGCTTCAAGGAAAAGGCACGCGGCACGCACGGCGCGACCGGGCTGATGCAGGTCGTGCCCAGTGCGCACCGCGGGCTGCTGAAGGACGTGAAGGACCTGACGGAGCCGAACGCGAACGTCAACGCGGGTTCCGCGATCCTGTCCGGCTACGTGAGGGCCGCGGGCGGCGACGTGGGCGCCGCGCTGAAGAACTACGGCGGCTCGCACGCGTATGCCGCGAAAGTCATGGAGCGCGTCGAGTCGTTCCGGTTCGTGCTCGAGCCGCGCGACGACGCCAATGCCGGATTGATGCCCGTCAGTGCGCCGGCAACCGCGGCATCGGCTGTTCAGACCTCGTCCATGCGCGACGCCCGCTGACGCACCCCTGCCGCGTCGGGCGTCGCTGCATCACTCGCCATACGTCACGGCGCAAGACGCGGATCGGGCGGATCGGGCGCCCGCATGCCTCATGCAAACAGCGCGCTTGCGCCCGTCAGTTCGACGCGCCGCCGACCGTGCGGATGCTGCGCCATTGCCCCTGCTCGACGCGGAACAACGTGTACGGCGGCTTGATCAGGTCGCCGCGCTCGTCGAACGAGATCTTCCCGGTCACGCCGGTGACCGACACCACCGGCATGCTCTGCACGATCTTGCCGCGGTCGACCGAATCGGCCTTGTGAATCGCCGCGATCATCGCGAGCGCCGCGTCGTACGCAAACGGCGCATACAGCTCGACATCCTGGTTGAAGCGCGCCTTGTAGCGCTGTGCGAACGCCTGCGCCGACGGCAGCTTGTCGAGCGCCGGCCCCGGTTCGAGATCCTGCGTGCCTTCGCCCGCGCTGCCGGCGATCTTCAGGAATGCATTGCTTTTCAGCGCGCCTGCGCCGAACAGCTGTGCGCGGATACCGAGCGACCGCATCTGCTTGACGAGCATCGCACCCTGCTCGTCGAGCCCGCCGAAGAACAGCAGGTCGACGTTGTTGCTCTTCAGCGTCGTCAGGATGCCGCGGAAATCGACGGCCTTGTCGTTCGTGTATTCGCGCTCGACGACGGTGCCGTGCGCCTCCTTCACGCCTTTCTCGAACGCATCCGCGAGCCCCTGGCCGAACGCGGTGCGATCGTCGATGATGCCGATCCGCTTCGCCTTCAACTGCTCGACCGCGAAGCGGCCCGCGACGACGCCGCCGATCCCGTCGTGCCCCATCGTGCGGAACACGTTCTTGAAGCCCTGCATCGTCAGCTGCGGGTTGGTCGAGCCGGGCGTGATCATCACGACGTTCGCCTGCCGATACACGGCGGACGCCGGGATGCTGCAGCCCGAGTTGTAATGCCCGATCACGCCGACCACGCCGTCGTCGACGAGCTTCTGCGCGACCTGGATCGCCGCGCGCGGATCGGCCTGGTCGTCCTGCACGTCGAGCACGTACTGCACCGGCTTGCCGCCGAGCGTCGGGTGCTTCGCGTTTTCCTCGTCGAGCGCGAGCTGCGCGCCGTATTGCAGATCCTTGCCGACGCGGGCGACCGGGCCCGTCAGCGGGCCGGCGAAGCCGATCTTGACGGTCTGGACGTCCGCACCCTGCGCGGACGTGACGGCCGTGCCGATCGAGCAGACCGCCAGCCATATCAGCCAGTTACGACGATTCATGATGCCTCCTTGCAGTGGTTGAAGTCGCGGCTCGTGTTTCTTGTTTCGGTCCGCTTCGATTCGCGACGCGTCGAAGCCGTATCCGGTGCCGGGCGCGGCGCGCCCGGCGGGACGCTTCAGAAGCGCGCGGCCCGGTAAGGCGTCAGGTCGAGCGGCGGCGCGCGCTGCGCGACGAGGTCCGCGACGATCCTTCCGCTGATGCCGGCCAGCGTCACGCCGAGGTGCTGATGGCCGAATGCGTAGATCACACGTTCGCTGCGCCGCGAACGGCCGAGCACGGGCACGCCGTCCGGCAGCGTCGGACGAAAGCCGAGCCAGCTCCGGGTCGGCGCGCCGAGCCGCGGCAGCGCCTCGCGCGCCGAGCGCGTGAGCAGCTCGACGAGCGCGCGGTTCTCGCCGGCGTCGAAGCCGCCCAGTTCGACCGTGCCGGCCGCGCGCAGCCCTTCGTCGAGCGGCGTCATGTAGAAGCCGCGCTCGGCCCAGCCGACCGGCCGCGTGACAATGTGCTCGCGCTCCGCGAACTGCACGTGGTAGCCGCGCTCGGTGTCGAGCGGCACGCGGTCGCCGCACGCCGCCGCGAACGCGCGCGACCGCGCGCCCGCCGCGACCACGACCTGATCGAAGGTCCGCGCCGCGCCGCCGGACACCACCTTCACGCCGTCGCCGGCCGGCTCGATCCGCTCGACGTGCGCACGTTCGAGCGTCACGCCGTCGACGGCCAGCTGCGCGAACAGCGCGTCGAGAAACCCGTGCGGATCGGAAAAATGCCAGCTCCCGTTGAACAGCACGCCGTGCGCGAAGATCGGCGCGAGCGCCGGCTCGAGGCGGCGGATCGCGGCCGCGTCGAGCGTCTCGAAGGCGACGCCGAACCGGCGCCGCAGCGCGAGCGACGGCTGCGCGGCGTCGAACGACGCCTGCCGTGCGTACAGGTACAGGCATTCGCGCGGCCGCACGAACGCCGCGAGCCGCGACGTGCCGAGAAGCGGCGCATAGCCGTCCGCGGCGCGCGACAGCAGCGCGGCGAGCGCACTCGCGCTGCGCACGTGGCGCCCGGGCGTCGACGCGACCAGGAACCGGGCCAGCCACGGCGCGCCTTGCAGCAGGTACGGCCAGCGGATCCGCAGCGGACTGTCGTGCGCGAACAGGAAATGCGGCATGTCGCGGAACACGGTCGGGCCGTTCACGGGGACGCACCCGTACGGCGCGAACGTCGCGGCATTGCCGAACGATGCGCCGTTCCCGACGCCCGCCGGATCGAACAGCGTCACGCGGTGCCCGTCGCGCTGCAGCCAGGTGGCCGCGCCGAGCCCGATGAAACCCGCACCCACGATGGCGACGTTCGCCATGACGCATTCCCTCCGGCGCACCGCATTCACACAAAGATGGAATCAAGAATCACACAAGAATTTTTTGTGTGCAATCAAAAAAGCGATTGTGTGGCGTCGGTGTTTACCCGACCGCATCCCCATGATTTAGCAGACTTTTCTGTGATTGTTTGACGTGATGGGCAGGTCAGCTACAATCGCGAGGCAGGCTATAACGGCAGACAAACGCTTTTTGTGTGGTCACAGGCGACAAATGGCATCAGACAAACTTTCCGACGCGCGCGACACCGGCGTGCCGGCGCAGGCAAAGCGCCCGACCTACGTCGAGGTATCGAGCTCGATCGAAGAGGAAATCCGCAACGGCACGTATCCGCCGGGCAGCCGCCTGCCGCCGCAGCGCCAGCTCGCGACGGAGCTCGGCATCAACGTGTCGACCGTGTCCCGTGCGTACAAGGAACTCCAGCTGCGCGGCCTCGTGATCGGCAGCAAGCGCCGCGGATCGCTCGTCACCGGCGGCGCGATGCCGAACATCGAGCCGGCCCGCGCGTCGCTCGCGGCGAGCAGCGGCGTGATCGACCTGACCGTCAACCGGCCGGCCACCGGCGACTTCCTCGCGAGCCTTGCGCAGACGCTCGCGACGCTGCCGAACGATCCGCGCTTCGCGACGCTGCAGGAATACCAGCCGCCGCAAGGGCCGGACTGGGCCCGCGCGGCCGGCGCGCAATGGCTGGCCGCCCCCGGCTTCGCGCCGTCGCGCGACCAGATCGTCGTGACGAGCGGTGCGCAGCATGGTTTGTATGCTGTCCTGAACAGCCTGATCGGCACCGACGGCGTGATCGTTGCGGACCGGCTCACGTATTACGGGCTGAAGGCGCTCGCGCCGGTGTTCCAGTTCGAGATCGTCAGCGCGCCGGCCGACGACGACGGCCTGTTGCCCGACGAAATCGAGCGGATCTGCCAGCGGATGCCCGTCAAGGCGATCTTCGTCGTGCCGAACCTGCAGAACCCGACCGTGACGACGATGAGCCTCGCGCGCCGCATGGCGCTCGTCGACGTCGCGCGCCGCCATCAGGTGACGATCATCGAAGACGATGTGTACGGGCCGCTCGTGCGCGACCGGCTGCCGACGATCGCAGGGCTGTGCCCGGAGCTGACGTTCCATATCGGCGCGACGTCGAAGATTCTCGCGCCGGGCCTGCGCCTCGGTTATCTGTGCTGCCCGAAGGACAGCGTCGCGCTGTGTGCGGAAGCGGTGCGCACGACCGCGTGGATGCCCGCACCGATGTCGATGCTGATCGCAACCGTGTGGATCGAGAACGGCACGGCCGAGCGGATCATGAATGCGCAACTGGCGGAAATCCGCGCGCGCGTGGACCTCGCGCGCGAACTGCTGCCGGCCGGGCACCTGAAATCCGATCCCGCCTGCATGTTCGTCTGGCTGCGGCTGCCGCCGCCGTGGCGCGCCGACGACTTCGCGGCGAATGCGAAGGCGCGCGGCGTGATCGTGATGCCGTCGTCGACGTTCGCGGTCGACCGCGCGGAGCTCGAGCACGGTGTGCGGATCAACCTCGCCTGCGCGGCGACGCGCGACGAGCTCGTGAACGGGATGCGGATTCTGGCGGGGACGCTGAAGGACCGGCCGCGGGCGCTGTTCGGGTCGATCTGATCGCGCCGGTTGTCCTGGGGACACGTTCCGCGCGAGTGGACGTGCCGCTCACTTCATGAATGGGCCGTATCCGCAACTGCTGGCGATGAAAGCGCTCGCGGCGGCGGTCAAGCGCTCAACTAGCGAGCTGCGGTTTACGGCTGCGGGATGCGAGCGGCCTCGAGCGTCTGCGAGTGCTGAAGTTTCGACCGTCGCGGCGCGCCGGCCAGCCGGAACATCTGCGGCGATACCCGGCGCAAATGCGGTCCATCGCCGGGATCACTTCGGCGCGGCCGAATTGTCCCGTGGCGACGACGACGGCGAAGGACCGAGACTGCTCGACTCCCTGACGAGTCGCGCGGTCATCGCAGCGCCGACCGCGTTAGCGCCCGCGGACGAACCGTGTCCATCCGTGCTCGAGCGCACCGGAAGGTTCGTCGGTGGCGGCAATGAAGGATCGAGCCTGGACGACTCTCTGACCAGCTCCGCCGTCTCGGGCGTCGTCGTGCCACGACTCGCCGTTGCGTGACGCTCCAGGGTGTCGCGTCCGCGCGTTGCGCGTTGCGCGTGATTCGTCGTCGAAGCGGCCGGGTGCTGCGCATCGACCGACGCGACGGCGGCGGACGGCGGCGCGCTCGGCTGAACCGGCAGTTGCGGTGGTGCGCTGACGCTCGGCGGTGCCGTCGGCTTCGGTTGCGCACTGGCACTCGACGGTGCCGCCGGCTGGGCTTGTGCGCTGATGCTCGGCTGTACCGCCGGCTGCGGCGGTGCGCTGGCGTTCGGTGCGGCCTGACCCGATTCGGGCTCCACCACCACGGTCACCGGCGCGGCAGGCGGCTTCTGCGCCGCAGCCGCGGGCTTCGTGCTTGCATCAGGAGGCGCAGACTGGCCAATGCTGCCTTGCGAAACGTGATCCTGACTCGATCGCAAATCGGCGTCTGGCCCTCGGGCAGAATCGGACATGCCGGACGTTGCCTGCTCAATCGCACGGTGGTCCGCTCTGAGGAGCATCAGGTACGAAGCGCTTGTCGCAACCACCAGAAGCCCCCCGGCAATCATCAATGTCTTACGGGGATTCCTCATACTTCGCTCACATACCGTTCAATCGACGTGACCAACCGATCATAAACGACCTCCGGCGCATCGGATCGGATGAATACATTTGGTTGCATTCACGCCGGTGACGCGCTTCGATGCGACCCCAGGACAAATCGAACGAACCATGCCGCCGTGTCGATCCCGTCAAGCATCAGCGTCGACGGGGTTGCCACGGCTTTTCAGGAGCGGATCTTCGCAGTAGCCTCGTAACTCGAACGTTCGCCGACTCGCGCCTGGTCGCGTGGGCCATGACTGCCAAGCGGGAGAAGCGCTCGCGTGCTGCCGCGCCGCAATGCTCGCCAGGCCTCCGCGGCATGTCGATCAGGAGGATCGATGGATCGCCGCTCTTTCCTCGCGTCGTCGACTTTCTTCACGATCGCGGCCGCCACCGGCACGCTTGGCGCTCCGCAGCCGGCCTCGCGTGCCGGCTCTGCGCGCAATGGACGCCATGCGTTCCCGCAGGGCGTTGCCAGCGGCGACCCGCGTGATCGCTCCGTCGTGTTCTGGACGCGGTGCGTGCCCGGGGACGCGCAGCGCCGCGCCAAAGGTGCCGCGCGTGCGGTGCCCGTAGTGCCATTGCGACTCGAAGTATCGACGCGGCCGGATTTCTCGGCGCTCGTCGCCAGCGTACCGCTGAGGGCACGGGCCATCTACGACTTCACCGTGCGCGCGAAGGTGACGTCGCTCTCACCCAATACCACGTACTACTACCGATTTGTCGCCGGCGGCGACGTGAGTGTCGCGGGCGTCGCGCGCACGGCGCCGGATCCGCACGAGGCCAACAGCCGGGTTCGCTTCGCGTGGCTCACCTGCCAGGACTGGAGCGTCAATCACTGGCAGGCCATGAGCCTGCTGGCGGCCGAACGCGATCTCGATTTCGTCGTGCACGTGGGCGACTATATCTATGAAACGGTCGGGGGCGAGCAGCCCGGCGCAGTCGAGGCGGCGCATCCGTCGCCGCAACTGCCTGACGGGAAACCGCTCGCCGACGGCCGCCGGTATGCCGATTCGCTCGACGACTATCGGACGCTGTATCGCACCTACCGTACCGACCCGCGCCTGCAGACGCTGCACCAGCGCCTGCCGATGATCGCGATATGGGACGACCACGAATTTTCCGACGACTGCTGGCAGGATCATCAGGTCTATACGAACGAGGAAAAGCAGGAGACCCAGCGCCGCCGCAACGCCAGTCGCGCGTGGGCGGAATACATGCCGGTGGACTGGAGCGACGTGCGCTTCGAGCCGGACAACCCGTCGTACACCAACATTCGGATCTACCGCGAATTTCGCTTCGGCATGCTGATGCATCTCGTGATGACCGACGAGCGGCTGTATCGCGACGACCATGTCGTGAGCGAGGCGGCTATCGCTCGCGCGCACGGGCACGACCCGGTCCACGGCGACGACGCGGCCGGCTCGCGCTACTTCGTCAAGCAGGACGTGCTGCAGCGCTACGAGTCGCGGGATACCAGGCAGCTTGGCCGTGCGCCGTCGATGCTGGGCCCGGAACAGACCCAATGGTGGAAGGCCGCAATGAAGGGCTCGCCCGCGACCTGGAAGGTGTGGGGCAACGAAGTGATGCTGAACCGCCTGTGGTTCTTGATGCCGGGCGCGCCAAAGACGCCGGCAGCCCGCCTCGTGGTCGATTGCGACTCATGGGACGGCTATCCGGCACACAAGCACGAGCTGATGTCATTCCTGAAGGAGCAGCAGATCCATAACGTCGTCGCAATCAGCGGCGACCTGCATGCGTTTCAATGCGGCGTCGTGCGGGACGATCCCGAGCCCGCGGCAGGTACGCCCGTGATCGTCGATTTCGTCTGTGCCGGCATCAGCAGCACGTCGTTCTATTCCTACGTCAAAGCCGCATGGAAAGGGACGCCGCTCGCATCGCTGGCGGCGACCCCGGCCAGGCTCGACGCGTTCCTGATGGCGAACAATCCCGATCTGCGCCATGCCGATCACGACGCGCAGGGCTATGCGTCAGCCACCGTCACGCCGGAGCGCTTCTCCGTCGTGTTCAACAAGGTGAAACCGTTGAACCCGGACGGCACCGCGCCCGCAGATGCGCTGCTCGATCGCACGCGGCTGACCGTGCCCAGGGACTCGGTCGAGGTGCACGTCGAGCGCTTTTAGCGTCCACGCATGGCGTCCGCTCGCGCAGCACGGTATCGGCGGCCGCATCCTCGTCGCGCGTGCGCGGTGCGCGTCACGGACGCCCTGCTTCCCCCGTCCATCGCACGTAATCCCCGCGCGTCCAGTCGAGTCCTACCCCGACGCGCTTCGTGCCCGGCCGGATCTTCGGCTTGTGCACCGACAGCGTCAGCGTCTCCAGCGCCGGCCACTCGCGAAACGACAGCACCGCGATATCGGCGACGAGCGTCTCGAGCAGCCGCGTATGCGGCTTGTGCGCGAGAAACGCCGCGACACGCGTGCAATACCCGTCGTAATCGATCCACTCGCCCGCCTCGCTCGGCTCGCAGCGATAGCCGAGCTGCGCGTCGATCACGATCGGCTGGGGTGCCTCATGTTCGTGCGCGTGGATGCCGATCCGTGCGGGCACCTTCAGTTCGTCGACGAACACGCTCCAGCCGCGCCCTCGCAGGCGCGGCGCGTCGATCGACACGAACGGTTCGTCGGCGGGCTTCATGACACGAGCGGCGCGGCCGCGTCGAGCATGATGCGCACGAAATAGTCGGCGAAACTGCGGCGCAGGACGATCTCGAACGTGTCGTCGCCGGTCGGCACCAGCGTGACGGACGCCTTGAAGAAATGCGTCTGCGCGCATTGGCCCGGCTTGAACATCCGCGGATGCAGGTCGAGCGGGCAGCCGCGCGCGAGCACGTCGCGCACGCGTTCGCCGCTGATCTCGACGACGGTGTAGCCGCTGCCGACATCGACCGCCGCCGCATACGAACCCTGCACGGCCTCGGCCAGCGCCGCTTCGAGCACGCCCGCCTGCACGGGCCCGTTCGAGCGCACGAACCATTCGTCGGGGCCGAGCCACAGCACGTCGTACTCGGCGCTGCGCGCGACCGTGTTCGGCGCGGCAGGCGGCCGGCAACCGACCACGCGCTCGAACGCGGCGACGAACGCGGGGTCGCTCAACTCGCCGCGCACGTTGACGAGATCGAGAAACGGCCGCTCACGCAGCGTGAACTTCTTCGACGGGCGCGCCTGGTGCGTCTTCAGCAGGTCGGCCGCGCCGACGAACGGCGACTCGAGGCGCGCGCCGCCTGCGCCCGCCACTTGCGTCTGGTTTCTCGTTTCATTCCACATGCTGACGCACCCCTTCGGTATCGTAGAAAACCGGGCTCGAGATCTTCGCGGTGATGCGCTTGCCGTTGGCCAGCGGAATCACGACGCTCTCGCCCATCTTGTTCAGGCCGCCCTTCACCACCGCGAGCGCGATCGAGCGCTTCAGGATCGGGCTGTAATAGCTCGACGTCACGTGGCCGATCATCGGCGTCGGCTCGGTGGTCGACACGTGCGTGTCCTTCGCGACGATCTGCGCGCCTTCCGGCAGCACGAACTGCTCGTCGTCGGTCAGCAGGCCGACGAACTGCTTGCGGCCTTCCTTCGCGGTATCCGAGCGCGACAGCGAACGCTTGCCAAGGAAATCCTTCGACTTCGCGACCACCCCGCCCATGCCGAGGTCGAACGGCGTGATCGACCCGTCGGTGTCCTGGCCGACGATGATGTAGCCCTTCTCCGCGCGCAGCACGTGCATCGTCTCGGTGCCGTACGGCGTGATGTCGAACTCGGCGCCCGCGGCCATCAGCGCTTCCCACACCGCGCGGCCCGCGTTCGCCGGCACGTTCACTTCATACGCCAGTTCGCCCGAGAAGCTGATCCGCATCACGCGCGCCTTCGCGCCGGCGACCGTGCCGTTCCGGTAGCTCATGAACGGGAACGCTTCGTTGCCGAAGTCGATGTCCTGGCAGACCTTCTGCACAACCTTGCGGCTCTTCGGGCCGACGACCGCGAACGTCGCCCAGTGGTCGGTCACCGACGACAGCCGCACCTTCATGTCCGGCCATTCCGTCTGCAGCCAGCGCTCGAGCCACGTGAGCACGCGCGCCGCACCGCCCGTCGTCGTCGTCATCATGAAGTGCTGGTCGGCGAGGCGCACCGTCACGCCGTCGTCGAACACCATGCCGTTCTCGTCGAGCATCAGCCCGTAGCGGCACTTGCCGACCTCGAGCTTGTTCCACGGGTTCGTGTACATCCAGTTCAGCAGCTTGACCGCGTCCGGACCCTGGATGTCGATCTTGCCGAGCGTCGACGCATCGAGAATGCCGACGCTGTTGCGCACCGCGAGGCATTCGCGCTTCACGGCCGCATGCAGGTCCTCGCCGTTCTTCGGGAAGTACCACGGCCGCTTCCAGTTGCCGACGTCCTCGAACATCGCGCCGTGCTCGACGTGCCATTCGTGCACGCAGGTCTTGCGGATCGGGTCGAGGAAGTCGCCCGTCTCGCGGCCCGCGAACGTGCCGAACGACACCGGCGTGTAGTTCGGGCGGAACGTCGTCGTGCCCGTTTCCGGAATCGTCTTGCCGAGCGCCTGCGCGAGGATCGCCATCCCGTTGATGTTGCCGAGCTTGCCCTGGTCGGTGCCGAAGCCCATCGCCGTGTAGCGCTTCACGTGCTCGACCGACTCGAAGCCTTCGCGCGCGGCGAGCAGGATGTCGGCCGCCGCCACGTCGTTCTGGAAATCGACGAACTGCTTCGGCCCGCGCGTGGCGGCGTCGCGGCTGCCGACGAGCCACAACGGCTGCAGCGCGCCTTCCGCGGCTTCCGCAACCTTCGGCGCGGTCGGGCGCTGCGTGGCGGAGAAGCCGGCAGCCTTCGCCGCTTCCGCGCCCGCGTCGACTGCGAGCCGCAACGCACGTGCGAGGCCGAATTCGCCCGCCGCCGCGCCGATGCTCGCCTCGGGCTGCACCGCCTTGCCCGGCAGGAAGCAGGCTTTGTCGTCGCTCCAGCACGCCTTGCCGCCCGATTGCGCGAACAGGTGCAGCACCGGGCTGAAGCCGCCCGACATCGCGACGAGATCGCACGGCAGCGTCTTCAGCTTGCCGCCCGTCTGGCCGTTCGAATACGACGCGACGTCGACCGACGACACACGCCACTTGCCCGACGCGGCCGTGACCACCGCGCCGCTCATCACCGTCACGCCCTGGCGCTTCGCCGCCGCGGGCAGCGCACCGTTCGACGCTGCGCGCGAATCGACGACCGTCACCTTCGCGCCGCACGCCTTCAGGTCGAGCGCGGTCTGGTAGCCGCGATCGTTGTTCGTGAACACGACCGCGTCGCGGCCCGGCAGCACGCCGAAACGATGGATGTAGGTGGACACGGCCCCGGCGAGCATCACGCCCGGCAGGTCGTTGTTGCCGAACACGATCGGCCGCTCGTGCGCGCCGGTCGCGAGGATCACGCGCTTCGCGCGGACCTTCCACAGCAGCTCGCGCGTGCCCTTGCGCATCGACACGGGCATGTGATCGGTCAGGCGCTGCGTGACCGTCACGAGGTTGTGGTCCTGGTAGCCGAACGCGGTGCTGCGCGACAGGATAGTCACGTCGGGCAGCTTGCGCAGCTCGGCCTCGATCTTCTCGACCCACTGCAGCGCGGGCTTGCCGTCGATTTCGGCGCGGCACGACAGCAGGCTGCCGCCGAGCTCGCGTTGATCGTCGACAAGGATCACGCGCGCGCCGGCCGTTGCCGCCGCGTGCGCGGCCGCGAGACCCGACGGGCCGCCGCCGACCACGAGCACGTCGCAATGCGCGAAGCACTTGTCGTAGCGATCGGCATCGAGCGTGTCGGGCGCCTTGCCGAGGCCCGCCGCTTCACGGATCTTCTCTTCGTACTTCGGCCACATGTTGCGCGGCCACATGAAGGTCTTGTAGTAGAACCCGGCGGGCATGAAGCGCGACAGCTTCTGGTTGATCGCGTACTTGTCGTGCTCGAGCGACGGTTCCGCGTTCACGCTCGTCGCGACGAGGCCCTGGTACAGCTCGATCTCGGTCGCGCGCGCATTCGGCACGGTGTACGGGCCGGACTCGAGCTGCACGACGGCGTTCGGTTCCGCGACGTCCGCCGTCACGATCCCGCGCGGACGGTGGTACTTGAAGCTGCGCGCGACGAAGTGCACGCCGTTCGCGAGCAGCGCGGACGCGAGCGTGTCGCCCTGGAAACCCTGGTACGTGCGGCCGTTGAACGTGAACGTCAGCGGAATCGCGCGATTGATGCGGCCACCGGTGCCGAGACGGTCTTTCTGGCTCATTTGCTGGTGCCCTCTTGCTTGGCGTTGACGACGGGCTGGCCGTTGGCGGCCCCGCCGAATTTTTCGTAACCCTTGATGTCGTAGGTCACCGTATCGCGCGTGACCTTGAACCAGCGGCGGCAGCCCTGCGTGTGCAGCCATTGCTCCTTGTGCAGGCCGCGCTTGTTCTCGCGCATGAACACGTACTCGCCCCATTCGCGGTCGGTCATGTTCTCGTTATTGACCGGGCGCACGATGTCGGCTTCACCGCCGCACGTGAACTCGGATTCGGCGCGCGGCCCGCACCACGGACATTCGATCAGCAACATAAGGTTCTCCTCGTGGTGGTCAGGTTCAGTGCGCGACGGCGGCGGCGCCGTGCTCGTCGATCAGGTGGCCCGTGTAGAAGCGGTCGAGCGCGAACGGCGCGTTCAGCGGATGCGGCTCGTCGCGCGCGATCGTGTGCGCGAACACCCAGCCCGAGCCGGGCGTCGCCTTGAAGCCGCCCGTGCCCCACCCGCAGTTGAAATACAGGCCCTTCACGTCGGTCTTGCTGATGATCGGGCACGCGTCCGGCGACACGTCGACGATGCCGCCCCACTGGCGGTTCATCCGCACGCGCGAGAACACCGGGAACATCTCGACGATCGCCTGCAGCGTGCCTTCGATGATGTGGAAGCTGCCGCGCTGGCCGAAGCCCGTGTACTGGTCGATGCCCGCGCCGATCACGAGGTCGCCCTTGTCGGACTGGCTGATGTACGCGTGCACCGCGTTCGACATGATCACCGAGTTGACGACCGGCTTGATCGGCTCCGACACCAGCGCCTGCAGCGGGTGGCTTTCGATCGGCAGGCGGATGCCGGCCATGTCGGCCAGCGTCGTCGTGTTGCCGGCCGCGACCACCGCGACCTTCTTCGCCTTGATGAAGCCCTTCACAGTATCGACGCCGACCACCGCGCCGCCTTCGCGGCGAATGCCCGTCACCTGGCAGTTCTGGATGATGTCGACGCCCGCACGGTCCGCGCCGCGCGCGAAGCCCCAGGCCACCGCGTCGTGGCGCGCGACGCCCGCACGGCGCTGGATCGA
Organism: Burkholderia sp. PU8-34; assembly: GCF_053427725.1. Classification (NCBI taxonomy): domain Bacteria; kingdom Pseudomonadati; phylum Pseudomonadota; class Betaproteobacteria; order Burkholderiales; family Burkholderiaceae; genus Burkholderia; species Burkholderia sp. PU8-34. Next base: position 888,542 of record NZ_JBSAXC010000001.1, read on the forward strand.
TGCGCCGAGCACCGGGTAGCGGCTGTTCAGGTTGATCGTCGGCTCGATTTCCTTGACCTGCGCGGGCGTCAGGAACTCGGCGTCGACGCCGTTCAGCCGGTTCGCGTTGACGCGGCGCTCGGTGTCACGCACGTCCTGCAGCGTGTGCGCGAGGTTCATCACGCCGCGCTGGCTGAACATCACGTTGTAGTTCAGGTCCTGCGACAGCCCTTCCCACAGCTTCATCGCCTTCTCGTACAGCGCGGCCGATTCGTCCCACAGATAGTTCGAGCGAACGATCGTCGTGTTGCGCGCGGTGTTGCCGCCGCCGATCCAGCCCTTCTCGAGGATCGCGACGTTCGTGATGCCGTGCTCCTTCGCGAGGTAATACGCAGTGGCGAGGCCGTGCCCGCCGCCGCCGACGATCACCACGTCGTATTCCTTCTTCGGTTCCGGGCTTCTCCACTGCCGTTCCCAGTTCTCGTGATACGACAACCCGTTCCGGAACAGACTGAATATCGAATAGCGGCTCATCTTGCAGACCCCTTGTTGCTCACTGGCATTAGCATTCGATGACGTTCACGGCGAGACCACCGCGCGACGTCTCCTTGTATTTCGTCTTCATGTCGGCGCCCGTCTCGCGCATCGTCTTGATGACCGAATCGAGCGACACGTAGTGCTGGCCGTTGCCCTTCAGCGCCATCCGCGATGCGTTCAGCGCCTTGATCGCGCCCATCGCGTTGCGCTCGATGCACGGAATCTGCACGAGGCCGCCGACGGGATCGCAGGTCATGCCGAGGTTGTGCTCCATGCCGATCTCGGCGGCGTTCTCGACCTGGTCGGGCGTGCCGCCCATCACCGCGGCGAGCGCGGCCGCGGCCATCGAGCACGCGACGCCGACCTCGCCCTGGCAGCCGACTTCCGCGCCGGAGATCGACGCGGTTTCCTTGTAGATGATCCCGATCGCCGCGGCCGTCAGCAGGAATTCGACGATGCCGTTCTCGTTCGAGCCCGGCACGAACTTCACGTAGTAGTGCAGCACGGCGGGGATCACGCCGGCCGCGCCGTTGGTCGGCGCGGTGACGACGCGGCCGCCCGCCGCGTTCTCCTCGTTGACGGCCATCGCGTACAGGTTGACCCAGTCGAGCATCGACAGCGGGTCGCGCAGCGATTCCTCCGAACGCGCGCGCAGGCGCGCGTTCAGCTCGGCCGCGCGGCGCTTCACGCGCATCGGGCCCGGCAGGTCGCCCTCGACCTTGCAGCCGCGTTCGACGCACGCGGCCATCGTGCGCCAGATCGCGAGCAGGCCCGCGCGCACCTCGTCGGCGGGACGCAGCGCGCATTCGTTGCGCAACATCAGCTCGGCGATCGACAGGCCGTGGTCGCGGCACTGGCGCATCAGGTCGTCGCCGGTGCGGAACGGATACGGCACCTCGGCCGCCGCGCGCACGCCGTTCACGCGGTCGCCGTCGCGGTTCACGACGAAGCCGCCGCCGACCGAGTAATACTCCTTCTCGACGAGCAGCTGGCCGTGCTCGTCGAACGCCTGGAAGCGCATCCCGTTCGGATGCACGATGCTCGTACCGCTCATCAGCTTGCGATAGAAGCCGATGTGCTCCTTCTCGTCGAAGCGGATCGACTGCTTGCCGAGCAGCGACAGCGACCTGGCCGAGCGGATCTCGGCGAGGCGCGGCTCGATCAGGTCCGGATCGATCGAGTCGGGCAGATGCCCTTCGAGGCCGAGCAGCACCGCCTTGTCGGTACCGTGGCCCTTGCCGGTCGCGCCGAGCGAGCCGTACAGCTCGACCCGCACGCGCTGCACGAAGCCGAGCAGGTTCGCATCCTCGACGTGCGACGCGAAGCGGCATGCGGCGATCATCGGGCCGACCGTATGCGAGCTGGACGGGCCGATGCCGATCTTGAACAGGTCGAACGCGCTGACGTTCATCTGGCTTCCTCTGGGTGGACACACGTGAAGTGACGTTGGACGCCAGTACACCAAAGCGTAAAATCGGCCGATAGAACAAAAACGGCATCGGCGTGGGATACCGCCGCCAAACGGCCCGCCGCGCACCCCGAAAGTACGTTTTGACGATGGTTCGCGACGGAAAAACGCAAGTCCGCGCGGGGCCGATGGGCGACGCTGGGACATCCGCGCCGCGCGGGCGCCGGCCGCGGATCGAGCCTGCGTGGGCCTTGGACTGTCCGCGCAGCATCCGTTCGGCGGCCCTGTACCGCCCCCGTAATCAGAGTGAGACCGCCCGCACGGCGTGACGAGATTGACCGCAATGACACCCGACGTACCCGTTTCCCCTGTTGCCGAGCCGGCGCCCAAACGCATCCGCTTCGGCATCGTGCTGCTGCCGAACTTCACGCTGACCGCGTTCTCCGGGTTCGTCGACATGCTGCGGCTGTCCGCCGACGACGGCGACTACAGCAAGCCGGTGCGCTGCGCGTGGAGCGTGATCGGGGAAACCCTCGCGCCGGTGCGCGCGAGCTGCGGGATCCAGATCACGCCGTGGGAGACCTTCGCCGATGCGGAGCCGTTCGACTACGTGGTCGTCGTCGGCGGGCTGCTGCACTCGGGGCCGCAAGCGGGGCCGGAAACGCTCGACTTCATCCGCCGCGCGGCCGCCGACGGTGCGACGATCGTCGGCATCTGCACCGGCGTGTTCACGCTGATGCGCGCGGGCGTGCTCGATGCTCACCGCACCTGCGTGAGCTGGTTCCATTACTGGGATTTCATCGAGCGCTTCCCGGCCGCCGACCCGGACCTGCTGATCGCCGACCGGCTGTTCGTGATCGACCGGCGGCGGATCACCTGCTCGGGCGGACGCGCGTCGATCGACGTCGCCGCGGCGATCCTGCTGCGCCATTTCGACCACGCGACCGTGCAGAAGGCGCTGCGGATCCTGCTCGTCGGCGAGATGCAGAAAGGCAACGCGCCGCAGCCGCATCCGCCGGGCCTCGAGCCCGCGACGCACCCGAAGGTCAAGCGCGCGATTCTTCTGATGGAACAGCATGTCGGGCGCGCGCTGCCGCTCGAAGAGCTGGCCTGCAAGCTCGATATGTCCGCGCGGCAGCTCGAGCGGCTGTTCAAGGCGGAAACCGGCAAGAGCCCGCAGGCGTTCGCGAAGCAGGTGCGGCTGCGCACCGCCGCGTGGCTGCTGACGAGTTCGGACCGGACGGTTGCGGATATCGCGTCGAGCTGCGGGTTCGCGGACGCATCGCACCTCGGTCGGGAGTTCCGCAAGCAGTTCGGCGTGCCGCCGGCGGCTTACCGGGAGCGGGGCGGGGATGCGGCGGCGGCGGCGCCGGATGTTGTCGAGGAAGAAGTGCAATGACGCGCGCGGCCGGCCTCGCCGATCGTCACCCATTTCCGCCGGCCGGGCATTGCCGGATGCCTCGCGCGCCAGCGTGGATCCCGGGCTGTCGCGAGGTGCGACGGAACGCCTCAGGGTAGGATCCCCTTTCCGGGTCAACTGCGAGTGACGCGGAATCGTTGATGGGGAGAGTGACCGCCACGACCTCCCTCCTACTCTTCGGAATTCCGCGATGAAACGCTTGTCACGAACCGCTGTCGCCGCCGTCGCCGTATTGGCCCTCGCCCAGGCCGCCGTGGCGCAGGTGCCCAAAACGGTGCAGCTTGAAGACATGACCTGGACCGAGCTGCGCGACAGCATTCACGCGGGCAAGACCACGATCCTCATCCCGATCGGCGGGACCGAGCAAAGCGGACCATACGTCGCGCTCGGCAAGCACAACACGCGCGTCAAGGCGCTGTCGGAGCGCATCGCGCAAGGCCTCGGCAACGCGATCGTCGCGCCTGTCATCGCCTATGTGCCGGAGGGCGGCTACGCGCCGCCGACCTCGCACATGCGCTTCCCCGGCACGATCACCGTGCCCGACGACGTATTCGAAAAAACGCTGGAGTCGGCGGCCAACAGCTTCCGGGTCCACGGTTTCACGAACATCGTCTTTCTCGGCGATCACGGCGGCTACCAGAACGACATCCGGCGGGCCGTCGCGCAGCTCAACAAGTCCTGGGCCGGTTCCGGCGCGCGCGCGTTCGTGCCGCCCGAGTATTACGGCACCAGCTCCGACGGCTATACGCAGATCCTGCGCCAGCACGGCGTGCCGGACGCCGACATCGGCACGCACGCGGGGCTCGCCGACACGGCTCTGCTGCTGGCAGTCGCGCCACAGATGGTGAGGACCGACCAGCTGCGCGGCGCGGCGAAACCCGGTGCCGCCGACGGCGTGTACGGCGGCGATCCGCGCCACGCGAGCGTCGAACTCGGCCGGCTGGGCACCGATGCAATCGTGTCGCGCACGATCGACGCCATCAGGAAGGACACCGCCGGCCACTGACGCATCCGGCGACACATCGCACCGCGTGCGGCGTCGTCTCGACCCACCGCGCCTTGACCCACCGCGCCTTGACCAACCGATCACGGACCCTGTCATGCAACCCATGCAACCCCGTTCCCGCCGTCGCACCCGCTTCTCCCGTCTCGCCGTCGTCATGGCCGCCGCGCTCGCCGGTTTCGGCGCCGGCAGCGTGCTCGCCGCGCCCGCCGTCACGACCGTGCCCGGCATGCCGCCCGTGTCGAACCCGGACAACCTTTACGCCGACGCGCAATCGGGCCACACGAGCGCCGCGGTCGCGGGTGCGCTGTCGCGCATATATGTGCCGAACCTGCGTTCGAACGACGTCTACGTGATCGACCCGGCCACCTACAAGGTCGTCGACAAATTCCCCGTCGGCCGCAGCCCGCAGCACGTCGTGCCGTCGTGGGACCTGCAGACGCTGTGGGTCGCCAACAATGCCGAAGGCCGCACCGACGGCAGCCTGACGCCGATCGATCCGAAATCGGGCAAGCCCGGCAAGGAAGTGCTGGTGGACGACCCGTACAACATGTACTTCACGCCCGACGGCAAGGACGCGATCGTGGTGGCCGAAGCCCATGCGCGGCTCGACTTCCGCGATCCGCATACGATGGCGCTGAAGTCGAGCCTCGACGTCCCGCAATGCAAGGGCATCAACCACGCCGACTTCGCGATCGACGGCAAGTACGCGCTGTTCACGTGCGAGTTCGGCGGCAAGCTGGCCAAGATCGATCTCGTGAACCGCAAGGTGGTTGGCTATCTCGAACTCGACAAGAAAGGCATGCCGCAGGACATCCGCGTGTCGCCGGACGGCAAGGTGTTCTACGTGGCCGACATGATGGCCGATGGCGTCTACCTCGTCGACGGCGACAGCTTCACGAAGATCGGCTTCATCAAGACGGGCGTCGGCACGCACGGCCTGTACCCGAGCCGCGACGGCACGAAGCTCTACGTGGCCAATCGCGGCTCCAACCTCGTCCACGGTCCTCGCCACGGCAAGGGCAGCGTGTCGGTCATCGATTTCGCGACGCGCAAGGTGCTCGCGACCTGGCCGATCCCGGGCGGCGGCAGCCCCGATATGGGCAACGTCAGCGCGGATGGCAAGACGCTGTGGCTGTCCGGTCGCTTCGACGACGTCGTCTATGCGATCGACACGACGAGCGGATCGGTCAAGTCGATTCCCGTCGGCATGGAGCCGCATGGGTTGACCGTGTGGCCGCAACCGGGGCGCTACTCGCTCGGACATACCGGGAACATGCGTTGACGGGCAGTTGAGTGGCAGGCGAGTTCCGGCGGGCACGCGGCGGCGACGCGGTGGCTGCGGCGCCGGACGCGGATATTGTCGATGCGGACACGGTCGACTGGCGGCGGAACCGCGGCCTGCCAAACCCGCTCGCCGCACCTGAGTGCCCGAAGCCGGCGGACCGATGCGGAATCAGCCGACCGGCGGCGCCCATGGCAACGACTCGACGACCGTCCGGATGATGTCGCGGCAATGGCGCGCAGCCGGCGTGAGCTGGACGTCCCGACGCGTGACGATGCTCGGCGAGACTTCCGGCAGCACGTCGTCGAACGCGAACGTCGTCACGCGCTCGCGCAGAACCGGATGCCGGACGATCGGCACCGAAAACAGCCCGACGATATCCGTCTCCGTCACGAGCGCCACCAGTGCCAGCGACGACTGGCACGACACGACCCGGCGCGGCGCAGCGATGCCGGCGCGCGCGAACAGCGCGTCGAACTCGGGCCGCTCGACGATCATCTTCGGAAACAGCCATTCGAACGCGGTCAGATCGGCCAGCGAAGACACGCTGGACCGCGTCGCCGGATGGCCGTTGCGCACGGCGGCGACAAGATGCCCGCTGCACAGCACGGTCTGCTCGCAGTCGGCCCGCGGGTCGATTCGCGCATGGGTGACGAGAAAGTCCAGCGAACCGTCGAGCAGACGGTCAACGAGGTATTCCTGCGGCAGCTCGGCGATCTCGATCTCGACACCCGGCATGCTGTCCCGGAACCGCTGCAGCGCCGCCGGAATCGCGGTCAGCGCCATGCTGCCGGACACGCCTATGCTCACCTTGCCCGCCAGACCGCCCTGAAGCTGGCCGATTTCGTCGGCAGCGCGCCGCAAATCCTCGAGAATCTGCCGCGCACGCGTGTACAACGCCTGTCCGTAACGCGTCAGCTCGACGCCCTTCGCGCTGCGCACGAGCAGCGGCGCCCGAACCTCCTCCTCGAGTTCCCGGACGGTCTTCGTGACCGCCGGATGCGTGAGCGACAGGCGCTCGGCCGCCGCCCGCAAGCTGCCGGCTTCCGCACACGCGACCAGCACGCGAAGCTGATGCACTTTCATCGTCGATCGATATTGGTTTCAAATGGTTTCCACTTTCCGCAACCAAGGGCAAACCCGAATAAAGGTGCCTGCGAAAATGGCTTGCCAGCTTGACATACAAGCGGCGCGCCAGCCTTAACAAAAAGTTACCGGGCCTTAGAAAAATGTCAATTCCTCGATCATTTTTGCCTTCCTAGACTGGCGCATCACGTTGATCAAGGAGTCCGCGTCATGGAAGCAGTGTCGACCTGTCATCAACCCTCGTGCGCACCGGCGAACGGGAGCGCGCCGCCGTCCGCGCGAACGATCGCCGCACGCATCGAGCGGATGCCGCCGAACGGCATGCATGCCCGCGTGCGCGTCCTGATGGGACTCGCGACGTTCTTCGACGGCTTCGACTCGATCGCGATTGCGAGTGCGCTGCCGCTACTGATCGCGCAATGGTCGCTGCAGGCCGGACAGGTCGGGCTGCTGATCTCGGCCGGCGCGGTCGGCTCGCTGATCGGCGCATTCGTCTTTCCGCTGCTCGCCGAACGCTACGGCCGCGTGAACGCGGTCGCGTGGAGTTCGGCGCTGATCGGCGCCACGACGCTGGCTTTCCTGTTCGCTCGGTCCTATGAGTCGTTCGTGCTGTTGCGCGTGCTGCAAGGCATCGGGCTCGGGGGCGAGGTGCCGATCGCCGCCGCATACATCAACGAGATCACGAGCGCGCGCAACCGCGGACGCTTCGTGCTGCTTTACGAGCTGATCTTCCCGGTCGGCCTGCTCGCCGCGAGTGCGCTGGGGTCGTGGCTCGTCCCGCGTTACGGCTGGCAGGTCATGTATTTCCTCGGCGCCGCGCCGTTGGTGCTGGGCGTGCTGCTGCGCCGATACGTACCGGAATCGGCCCGTTGGCTGGCCAGCAAAGGGCGGTTCGACGACGCGCACGACGCAGTATCGCGCTTCGAGGCCCGCGCGCGCCACGCACTCGAACCGATCCGCGGCGACTCGGCGGACGCACCACCGGCGCCGTCGAACGCGAAGCTTTCGGTCGTGCTGAGCCGGCCGTACCGGCGCCGGTCGATATCGGTCTGGCTGCTCTGGATCACCTGCGGATTCCTGCAATACGGGCTGTCCGCCTGGCTGCCGACGATCTATCGGCAGGTGTACCACGTGCCGTTCCAGCAGTCGCTGAACCTCGCGCTCGCCGCGTCGGTGCTCGGCATCGTCGGCTCGCTCGCCTCCGCACTCGTCGTAGACCGGGTCGGACGCAAGCCAGTCATCGCCGTCTCGCTGTCGCTGTGTGCGGTATGTCTCGCGATGGCCGGCGTCCTGCATGCTGGTTCCGTCTACGTCGTCGCCGGGCTTTGCTCGCTCGCATTCGGCTTGATGGCGAGCGGGTTCATCACCGCCTATGTGTACACGCCCGAGCTGTATCCGACGAGCGTGCGGGCGGCCGGATGCGGAATCGCCAGCGCATGGCTGAAGGTCGCATCGATCGTCGCGCCCGTGACGCTCGCGACGCTGCTCGAACACGGCCGGCTACAGACCGCGTTCTACCTGTTCGCGCTGGTGCCGCTCGCCGCCGCCGTCGTCGTCGCCGCGCTCGGCATCGAAACCAGGAACCGGACGCTCGAGTCGCTCGAAGCCTGATTCACGCGCGTCCCGGCTCCGGCCGGGTCGCGCGTCCCTCACTGATCCGTCCCGTCTGCAATCCCGGAGCATGAATCCATGAAACGACTCGACAAGTCGTCACTTTTATTCGCATCTCTAATTTTCAGCATGACAAGTTATGCGCAGAGCAGCGTGACGCTTTACGGCATCGTCGACACCGGCGTCGCCTACGTCAGCAACGAAGGCGGGCGACATGCGATCGCGATGGTCGGCGCCGGCGGAGACCGCCCAAACCGGATCGGCTTCAGGGGAACGGAAGAGCTCGGCGGCGGGCTGCGCGCGAATTTCGTGCTGGAGAACGGCTTCAACGCCGCGACGGGCAGCCTCGGCCAGGGCGGCCTGCTGTTTGGCCGACAAGCGTACGTCGGCCTCGGCAGCGACTGGCTCGGGGAAATCCGCGCCGGCCGCCAGTACGATTTCATGATCGACCTCGTGCCGTACACGTCCGCGGCGAGCGGGAACGGCGGGTTCTATTCGTTCCATCTCGGCGATCTCGACCGCCTCGGCGGCGAACGACTGAACAACAGCGTCCAGTACCGGTCGCCCGACCTCGCCGGCTTTCGCGCGGGCGCGATGTTCTCGTTCGGCGGTGTGCCGGGCGATTTCAATCGCAACAGCGCGAAGAGCTTCGGCATTACGTACCAGCGCGGCGGATTCCGGATGGGCGGCGCGTTCACGTCGGTGGAAAACTTCCAGGCCGGGCTCGGGATCGGCACGACGGCGCTGGGCGTCAACCTGACCGGCACGCCGGTCAACGCGGTGTTCGACCGGATCGACATATACGGTATCGGCGCGGCCTATCAGACCGACAAATGGTACGCGGCTGCGCTTTTCACGCTGTCCGATCTGCACCGGAACGGACGCTCGGCCGCGCTCCGGGCACTCGACTTCGGCGCGACCTACTGGATCACGCCCGCCGCATCTGCCGGTGCGGCAGTCACCTATTACACGCTGGACGCCCATCGCTGGATCGTGCCGTCCGCGTCGCTCGACTACTACTTCTCCAAGCGCACGAACGTCTATCTGCAGGTCGTCAGCATGCACGTCAACGACTCGGGCGCAGTCGCGCAGCTTTTCGTCCTGCCCGCGTCGTCGGGCAGGAACCAGACCGCCGTCACGATCGGCATGCGCCAGAACTTTTGAATCGAGGTCATATGCATCCGCTTCTGAAAACACTGCAGGAAGACGCCGCGTCGCTCACGGTCATTCGCCGCGACATCCACGCGCATCCCGAACTCGGCTACGAGGAAGTCCGCACGGCCGGCATCGTCGCGGGTCTATTGCAGGCGGCCGGCGTGGAAGTCTCGGCGCCGATCGCGGGCACCGGCGTCGTCGGCACGCTGCGCGCGGGAACGGGCTCCCGCTCGATCGGGCTCACCGCCGACATGGATGCGCTGCCGATGCATGAACGGAACGTGTTCGAGCACCGCTCGCGTCACGATGGAAAAATGCACGGTTGCGGCCACGACGGCCATACGGCAATGCTGCTCGGCGCCGCGCAATACCTCGCGCGCACCCGGCGGTTCGACGGCACGGTTCACTTCATCTTCCGCCCCGCCGAGGAAGGCGGCGCGGGCGCGCTCAGGATGCTCGGCGAGGGCCTGCTCGCCCGCTTTCCGTGCGACGCGATCTTCGGCATGCACAACGTCGCGACGTTGCCCGAAGGTACGATCGGCACGCGCGTCGGCGCGATCACGGCGAGCACGACGACCATCGACATCGAGGTGACCGGCAAGGGCGCGCACGCGGCCCGGCCGCATCTCGCGATCAATCCGATTGGTATCGCCGCGCAGATCGTCACCGCGGCCACCGCGTTGCCGGCGCAGATCGGCAGTCCGAGCGAGCCGATCGTGCTGTCGATCACGCAGATCCGCGGCGGCGACTCGCCGACCATCATCCCGGAATGCGTCCGGATGCGCGGCACGCTCAGGACGTTCTCGGTCGACGCCACGCAGAACGCCAAGCGGCATCTCATGTCACGCGTCGACGGCATTTGCGCGGCGTACGGTGCACACGCGGCGGTTCGCTTCGATGACGGCTATCCGCCGACGGTGTGCAGTTCCGCCGAAACCGCGCTCGCCGTCGATGTCGGACGCGCACTGCTCGGCCGCGACGCGGTATTCGCGGACATCGAGCCGACGATGGCCGGGGATGATTTCGCGTATCTGCTGCAGGAACGCCCCGGTGCGTTCCTGTTCATCGGCAACGGCAACGGCAACCATCGCGGCGACGCGGACGGGATGGGGCCGTGCATCGTGCACAACCCGTGGTTCGACTTCAACGACGCGCTGTTACCGATCGGCGCGAGCTACTGGGCGGCCCTCGTCGAACGCTATCTCGCGTTGTCCTGAACGGAGCACGCGTGATCGACGGGCACGTCAGTACGACGTGCCGCTGCCACTCGCGGTGTCACCGCCATTCGTCCCGAATCGTGCGTGCATCGTGTCGACGTGGTCCCCACCCCAGGAATAAGCCTCCCGCAGCGCACGTTTACTGCACGTACCTTGCGCCGTAGAAAGAGCTGATGCCGTTGTCGGGCAGGTCCGATTGCGTGCTCGACGTACCGGCACACTGCAATCGCGCGACGCTCGGCGGCGCAACGTCGTAAAGCACAGGAGGCTGCCATGCGCATCGCTTGCAGAATCCCCATCCTCGTCAGTGTGATCGCACTCGGCATGACATCGCATGCCGCGTGGGCGCAGCAAACCGTGAAGGCAACGTTGCGGTCGGATTCGATCCAGCTGGAAACGCACAGCGTCAAGGCAGGCCGAGTCACGCTCGACGTCAAGAATGCCGCGGAAAACAACATGGAGCACGAACTCGTCGTGCTGAAAACGGATCTCTCCGATAACGCGCTGCCTGTCAGCAAGGGCCAGGTGCTCGAGCACAAGCTGAGGAAGATCGGGGAAGTCGAAGATATCGCGCCGGGCAAGAGCAGGCGCGCGTCGTTCAAGCTCGCGCCGGGGCATTACGCACTGATCTGCAACAAGCCGGGACACTATGAAGCAGGCATGCACACAGCGCTTGTCGTGACGCCGTGAAGCACCGGCAAGCCGGAACAGCACCTCGTGAAAAGCGGATGCCGGCAATCGGCGCGGATACTTTTGTCGAACCCGCCCGGTGATCCTCCGCAACGCGTGCCGGTGACGCATGCGAGGTCGTCCGGCACGCCACCCAAACCATGCATGATCAGCAATGCCGCCAGCCGCTCCGCCCGGCTGGCGCTTTTTTGTCGAACCCGCCCGGTGAGCCTCCGCAACGCGTGCCGGCGACGCATGCGAAGTCGTCCAGCACGCCACCCAAACAATTCTTGTAGCGTTTATAACCATCGAGTAGCATTATCTACATGAATGCTATCTCGACGTGGTCGCTCCTCGTTCTGACCCTGCCAACGGAAAACGCGACGGCCCGCATGCGGTACTGGCGTGCGCTCAAGGCGAAGGGCTGCGCCGTGTTGCGCGACGGCATCTACCTGCTCCCATACACCGACGAGCGAGAAAGCATGCTGCGTGAGCTCGCTGGCGCCATCGCCGAAAGCGGCGGCACTGCGCACCTGCTGCGCGCGCCGAGCCTCGACGCGTCGCAGGAAATGGAGTTCCGCGCGCTCTTCGATCGGGCCGAGGACTACGCCGACTTCACGCGCACGCTCTCTGAGGCACGCAAGACGCTTGCCGGACAGTCCGCTGCGGAACTGACACGCCTGCTGCGCCGCCTGCGCAAGGATTACGACGCCATCCGAGCGACCGACTACTTCCCGGACGACGCCGCAACCCGCGCCGAGGTCGCACTGCAGGACTTCATTGCCCTCGTCGACACGGTCATGTCGCCGGGCGAGCCGCACGCCGCGGAGCGCCCGATCCGCCTGCTCCCGATCGCCGAACATCAGGGGCGTACATGGGCGACGCGTCGGCGCATGTGGGTCGATCGCGTCGCCAGCGCATGGCTGATTCGCCGCTTCATCGACGCGCGAGCGCGCTTCATCTGGCTCGCGTCGCCGACCGATTGCCCGCCTGACGCGCTGGGTTTCGATTTCGACGGCGCCGCCTTCACCCACGTCGGCGAGCGCGTGACGTTCGAGGTATTGCTCGCGAGTTTCGGGCTCGACAAGGACGCAGCATTGTCGCGGCTCGGCGAGATCGTGCATGCGCTCGACGTGGGCGGTCCCGCCGCGCCTGAAGCCGTCGGCTTCGAGGCCGTGATGGCCGGCACGCGCCAACGCACGGAAAACGACGATCAGTTGCTGGAACAGATGGGGGCCGTGCTCGACTCGCTCTATGCGCACTTCGCATCGAACGGCAAGGACGAAACCGGGAGACAGTCATGACCGCGACCGTGGCGACCAGCAGGCCGACCTACTCGCTCAGCCAACTGGTCGGATACATGCTGCGCCTCGGCACGTTCGGCTTCGGCGGCCCGGTCGCGCTCGCCGGCTACATGCGCCGCGATCTCGTCGAACGGCGCGGCTGGATCACGGAGGCAGACTACAAGGAAGGGCTCACACTCGCGCAGCTCGCGCCGGGTCCGATGGCTGCGCAGCTCGCGATCTACCTCGGTTTCGTCCACTACCACGTACTCGGCGCGACGCTCGTCGGTTTCGCGTTCGTGCTGCCGTCGTTCCTGATGGTGCTCGCGCTGGGCTTCGCGTACGCACACTTCGGCGGGCTGTCGTGGATGCAGGCGGTTTTCTATGGCGTTGGGGCCGCAGTGGTCGGCATCATCGCGATGAGCGCCTACAAGCTCACGACGAAGACCGTCGGCGGCGACAAGCTTCTTTGGGCCATCTTCCTGACGCTGGCCGCCGTGACCTTCATCACGGAAACCGAAATCGCCTGGCTCTTCATCGTCGCCGGGCTGATCGGCTGGCTTTGGCGCGCACCGCCCAAATGGCTGCACAAGAGCGGGCTGAACGCGCTTGCCGGCGCCAACCTGCCGGTAGCCAGCGGCCTGCTGAGCGGCATCGACGTTCCGCTGCTCGTGCAGATCGGCGTGTTCTTCGCCAAAGCAGGCGCGTTCGTGTTCGGGTCCGGACTCGCGATCGTGCCGTTCCTGTATGGCGGCGTCGTCACCGAGCATCACTGGCTCAACGACAAGCAGTTCGTCGATGCTGTCGCGGTCGCGATGATCACGCCGGGGCCGGTGGTGATTACGGTCGGCTTCATCGGGTACCTGGTCGCGGGCCTGCCCGGCGCATGCATCGCCGCGCTCGGCACGTTCCTGCCTTGTTATCTGTTCACCGTCATTCCGGCGCCTTACGTGAAGAAGTATGGCCATCGGCCCGACGTCAAGGCGTTCGTCAACGGCATCACCGCAGCGGCTGTCGGCGCGATCACGGGGTCCGTCCTCGTCATCGCGAAACGATCGATCGTCGACATGCCCACCGCACTCCTCGCCGTTGCAACGGTCGTGCTGCTGTGGCGGTTCAAGAAGCTGCAGGAGCCGGTCATCGTGACCGCCGCGGCGCTATTCGGGCTGGCGGCTTATCCGTTCCTCCATCATTGACGCGCGTCGACATCCGGCCACATCGCATTGCATCTTCCGGGCAGACGCACCATGAAATAGATCACGCGCAAACGGCCAAAGATCGAATGCGTTGCACCTTCCGTACATTCGGACAGGAGAAGCACCATGAAATGGATTACGCGTGAGCGGCCAAAGATCGATCGCATCGCTTGCCCGTGGCTGATCGCCCGGTTCATCGACGAGGCCCCCGAATTCCTCTACGTTTCCGGCGCGGAAGTGCTGCGATTGGCGGAGGAAACAGGCGCAATTCCTTACGACGTGCCCGATGTCGAACTTGGGCATCACGGCAAGCGCTGCAGCTTCGATGCGTTTCTCGAAAAGTACCAGCTACATGACCCAGCCTTGCTCAAACTTGCCGAGATCGTGCGCGGCGCGGATACCGGGCAGCTCGATCTCGCGCCGGAAGCAACCGGCCTGTATGCAATCTCGATTGGCCTTTCCAAAAACTTCGACGACGATCACGAGCAACTCCGTCACGGCATGGTGATGTACGACGCGCTCTATACGTGGTGTCAGCGCGATGCACGTGCCTAGCGGTCGTGTGGCCATTTCTCACGCAATCCGTCTGTCACGCCGGTTCCTGCCGGACGGCGCGGAACACGCCGCGTGGATCATTCTCGTAAGCCGTGGTCTGCGCGGCTTCTGCGACGGCTTCATCGCCGTGCTGCTCCCCGCGTACTTGCTCTCGCTCGGCTTCGCGCAAGTCCACGTGGGTTTGATCAGCACCGCGACATTGGCGGGGTCGGCGATCGCGACGATCACGGTCGGCATCGTTGCCGGCCGCCTTCCGCACCGACGGATGCTGATCTTCGCAGCCGCCCTGATGGCCGCGACCGGCATCGGCTTCGCCAGCCTGTCGACACTGTGGCCGCTGCTCGTCATCGCCTTCGTCGGCACGCTGAATCCGAGTTCCGGCGACGTCAGCCTCTTCTTGCCGCTCGAGCAGGCCCGTCTCGCGGAAGCGGCGACAGGCGATGCGCGGACCACGCTGTTCGCGCGCTACAGCCTCGTTGGCGCCTTGTCGGCCGCATTGGGCTCGCTCGCGGCGGGACTGCCGCTTTGGCTCGCTTTGCATACCGATATCTCGATGCTCGGCGCGATGCGCGCCATGTTTGTCGTTTATGCGACGACAGGCGTCGCGGTCTGCGCTTTGTATGGAAGATTGCCGAGTACGGGATCGCACATTGCGGTTGCCACCCCTGCGCTCGGACCTTCCCGGCACATCGTTACACGCCTGGCGCTGCTGTTCAGCATTGACGCATTCGCGGGCGGCCTCGTCGTCAATTCGCTGTTGTCACTTTGGCTGATGCAGCGGTTCGGTCTTTCAGTCAGCGCAGCCGGGGCATTCTTCTTCTGCACCGGCCTCCTTGCTGCTGGCTCCCAGCTCGCGGCGCCGCCGCTGTCGCGCAAGATGGGCCTGCTGAACACGATGGTGTTCACGCATATTCCGTCGAGCCTCTGCCTGATCGGCGCGGCCGTTGCCCCGTCGCTGCCGGCGACGCTGACACTGCTGCTCTTGCGCAGTGCCCTCTCGCAAATGGACGTGCCGACACGTACCGCCTATGTGATGGCCGTCGTCACGCCAGCGGAGCGCCCGGCCGCGGCGAGCTTCACTTCCGTGCCGCGCAGCCTCGCGGCCGCGGTCGCACCGACGCTCGCGGGCGGCCTGTTCAGCCTCGGCTGGCTCGGCGCACCGTTGGTCGCATGCGGTGCGCTGAAGATCGCTTACGACCTTTCGTTGCTCACCGCCTTCCGCCACATCAAGCCAGACGGCGGACCGAAGCCGTAACGAGGTTCGGACAAGTTCATCGCCACTGTCGCCATTCACGAACACATGATCAGCAATCCGCCGCACCAGGCTTGTCGCAACAGTGCTGGCTGGTGGCCGTTGTCGCAAGGTGAAGTCATGAAATCCCCCCGAGATTGGCGCTTCGGCCTTCTCCTGCTTGTCGCGTTGTCCATCGTGCTTGCGGTGGTCATTGTTGTTGTCCGTCGGGCTGACGCCACGTCGGAAGATCTCTCGCCCGGCAGCCTGCCGTTGAAGCACGTCGCGGACATTCCGCTACCCGGCCGCCCGACTCGACTCGACTACGCGAGTCTGGATACGATCCGCAACCTGCTCTTCATTGCCCACCTCGGCGATGGAGAAGTGATCGTGTTCGATACGCGTGCGTCACGCGTGATCGCGCGCATCGCCGACGTGCCGTCGGTGCATGGCGTCCTTGCCGTTCCGGAGTTGTCGCGCGTGTACGCATCCGCGACCGGTACCGACGAGATCGTCGCGATCGACGCGGCGACGCTGAACATCGTCGCGCGCATGCCGGGCGGGCACTATCCGGACGGAATGGCTTATGCGCCCGATGTGCGCCGGCTTTATGTATCCGACGAGTACGGAGCGACGGAAACCGTCATCGACGTCCGAACCAATCAGCGCGTCGCGACGATTCCGCTCGGCGGCGAGGCCGGCAATTCGCAGTATGACCCGATCTCCCGCCGTATCTTCGTGAATGTCCAGACGCTCCGTCAGCTTGTCGAGATCGACCCCGCGACGGACCATATCGTCAGCCGCTTCGATCTGCCAGGTGCCGAAGGCAATCACGGTCTGTTGATCGATCCGGGAAATCGCCTCGCCTTCATTGCGTGCGAGGGCAATGACAAGCTGATCGTCTTTGACCTGCGCTCGAAGCGGGTCGCCCGATCGTTCGATATCGGGAGCGACCCGGACGTACTGGCACTGGACTCGACATCGGGCACGCTCTACGTCGCTGGTGAAGCAGGTACTGTTTCCATGTTCCGAGTGACCGGTGCGAGGATTGAAAAAACAGGTGAAGGGCACCTCGGCCCCAACGCGCACGTCGTGGCGGTCGACCCCGCAACACACCTGTCGTACTTCCCGCTGAAGAGTGTTCACGGTCGGCCGGTACTGCGCGTGATGGGCCGTCGATAGCAAACGTGGCGGGCAGCATCTTTCCGTTCAGCGCGTGATCGCACGCGCACGTCACTGACCGGATCACGCACAGATCGCGCGCCTGTCGCATCGCATGCTTCATCCTTCCGGCCGCGGCGACCGAGAGGAACGGCACCATTTTTTTCTTGCTTCGAGTAACACGGACTGAGCCTGCAACGCACGGAATAAACGCGACGGCTCGTTCGTTTAACTGACGTTGCCCGCGTGCTCATTGAGCAGGAGCGGAGAAATGAAACAGATCCATGCGGCGCTTGGCGCCGCAATAGGCGCTCTCGTGTTTGCCGCCCTCGTGGCATGCGGCGGCGGTTCATCGCACATGAGCGAGTTCCGGGTCACCGCGCTCGTCTCCGACGGCAAACTTCCGGCCGCTCACGTCGATGCCAACCTGTTGAACCCGTGGGGCATCGCCTTCAATCCCAAGGGCTTCGCGTGGGTTGCGGACAACGGCACGCAACACGCGACGCTCTATGACGGCAACGGCGTGCCGCAATCGCTCGTGGTCACCATTCCGGCCGGCTCGACCGGCGCCGCCAACCCGACCGGTATCGTATTCAACGGCACGACCGATTTCGTCGTCACCCAGAACGCCAAATCCGGGCCTGCGGGCTTCATCTTCGCGGGAGAAGGCGGCACGATCACCGCGTGGTCGCCAACGGTCCACCCGACATCGGCGGTGACCGTATTCGACAGTGGCGGCAGTGCGGTCTACAAGGGGCTCGCTATCGCCAGCAACAACGGCGCGAACTTCCTCTACGCCACCGACTTTCACAACAACAAGATCGACGTGTTCGACCGGAGCTTCACAAAAGTGACGCTGCCCGGCGCCTTCCAAGACCCGTCGCTGCCGGCAGGCTTCGCGCCGTTCGGCATCCAGGCCATCGGCTCGAAACTGTTCGTCACCTACGCGAAACAGGACGCGGCAGCGCATGACGACGTGCCTGGCGCGGGTCTGGGCATGATCGATGTATTCAGCCCGTCGGGCCAGTTCATGCAGCGCCTCGCTACCGGCGGATCCCTGAATGCACCATGGGGCATTGCACTCTCACCCGCGAATTTTGGCCCGTTCGGCAATGCGCTTCTCGTGGGCAACTTCGGCGACGGCATGATCCATGTGTTCGACCCGACTACCGGCATATTGATCGGAACCCTGCAGCAAGCCGACGGCTCGGCAATCGTCGAGCCAGGGTTATGGGGAATCGCATTCGGCAACGGCTTGAACAATCAGCCTGCCAATACGTTGTTCTTTGCCGCGGGTCCGAACAACGAAGCCGACGGACTCTATGGCCGTATCGACGTTGCGCCGTAGCCACCATCGAGTGCAACGGAATTACGCGCGGTTCACATGATCGACCTGCCCAGGCGTCTCCTCGCCGGGGCAGGCACACCGTTGCCATGCCGCAGCCATCACTGTCACGGCTGCGTCATCTCGGAAACCGCCGACTGACGATTTCGCACGTCGAGCGTGTCCCCCGGAATAATGCGCCATGCGCATTCGTTTTATGTTCGTGTGCAGTTGGGCATCAACCTGACGCGGCGCAAGTTCGCGCCAGTATTCCCATGATGCGAAGCCACGGCATCGCGTGCCATTCGACGCAAGCGTTGCCTCGTTTGTCTCGCCGATTGCATCGGGATGAATGCGGCACACCCACGGCCCGGTTTCCCGTACACGCATTTCACCCAACAACTTGGCACCCGGTCCAATTGCGACGGCCACGGGCGTCACACAAGCGATAACAACACGATCCTTCTGCGTGTCTGAGCAGCATATTGGTGATCGCTCGCCTCTTCGATCCGCATCACATGCTTAGGAGTTCTTTTCGAATGTAAATCGCCATGCAGAGACCGTCAGGAGGCGTTATTCGTCTTCTGCCGATCGAGGTCTGCGCGGGCCACCCGGAGGCGCTTCAGATGAAATCGATGTTGCACCCTGTCTTTCTTGCGACGCTGCTGGCAGGGGCCGGTTGCCACGACCTCGAACGGTCACGATCGATCGACGATCCGGCTGTTGCCGGAAAAACGATTGCGTTGCAGGTGTGCTCGAACTGCCACGGCGCGAACGGCATGTCGGTGTCGCCGATGTTTCCGAAGCTGGCCGGCCAGCCGCGAGCGTACCTGATCGCTCAGTTGACGGATTTCAGGACGCATCGCCGCGCCGACCCGAATGCCCAAAAATTCATGTGGGGCTTCACGCATCTGAGCGACGCGCAAATCGAGCAGATTGCCACTTACTTCTCCAGCCGGCCGCCTCCGCAGGGCAAACCCGACGATCCGCCACCCGTCGACACTGGCCGAACGATTTTTTCATTCGGCCTGCCGGACAAGGGGGTGGCTGCATGCAGCACCTGCCATGGCGCGCATGGCGAGGGCGTCGGCGAAATCCCTCGATTGGCGGGACAACACGCGGACTACATCACCAAACAGCTCCGGGTGTTTCGACGCAGCGGGGAAAGGCCGCGTGGCGAACCGATGAAGGCGGTATCCGACAACCTGTCGGAAGACGAGATGCGCGCGGTAGCAGCATACCTGGAAGCACTTCCGGCAAACGCTCCTGTCACGAGCGATCGCATTGCACCTCACGACTAGCGCCGATAGGCAACACGCGCCTTTCACCGAATATTCGGGAGGGCATCGTGCGACCGTCGCCATGCCTTGCGTCCACGTTGCCGCCCTCAGTGCCTGCGCGGCGCCCGGTGACACGCTTGTGCTGAGTTGCGCAAGAGAGACGGGGCCGCGCAGGTGATGATGAACCTGGGCAAGCGCAGGATGCGCATGGATGCATTCACCGGACCCGTTCCTGCCCGCCCCCAGTCCTGCCCGCCCCCAGTCGCGCGACAACCTGAAGTTACCGCAGGCAGGAACCGGCTCCACGTAACTTGACCGACGTTGCACACCGTTGATCGAGGGTTATCACTGATGCTGCTACTCGCTCACATTTGTATGATGACCACATCACCCTACAAAATTGACCGACATGTTCGAGAAAATTCCCGCCCGCGCGATGAGCGATCACGTCGCGCAGCAGTTGCTCAAGCAGATCGAAGTCGGCAGTTTCGCGGCCTCCGGCAAGCTGCCGACCGAGGCCGTGCTCGCGCAGGAATTCGGCGTGAGCCGCACCGTGATCCGCGAGGCGATTTCGCGCCTGAAGAACGAAGGCGTCGTCGAGCCGCGCCAGGGCAGCGGCGTGTACGTGAACCAGCACGGCGCGATCCGCCCGCTGCGCATCGATTACGCGGAAGCCGTCGAGGCGACCTCGCTGCCGCACCTGCTCGCGGTGCGCCGCGCGATCGAGGCCGAAGTCGCGGCCGTTGCCGCGCTGCATCACACCGACGAAGACATGGCCGACATCGACGACGCGCTGCGCAAGATCGATGAAGCGGTGGCCGAAGGCCGCGACGGCGTCGCGGAAGACGTCGCGTTCCACCGCACGATCGCGGCCGTCACCGGCAATCCGTATTTCCTGAAGACGCTGCAGTTCCTGAACCAGTACCTCGAAGCGGGCGTGAAGGTCACGCGCGGCAACGAGGCGACGCGCGAGGACTTCTCGCGGCAGGTTCGCGAAGAGCACGCGGCAATCGCCGACGCGATCCGCGCGCGCGACCCGATGGCCGCGCGCAACGCCGCCCGCACGCACATGTACAACGCAGCCCGCCGGCTCGCGCAAGCCGGCATCTGCTGAACCCGGCGGCTGAACCCGACGGCTGAACCCGGCGGCCGAACCCCTGTGCTGAACCCGGCGGCTGATCCGCAGACAAAGCGGCGCCGCCTCTGTCCCGATTCGATCAAGGTTGACCATGTCACGAAATGTTGGAGTCATCGGCCTCGGCGCGATGGGCCTCGGCGTCGCCCGCTCGCTGCTGCGCGCGGGGTTTCGCGTGCACGCATGCGACGTGCGTGAGCAGGTGCTGAACGCGTTCGCGGCCGAAGGCGGCGTCGCATGCGCGACGCCCGCCGAACTCGGCGCGCAGTGCGACGTCGTCGTCACGCTCGTCGTCAACGCTGAGCAGACCGAAGCAGTGCTGTTCGGCGAGCACGGCGCGCTCGCGCGGATGAAGCCGGGCGGCGTCGTGATCGCGAGCGCGACCGTCGCGCCCGAGTTCGCGGTCGAACTCGGCCGGCGGATCGAAGCGGCCGGCCTGCAGATGCTCGACGCGCCGGTGTCCGGCGGCGCCGCGCGCGCGGCGTCCGGCGAAATGACGATGATGACGTCCGGCCCGGCCGCCGCCTATGAAGCGTGCGAGGACGTGCTCGCCGCGATCGCCGGCAAGGTGTACCGCCTTGGCGACGCGCACGGCGTCGGCTCGAAAGTGAAGATCATCAACCAGCTTCTGGCCGGCGTGCACATCGCGGCAGCGGTCGAGGCGATGGCGCTGGGCTTGCGCGAAGGCGTCGATCCCGATGCGCTGTACGACGTGATCACGCACAGCGCCGGCAACTCGTGGATGTTCGAGAACCGCGTGCCGCATATCCTGAACGGCGACTACACGCCGCTGTCGGCCGTCGACATCTTCGTGAAGGATCTCGGCCTCGTGCTCGACACCGCGCGCCGCAGCAAATTCCCGCTGCCGCTGTCGGCCACCGCGCACCAGATGTTCATGAGCGCGTCGAGCGCCGGCCACGGCGGCGAGGACGATTCCGCCGTGATCAAGACTTTCCCCGGCATCACGCTGCCGCCGTCCCGTTGATTCGAGCGAGACCCTCGACATGACCGCCTCCCGTCCCCTGCTCGGCTGCATTGCCGACGATTTCACCGGTGCGACCGATCTCGCGAACATGCTCGTCAAGAGCGGCATGCGCACCGTGCAGACGATCGGCGTGCCCGCCGGCGATGCAACGCGCGAAGCGGCGCTCGACGCCGACGCGATCGTCGTCGCGCTGAAGTCGCGCACGATTCCCGCCGCCGACGCCGTCGCGCAATCGCTCGCCGCATACGAATGGCTGCGCGCGCAGGGCTGCCGCCAGTTCTTCTTCAAGTACTGCTCGACGT
Source organism: Burkholderia sp. PU8-34 (assembly GCF_053427725.1). NCBI lineage: Bacteria > Pseudomonadati > Pseudomonadota > Betaproteobacteria > Burkholderiales > Burkholderiaceae > Burkholderia > Burkholderia sp. PU8-34. Next base: position 910,364 of record NZ_JBSAXC010000001.1, read on the forward strand.
TCGACTCGACCGACGCGGGCAACATCGGCCCCGTCGCCGACGCGCTGCTCGACGCGGCGGGCGGCGGCTTCACGATCGCGTGCCCGGCGTTCCCGGAGAACGGCCGCACGATCTGCCGCGGCCACCTGTTCGTCGGCGACGTGCTGCTCAACGAGTCGGGGATGGAAAACCACCCGCTCACGCCGATGAAGGACGCGAACCTCGTGCGTGTGCTGCAGCGCCAGACGCACTCGTCGGTCGGCCTGATCCGCTACGACGCGATCGCCCTCGGCGCTGCCGCGGTGCACGCGACGATCGCGCAGCTGCGCGCGGAAGGCGCACGCTTCGCGATCGCCGATGCGCTGTCCGACCGCGATCTCTACGTGCTCGGCGAAGCGTGCGCGGACCTGCCGCTCGTCACCGGCGGCTCGGGCATCGCGCTCGGCCTGCCCGCGAACTTCCGCCGCGCGGGCCTGCTGCCCGAGCGCGACAACGCGGCGTCGCTGCCGCGCATCGGCGGCTTCTCGACGGTGCTCGCCGGCAGCGCGTCGAAGGCCACCAACGCGCAGGTCGCCGCGTGGCGCGCGAATCGCCCGGCGTTCCGCATCGATCCGCACGCGGCGTCGCGCGGTGAGCCGGTCGTCGAGCAGGCGCTCGCGTTCGCGCGTTCGCATCTGCCGGAGCCGGTGCTGATCTACGCAACGGCGACGCCCGACGAAGTGAAGGCGGTGCAGCAGACGCTCGGCGTCGAAGCGGCCGGCCATCTCGTCGAAAGCACGCTCGCCGCGATCGCGAAGGGGCTGCGCGCGCTCGGCGTACGCAAGTTCGTCGTCGCGGGCGGCGAGACATCCGGCGCGGTCGTGCAGGCGCTCGACGTGACGCTGCTGCAGATCGGCGCACAGATCGACCCGGGCGTGCCCGCGACCGCGACGACCGGAGAGCGTCCCCGTGGGACCATCGGCGCCGAGCCGCTCGGCCTCGCGCTGAAGTCGGGCAACTTCGGCGCGGTCGATTTCTTCGACAAGGCGCTGCGCGCACTGGACGGAGCGAGCCGATGAGCGTCGAAGCGAAATTGCGCGAGGAAATCTGCGTCGTCGGCGCGAGCCTGTATGCGCGTGGCCATGCGGTCGGCAGCGCGGGCAACATCAGTGCGCGTCTCGACGACGGCTGGCTGATCACGCCGACCGATGCGTGCCTCGGCCGGCTCGATCCGAACGACATCGCAAAGGTCGGCCTGGACGGTCAGGCCGTGTCGGGCGGCAGGCCGTCGAAGACGCTGACGCTGCATCGCGGCATCTATGCGCACAACGCCGAAGCGAACGGCGTCGTCCACACGCATTCGACGCATCTCGTCGCGCTGACGCTCGCGGGCGTGTGGCGCGACTCGGATGTGCTGCCGCCGATCACGCCGTACTACGTGATGAAGGTCGGCCACATTCCGCTGATCCGCTACCGCCGCCCCGGCGATCCGGACGTCGCGGCCGAAGTCGCGGCGCTCGCCGGCCGCGTGCGCGGCGTGCTGCTCGACCGCCTCGGCCCGGTGATGTGGGGCGCGTCGGTGTCGCAGGCGTCGTACGCGCTCGAGGAACTCGAGGAAACGGCGCGGCTGTGGCTGATGACCGATCCGAAGCCCGAGCCGCTGTCCGACACAGCGCTCGACGAATTGCGCAGCACGTTCGGCGCGCGCTGGTAATCCCCTGCCCGCCGTGTGCGCGGGCCGTTCCGTCAGCACACACCTACGACCGGCGTCGTACGCGCCGCCGGCACCCACCATCACTGGATTGGAGACAACGATGACTGCTCTCGACGCGGCCGCAGGCCGTTCGTCCGCCTCTGCCGCCGGTTCGGCCGAGCTGGACCTCACGTACAAGAAGGTGTTCTGGCGCATCGTACCGTTCCTGATGCTGTGCTATGTGGTTGCATATCTCGACCGCGTGAACGTCGGCTTCGCGAAGCTGCAGATGTCGCAGGATCTCGCGTTCAGCGAAACCGTATTTGGGCTCGGCGCGGGCATCTTCTTCCTCGGCTACTTCCTGTTCGAACTGCCGAGCAACCTGCTGATGCACCGCATCGGCGCGCGCATCTGGATCGCGCGGATCATGATCACGTGGGGCCTGCTGTCGGGCCTGTTCGCGTTCGTGCAGACGCCCATGCAGTTCTATGTGCTGCGCTTCCTGCTCGGTCTCGCGGAGGCAGGCTTCTACCCGGGCGTGATCCTGTATCTGACGTACTGGTTCCCGTCGCACCGCCGCGCGAAGATCATCGCGGTGTTCATGTCGGCAATTCCGGTGTCGGGGATCTTCGGCAACCCGCTGTCGGGCTGGATCATGGCGCGCTTCCACGGCGGCTCGGGCTTCCACGGCTGGCAATGGATGTTCATGATCGAGGCCGTGCCCGCGCTGCTGATCGGCATCGCGACGATCCTCTATCTCGACAACAACATCCGCAGCGCGAAGTGGCTGAACGAGCGCGAGAAGCAGTTGCTCGCGGACGAGATCGCCGCGCAGCCGCAGGAGCAGCAAAAGCACGGCCACTCGCTGAAGGCCGTGTTCGCGGACCCGCGCATGTGGTGGATGTCGCTGATCTACTTCGCGTTCGTGACCGGCCAGTACGGGCTGACGTTCTGGATGCCGACGCTCGTCAAATCGACCGGCATTACCGACACGTTCCAGATCGGCCTGCTGTCCGCGATCCCGTTTCTCGTCGCGATAGTCGTGATGAACCTGTTCGGCCACAGCGCGGACAAGCGCCGCGAACGCCGCTGGCACCTGATCGTGCCGGCGCTGATGGGCTCGGTCGGCTTCGCGGTCGCCGCGATGTACTCGCACAGCACGGTCGTGTCGATCCTGTTCCTGTCGATCGCCGCGGGCGGCGTGCTGACCTGCGCGCCCCTCTTCTGGTCGCTGCCGACCGCGTTCCTCGCGGGTAGCGCGGCCGCGGCCGGGATCGCGATCATCAACTCGGTCGGCAACCTCGCCGGCTTCGCGAGCCCGTACGTGATCGGCTACCTGAAGGACCTCACGCACAGCACGTCGGCCGGCATGTACGTGCTGTCCGCGATGCTCGTGATCGGCGCGATCGCCGTCTGGCTCACGCCGGGCAGGCTGGTCAACCGTTAAGGCCTGTTCCCGCTAATAAGGGCGCCTTGATCGACCCACCAAGCGATGCCGGGGCGCCGCGCACGGCCTATGCTGTGTGCAGGCCTCCACTCTTTCACTGACAGGATCTGCAGCCATGCCACGCTTTGCCGCCAACCTTTCGATGATGTACAACGAGTACGCTTTTCTCGAGCGCTTCGCCGCCGCCGCGTACGACGGCTTCAAGGCCGTCGAGTACCTGTTCCCGTACGACTTCGCCGCACAGGACATCCGCGAACGCCTCGACCAGCACGGCCTCACGCAGGCGCTGTTCAACGCGCCGCCCGGCGACTGGGCCGCGGGCGAGCGCGGAATCGCGTCGCTGCCGGGCCGCGAGGACGAGTTCAAGCGCGGGATCGACACCGCGCTCGACTATGCGCGCGTAATCGGCAACAAGAAACTGCACGTGATGGCCGGCCTGCTCGCACCGGGCCAGGACCGCGCGCGCCATCGCGCGACCTATGTCGCGAACCTCGCGCACGCCGCGCAGGCGGCCTTCGCGCACGGCATCACGGTTCTCGTCGAGCCGATCAACCAGCGCGACATGCCCGGCTATTTCATCAGCCGGCAGGACGACGCGCACGAGATCTGCGCGGAAGTCGGCGCACCGAACCTGAAGGTGCAGTTCGACTGCTACCACTGCCAGATCGTCGAAGGCGATCTCGCGATGAAGCTCAAGCGCAATTTCGCGGGCATCGGCCACATCCAGATCGCCGGCGTGCCGGAGCGGCATGAGCCGAATATCGGCGAACTCAACTATCCGTACCTGTTCGACCTGATCGACGCGCTCGGCTACGACGGCTGGATCGGCTGCGAATACCGCCCGAAGGCCGGCACGTCAGACGGCCTCGGCTGGCTGAAGCCGTATCTTTGATTCAAGCATTCCCACGAGGGCAACCAAAATGAAAGTACTGATCACCGGCGGGGCCGGGTTTCTCGGCCAGCGTCTCGCGCGCAAGCTGCTCGAACGCGGCGAGCTGACCGGCGCGGACGGCCGGATTCAGGCCATTACCGAACTCGTGCTGCTCGACGTCGCCAAGGGCGGTGATTTCGGCGACCCGCGTGTGACGTCGATCGTCGGCGACATCGCCGACCGCGCCGTGCTCGAAAGCGCGATCGACACGCAAACGGGCGCGATCTTCCATCTCGCGGCGATCGTCAGCGGCCACGCCGAAGCCGATTTCGATCTCGGGATGCGGATCAACCTCGATGCGTCGCGCGCGCTGCTCGAAGTGTGCCGTGCGCGCGGCCATCGTCCGCGCGTCGTGTTCACGAGCTCGGTCGCGGTGTACGGCGGCGCGCTGCCGGACGTCGTGCAGGACGACACCGCGCTGAACCCGCAATCGTCGTACGGCGCGGAGAAGGCGATCGCCGAGCTGCTGCTGTGCGACTACGCGCGGCGCGGCTTCGTCGATGGCCGCGTGCTGCGGCTGCCGACGATCAGCGTGCGGCCGGGCCGGCCGAACGCGGCCGCGTCGTCGTTCGCGAGCGGCATCATCCGCGAGCCGCTGAATGGCGAGGAAAGCGTGTGCCCGGTGCCCGGCTCGACGCGTCTGTGGCTGCTGTCGCCGCGCGGCGCGATCGATGCGCTTGTCGCGGGTTGCGAGCTTGACGGCGCGCAGCTCGGCAACAAGCGCGTGATCAACCTGCCGGGGATCTCGGTGAGCGTCGACGAGATGGTCGCCGCGCTGCGTGAGGTTGCGGGCGACGAGGCGGTGAAGCGGATCCGCCATGTGCCGGACGAGCGCGTCGAGAAAATCGTCGGGAGCTGGCCGGGGCGCTGGGATACGTCGCGCGCGGAAGCGCTCGGGCTGAAGGGCGATACGTCGTTCGTCGATGTGATCCGCGCGTATCTCGAGGACGAGCGGCGCTGATACGACGATCGCGCAGCGCGAAAAGCTGCTTCGTCTTTTCGTTGGCCGACGGCGGCGCTCTCCGCGCTACGATGAAACGATGAGGCAATGGCGGAGGACGCCGCACATTGGCATTACGGTACGACGCATCCCCCGTATCCAGGCTGCAAACGAACTGAAAGGCGAATTCCTTGCTCGGGGCAAACCGGGGCGCGCGCGCAACGCGCGCCTCGCGAATGCACGCCTATATCTCGACTTGCGGCGGCGCCTGACGGAACAGACGCGTGATCCAGCACAGGTACGCGATGCCTAACACGAACCAGATCGCGCCCAGCACCAGTGCCGTCTTTTCGAGGCTAGCCAGCAGCCAGATGTCCGACACGGCGCCGACGAGCGGAAAGATCAACCCGCCGATCACGCCCATTTTCCGGTCGCCGTGATTGCCCGTCAGATAGAGACGCACCACGCACAGGTTCACTGCAGTGAACGCGAGGAACGCACCGAAGTTGATGAACGACGTGGACGTCGCGACATCGAGCTTCAGCGCGATCAGGCCGACGATGCCCGCAATCGCGATGTTGACCACCGGCGTCTTGAACCTGGGATGGATGTACCCGAAGAAGCGCTGCGGCAGCATCTCGTCGCGGCCCATGGCGTACAGCAGACGGCCGACGCTCGCCTGTGCAGAGATACCGGACGCGAACTGCGCGAGGATCAGGCCGGCAAGGAACACGGTGACGAAGATGTCGCCGCCGATCATCTTCGCGACTTCGAACGCGGCCGAATCCGTGTCCTTGAACTCGACGCCCGGATGCGCGAGCTGCATCGTGTAGGCTGCGAGCACGAAGATCGCGCCGCCGATCAGCGCAATCCAGACGATCGCGCGCGGCATGTTCTTCTTCGGATCGATGGTCTCTTCGGTCAGCGTCGATACCGCATCGAAGCCGAGGTACGAATACGCAGCGATCGCAGCGCCCGCCATCGTCGACGCGAACGGCACGTGCGGCTTGAAGAACGGCTCGGCCATCGCGATGCCGCCAGGGCCTGCCGCCGCCGCCGCATAGTGCCAGCACAGCGCGACGAACAACGCGACGATCGCGAACTGCACGACCATCAGCACGATGTTGAAGCGCGCGGCAAGCTCGATGCCGACGATGTTCAGCGCGCTCGTCAACACGATGAACGCGACGATCCACACCCATGTCGGCACATGCGGAAACGCCGCATTCAGATAGGCCGCGCCGATCAGCCAGATGACCATCGGCAGGAAGAAATAGTCGAGCAGCGTCGCCCAGCCGATCATGAAGCCGAGATGCGCGTTGAAGGTCTTGCGGGTGTAGGTATAGGCCGAACCTGCGACCGGATAGAGGCGCGCGAGCTTGCCGTAGCTCAGTGCCGTGAACACGATCGCGACGAGCGCGATCAGGTAGGCGAGCGCCGCGGTGTCGTCGCTCGCTTTCGCCAGCACGCCATAGGTGCCGTACACGATCAGCGGCGCCATGTAGGCGAGCCCGAACAGCAATACCGACGGCAGGCCGAGCGTGCGCTTCAGATGAGTCCGCTCTTCTACGGATGTGTGTTGCATGATGTCTCCATATTTTCGACAGGCGCGAACGGACGCGCCACGAGCATGCGCTCGTGACCGTTCGTGCGCGATGAAACTGCGAAAGGGGCCAGCCGGTGGGGTCAGTCGGTACGGCGGCGGCGCTCGTCGATCACGAGCGCGCGCGAGCCATCCTCGCGCTCGATCGGCGTGAGGCCGAGCGGCACACGCACATCGTGCAGATAGCGGTAGTGCTCACGGCTCGCTTCGAGGCGCGTCAGGTCGATCCGTGCGCGCTGCAGCGTTTCTTCCGCGCCAGCCGACGCAACGACTTCGCCGAACGGATCGACGACGACGGATTCCCCCGGAAAAGTGAGGTTGTCGTCGCCGGTGCCGCAGCGGTTCACCATCAGCGCGGACATCTGGTTCTCCATCGCGCGCGCGGTGATCGCACGGCGATGCACCGGGCCGAACGGGTCCATGTTGCCGTTGGTGACGATCAGCAGATCGGCGTCGAGCGCCGCGACTGCCCGCGCCGTCTCGGGGAATTCGATGTCGTAGCAGATCAGCATGCCGACCGTCATGCCGTTCCACGTGCAGGTCTCGAAACGGTCGCCCGGCGTGAACACGCCGACATCCGATGCCCACAGATGCGTCTTGCGGTAGCGCAGCGCGATCTCGCCGCATTCATCGACGAGCACCGTCGTGTTGTAGAACGTCGCCCCGTCGCGCTCGGCGAGACCCACCGCCACCGCGACGCCTGCGCGCCGGGCGGCGCCGCGCACGGCGGTCAGTGCAGGGCCGTCGAGCGATTGGGCGATATCGGCAACGGTGTCGCGCGTCGGAAAACCGGACAGGGTCGTCTCGGGAAATACGATCAGCTTCGTGCCGCCGGCCACGTCAGCGCGTCCGATCGTTTCAATCACCTTGCGCGTGTTGTGCTCGACGTCGCCATCCACGAGCGAAATTTGCGCGAGTTCCACCTGCATTGACCTGCCTCCTTTCAGATTGATTTCAGCAGCCCCTCGCGGGGCCGACGCATCTTCGTGGAGGCATTATTGGCGTATTATTTTTGTCCTGAAATTACCCACCTGGGTTACCCCGACCGGAGACGAAAATGGAGTTCGAATGGCGCGATCTCGCGTTTCACCGGGAGATTGGCTCCGCCATCGACGCACTCGACAGCCCGCACTTCTGGGCCCGTCTCACCCGCGTGCTGGAGCGGCATATCGGCATCGACAGCTGGGTCGCGCTGCGCTTCTCACGCGAAGGGCCGCCGCTCGTCTGCGCGGAGCAGGCGATGCCGGACGGCGAGGTGGACCTGATGTTTCAGGACTATCTCGCGGCGCTCTATCAGCTCGATCCGTTCTACCTCGCCGCGTTCGAGCAGCGGGCATCGGGCTTCTTTACGCTCACCGACGTCGCGCCCGACAATTTCCGGATGACCGAGTACTACCAGCGCTACTTCCGCAAAAACATCATCGGCGACGAAGTGCACTTCAATGTCGTGATCGACGCCGATCATACGTTGGGCTTCTCGCTCGGCAGTACGCGCCGCTTCGACGAGCGCGAAATCGCGTTGCTGACGCTGTTCTCGCCTTGGGTGCTCGCGCTGATGCAGCAAAGGCTGCAGCACGAAGACTTCAGCACCGGAGGCGCCGCGACGAAGACGATCGAGAGCGGGGGCGAACCGGATCTTCCTGCGCGCTTCGGCACGCTCACGGAAAAGAGCGGACGCGCCGCGCTCACCGCGCGTGAGATCGAGGTGGCCATGCTGACGTTGAGCGGATATTCGTCGCGCGCGATTGCAGAAAAGCTGGCGATCTCGTTCGAGACCGTGCGCGCGCACAAGAAACACATCTATTCGAAGCTGGGTGTCGGCTCGCAATCGGAGCTGTTCGCGATGTTCTACGATCCGCGGCGGATCGATCCGGGCGGGGCGTCCTGAGGCCCTTTGTTGATCGGCCGAGCCGCCAGTGCCCTTCCGTCACTGGATGCAACACTGCCATGACCGACACCGCATTTCCGGCGAATTGACAGGACATTGGAGACTTTGCCTGCGCGCGGCCGGTTGTCCTCAATACGCTTGTCGCCGTGTATGCCAGCAAACAATCGAAGACCGGCCGCTCGGTTTCTGCAGACGATCGACCGAGATGAGTCGAACCGCGACAGTGTTTCTGTACCCAGACCTTATCACTCTCAACAAAAATTTTTGGCCCAGCGCGCATTTTCGGGAACGCAACCCGGCACTGAACAGGTGCCGAAACCGCGGCATGCAATCACGTCCGGCGGCCTTTACTTGATTACCTTGCGCCAGAAGACCAGGTAAGCAGCAGACGAGGATGCGATAAGCAGAATTGCCCACATCGGAGCCAGACTGATCAAAACGGAGGTGACGTTAAGCATTTGGATTCCTCACTAACTTGATAATGATTGTCAACACGAATCGGCTTTACCCGGAACCGACCGATCTGGCCGAGCACTGTGTCCTGCTAAAACATGTACAAATGCTATCGCTTCAAACGCCAGCCTACGTGTGGTGTCCTGTCGCACCGCCGGTGCGTCAAACGCGCACATGCCACACGCGTTATTCGCGGAACCGGCCCGGTTCCGCGATAAAACGATGCCGGGGTCGCACCACGGCCTCGCGCATCAGGTCTTTTTTACGTAGGCGTTGCACCATCCCTTCGCATAAACCAGCTTTCCGCCATAGGTTGGGCACGGCCCCATCTCTTGTGTTCGTCATTTCCCGGGCTAGACTGAGAGGTATCGCAGCAGGGCAGCAGGCGCTGCTTGCGGGCGCCGGTCGACCGTCGCGAATCAGCATACGGCCGGCGGGCGCGCAAGTTGCGCTGATCAGGAGGCGACATGGAACGCGTCATCGCGAGGCGCGGAACGAGCATGCCATCGAGGCTGGCGCGCGGCACCGTGGCAGGCACAGTTCTGCTCGCGTCCTCCATCCTTTTCGCGTCGGCATATGCCGAGCCCGTAGTCACGGGGCCGCTCAGCATCGACGGAGCGCTCGTCGTCGTCGGGCCGGTGACCGTCGATGGCTCGCTGACGGTCGCTGGTGACATTTACGCCCGAGGTCCGATCACGGCGGCATGGATCGAACGGATTCCTCCTGACGATCCCGCCGTACGCAGGCACAGGGGATTGAACACGTTTCACGGCCCGCTTACCGTGCATGGTCCGCTTATCGTGCACGGCGATCTGGAGGCGCATGGCCCGATCACCGTCGGCGGCCCCGTCGGTGCTGTCGGGCGCGTGGATGCCGAGGGCCCGATTACCGAGCGCCGTTGAATGCGTGTCGGGCGACGTGTCGGAAGGTCTGTAGCCTTGCCATCGCATCGGCAATTGTTCGACATGGCGCTCGGGCCGGGAAGCGCCATACGTGGAAGTTTGCCAGGCGCCCTTTTCACGCGAACTTGCCGCACCGGACAGCGTCCGTGCACGGCAATGTCCACGAAGCGGTAACGAACGGTGAAACGACCGCTGCACACGCGCCCGTTACCGCACAAGCGCCTTACGCCGTAAAGCGCTCGCTGGCGAACTGCGCGTCGGGCAGGCCGGCCGCGACGGCGGCCGCCTGTGCGCCGCGCACCAGCGCTGGCGGTCCGCAGACGTACAGATCCGGCAGCACGCCGGCTTGCGACAGCGCCGCGCCCAACGCGTCGACCGGCGTGCCGCGAAAGCCGGACCAGTCGTCGCGCGGCTGCCATACGCAGAGGTCCACCTGCAATTGCGGCAGGTCGGCCTGCAATTGCTGCAACTCGTCGAGCAGGAACAGTTCGCTTTCCTGATTCACCCCGAAGAAAAGCCGCGCGTCGCCCCCCTCCTGATACTCGGCCATACGGCGCAGCATCGACAGGATCGGCGCAAGCCCCGTGCCGCCGGCGACGAACCAGCGCGGCCGCAGGCTTTCCGAGAACAGGCCAAAGCCGCCCATCGGCGCACGCACGGTCAGCGGGTCGCCGAGCTGCGCGCGCTCCTGCAGATACGTCGAGAACCAGCCGCCCGGCCGCAGCCGGATCAGGAACTCGAGGCGGCCCTCCCAGTTGCTCGTATTCGCGAGCGAATACGGCCGGCGGATACCGCTGCCCGGCACCTCCAGCTCCGCGAACTGGCCGGCTTCGAACTCCACCGCCGAGCCGTTTTCGTCGTCGGGCTCCACATGCAATTCGACGCGCACGGTGTGCGCGGCGATCTCGTCGAGCGCCGCGATGCGCGCGACGCGCACGGGCACCGGCTGCAACAGCACCTTCGTGTGGTCGTACGGCGCGACGATGCGCATGTCGCTGCGCGGCGTGGTCCTGCACAGCAGGATCGCGCCCGGCTGGCCCGCCGGCAATGCATCGGGGCTGTGTTCCTGCACCTCGTAGTCGCCGTCGGCGACGTTCGCATGACACGCGCCGCAACTGCCGCGCCGGCATTGCGACGGCAGCGTGATGCTCGCCTGCGCGGCCGCCGTGAGCAGATCCTGTCCGGCCTCGCACGCGAAGCCGAACGGCTGACCGTCGCGCGTCGTGATCTCGATCCGATAGGTCATCCGAAGGATTCCTTGACGATGCGCGTCACGCGGCCTGGCGCGACAGCGACGCGGCGAGATCGGCGCCGGCCTCCCCGATCGGCTGGATGCCGAACTGCTCCACCAGCACGTTGAGCACGCCCGGCGTGACGAACGCCGGCAACGTCGGCCCGAGCCGGATGTTGCGCAGGCCGAGCGCGAGCAGTGTCAGCAGCACCGCCGCCGCCTTCTGCTCGAACCACGAAATCACCAGCGACAGCGGCAAGTCGTTCACGTCGCAGCCGAACGCATCGGCAAGCGCCGTCGCGATGCGGATCGCCGAGTAACTGTCGTTGCATTGGCCGACGTCGAGCAGCCGCGGAATGCCGCCGATGTCACCGAATGCGTGCCGGTTGAACCGGTACTTGTTGCAGCCGAGCGTCATCACGACCGTATCGGCAGGCGCCTGCTCGGCGAATTCCGTGTAGTAGTTGCGGCCCGGCGCGGCGCCGTCGCAGCCGCCGATCAGGAAGAAGTGGCGGATCTGTCCGGCCTTCACCGCATCGATCACCTTGTCGGCGACGCCGAACACCGCGTGCCGGCCGAAGCCGATCGTGATGCTTTCCTCCGGCGCCGTCGTCTGGAAACCGGGCAACGCGCGCGCGGCCTGGATCAGCATCGAGAAATCGTGATGCTCGAGATGGCGCACGCCCGGCCAGCCCACCGGCCCCGTCGTGAAGATGCGTTGCCGATACTGCGGCAACGGCTCGATGATGCAGTTGGACGTCATCAGGATCGGCCCCGGGAAATGCGCGAAGTCGCTCTGCTGGTCCTGCCACGCGCCGCCATAGTTGCCGGCGAGATGCGGGAACGACTTGAGCATCGGGTATGCGTGAGCCGGCAGCATCTCGCCGTGCGTATAGACCTGGATGCCCGTTCCGGCCGTCTGCTCGAGCAACGCATGCAGGTCGCCGAGATCGTGGCCGGACACCAGGATCGCCTTGCCCGCCACCGGCGTCACGCGCACGGCAGTGGGCTGCTGGGCGCCGAAGCGGCCGGTATTGGCGCCGTCGAGCAACTCCATCACCTTCAGGTTCACCCGGCCCAGGTCGAGCGCCTTCATCAGCAGCGCATTGAGATCGGCCGGCTCGCGTGCGAGGAAATCGAGCGCCGCCTCCACCTCCGCATAAACGTCGTCGCGCTCGTAGCCGAGCACCTGCGCATGATGCGCATACGCGCACACGCCTTTCAGGCCGTAGAGCACCAGTGCACGCAGGCCGACGATATCGGGGCCCACGGTGTCGCGGCCGGCTTCGATACCGACTGTCGCTGCCCGTTCGAGCAAACCGGCAAGATCCGCTGCCGGCTGCCACGCCGCCGGGCCCGCCGGCGTCGGCAGTGCGATCCCCTTGTCCCGCGCCAGCGCCTCGCACGCGCCCTTCACGCGGTCGCGAATCTGCGCGGCCTCGCGCAGCAGCGCAACGAAGCGCGCTGCATGAAAATTGACGTTGGTCAACGTCGTGAACATCGCGTACAGGATGAACCGGTCGGCGGCGCGATCGGGCTCGCCCATGCCGCGCGCCAGCGCGGCGTACTGCGCGATGCCCTTTACTGCGTGAACGAGCAGGTCCTGCAGATCGGCCGTCGTCGCGTCCTTGCCGCAGTTACCCTTCGCCGACGCACAACCGGGCCGCGCGCCCGTCCGGTCGGTCTGTTCGCATTGGTAGCAAAACACGGTTCTCTCCTTGTTCGATCGTGGGGTCGCGGGTCAGTGCGGACGGTCACGGAATGCACGTTGCAAGCGTGTTCGACGTCTCGCCTACCGCAAGATGCGTTGCGTATGCATCTTTTTAATGATCCAACGCCTGCAGTTCCGTCACCCTGACGCCGATCAAGGAATCGGATTCATGGTCGATTTGGTGCATGTGTGCGTGGCAGACAGGTATCAGCCCGAAAACGCGCGCGCACACGCGGCACGCTCGGCTCGAAACCGGCCGCCGTTGTTGTCCGCGCGAATGGCATCTGCCGCTTGCCGGATCGCTAAGCTTGCTTGCCGGACTCCGTTTGCGCGTCGGAATCCTCGATGCCCCAGTCGCCGAACTGATACCAGTCGTCGCCGAGCAATTCGATCGGATGCTGGGTGCGGCTTGAGCCGTTGCCGCAACGCATCGACTGTGTCGGGCAGTAGTTGTCGCATCCCCAGCAGATTCGCTCCGGATGAACGGGATGCAATGGAAATTTCTTGGCCATGATTCAATATCGTCGGTGACGGTACGACATCGACTCTAGTGCACGGGGAAAGACGTGCGACGCGGCATTCTTTCGCACCGTCGGCCACGCGGACGCGATCCTCCTCCCCCGCACACGCCGCCCGCGCGCTGCGCCGCCGGCCCGACGCAGCGCACATGAATCCGACACCTTTTCGTCAGCGGGTGTAACCTGACGTAACCCAATCCCGCCGGGCGTTCAGGCAGACTGTCCGCAGTCTAGTGCCCCGTCTACCGCCCGATCGACCATGTCCGCCGTCTACGACTACGCTGCCGGCCTGCTTCGTACGCTCTACGACCGCCATATCGACGGCGGCGCGGTGCTCGACACCGCCGTGTTCCCGGATGCCGAGCGCTTCGTGCGCGCGTGGCCGGCGCTTCGCGCGGAAGCGCTCGCCATCGCGCGCGACCTAGCGCGCATCCCGCGCTTTCACGAGATCATGCGCGAGCAGTACGACATCTCCGCGAACGATGCGCGCGACTGGCGGATGTTCATCATGCAGGCGTACGGCCAGCCGTTTCCGCAGAACCTGTCGCGCTGCCCGACCGTCGCGTCGCTCGTCGCCGCGTCGCCGGACGTGCTGTCCGCGTCGTTCTCGTTCCTCGCGCCCGGCAAGCATATCCCGCCGCATCGCGGGCCGTTCCGCGGAATCCTGCGCGGCTATCTCGTGCTGTCGATGCCCAGGCGCGCGGACGGCTCGCCCGCCGCCGTGCTGAAGGTCGACGGGCGCGAACACCGGCTCGAGGACGGCCGCTTCCTGCTGTGGGACGACACGTTCGAGCACGAGGTGTGGAACGACAGCGACGAAGTGCGGATCGTGCTGCTGCTCGACATCCGCAGGCGCGGGATGCCGCGCCTGCTGACGTGGCTGTCGAATGCGGTGATCGGGATCGTGCGGCTCGGGATACGGATTCGGGGCGGGTCGATTCCGGTCTAGCGCATGAGGCCGCGCGCCGATTTGCCCTTGCGTGACAGCTGCGGGCGAATGGCTGCCCGCATGTCCCCGGTCCGGCACCGACTGTTGCCGGAATTCAACGCGCGCCCGGATACGAAGCCCGCGCCGCACACGGCCGGTCGTCACACTCGCCGCTACCGGTCTTCTTGCGCGAGGCGGGTCAGGATGTCCGCCAGCGCGCGAATCTTCGGTTGCATGGCCCGCTGGGACGGATAGACGAGGAAGTAGCCCAGCCCATTGGGCACGACGTCACCAAACGGCATCGCCAGTTCCCCCGCATCGAGCCGGCCCCTCGCCATCCGCGGATCGCCGATTGCCACGCCATGCCCCTGCGCGGCGGCGGTGAGCGTCAGTTCGAGCGTATCGAATGCAAGCCCGGCACCCGGATCGATCTGCGTCGCGCCGACAGCATCGAGCCAGCATCGCCACTCGTCGTGGCCGCGTCCGGGGTGAAGCAGCTTCATGTGCGCGAGGTCGGCAACCGACTTCAGAGACGCGGCCAATCCGCTTGTGCACATCGGCGCAAGGCATTCGTCGAACAACGGCGTCGACACCATCCCGGCCCAGTTCCCGGCGCCGCGCACGACGATCGCATCGACGTCGGGCTCGGTGAAATCCGGTCTGTCGTCCGCCGACGTATGGATGCGCAGCTCGGTTCGCGGCAGTGCCTGATTGATTGCCGGGAGCCGCGGAAGCAGCCAGCGAATCGCGAACGTGGAAGGCAGCCGCAGCGTGAGAACCGACGCGGATCCGGCATGAACGTCCGCATGGCGGGCCAGTTGCGTGAGGACATTGACGGCCACCGCCAGCAATGCGTCGCCGTCCGCCGTCAGCGTCAGTCCCGACGCGTGACGCACGAACAGCGCGCAGCGGTAATGCGCTTCCAGTTGCTGCACCTGACGGCTCACCGCGCCCTGGGTTCGGCACAGATGATCGCCGGCCTTGCTGAGGCTGCCGAGCTGGGCGGCTGCGACAAAGGCCTGGAATGCCGTCAACGGAGGCAGGGAGCGCGTCAGGTCGGCCAGCGGGTATGCATGCGTCGCATGCCCGGGTTGCGAATTTTTCGATTGTTCGGTCATCGGGGCATCGCTATCGTGGTTGCACCGGATTCGCAGTTTTTCTCGCGGACCGGCTTATCGACAATCAGCGGAGAATCAGGATGGTCTCGTCGTCGGACGCACTATACACGCGGCAAGTTGGGGCTTACCTGAAAGCGCTGGAGCGCGGCGATGTCGCTGCGATCTGCGCGTTGTTCACGCCGGACGCCCGGATTTTTTCGCCGTTTCTCGGCTGGATGCAGCCCCGGCCTTTCTTTGAAAAGGTCGATGCGGCGTCGGGGCAGAGCAGGATCACGCCGATCGACATCTGCGTGAGCACGACCGGCGCGCGTCGGGCCACCGGTTACTTCGTCTATGACTGGGGGCTGAAGGATGGCTCCGCCGTGCAGTTCGAATGCGTCGACGTGTTCGAATTCGACGACAGCGGGCTCATCGAGCGGATGATCATCGTCTACGACACGCATCCGATCCGGAATGTGGTCGGCGACAAATACGCGTAATCCCAAAAGACTTCGGTTCAGTCGGGAGATTGATTTGTTCGGGAACGGTTGTTGCGCGAGCGCCGGGCGGTCGGTGACGGGGTTTCCGACAACGCGCTGTACGGGCTGCTGGCAAGTGATCGTCGAGACTGAGGCTTCAATGACCGCCACCGGGGCTTGACGCTGCGCCGTCGAGCACCGGAACGCACCGCGACTGTTACCGTTGTGCGCGGCAGCACAAGTTGAATCGCCTAAACTACAGAACCAACGGACACGGCCATCCCCGCACGGCGACCCCGCCGGCTACCCGCCATGGCGCACATCTTCTTCGCTGCTTCGATTCAGCGGCATGTCGCAACGCCCGAGCGCGAAATCGACGCGCGCACGCTCGGCGAAGCGTTCGACGCCGTCTTCGCCGCGCAACCGCGACTGCGCGGCTACATCCTTGACGATCAGGGCGCCCTGCGAAAGCATCTCGCCGTATTTGTCGACGGCCGGCGGGTGCGCGACCGGGAACACCTGTCCGATGCGCTCGGCGACGATAGCCGGGTTTATGTCGTGCAGGCGCTGTCGGGCGGATAAGAGGGCCCTATCGTTACGAGCGCTTTGTATGGGGCCAGAGCAAGCGCTGAAGTGCTGGCTCTGGTCCACTGGAGACACTCGACATGAGCGATCGATTGCTTGTCGCCACCCGCAAGGGGCTGTTCGTTCTGCAGGCCGATGGCAACGACGGCTGGACGCTCGGCGAACCCCATTTCGTCGGCGAGCCGGTCAGCATGGTGCTGCCCGATCCGCGCGACGGCTCGCTGTATGCCGCGCTCAATCTCGGCCACTTCGGTGTGAAGCTGCATCGCCGGCGAGCGGGCATGGCCGATTGGGAAGAGTGCGCGGTTCCCGTCTACCCGCCGCAGCCTGCCGATGACACGCGTACCGGCGACGGTGCGAACGCGGCTGGGGCTGAGGCTGAGGCTGGGGCTGGGGCTGGGGCTGGGGCTGAAACTGCGGACAACGCGAACGCCGCCGCCCCCACTCCGCCGACACCCCCGTGGACGCTTCAGCAGATCTGGTCGCTGGAAACCGGCGGCCCGGACGAACCCGGCGTGTTGTGGGCCGGCACGATTCCTGGCGGGTTGTTCCGTTCCAACGATGGCGGCGACACATGGGCGCTCAACCGCGCGCTGTGGGATCGCCCGGAGCGCCGCGAATGGTTCGGAGGCGGCTACGACGCGCCGGGCATCCACTCCGTGATGGTCGATCCGCGCGACAGCCGGCATGTGTCGATCGGCGTATCGTGCGGCGGCGTCTGGCAAACCGGCGACGGCGGCGCGACCTGGCGCGTAAGCGCCGACGGCATGGAGGCCGATTACATGCCGCCGGAGCGGCGCGGCGATGCCAACGTGCAGGATCCGCACCGCGTCGTGCAATGTGCGGCGAACCCGGACGTGCTGTGGACTCAGCATCACTGCGCGATCTTCCGCTCGACCGACGGCGCGGCGCACTGGCAGCGGATCGAGGCGCAGCCATCGAGCTTCGGCTTCGCGGTTGCCGTGCACCCGCGCGAACCGGACACCGCATGGTTCGTACCCGCCGTGAAAGACGCGTGCCGGATCCCGGTGGGCGGCCGGTTCGTCGTCACGCGCACACGCGACGGCGGCCGTACGTTCGAGCAGTTTTCGAGCGGGCTACCGCCACCGCCCGCGTATGACCTCGTGTACCGGCACGGGCTCGCGGTCGATGAGTCTGGTGCACGCCTTGCGATGGGATCGACGACCGGCGCGTTATGGACGTCGAACGACGGTGGGGAAAACTGGCAGTTGGTTTCAGCGCATTTGCCGCCGGTTTATTGCGTTCGGTTCGGATGACGGAGGCCGTCTGCCGCCCCGGGCAGCAGGTGGCTGCCCCCTCGGGAAACCGATCTTCGGCGGCGAGCGGCACGATCGGGCGGCGGAGGCAGAAGCCGGCATTGCGACGCGAAGCCGATACAAAGCGGGGTGTGACAAGCAACGTGCAACGCAGGCGTGACCGTCATGCATCGAACACGCGTTGCGGTGTGACGAGCGACGTGCAACGCACGCGTAGCCATCATGCATCGAACACGCATTGCGCCGCGCCAAAACGAAACGGTCTTCCCGCTTCAAGCGAGAAGACCGCTTTCCGACAGCGGCTCCCTGTCAGACAGGCAAGCCGCCATCACTGGTCCGCGCAGCGCCGGCGCGAACCGCCCGTTACATCAATGAACCCCGAGATACGCCTTCACCGCCGGCAGCCCCGGCTTGCCGTCGATCGTCGTCACGCCGGCGAGCCACTTGTCGAGCGCCTGCGGATTCGCCTTCAGCCACTCGGCCGCTGCCTTGTTCGGGTCCTCCTTGTTCATGATCGGCGCCATCACGTGGTTCTCGATCGACGTCGTGAACTGCAGGTTCGACACGAACTTCGCGACGTTCGGGCAGCGCTGCGCGTAGTCGGGCGGCGTCGCGGTCAGCACCTTCGCCTCGCCGTAGTTCGGGCCGAACACGTCGTCGCCGCCGGTCAGGTAGTCGATCTTCATCTGCACGTTCATCGGATGCGGCTCCCAGCCGAGGAACACGATCCACTGCTTGTCGCGGATCGCGCGGTTCACCTCGACCAGCATCCCGGCCTCGCTCGACTCGACGAGCTTGAACTTGCCGAGGCCGAACTGGTTGCCGTCGATCATCTTCTTGATCAGCGCGTTACCGTCGTTGCCGGGCTCGATCCCGTAGACCTTACCATTCAGCTTGTCCGCGAACTTCTGGATATCGGCGAACGACTTCAGGCCGCCCTGGTACACGTAGTCAGGCACTGCCAGCGTGTATTTGGCACCGGTCAGGTTCGGCGTATCGAGCACCTTGATCGTGCCGGCCTTCGTGAACGGCTGGATGATCGGGTCCATCGTCGGCGACCAGTAACCGAGGAATACGTCGATCTGCTTGCTCTTGATCCCCGCGAACGTGATCGGCACCGACGCGATCGTCTTCGTCGGCGCGTAGCCGAGGCCCTGCAGCATCGTCGATGCGAGACCGGTCGTCGCGGCGATGTCGGACCAGCCGACGTCCGCGAACCGCACGTTCTTGCACACGGGCGGATCGGCCGCATACACAGCCGATACCGGCGCGGCTGCGATCCCGACGCCACATGCCGCTGCGATCAGTAGTCGCTTCATCTTTCCTCTCCTCAAAGTGATGTTGTTCGCGAGAAATTCGGGATCGTCGTTGGAAGCCGTGCGCCGCGATCCCGGCGGCTCACGGCCCGTAACTATCGGTGCAGTTCAGTGTCCCGGCAGCCGGCGTTCGTAGCTCGGCGCATGACCGAACTGCGCGCGGTACGCCTTGCTGAAATGGCACGGCGAATGAAACCCGCAGACCGTCGTCACGCGCGCGATCGACGCATCGGTCGTGCGCAGCAGGTCGCGCGCGCGCTTCAGCCGCAGCGTCAGGTAATAGTGGGTCGGCGACACGTTCAGATAGACCTTGAACATCCGCTGCAGATGCCGCTGCGACAGCCGCACGAGCCGCGCAAGCTCCTCGAGCGACAGCGGCTCCTCGATGTTCGCCTCCATCAGCCGCACGACCTCGATCAGCTCCGCGCGCGAGAAGCCGACGCGCGCATCGACCGGAATCGGCTGCGGGTCGGTCGCGCTGCGGATCCGCTCGAGGATGAACTGCTCGGACACCTGCGCGGCGAGCTGCTGCCCGAAGCGCGTGCCGACGAGGTTCAGCATCAGGTCGAGCGGCGCGGTGCCGCCGGTGCAGGTCAGGCGGTCGCGGTCGACGACGAACAGCTCGTCGGCGAAATGCACGTCCGGAAACTCCGAATGCAGCGCCGACAGGTTTTCCCAATGCACGGTGCAGCGGTAGCCGTCGAGCAGCCCGCTCGACATCAGCGCATACGCGCCCGTACAGATGCCGCCGAGCGGCAGGCCGCGCTCGGCGAGCGTGGCGAGCGTGTCGCGCGCGCCGTCGTCGACCACGTCGCGGATGCGGATGCCGCCGCACACGATCATCACGTCCGGCAGTTGCGTGTGGTCGAGCGCCTGCGTCGGCCGCACGGCGATGCCGTTGCTCGCATGCACGGGCGCGCCGTCGAGCGAATAGATCGACCAGCGGTAGTGATCGGCGCGCGCAACGTAGTTCGCCATCCGCAAGACTTCGACCGCGCTCGAGAACGCGATCATCGAGAAATTCGGCAGTGTCAGAAAGCCGAAGTGCGCGAGGGACGAAACCGGTGAAACGCTGGCGGCGGGCGCAAAGGCGGCAGCGGCGGCGGCGGACGTCACATCGGTCTCCTAACTGGATGCTTGCACGAGGTCAGCCCCGTGGCCTGCGCCACGGATGCCGAAGCTGGAACGGAGAAAGCGGCCGGGCAATGACGAGAACAAGGCGCCGGCCGCCGGTCAGTCAGGCCTGCGCGGTAGCGGCCTTGACGCGGAACAGTTGCTTGAGGCCCGAGAACAGCGGCGCCTTCGCAGTGCCTGGCGCGCGGCCGAAGCTTTCGGTGATGCGGTCGAGAATGATCGCGAGCAGCACGACCGACAGGCCGCTCTCGAAGCCGAGGCCGATGTCGAGACGCTGGATGCTGGCGAGCACGTCGTTGCCAAGGCCGCCCGCGCCGACCATCGACGCGATGATCACCATCGACAGCGCCATCATGATCGTCTGGTTCACGCCCTGCATGATCGACGGCAGCGCGTTCGGGAACTGCACCTTGTACAGCAGCTGCCACGGCGTGCAGCCGAACGCCTGGCCGGCCTCGACGATCTCGCGGTTCACGTGGCGGATGCCGAGGCTCGTCAGGCGCACCGCAGGCGGCATCGCGAAGATCACCGTCGACAGGATCCCCGGCACGCGGCCGAGACCGAACAGCATCGCGGCCGGAATCAGGTAGACGAACGCGGGCATCGTCTGCATCAGGTCGAGGATCGGACGCACGGTCGCGGCGACCCACTTGCTCTTCGCAGCCCAGATGCCGAGCGGGATGCCGAGCACGAGGCTGATGATCGTTGACGACAGCGTGAGGCCGAGCGTGATGACTGTCTGGTCCCAGAAGCCCGTCGCGAAGATCAGCAGCAGCGACGCGGTGGTGAACAGCGCGAAACGCCAGCCCACCCGCCACAGCCCGATGCCGATGAAGATCGCCATCATCAGCCACATCGGGATCGCCTGCAGGCTGTGCTCGACGAATGCCGCGAGCCCCTCGATCGCTTGACCGATCGCGTCGAACGTCTTCGCGTCGTGGTCGAGCAGGTAGTGAACGGACTGGTCGACCCAGGTACCGAGCGGAATCATTTCAGACATGGGAGCCTCGCGAACGCGTGATGGCCTTCAGGATGAGCGCACGATCGACCGAGCCGCAGTAGCAGCCGTCGTCGTCGACGACGGGCAGTGCATTCGGGCTCGCAACCACGCGCGCGACGACATGTTCGAGCGACGCATCGCGCCGGATGCTCTCGACCGGCCGCACGGACGGCGTGGCCTGACCGATCGCATCACGCGTGACGAAGCCGCGGATCTTGCGTTCGGCGTCGAGCACGAACGCGTATTCAGCGCTGCCGTTCAGCGTCGCCGCGACGTTCGCGGCATCGCACTTCGACACGATCGGCACGGCACCCGTCTGCATCAGGTCGCCGGCAGTCAGGTAGCGGCTCGTGTCGATGCCGTCGAAGAACGCGCGCACGTAATCGTCGGCCGGGTTCGCGATGATGTCCTGCGGCGTGCCGACCTGCACGAGGCGGCCGCCTTCCATGATCGCGATGCGGTTGCCGATGCGCAGCGCTTCCTCCAGATCGTGCGACACGAACATGATCGTGCGGCGCTGCTCCTTCTGCAGCTGCAACAACACATCCTGCATTTCCCTGCGCTTCAGCGGATCGAGCGCGGAGAACGCCTCGTCCATGATCATCAGCGACGGATTCACGGCCAGCGCGCGTGCGAGACCGACACGTTGCTGCATGCCGCCCGACAGCTCGGACGGCAGCTTGTGCGAAAACGGTGCGAGGCCGACCTGCTCGAGCACCTCCATCGCGCGCCGTTCGCGCTCCTTCTTGCCGACGCCCGCGACCTCGAGGCCGAATGCGGCATTCGACACCACGGTGCGATGCGGCATCAGCGCAAACGACTGGAACACCATGCTCATGTCCTTGCGGCGCAGCGCGGTGAGCGCCGAACGGCGCGCCGATGCGACATCGAGGCCATCGATCATCACCTTGCCCGCGCTCGGGTCGACGAGCCGGTTCACGAGGCGGATCAGCGTGGATTTGCCGGAGCCGGACAGGCCCATCAGCACGAAAATCTCGCCTTCCTGCACGTCGAACGACACGTTGTGCACGCCGACGACCTGGCCGGTGCGCTTGAGCACGTCATCCTTCGTCGCACCGGCGGCGAGCATGTCGAGCGCCTGCTGCGGGTTGTTTCCAAATACCTTGCACAGACCTTCGACTACGACCTTGGGGGCATCCATCGAATCCTTCTCCTCGTGTAACGGGGACTCACGTGTGTCATTCGGCGTGACTACATAGTTGCCAGAAAAAACCCCGACCTGCCGACGAATTACGACAAACGCTTGCGCAAATACGACACGGGGGAAAGACGGCCCCCGGCCGCATGGGGCGGGGCGGCGCAGGCGCCGCATGCGGTTTGCGGCGGTGCAGTACGCGCGCAGCCCGCACCGGCAAGCGCTGCGGCCGAATCTTGTGCGCAGCAGCGTGCGGCGAAACAGCGGGTGGAATGCATGCGGCGGCGGCGACGGCGCGTCGCTTTACGACAATTCCGCGTCCGTTCGGAGCGTCACGGATGCGACGCGCGATTGCCGAATTGCGGTAGAAAAGTGCATGACCGTTCTTAAAACTGATGGATGCGGATGCGGGCGTCCGGCGCGATCGCCAGCGCGGGCATTTTGCGGTGGCCATTCACTGTGCGCTATGCGCTGATGTGTGCGGTTCGCGGGTTGCGGTTCGCGGTTCGACAAGAAATTGCCGGGACCGACAGGTTCGATGACTTCGGATTGTCACGCGCCGTTACGAAATTCTCCGCCGCTTCCCGGACATGCATGCGCCGCCGCAGTCTAAATCTTTAGCGGAATCCTTCCGCCGTATCTGACGAGGTCTTACCGTGCAGCACCCTATTTTTCCCCCACTGACTGCGGGAATCGCAGCCGCATTGTTGGGTGGATGTGCCGCAGCGCCCTACGACACATCATCGATGTCGCCCTGTGATCACGAATACATGATCGCCAATCCTGCGGGCGCCGAATATTACTGCGGGTATGGATATCCGCTTTACGAAGGAGGCTTTCTCGGCTTTGTCGATATCGACCGCTTTCACCACCACCACCATGACCGTGACCACGACCATGATCACGACCACGACCACGACCACGACCACGACTTCGATTTTCGTCTCGGCCATGTGCATCACGGCGGCATGATGGCGGGCCACCCGCACGGTCTGGCGCGCGCCGAAGGACACGGCGGCGGGCACGGCTCAAGCGGATCGAGCGGCTCACGCGGATCGAACAGCTCAAGCGGCTCGAGCGGTTTCGGCAGCGACTTCCAGCCGTCGGGCGCGAGCGGATCGCACGGCGGCGGCATGCGCAAGTAACCGGAATTCCGGAACGGACCGCATCTGCGCATTCCGGCCCCGGCCACGGGCGCCGGAATGCGTCAGCCGGAAAATGTTCCGTGACGCCCTTCTCCCGCACTGAATCGCGCGGCGCCGGCCACGCCCTCCGCGAGCACGATCGGCGCGCCCCTTGCCCCCTCCTGCCGCAACGCGTCCGCCAGCGGCATATCCCATTGATCGTATGCGGAGCGCCGGTCTGCCAGCATGCATTGCCGGGGAAATCCGGCGATCTGCCGGGCGATGCGCAGCGCGTACGCCGGCGCTTCGCCCTTCGGCGTCACGTAGTTGACGAGCCCCATGGCCTTCGCCTCGGTGGCGTCGACAGCACGCCCGGTCAGGATCAAGTCCATCGCGTGCCCCATCCCGACGAGACGGGGCAACCTGACCGTTCCACCATCGATCAGCGGCACCCCCCAACGCCGACAGAACACGCCGAAGATCGCGTCCTCCTCCGCGACGCGGATGTCGGCCAGCAGCGCGAGTTCCAGCCCGCCCGCCACCGCATGACCGGCGACGGCCGCGATGAGCGGCTTCGACAGCGCCATGCGAGTCGGGCCCATCGGGCCCGGTCCTTCCCCCGCTTCGTCGACGCTGTTGCGCAATGCCGGATCGCCCGCCGCCTTCAAGTCGGCACCCGCACAGAAATTGCCACCGGCGCCCGTCAGGATCGCGACTGCGAGCGCGGCATCGGCCTCGAACCGCTCGAACGCTTCGCTCAGCAGCAAGGCGGTCGGACGGTCGACGGCGTTGCACCGGTCAGGCCGATTGACGGTGATCGTGCAGATCTCGCCATCCGTTGCGTAAAGGACATCGTCCATCGTCTCCCCCTGATAAGCACACCTAGCCGCGTCTCGTTCGTTATACGCCACCTGCGATCGCGGGGAACAACCCGGCAACCCACGGACACCCGACACTGGCTTGAATCGGGTTCGGTGCGGTCAACCCGGCCATGCGGCGCGTGATCCTTTGTATTCGCGCGCTCGCTCCCTATCTGCACTGACCATGTGTTCCCTGCCCGGCACGACCGGGGCGCTCGACGGCGAGCCCATATCCAGGCGGGAAAATCGTGCCGCACGGCTGTGTTAAATTGCCCGGCAAACAATCCCGATCGCGCTATTGCGACACCCATTCCGAGCCATGCTGTCGACCCACGCCACCACCATTGCGCCGGGGCACCCCGCCCGTGCGCGCCGTGCAACCCGATCCACCGAGAGCGCACGCTACAGCGTGCCAGACCGCTGACGAGTACGGCATCCGGCAACATCGTGCACCGGTCGACGCTTCCCGCGCGACGCGCATCGCGCGGGCGCGCAGGCCGGCCAGCCCGTCGCCGCCGAGCCGCTCGATCACGGGCATTTTCCGGAACCGGACGTGTCTGAATCAGCACGCGTCCGGGCCGCCTGCGGTCCGATACCGTTCGCGATCGCAACACAATAACGATACGTCGCGACATAGCGACTTAGAGAGGGAGTGAATGCGATGACGTGGCTCTTTGCCGTGATCGGCTTCATCGTAGGCGCCATCGGCGCGCTGATCGGCGATTTTTCCGCTGGCGTCGGCGCGCTGCTGGGTGGCACGGTCGGGTTCTGTGTCGGCCACGCGCTCAGGGAGCGCAAGCCGAATCCGGCGATTCCCGACCCGCTCGCGCTCAGCCCCGCACCGCCCGTGACGCTCGCCGAGCGGGTCGCGCGCCTCGAAGCGACGGTCGACACGCTAACGCGCGAGATCGCGACGCTGCGCGGCCAGCTCGCCGGCGTGAAGTCCGCCGCGTCGGCGCCTGCTTCGGATGCCTCGGCCCGGCCCGCATCGCAGGCCCCATTACAGCCCGTCGCGGACGCCGCGCAAGCGGCCACCCCGGCCACTACACCCGCCGCAAGCTCGCCCGCCTCGCCGCCCGCGAAGCACGAACCCGACCTCGTCGAGCGCGCATTCCGCGCCGCCCGCGACTGGCTGCTCGGCGGCAACACGGTCGTGCGCGTCGGGATCATCGTGCTGTTCTTCGGCGTCGCGTTCCTGCTCAAGTACGCCGCAGACAACAACCTGCTGCCGATCGAATTCCGGCTCGCAGGCACCGCGCTCGGCGCGACCGCGCTGCTTGCGGTCGGCTGGCGCGTCGCCGCGCGGCGCCCCGCGTACGGCCTCGTGCTGCAGGGCGGCGGTATCGGCGTGCTGTACCTGACCGTATTCGCCGCGACCAAGCTCTACGCCCTGCTGCCCGTCGGCGCGGCGTTCCCGCTGATGGTCGCGATCTGCGCATTGAGCGCATTCCTCGCGGTGAAGCAGAACGCGCTGCCGCTCGCGTTCATGGGCAGCGCCGGCGGCTTTCTCGCGCCGGTGCTGCTGACGACCGGCACCGGCAGCCACGTCGCGCTGTTCAGCTACTACGCACTGCTGAACGCGGGCATCTTCGCGATCGCGTGGTTCAAGGCGTGGCGCCCGCTCAACCTGCTCGGCTTCGTGTTCACGTTCTCGATCGGCTCCGCGTGGGGCGTGACCGCGTACCGGCCGGAATTCTTCGCGAGCACCGAGCCGTTCCTCCTGCTGTTTTTCCTGATGTATGTCGGCATCGCGCTGCTGTACGCGGCGCAGCGCGAGCTGGCCCTCAAGCATTACGTGGACGGCACGCTCGTGTTCGGCACGCCGATCGTCGCGACCGCGCTGCAGGCCGCGCTCGTGAAGAACATGCCGTTCGGCCTCGCGTGGAGCGCCGTCGCGCTGTCGGCGTTCTACGTCGTGGTGGCCGCGTGGCTCGCGCGGCGCCGCGAGCGTCTGCGCCTGCTGTTCGAGGCAACGCTCGCGCTGGCGGTGATCTTCGCGACGCTCGCCGTGCCGCTCGCGTTCTCGGGGCCGACGACGAGCGCCGCGTGGGCGATCGAAGGCGCGGCGATCGTCTGGGTCGGCGTGCGCGAACGGCGCCTCGCACCGTTCGGTTTCGGCCTGCTGATGCAGGTCGCGGCGGCCGGCGCGTTCTTCGCGGGAATGCTCGGCGAAGCCGATACGGCCGCCGTGCTGCCGGTGCTCAACAGTCCATACCTTGCGACGCTGCTGATCGCGCTCGCCGGCCTGTTCACGGGCTGGTGGCTGCACGCACGCGCCGAAGCGCGCGCGTGGCACGCGTGGATACCGGAGATCGGCGTCGCGGCGGCGAGCTGGGGGCTGCTGTGGTGGCTGTGCGGCGGCGCCCGTGAAATCCTCGTGTACGCGGGCCATCATGTCGATGCGCATCCGGACCGCTTCACGACGGACACGCTCGCGCTGTTCGTCGCCGCGACCGCAGGGCTCGCACACGCCGCGCGACGCAAGCTCGCGTGGCCGCTCGCCGAATGGCCCGCCTACGCGCTGGCGCCGGTGCTCTCGCTGTTCGTGCTGCGCGCGTTCGACGCGCACGAAGCGCCGCTGTCGGGCCTCGGTGCGATCGTCTGGCCGGTCGTCGTCGCAGCCTGTTATGCACTGTTGTGGCGGCAGTCTTTCGAGTGGACGCCCGCGAGTGCATCCCCCAAGGGCACGTCCGTCGGCACGCATCGCGACACCGATGCGTCGCCCGCCGGCCCGTCCTTCGACGCTCCCCCCGAACGCACTTCTTCTGTTGCGCCCCGGATGGCAGCCGCCTCCGACGCGTCCGTGCTCGCACCGCTGCATACGCTGATGTTCTGGAACGTGTCCGGCCTGCTCTCGCTGGAAGGCTACTGGCGCCTGCGCGCGTATGTGCCGGAAGGCGCGTGGAGCTGGAGCGCGTGGGCGTACGGCTTCGGGCTGCTGCTTCTGCTGGTGTCCGGCGTCGGTACGCGCCTGCGCTGGCCCGTCGCGCGATTCCCGCGCGCGTACCAGCTGTGGGGGGCAGCGCCGCTCGCCGCGCTGCTGTGGCTGTGGAGCATCGCGAGCGTGTCGAGCGACGGCGACGCGTCGCCGCTCTTCTGGCTGCCGTTGCTGAACCCGCTCGACGTCGCGCAGCTGCTGATCTTCGTCGCGATTGCGACGTGGCTGCGGCGGCTGACGACGCTCGGCGTCGCGTGGCGCCCGCCCGCGATCGGCTACGCGGCGGTCGCAACCGTGTTCCTGTGGTTCAACGCGATGCTGCTGCGCACGCTGCACCACTGGACCGGCGTTCCGTACACGCTCGACGACATCGCGCATTCGACGCTCGTGCAGGCGTCCGTCTCCGTGTTCTGGACGGTGTGCGCGCTCGCGACGATGATCTGGGCGACGCGCCGCCGGCTGCGGCCGCTGTGGTTCGTCGGTGCCGCGCTGCTCGCGCTCACCGTCGTCAAGCTGTTCCTGTTCGACCTGTCGCACGTGAAGGGCGTCGAACGCATCGTGTCGTTCATCGGCATCGGCGTGTTGCTGCTGTTGATCGGTTATTTCTCGCCGCTGCCGCCGAAGGCAGTGGGCAATTCGGAAACGAACGAATGAAGCATCTCGTTGCCTTGCTCGGACTGAGCGCCCTGGTGTCGTTCGCGTCGTCTGCAACGGCCGCTGCGACCGGCACCGCGCGCGCCGACGCCCCCATCGCGCGGCGCTTCTCGCTCGACCTCGACGGCAGCGCCGCGTACTACACGCTGACGGTGCCGCCGGCCGTCTACGCGGCAAGCCGGCGCAACGATCTCGGCGACCTGCGCGTATTCAACGGCGCGGGCGAGCCGGTGCCGTACTCGCTCGACGCGCCAGTGGCCACCGAGCCGCCGCCGCAACGGCATCCGGTGCCGTGGTTTCCGCTGCCTTCCGCCGACGCAAACGCCGACATGAATGCTGCGCATGCACCGCTCGGTGTATCGGTCGCCGCCGACGGCTCGCTGCGCGCGACCGTGCCTGCGCCGCCGCGCGCGCGCCGCACCGCGGATCTCGTCGACCTGTCGCACGCGGGCGGGCAGGTAGGCGCGCTGCTCGTTCACCTGCGCAACGACCGCTACCACGGACGCGTGAGCATCGAGGCCAGCGACGACCTTCAACGCTGGCAGCCGCTGACGGATACGCAACTGCTGAAGGTCGCCTACGACGGCCATACGCTGACGCAGGAACGCATCGCGCTCGACGGCGTACGGCAGCGCTATCTGCGGCTGAACTGGCTCGACGGCGCGCCGGACATCGCGTCCGCCGAAGCCGAAACGCGCGCGTGCGGCGCCCCGAAGGAAGCCCCTGTCGGGGGCGCACCGGAGGCAGTGCCGTCGGGGTGCGCCCCGGATGGCGCGGCCGCATCGCGTCAATGGCGCGACGGCGTGCGCATGCGGCCCGGCGGCGCGCCCGGCGAGTATCTGTTCGAGACGGATGGCGCCTATCCGGTCGATCGGCTGCGCCTTGGCCTGCCTCAACCCAATACAGTTGCGCACGCAACAATACAGACGAGGACCGACACGCAGGCGCCGTGGCGCGACGTCGCGGACGGCATGCTGTTCCGGCTGCAAGGCAAGGCCGGCGAACAGCGCAATCCGCCGCTCGAGTTCGCGGCGGACGCGGACCGCCTATGGCGCATCGTTGTGGACATGCACAACGGCGGCCTGGGCGGCGGGCTGCCGACCGCGACCGTCGGCTGGCGCCCCGCGTCGCTGACGTTCGTCGCGCGCGGCGCGGCGCCGTTCACGCTCGGCGTCGGCAACGCGGCGCTCGCGTCGGCGGCAGTCGGCCGCGATGCGCTGCTGATCGGCACGTCGACCGAAATCCGGCCCGCGCGCGTCGGTGACGCGCAAACGGTTGCGCCCCCGGCCGCATCGGCGCCCGCCGCTGCCGATTCGGACGCGCCGCGCCGCTATGTGCTGTGGGCGTCGCTGGTGATCGCGGTCGGCGCGCTCGCCAGCATCGCGTGGCGCCTCGCGCGCGGCGACGGCCCGCAGGATCGCGGGCGGCATTGAGAGGCGCACGCCAGAACCTGCTCCCGGTACGCAATATTTAAGCAGCGACCCTTGCGCAACCTCTCTATGCAACCTCCCTTACGCAACCTCCCTCTACGCAACCGCCTCTACGCAACCATCCTTTACGCAAACACCCTTACGCAACGTCCCCTACGCAACCTCCCTCTACGCAACCTCCCTCTACGCAACCACCCTTAAGCAACTGCCCTTACGCACTCGTTTTTACACAACCGCATTTACACAACGTTTACCCGCCGTCCGCGTTTATTTCGATGATTGCAATGCAGGAGTGCATATAGTCAAAAGTATCCGAATCGAGGTGCCACGACATGCGCGGAATCCACGAAGCGGGGCACCGGCAAGGCCGGCACAAACGCCCGGCCATCTCCCTGAAAATGCTGCTGATGGCAGCAGCCCTTGCGCTGTCGGCCACTGTCGCGCCGCCTCCGGCAGGTGCGCAGGTTGCCGTCGCGTCCCCCGCTCCCGTCGCCGATGCGCCAACGGATACGTCATCTGACGCGCCCGCCGATGCGTCAGCCGTTGCGCCAGCCGTTGCGCCAGCCGTTGCGCCAGCCGGTGTGCCAGCCGATGCACCGTTCGCGCTCGACACCATCGTCGCGACACTGCGCAAGCGCTTTCACGTCGCGTATGCGGACGCACGGGCCATCGCACACGCGGTGCAGACCGAATCGGACCGATTCGGGCTCGCGCCGGCGCTGCTGCTCGCGATCATCGCGGTCGAATCGGGCTTCGATCGCCATGCAGTCAGCGTCATGGGCGCACGCGGACTGATGCAGGTCCTGCCTGCCGCGCATCGCGATCTCGTCGCCCGTGTGAAGGACCTGTCCGATCCCGCGACCAACGTGCGGATCGGCGCGGCGATCTTCCGCAGCTATCTCGACGATGCGGACGGCGATGTCGAAACCGCGCTCGTCCGTTACAACGGCGGGACGAAACGCTACGCGCAGCGCGTGGTGCTGCGGGTGCAGCAGTTCGACGCGCAGCTCCGCCGGCCGGCCGTGTCCACTGTCGACGCAGAGCGCTCGGCGAGCGCGCAATAAGCGGGCACGCGGAACGACGCGCACGCCGGCGCGCGGCAACCCCGAGTCACGATCATTCAGCCCGTCAACGCGGCGCTGCATCCGGCTGCCCACCATCGCTGTTTGCCCGACTCGCGCAACCCCGCGCCGCTTAGCCGATAGCCGACGCCGGCTTCCGTCAGGATGTATTCGGGCCGCCGCGGATCGCGTTCCAGCTTGCGGCGCAGATGCCCGACATAGATGCGCAGGTAATGCGGATCCTTTTCGTGAGCGGTTCCCCACACTTCCTGCAGCAGCCGGTCGTGCGTGCTGCAGACCAATCTCGCGCTTCGGAGGATGTATGGGGCGCCGCCGGCGGCGTGATCGTGCAGCTGACTGGCGTTGCGCAGCGGCATGCGTGTCGTTCGGTGCGCGCTGCGCCTGCCGGAACCTGACGAAAGAAGGGTCCAGATCCCGGCATGACCATACCTGATCGTCGCGACCGCACCACGAAACCGGCCGTGCGGTCGCTCACTGATGCCCCGCATGCACGCGCATGGCGGCCGCTCTCGGCAGCGGCCGATACCAGCGCCATCGACGTCTCCGATATCAACCTCGATTCGCGCGCCGGCAACTGCGATTCCCGCCCGCGATTCCCGCCCCCTCGGACCGGTGTTCGCCAGCCGGCCACGCGACGAACCGGTCCCTGCCAGCTTTACTCATACAATTGAATATTTATTTTCGCGTTTTCACTAACTTGAAAATACAAATTCACTGGATCATACTTCGCCCCTACCGTTACCAGACCAACCATCCCACCCCGTGAGCAACACCAAGCTGCCCGGCGCGATCGAGCGCATTCACCACGCATCCGCGACCGCGTCGGACGCGTTGAAGCCCGTCGCACGATGGCTGGCGTCCCATTCTCTCGACGCCGCAACGCTCACGATCGAGGAAGTCGCCGAAGCGTGCGGAGGCTCTGTCGCCAGCGTCAACCGGTTCGCGAAGCACGCCGGATATCGCGGGTTTTCTGAGCTGAAGGCGGACCTTGCCGCGGTCGTGCGGCAAGCGCTGCAACCGGTGGAGAAACTGGACGCGTCGTCGGCGCAAGAGGGGATTGGCGCCTGGCTCGCGGATCACCAAAGCAACCTCGCTGCGATGGATTCGTCGCTTCAACGGGAGCGGTTGGCGCAGGTGGTGACGCGCATCGTCGCGAGCAACGCCGTGTATTGTCTCGGGCTTGGCCTGAGCACGTATCTGACCGGATTGCTTGCGGACACGTTGATGCCGTATCACCGGCGGGTTGTATGGGCCGCTGCGGGTGGCGGCAGTGAGCAAGCCGCCCGGCACATGACGCACATCGGCACCGGCGACACGCTGGTCGCGATCTCGCTGCCCCGCTATTCGCGCGACACGGTCGAGCTTGCGCGCTTTGCTCGCGAACGCGGCGCTTTCGTCGTCGCCCTGACCGACAACCCCACCGCGCCGCTCGCTGCTACGGCCGACGCCGTCTTGCTGGCGCCCGCCGAGCATCGTGTGCTGTCGTCGAGTTCGGTGGCCATGGTCGCGCTCATCGAAACACTGGCATCGGAAGTGCTGAAAGCGACCCCGCAGACGAAAGCCGTCGCGGCCGCCTTGTCGCAAACCGTTCTGCCGTATCTCGTGTTCGACACCCCATCGTCGACGCCGGCCGCCCCCAACACCACGCGCGACAAGAAGACCCGGGACGCCAGCCGCACGCGTGGCGACGCCGCTCCCGGAGCACCTCGCAAGACGCGCAACCCGACATGATCTTGCGAGCGTCGCCGTCTTTCGTTTCAGCAGTTCGAGTAGTCGAGGAGACTCAACATGACCACTACCTCCGATAGCACCGCGGTCCAGCCGCTCATGGATACGGCGGGGCTCGCAGGGCATCCGCGCGGTCTCACCACGCTGTTCTTTACCGAGATGTGGGAGCGGTTCAGCTTCTACGGGATGAGAGCCATTCTCGTGCTGTACATGGTCGCCGCTCCGGGTCTGGGCGGGCTGGGCTACGACACGCCCCATGCGACGGCGATCTACGGCACGTATTCGATGGCCGCCTTCCTGCTGTCGCTGCCGGGCGGCATCATTGCCGACCAGTGGCTTGGCACGCGTCGCTCGGTATTGATCGGCGGCATCATCATCGCGGCCGGTCACTTCACCATGGCCATTCCCGCGGTCCCGACGTTCTTCGCGGGGCTCGTGCTCGTCGCATCCGGGACGGGCCTGCTCAAGCCGAACGTGAGCGCACTCGTGGGCGGCCTCTACTCGCAAGACGACGTCCGTCGCGACAGCGGGTTCTCGCTCTTCTACATGGGCATCAACATCGGCGCATTCCTCGCGCCGCTCGTCTGCGGCTTTCTCGCGGAAGCCGAGCCTTTCAAGAACGTGCTCCGCTCGTTCGGCATCGATCCGGTCAACAGCTGGCACTTCGGTTTTGCAGCGGCGGGCGTCGGCATGCTGCTCGGTCTCGTCGTCTTCTGGATGCAACGCGGCCGTCTCGAGCACGTCGGCGATCGGCGCGCGGCGAAGCCCGCGCCGTCGACGCAGAAACGGCAAGGCGGCGCGCTGCAGACGGCGGTCTACGTCGCACTCGGCGCGTTCACGGTCGTTGGCACGGGGCTCGCGGGAAGCAACTGGCAGAACGTGCTTCCGTTCCTGCTCGCATTCGATGCGCTCGTGCTCGTCATCATGATGGGCATCCGGGAACAATTGACCGGCGCCGAATGGAAGCGCCTCGCGGTAATGGGCATCTACTTCGTCGTGACGATTGCGTTCTGGTCTGCTTATGAACAGAAAGGCTCGAGCCTGAGTCTCTTCGCCAAGGAAATGGTGCAGCGAAACATCGGCAGCTTCGTCGTCCCCGCGGCCTGGTTCCAGTCGCTGACCGCGCTGTACGTGATCCTGCTCGCGCCGGTGTTCGCGGCGCTCTGGGTGCGGCTCGGTCGACGTCAACCGTCGAGCCTCGCGAAGCTCGCGCTGGCGCCGCTGCTGATCGGCGTCGGCTATGCCGCGTTCGCGCTTCTGTGCTCGTCGCTTCATGTCGGCGCGAAGATCAATCCGCTCTGGCTTGCCGGCCTGTTCCTGTTCGAAGTGTTTGGCGAGCTGTGCCTGAGCCCGATCGGCCTGAACCTCGTCACGAAGCTCGCGCCCGTCAAGCTCGTCGGTTTGATGATGGGACTCTGGTTCTTCGGCAGTTCGTTCGGCTACAAGCTTGCCGGTTACTTCGCGGGCTATTACGTGCCCGACCCGGCACGGTTGACGGTGCTCTATGGCAGCATCGCAGCAGGACTGTTCGCCGTTGCTGCACTGCTGTTCATGATGATGCCGATGATGAAGAAGCTCGTCGGGGACGAGTCGGCGAAGGCCGCGACGCACACGCACTGACGATTGAACCGAATACCGCAGGAAACGTGAAATGGCAAATTACATCCTCGCAGTCCACGGTGGCGCCGGGACTCTGCAGCGCGGCGTCATGACGCCGGAACAGGAAGCGGCTCATCGCGCCGCACTCGAAGAGGCGCTCGTGGCGGGCCATCAGGTTCTGAAAGCCGGCGGGTCGAGCGTCGACGCCGTCACCGCCGCCGTCGTCTCATTGGAGAATTGCCCGCTGTTCAACGCGGGGCGCGGCTCGGTGTTCACGCATGCGGGCACCCACGAAATGGATGCGGCGATCATGGAAGGGCATACCGGGCGCGCAGGCGCGGTGGCCGGCGTGTCGCGCATCAGGAATCCCGTCGAAGCGGCACTGCGCGTGATGGATCGATCCACGCACGTGCTGCTGTCGGGTGCGGGGGCCGAGCAATTCGCCGCCGACGAGGGTCTTGCGCTCGAGCAGCCCGAGTACTTCCACACCGATTTTCGCTGGCAGCAGCTGGTCGCAGTGCGCGACACGGGACGCGCATTGCTCGATCATGACGGTACGGCGCTGCTTCGCAAGCAGGAGCCGTCCGACACGAGCCGGCTCATCAACGGCGAACACAAGTTCGGCACGGTCGGCGCCGTCGCGCTCGATGCAAACGGTCATCTCGCCGCCGCGACCTCTACGGGCGGCTTGACGAACAAACGCCACGGACGCATCGGCGATTCGCCGCTCATCGGATGCGGCACCTTTGCCGACACGCGCGTGGCCGTGTCCACGACGGGAACGGGGGAGGCATTCATCCGCGCTGTCGCGGCCCATGACGTCGCTGCACGGATGAAGTACGGTCATGCGATGGTCGACGAGGCCGCGCGCACGGTCGTCAACGAGGTGATTCCGAGGCACGGCGGCAGCGGTGGACTCATTGCCGTCGATGCCGAGGGGCGTGTGTCGATGCCGTTCAACACCGAAGGAATGTATCGCGGCGTTATTCAGGCGGACGGCAAGCGGTATGTCGACATCTATCGGTAGAGGCGACGCGTCACTTCAATCGCGACTGCACGGAATCCCGGCCCCCTGCCACCATCTGCTCGATACCAGCGTAATCCAGGGCATCGACGAAATCATCGAGGTCATCAAGCGTCGGGCTTATGGATACCGCGACGACGAATGACGCTTCGTCGAAATCCGCGCCGCGTTCGCCGGTAATCGTCGATGAACGAAAAAAAGCCCCGCCTGCATCCAGCCGGCGGGGCCAACCCATGTCAGTAGAGACATCATGGAGGAGACGGAGCCCATCATATCGACGGGTCCGTGCGCACCCAACCAAGCATTTCTGCTATCGATCTGGGGTCGCCCGGCGCACGATTCACCCGCCCGGACGGCATATCGATAGAACGAAAAGTCGTTTTCAGACTGGCTCCGGGGTCGTTACCATGCGGTTTTAAGCCTGTGCTTAGCCGGGCACCCCCATCCCCGAGGAGCACCCCTTGACTGCATTCGACCAACATCGCCGGCCGTTCGTCGTCGGCATCGGCGGCACCACCCGCGAATCGTCGTCGACCGAGCGCGCGCTGTCGTTCGCGCTGCGCGGCGCGCAGGCGGCCGGCGCCCGTACCCGTCTGTTCGACGGTCCGTTCCTGCACACGCTGCCGCACTATGCGCCCGAGCAGAAGACGCTGACCGACGCGCAGCGCGACCTGATCGACACGGTGCGCCAGGCCGACGCGATCATCATCGCGACGCCCGGCTATCACGGCGGCGTCTCCGGACTCGTGAAGAACGCGCTCGACACGCTCGAGGAACTGCGCGCGGACGAACGCCCGTATCTCGACGGCCGCGCAGTGGGCCTGATCGTGACCGCATACGGCTGGCAGGCGGCCGGCACCGTACTGACGTCGCTGCGCTCGATCGTCCACGCGCTGCGCGGCTGGCCGACGCCGTTCGGCGCGACCGTCAACACGCTCGAAACGCGCTTCGAGAGTGCGGATAGCTGCTCGGATCCGAAGGTCGTCGCGCAGCTCGAGACGGTCGGCGCGCAAGCCGCCGAATTCGCGCTCGCGTTCGCATCGCATCGCGCGGCGTCGCATGCGGCATCGGTCGACGCGCTCGCGCCGGTGCTGAAGATCGCCAACCACTAAGGTCGCGTTCCGCGTTCCGCGTTCCGCCTTCCACCGCCCGCGCCCGGTGTCGCT
Source organism: Burkholderia sp. PU8-34 (assembly GCF_053427725.1). Classification (NCBI taxonomy): domain Bacteria; kingdom Pseudomonadati; phylum Pseudomonadota; class Betaproteobacteria; order Burkholderiales; family Burkholderiaceae; genus Burkholderia; species Burkholderia sp. PU8-34. Next base: position 946,216 of record NZ_JBSAXC010000001.1, read on the forward strand.
CGCCGCGCGCGGGCGGCGCACATTCGCGCGCCGCGCGCTCACACTCGATAACGATTCGGCCCGCCGCGTGATTTGCATTGGCCGAAAGATTGGTTCACGCGGCACGCGGGTTTTCGTACGCTGAAAGCCCGATCCTTCTCCTCGCATGCCATGAATCGCACGATCCGCTACAAGGGCTACGAAGTCGCGCCGGCCGCTGCCCGGCTGCCGAACGGGCTGTTCGCGGCCAACCTGACGATCGAGAAGGCAAGCGCCGGCCCGTCGCACGCCGTGTCGTTCGACGCGATCGATTTCTTCTTCGAAGAGGAACATGCGCTCGCGTATGCGTCGCGCTGGGGCCGTCTCTGGGTCGACGCGCACGCTTGACCTGCGTCACGCGGGTGTCAGCAAGGCCGCAAGAAAATACGCGAATCACGGAGCCGTGGGACAATCTTTCACTCCGTAATCGCGATAACAATAGCCATGACTGACACGCTGCAGGATGCACATGCAGCAGCAGATCACGCAATGCGCAACTGGACCTTCGAGAGGCAAGGCCCGGTAAAAATCGGTTCCGATGCGCACAAGCAGATGTTCTGCCGCATGCTGCTCGACACCCACAACCCTTACAAGCCGGCCGTGATCGACTGGCCGCCGCTGAAGCCCGACGAACTCGAGCGGCTTACGTCGCTGCCGATCTGGGATATCGCAGTGCAGACCGAAGGCCGCGCGTCGATCCGCGTCGCGACGTTCGCGTCGACCGTGACCGACACGCTGCTGAAAGAGGCGCTCGACATGGATGGCGGCGAGGAAGCACGCCACAAGGTCGTGCTGTCGAGGCTCGTCGACGCGTACGGGATCAAGCTCGCACCGGAACCCGCCTATCCGGCCCCGAACGACGCCGAATGGGCATGGGTCGTCACGGGCTTCAGCGAGTGCATCGACAGCTTCTTCGCGTTCGGCCTGTTCCGCTCCGCGGAGCGCTCCGGCTACTTCCCGCCCGAACTCGTCGACACCTTCGAGCCGGTGATCCAGGAGGAAGGCCGGCACATCCTGTTCTTCGTCAACTGGTTCGCGTGGTACTGGCGCAATATGGCGTGGTGGCGCCGGCCGTGGTTCTTCGCGCGGGTTGCCGCCGTGTGGGCGTTCCTGATCTGGGAACGGATCGGCATCGCGCGCGGCATCGACGCCGACGGCGTTGCGCACGACGCCAATTTCGCGAGGACCGGCACGGCGGCCGTCGGCGATGCGCTCGATCCGCGCGAGTTGATCGAGCTGTGCCTCGCCGAGAACGATCGGCGCATGGCCGGCTACGACAAGCGGCTGCTGCGTCCGACGTTCGTCCCGCGCATCGCGCGCTTCGCGCTGAAGTTCATCAGGAAGTGAGCGCCGCCGGCGCTGGCGGTGCCTGGCGACCGTCCGCGCAGCGTGCGCCCGCGACACGCACTGCGCGGATTTCCTCATACCCGTTCCCCGTGCCTACGCTTGCCCGGCGCACGACCGGCCCCATTTCTTCACGTGCGGATGTCTGGCGTTCGCCTGTGCCGAGATTTCGCAGCGTCTGCGGCCTCCACTTTGCGCAAACCGCTATCTGTATTACGAGTTGCTGTACGGTGACTATCCGCTGATCCACAACTCGCCGTTCCTCGGCAAGGCCGGGTATTTCTATCCGGACTTCGATTGCCAGGCGCGCGGCCGCGCGCAAGCCACCAGTCTGGCGAACTCCCCGCCATCGGACTGTCAGGGATGGTCAGGGCCCGCGCCGACCGGCGACGGGCCCTGACACGACGATCAGGCTTCCGCCATCACGAGCAGTTGCGCGCCGTCGGCCACCTGGTCGCCGACGCCATACAGCACTTCGGCGACGACGCCGGCAGCCGGTGCGCCGATCGTGTGCTCCATCTTCATCGCTTCCATCACGATCAGCGGCGTACCCGGCTCGACCGCCTGCCCGGCCTCGACCAGCACCGCGATCACCTTGCCCGGCATCGGCGCGGTCAGGCGCCCGCCGCCGTGTTCGGCGTCGCCCGCATGTGCGAGCAGGTTGCGCCACTCGAACGACTCGGACGCGCCCTGCGTGAACACGTGGAACGTGTCGCCGTCCGCATACACGCGGCCGTTGCTGCGCACGCCGTCGAGCGTCACGTCGAAGTCGAGCGGCGTCGCGCCGCGCGCCCACGCGAACGGCTGCGCGGGCGCGTCGCCGATCGCGAGCCGCTTGCCGGCCGCGTCGTCGTCGACGGTCACGGTGAGATCCGACTCGCGATCGATCGCACGCCATTCGACCGTGCGGCGGAAGCCCGCGTTCAGCCGCCAGTTCGACAGCGCGGCCCACGGCGAACCCTCGCCCGCGAGCGCTTCGCGCTCTCGCGCGCGCAACGCCGCACAGGCGAGCGCGAGCGCCGCGCGCGGCGGCTGCTGCGGCGCGAACAGCGCGTCATGGTTGCGCTCGATCAGCCCCGTATCGAGATCGGCTGTCGCGAACGGCTCGCACGCGACAATGCGCTGCAGGAACGCGGCGTTCGTATGAAGACCCACCACCTCGCATTCGCGCAGCGCGCGCATCATCCGGCCGAGCGCTTCCTCTCGGTCCGCGCCGTGCACGATCAGCTTCGCGATCATCGGGTCGTAGAACGGCGTGATCGCGTCGCCCTCGCGCACGCCGCTGTCGACGCGCACCGGCGCGCCGATCGAGAACTCGACGCCTTCCGGCAGGCGCAGGTGCTTCAGCGTGCCGGTCGACGGCAGGAAGCCGCGCGCGGGGTTTTCCGCATAGAGGCGTGCCTCGATCGCATGCCCGGTCACGCGCAATTGCTCCTGCTTCAACGGCAGCGGCTCGCCCGACGCGACACGCAGCTGCCACTCGACGAGATCGAGGCCCGTGACCATCTCGGTGACGGGGTGCTCGACCTGCAGGCGCGTGTTCATCTCCATGAAGTAGAACGCGTCGCCGGTCATGATGAATTCGACCGTGCCCGCGCCGACATAGCCGACCGCGCGCGCGGCCGCGACCGCCGCTTCGCCCATCGCCTGCCGCACTGCGTCCGGCAGGCCCGGCGCCGGCGCTTCCTCGAGCACCTTCTGGTGACGGCGCTGCACCGAGCAATCGCGGTCGAACAGATAGACGGTATTGCCGTGCGTGTCGCCGAACACCTGCACTTCGACGTGGCGCGGACGCGTCAGGTATTTCTCGATCAGCACGCGATCGTTGCCGAAGCTGCTCGCCGCTTCGCGCTGGCACGATGCGAGCGCGGCAGGGAAATCGTCGGAACGCTCGACGACGCGCATCCCCTTGCCACCGCCGCCCGCGCTCGCCTTCAGCAGCACGGGGTAGCCGATCGCGTCGGCCTCGCGGTGCAGCAGCGCGGTGTCCTGCTCGTCGCCGTGATAGCCGGGCACGAGCGGCACCGCAGCCGCGTGCATCAGCGCCTTCGCGGCGGCCTTCGAGCCCATCGCCGCGATCGCGTCGACCGGCGGCCCGATGAATACGATGCCGGCCTTCTCGCACGCGTGCGCGAAATCCTCGTTCTCGGACAGGAACCCGTAGCCGGGGTGGATCGCCTGCGCGCCGGTCGCGCGCGCGGCGTCGATGATGCGCTCGATGCGCAGGTAGCTGTCGGCGACTGCCGACCCGCCGATATGCACGGCCTCGTCGCACGCGGCGACATGCTTCGCGTGCGCGTCCGCATCGGAATAGACGGCGACGCTCGCGATCCCGAGACGTTTGCACGTCGCGGCGACCCGGCAGGCGATTTCGCCACGGTTGGCGATCAGAATCTTGTCGAACATGGCTTCGATGTCGTCCGGTAAGGGATGGGGTTCACGCTTCGCGCGGCGGTCACGCCCGCCATGACGGCGTGCGCTTTTCCAGGAACGCGGCGATGCCTTCGCGCGCTTCCGCGCCGGCGCGGGTCCGCGCGATCCAGTCGGCGGTCTGGTCGATCAGCGCCGCATCGAGCGGATGGCCCGCGACGTCGGCGACGAGCCGCTTGCACGCGCGCACCGCGTCCGGCCCGTTCGCGACGAGCGTCGCGGCCAGTTTCTCGACCGTCTCGCCGAGCGCGTCGGCCGGCACCGCGTCGTGAATGAAGCCGAGCGACGCCGCGCGCGCGCTGTCGAACACTTCCGCGGTCGTGAAGTAGCGCCGCGCCGCACGCTCGCCCATCGCGCGCACGACATACGGCGCGATCGTGGCCGGAATCAGCCCGAGGCGCGCTTCGGACAGGCAGAACTTCGCGCCGTCCACGGCGATCGCGATGTCGGCGGCGGCGACGAGGCCGACGCCACCCGCATACGCGTCGCCATGCACGCGCGCGATCACCGGCTTGCCGCAGCGGTGGATCGCCTCGAGCATCCGCGCGAGCTTGCGCGCATCGGCACGGTTCTCGTCATCCGAGTAGCCGGCCATCTTCTTCATCCAGTTCAGGTCCGCGCCCGCGCAGAACGCGGGGCCTTCGGCCGCCAGCACCACCGCGCGCACGCCTTCGTGCGCGTCGAGCCATTCGAACGCGGTCGTCAGCTCGGCGATCATCGTCTCGTTGAACGCGTTGCGCACGTCAGGGCGCGCGAGCGTGACGGTCGCGACGCGGTTTGCTTCGTTGACCTTGATGGTTTCGTATCGCATCGTCCGCTCTCCTCGTTACATCCGGAACACGCCGAAACGCGTGTCGTCGATCGGCGCGTTCATCGACGCGGCGAGCCCGAGGCCGAGCACGTCGCGCGTCTGCGCGGGATCGATCACGCCGTCGTCCCACAGCCGCGCGCTCGCGTAGTACGGATGCCCCTGGCGCTCGTACTGGTCGCGGATCGGCTGCTTGAATGCTTCTTCCTCTTCAGGCGACCACGCGCCGCCCTTCGCTTCGATGCCGTCGCGGCGCACCGTCGCGAGCACCGACGCGGCCTGCTCGCCGCCCATCACCGAGATCCGCGCATTCGGCCACATCCACAGGAAGCGCGGCCCGAACGCGCGGCCGCACATCCCGTAGTTGCCGGCGCCGAACGAGCCGCCGATGATCACCGTAAACTTCGGCACCTTCGCGTTCGACACGGCCGTCACCATCTTCGCGCCGTGCCGCGCGATGCCTTCGTTCTCGTACTTGCGGCCGACCATGAAGCCCGTGATGTTCTGCAGGAACACGAGCGGGATCTTGCGCTGGCAGCACAGCTCGATGAAGTGCGCGCCCTTCACGGCCGATTCCGAGAACAGGATGCCGTTGTTCGCGACGATCCCGACCGGGTGGCCCCAGATGTGCGCGAAACCCGTGACGAGCGTCGTGCCGTAGCGCGCCTTGAATTCATCGAATTCGGAATCGTCGACGATACGCGCGATCACCTCGCGCACGTCGAACGGCTTGCGCGTGTCGGCCGGGATCACGCCGTACAGGCTCTGCGCGTCGTAGCGCGGCGGCTTTGCGTCGTGCAGCGTCACCGGCGTCGCGATCTTCGGCGCGAGATGGCCGACGATGTTGCGCGCGATCGACAGCGCATGCGCGTCGTTCTGCGCGAGATGGTCGGCCACGCCGGACAGGCGCGTGTGCACGTCGCCGCCGCCGAGATCCTCGGCGCTCACTTCCTCGCCGGTCGCCGCTTTCACGAGCGGCGGCCCGCCGAGGAAAATCGTGCCCTGGTTCTTCACGATGATCGACTCGTCGCTCATCGCCGGCACGTACGCGCCGCCCGCCGTGCACGAGCCCATCACCACCGCGATCTGCGCGATCCCCGCGGCGGACAGCGTCGCCTGGTTGTAGAAGATGCGGCCGAAGTGGTCACGGTCGGGGAACACGTCGTCCTGGTTCGGCAGGTTCGCGCCGCCCGAATCGACGAGGTACACGCACGGCAGCCGGTTTTCCGCGGCGATCTCCTGCGCGCGCACGTGCTTCTTCACCGTGACCGGGTAGTAGGTGCCGCCCTTGACCGTCGCGTCGTTGCAGACGATCACGCATTCGCGGCCGGCGATGCGGCCGATGCCGGTGATGATGCCCGCGCCTGGCGCATCGTCGTTGTACATGCCGTTCGCCGCGAGCTGCGACAGCTCGAGGAACGGCGTGCCCGGGTCGAGCAGCTGCGCGATGCGATCGCGCGGCAGCAGCTTGCCGCGCGACAGGTGCTTGTCGCGCGCGGCCGCGCCACCGCCCTGCGCGAGCTGTTCGATCTTCGCGCGCAGGTCGGCGACGACCGCCTCGAGCGCGGCGGCGTTCGCGCGGAATTCTTCCGAACGCGGGTTCAGTTTGGATTCGATGATCGGCATCGACAGGCTCCGTTCGCGTGACGTGGGCGTGACGTGGGGATTAAAGCGTTTCCGCGAACAGCTCGCGGCCGATCAGCATCCGGCGGATCTCGCTCGTGCCGGCGCCGATTTCGTAGAGCTTCGCATCGCGCCACAGGCGGCCGACCGGGTATTCGTTGATGTAGCCGTTGCCGCCGAGGATCTGGATCGCCTCGCCGGCCATCCACGTCGCCTTCTCGGCCGTGTAGAGGATCACGCCCGCGCAGTCCTTGCGCACCTGGCGGATGTGGTCGCTGCCCGCCGAGTCGAGATGGCGGCCGACCGCGTACAGGTACGCGCGGCATGCCTGGAAGGTCGTGTACATGTCGGCGACCTTGCCCTGGATCAGCTGGAATTCGCCGATCGCCTGGCCGAACTGCTTGCGGTCGTGGATGTACGGGACGACCGCGTCGAGACACGCGGCCATGATGCCCGTCGGGCCGCCCGACAGCACCGCGCGCTCGTAATCGAGGCCGCTCATCAGCACCTTCACGCCGCCGTGCAACTGGCCGAGGATGTTCTCTTCCGGCACTTCGACGTCCTGGAACACGAGCTCGCCCGTGTGCGAGCCGCGCATGCCGAGCTTGTCGAGCTTCTGCGCGACCGAGAAACCCTTCATCCCCTTCTCGACGATGAACGCGGTGATGCCGCGCGGGCCGGCTTCGATGTCGGTTTTCGCGTAGACGACGAGCGTGTCGCAGTCGGGGCCGTTGGTGATCCACATCTTCGTGCCGTTCAGCACGTAGCGGTCGCCGCGCTTGTCCGCGCGCAGCTTCATGCTGACGACGTCGGAGCCGGCGTTCGGCTCGCTCATCGCGAGCGCGCCGATGTGCTCGCCGGACACCAGCTTCGGCAGGTATTTCTGCTTTTGCGCGTCGGTGCCGTTGCGGTGGATCTGGTTCACGCACAGGTTCGAGTGCGCGCCGTACGACAGGCCGATCGACGCGGATGCGCGCGAGATCTCCTCCATCGCGACCATGTGCGCGGTGTAGCCCATGTTCGCGCCGCCGTACTCTTCCGAGACGGTCATGCCGAGCACGCCCAGGTCGCCGAACTTGCGCCACAGGTCCATCGGGAACTGATCGGTGCGATCGACTTCCGCCGCACGCGGCGCGATTTCCTTCGCCGCGAAATTCGCGACGGTGTCGCGCAGCATCTCGATGTCTTCACCGAGCATGAATTGCACGCCGGGCAGGTTGCTCATGTCTCCTCCGTCTCCAGAAAGTGCGTTGCGCGCACCGATTTCTGAGTTTTGCTCAAAACCGGTTGTTGCGCCGATTCGTTAGCCAATACCGCGGAAATTCTGCGTAGTGTCGCGCTTCGCCGGGGCCTGCGTCAATAGTTTTTTGAGTCACACTCAGATAACTCGGATATGATCTCGGCATGACAGCCGCCGCCCCCGACACCATGACCGAGACCGTCAAAGCCGACCGCGCCGACACGCCGCGCGCGCCCGCCGGCCGCAAATCGCAGCAGCGCGTGCAGGACATCCTGCGCGCCGGACGTGAAGTCTTTGCTGAAAAAGGCTACGAATCCGCGACGACCGCCGAGATCGCGCAGCGCGTCGGCGTATCCGAGGGGACCGTGTTCAGCTACTTCCGCGGCAAGCGCGAGCTGTGCGCGCGTGTGATCGCCGATTGGTATGACGAAAACATCACGGTGTTCGAAAGCGGCATGCCGCTCAGCGCGCCTGTCGATCAGCAGTTCGCGTTCGTCGTCAGCACGCACCTGCGGCTGATGCTCGTGAGCGGCACCGGGCTGTGCGCGCTCGTGCTGTCGGAGGGGCGCGCCAAGCAGCATGCGCTGAGCGACGAGCTGACCGCGCTGCAGCGCCGCTACACGGCGCCGCTGATGGACGTGCTCGCGCGCGGGCAGGCAGCCGGACAGGTGCGGACCGACCTGCCGCTGAGCCTGCTGCGCTCGATGGTGTTCGGGCCGATCGAGCACGTGCTGTGGGATGCGATTCTCGGGCGCCGGAAACTCGACACCGAAACGACGGCCGCGCAGCTGATCGACATGCTGTGGGCGGCCGTGCAGCCGCCGGCGCCGGAGCAGGCGGCGCTCGTGCGGTTCAGGAACGAGGTGGCGGAAGCGGTGCGGCGGCTGGAGGGCGGCGGCACACGCGCATGAGTTCCACGGCCGGTGCGACGGCGCGGCTGCGGTCAGCGGCGGCGAGCGCGTGACTGCCGTGGCCGGTGCGGCTGGCGCAGCCGCCGTCGGCGGCGGCGCGCGCGGCCGAGCGATGTCACGATCTCACCGGATCGCGCGGCAATGCGTGAGCTTCAGACCCGGCAGCACTGGCGCGTCGATATAGCCGTCGTTCAGGCAACTGAAACGGAAGAATTCCGCGGCCTCGAACGGCTTGATCTGTTGCCCGTTGAACTTGATCTTCAGCGCGTCCTGGTCTGCCACACCTGGTCGACCGCGCCTAGCCGGCCGCACCTAGCCGGCCACACCTAGCCGGCCACACCTAGCCGGCCGCACCTAGCCGGCCACACCTAGCCGGCCGCTTCGAAATGCGTGTCGAACCGCGCGCCATCGGTCGTCAGCGCGCCGAACCCCGATGGCGAACCGTATCGCCTCCCGGCGAACGTGGCCGACGTCCGTCGCGCCACGCAGCCCGCTGCGCCCCGTCAGCAAGCAAACGCCCCGCAACACCTCAGCATGGGCGCACTGACCACCATTGTTGCAAATGATTCTCATTACCAATATCATGCCGCCTCCAGCCACGCCGAAGCCCTGCTTCCGGCCGCGCAATCCTTAGCACTCCATCGGTCATCGATTCATGCATTCACGCCGAACGCCCCGCCGCGCCCGGACGCTCCGTCCGTGGCGCGCAAGCCTGCACACCCTGATCACCCTTTGCGTCGCGAGCGGCGCGCATGCGGCCGCCGGCGACGGAACCGAAGCCGAACCCGCCTTGCCGGCATCGCCTGCGGCGCGCGCCGCGTCGTCCGCCGAACGCGAGTTGCCGGCGATCAGCGTCAGCGCGTCGGCGGCCGCCGACCCGACGACCGGCTACCGGCCGCGCACCACGTCGATCGCAGGCGCGCAGGACGCGCCGCTCGAGAAGATCCCGCAGTCCGTTGCCGTCGTCAGCAGCAGCGTGATGCAGGACCAGCAGGCCCGCTCGCTCGACGACGTGCTCGGCAACATCAGCGGCGTCACGCAGACGAACACGCTCGGCGGCACGCGCGACGCGTTCACGAAGCGCGGCTTCGGCTCGAACAACGACGGCTCCGTGCTCGTCGACGGCGTGCGCACGCCGGTTCTGCACAGCTACCTCGCGACGATCGACCGCGTCGAAGTGCTGAAAGGCCCCGCGTCGCTGCTCTACGGGATGCAGGACCCCGGCGGCGTGATCAATCTCGTCTCGCGCAAGCCGGGGGACACGTTCGGCGGCTCGATCTCCGCCACGCGCACGAACCACGGCGGCAGCGGCGCGACGTTCGACCTCACGGGCCCGCTCGGCAAGCCGGGCCAGGTCGCGGGCGGCACGCTCGCGTTCCGGCTCACCGGCGAATACGACACGAGCCGCTACTGGCGCACGTTCGGCCGCCAGCGCGACGCGCTGATCGCGCCCGCGCTGTCGTGGCACGACGCCGACACGTCGATCGACGTCAGCTACCAGTACGTCGACTACACGACGCCGTTCGATCGCGGCACCGTGCTCGTCAACGGTCAGCTCGACGATGCGCTGCGCTATCGCCGCTACGAGGAAGCGTGGTCGCAGAGCAGCGGCATCCAGGAGACGTTCCGCGCGCGCGTCGAGCACCGCTTGTCCGACGCATGGCGGATGCGCGCGACCTACGGCTGGGGACGCGACCGCTACGAGCAGTTCATCACGCGCGCAACCGCGTTCAACAGCACGACGGGCGCGATGATGCGCTCGTCGGATGCGAACCTCGGGCGCAACGATTCGGACCAGATCGCGACGCTCGGCCTGCTCGGCAACGTGACGCTCGCGGGCATCAAGCATGCGATCTACATCGGCGGCGAATACGAGCGCCAGCGCAGCTTCCGCGGCGACACGGTCCGCGGCAAGGCGATCGCGGGCTTCAACCTGTTCGACCCCATGTATGGCCTGCTCGCGCCCGGCGGCACGCCGGACCCGAAGCAGAGCGACAGCCTGTCGAAGGTGCATGCGTATTCGATGGTCGTGCAGGACTCGATCAGCCTGACCGACCGGCTCACCGCGGTCGGCGGGCTGCGCTGGGAAGACTGGCAGCAGGAATCGGGGAAGGGGCGGCCGTTCGTGTTCGCCGACCGCTCGCACGGCCAGGTGTGGCTGCCGCAGTTCGGGCTCGCGTACGCGATCACGCCGTCGCTGACCGCTTACGCGAACGTGAGCCGTTCGTTCAAGCCGAACGTCGCGTCGAACGTCGCGGCGCCGCTCGCGCCGGAATACGGGCGCGTGCTCGAGGCCGGCGTCAAGTTCACGCTGAAGCCCGCGATCACCGGCACGCTCGCGGTGTACCAGATCGACAAGCGCAACGTCGCGGTAACCGTCGGCGAAGTGACGTCGACGATCGGCACCGCGCGCTCGCGCGGGATCGAGCTCGACGTCGCCGGGCAGCTCACGCGCCACCTGAGCGTGATCGGCAGCTACGCGTACACGAACGCGACCGACCGCGACAGCGATACGCCGCTGATGAACGTCGCGCGCCACACTGGAAGCCTGTTCGCGGTATATGACACGACGCTCGCGAACCTGCCGGGCCGCTGGCGTTTCGGCGGCGGCGCGCGGCTCGTCGGCGCAAGGCCCGGCGATACCGCGAACAGCTTCACGCTGCCCGGCTACGTGACTGTCGACGCGTTCGCGGCGTACGAGACGACGATCGGCAAGTTCCCGACGCGCATCCAGCTCAACGTGAAGAACCTGCTCGACAAGACCTACTATCCGTCGAGCAACAACAACCTGATCATCGCGGTCGGCGAGCCGCGGCTCGTCACGCTGACGACGACGGTGTCGTTCTGACGGCTTCGGATGGCGTGCGAAAGTCTGGCGCGAACACGCCGCGCATCGACGCTGCGCGGCATCCGGCCTCCGCCACGCCAGCCTGCCGCGTCACTCGTCCGATCAATCATCGGCCCCTCGAATACCTCCCATCCGATTTCGCGACTTTCGTTATCGATCGCGCCCCTCTAGACTGACTGAGCAGTCGGGGCGGCTGCGTCGCAACGCGGCGACTGCCAGACAACAACTTCGTCAGGAGACACGCGATGACCGATCGCCATGCGCGCCGCAGCGCGCTGAAGACATTCGGCCTCGCGGCCGGCACGGCCATCCTGGGCGCCGCGAGCCGGTCGCACGCGGCGCCGTCCGACACCGGATCGCTGCTGCCCGGCGGCGCAACCCGCCTCGGCGATCTCACGCGGCGGCTGGCCGCCACGCCCAGGCGGCGCGACTTCAAGACGGTGCCGATGATCCTCGAGCAGCCGGACCAATGGGATCACGCGGCACTGTCCGAAGTCATCGGCTATCGCGGCGGCCCGAAGCAGGTCTGGGACAACACCGAGCTCGGCGGGCCGTGGCTGAACCTGATGCGCAACGCGCTGAACGCGCAGATCTGGTCGTTCCGGCACCCCGATTTCCTGGTCGTGTCGGCCACGCATGGCACCGCGCATCTCGCGCTGTACGACCAGGCCGCGTGGGAAAAATACGCGCTCGCGAAACTGGCCGGCGATAAATTCCCGACCAACACGCTGCTCGACGCGAAGCCCGCTCAGTCGAAGGGCCTGCAGGATCACGAAAGCGCCGACAGCGCGTTCTCCGCGCACGACAACAGCATCGCCGCGCTGCTGCAGCGCGGCGTCGTGTTCCTGTCGTGCCACAACGCGATCTGGGAACTCGCGGAGCGGCTCGACGGCGCGAATGCGAACCCGGACAAGCTGCCGCTCGATGCGCTCGCCGCCGACCTGACCAACCACATCATCCCGAGCGCGATCGTCACGCCCGGCGCGGTCGGCACGCTGCCCGAACTGCAGCGCGCCGGTTTCTCGTACGCAAAATGAGGATCGACATGGCATTGACCCACGCGCCGGCGCAGCCGCACGGCAGCCGCGGCACGCGACGCCCCCGCCGCATCCTGCATGCGGTGCTGGCGGGCTGGCTGGGCATCGCCGCGCACGCCGCATTCGCGACGCCTGCGGCGGCGGCCGCGCAGACCGACGTCTTCCCGCCATGGCAGCACGGCGCGAACAACGACGCGCCGAACCGCGGCCTCGAATTCACTGTGCCGCAGGTCGACGTGCTCGCCGATTTCCACGGCGACCTGAGCGCGCCGAAGCTCGTGCTGTTCGTCGGCGGCAACTACTTTTTCGCGATGGCGCCGCTCGTCGCGAAGTTCGAAGCGGACCACCCCGAATACCGCGGGCGAATCTACTGGGAGACGATTCCGCCGGGCCTGCTCGTCAGGCAGATCAAGGCCGGTGGCACGATCACCGTCGGCAACATGACGTGGACAGTCAAGCCTGACGCGTATTTCGCGGGGCTCGCGAAGGTCAACGCGCTGATCGCCGACGGCACGCTGACGGGCCCCGCCGTGCCGTACGTGACGAACCAGCTGACGATCATGGTGCGCGCTGGCAACCCGCAACGCATCGCATCGCTGACCGATCTCGCGAAGCCGGGGCTGCGGCTCGCTATGCCGAATCCCGAGTTCGAGGGTGTCGCGCGGCAGATCAATGCGTCGCTCGTGAAGGCAGGCGGCGACACGCTCGCGCGCACCGTCTACGACGACAAGGTGCGGGCGGGCACGACCGAGCTGACCCACATCCATCATCGCGAGACGGCGCTGTTCCTGATGCTGGGGCGCGCCGACGCGGGCGTGCTTTGGAAGTCCGAAGCAATGTTCCAGGAGCAGGCCGGGCATCCGATCGGCAACGTCGACATTCCTGCCGACCAGAACACCACCGCGATCTACGCGGGCGCGCTCGTCAAAGACGCACCGCATCCGGAAGCGGCCCGCCAGTGGCTCGCGTTCATCCGGTCGCCGGATGCTTACCGGATCTTCCAGCGCTACGGCTTCGGACGCTATGACGGCGCATCGGGTGCAGCGCCGGTGTCGGCTACCGGCACGCGTCCGGGTTCGGGTTCGGGTTCGGGTTCGAACACGAACACGAACACGAACACGAACACGAACACGAGCACGAGCACGAGCACGAGCACGAGCACCCAAGCCTCGCCGCGCGACCAGGCCGATGCAAGCTGAGCGTGCTTCCGCATACAACAACGAAATGCGACCCCGCACAGGAGGAGACGTGAACGATTCGATCGTGAAGCCGCGTCGCCGATGCGTTGCCGCGTGGCTGGCCGGGTTCGGCCTGCTGTCGGCCATGTCCGGCGCGTACGCGGACGACCCGGCGCTCGGCAAGACCATCGCAACGAATGGCACGACCACCGGCGCCGCAGCCTGCATCGGCTGCCACGGCGCGAACGGCGAAGGCAACGCGGCGGCCGGTTTCCCGCGTCTTGCGGGCGTGCCGGCCGCGTATCTGTCCGCGCAACTGGCCGCGTTCGCCGATGGCAGCCGTCAGAATCCGGTCATGCAGCCGCTCGCGAAACTGCTGTCCGCCCACGAACGCGACGCCGTGTCCGCGTACTTCGCGTCGCTGCCCGCGCCACCCGGCATCACAATCAGGGACGACGGGCTGGCCGCACCATCGGATACCGGTGCATGGATCGCGACGCGCGGCCGCTGGACGCAGGGGCTGCCCGCGTGCGCGCAATGCCACGGGCCCGGCGGGATCGGCGTGGGAACCGCGTTTCCGCCGCTGGCCGGCCAGCCGGCCGCCTATCTCGCGAATCAGTTGAACGGCTGGAAACACGGGATGCGTCCGCCCGGACCGATGGGGCTGATGCCGATGATCGCCAGCAAGCTGTCCGGCCCCGACATCGACGCCGTGGCCGCCTATTACGCACACACCGACGCACACACCGACGCCCATATCGACACCCGCACTGACGCCCGTATCGACGCCGGCACTGGCACGCTGCCGCCGGCCGCTTCGGCATCGCAAGGAGGGACACCGTGACCGATCGACTCCAGTTGCATCGCCGCGCGTTGGCTGCGTTGTTGTGCGTGGCCGCCAGCGGGCCGGGATTCGCGGCGAGTGATACGTTGTCGGCTGCACCCGCACCCGCATCTGCATCTGCATCCGCATCCGCATCCGGCTCCGGCTCGGGCTCCGCGACGCCAACACTAACGCCAACGCCCGCGAAGCCGTTCACGCCGCCCGCCGAATCCGCGATGCCGAACGACGACTTCGGCAAGACCGTGAAACTCGGCGAGCAGATCTTCATGCACACGCCCGAATTCGCCGGCAAGTACGTCGGCAACCGGCTGACCTGCGCAAGCTGCCACCTCGACGCCGGCCGCCGCGCGGATTCGAGCCCGATGTGGGGCGCCTATCCGCTGTATCCCGCGTACCGGAGCAAGAACGGGCACGTGAACACGTTCGCCGAACGCCTGCAGGGCTGTTTCCGATACAGCATGAACGGCAAGGCGCCGCCGAACGGCGACCCGATCCTCGTTGCGCTGGAAACGTATTCGTACTGGCTCGCGAAGGGGGCGCCGATCGGCGAGAAGCTGTCCGGACAAGGCTTCCCGAAGCTGCCGCCGCCCGCGCTGAAGGCCGACTACGCGCGCGGCGCCGCGATCTACGCGCAGCATTGCGCGCTGTGTCACGGCGCGGACGGACAGGGCCAATCGAGCGGCGGCAAGACTGCGTTCCCGCCGCTGTGGGGCGCGCGCTCGTTCAACTGGGGCGCGGGCATGGGCGACATCCGGAACGCGGCCGGCTTCATCAAGGCCAACATGCCGCTCGGGCTCGGCGGCACGCTGAGCGACCAGCAGGCGTGGGACGTCGCGACCTTCATGGACAGCCACGAACGTCCGCAGGACCCGCGCTTCACGGGGTCGGTCGACGCGACGCGCGCGCGCTTCCACGACACGCCCGACTCGATGTACGGCCGGACCGTAAACGGCCATGTGCTCGGCGCGCCCGGACCGCAGTGAAGCCTGCAGTGAATCAGTGAGTCAGCCGCGCCGGCGCGATCACGGATGCCAGCGATACACGACGATGCTGGTGCCGTTGTAGTTGTCCTTCGTGATCACGTACTCGCCGGTCGAGCGCAGGTACGCGCGGATGCCGTACATCGAGTCGACGTCGTTGCCGACGTCCATCGCCGACGTGTTCGAGTTGGTCAGCGTCGTAACGAGCACACCCGTGTTGAGATCGAACACGTCGATGTTCGGCACGGTATGCACGTAGCCGACGAACAGGTAGTGGCCGGCCGCCGCGATCGATTTCGGATTGGCGCTCGTCAGGTTGATCACCGGGTTCGGCGCGGTCGTGTTGCCGGCCTTCCAGCCGTGATAGACCTCGATGTGCCCGTTCATCGCGGTCCAGTCCCAGCTTCCGGCGATGCCCTGTGCGAGGATCATCGTGTCGCTGTCCGCCTGGTAGATGATGCGCGTGAGCGGCGCCACCGTGGCCGGAACCGGCGTCGTCGTCGGCTTGCCCCATGACGGCTTGCCGGTCGCGTCGAAGCCCGTCATCGGGTAGCGGGCAATATTGTTCGCGCCGTTGAGGCCAGCCCAGATGTCGCCGTTGCCGTCGATCGCGAAGCCCGCCGTGACCTGCAGCGTCGTGTTGAACGGCTTGCCCGGGATCGAGCCGGCCGGAATCGCGATGTAGCCGCTCGCGGCGGTGAAGTAATAGAAATTGAAGTTGCCGGGATTCTGGCCCGACGCGACGAGAATCCGGTTGCCGCCGACCGTCACGAGCTGGCCGAAGTGCTGGCCGCGCTGGTAGTCTTTCATGTCGAGCCGCGGATCCTTCGGATAGCTGAACGGGTCGATCGTGTTCGCGACGAACGTGCCGCCCGCGGTGCCCGAATAGACGTTGTTGCCGCTGAAGAAGAGCGCGCCGTCGGTTGCCGGATCCGGCGCGGCGATCGCCTCGAAGTTCAGCGCCTGCAGCTTCCATTGCAGCGCGCCCGTCGGGCTGTACGAATGAAGGTCGGTGCTGCCGTTGCGTCCGAGATCCCAGCCGCCGCCCCACGCGTTGTTCAGCACGTACAGGTTGCCGGCAGCGTCCTTGCCGATCCCCGCCACGCGGGTGAAGCGCTTGTCGCCCACCTGCCCCTTGATGCCCGTCGTCGTGTCGAGGTAGCCGCCCTGCACGCCGAACGTGCCGGCCTGCAGCGGCAGGCCGATCAGGTTGTAGACCTTGATGTTCATGTCGGGCCCTTCGTCGCCGACCAGCAGCTGCCCGGCGGGCGCGTCGAAATACAGCGCGGACGGCCGCGACGTCGACGCCATCTGGATCGTATTCATCGGCGTGCCCGTCGGGCTGTACTGCACGACCACGCCCGCGCTCTTGCGCGCGACCCACAGGTTGCCCGCGGCATCGAGCGCGAGCGCGCCGGGGCCCTGCACGCCGATATCGCGTTGCCAGACGCCGCCGGTCGTATACACGCGCACGCGGTTGCCGTAGAAGTCGCTCACGTAGAGCAGCGTGCCGGCCGTCGCGAGCCCGGTGATCACGTCGGCGTACTGAACGCCTGTCCATACACTGACCGGTATCCGCAAGTCGCGGGTATTCGTGGAGCGGTTGTAGCGCCCGACCGAGCCGCTGCCGAACGTCCGGTTGTAGCCGAGCGCGACAAAGATCGACGACGCGTTGCCGGTGATTGCGCCGCCCTGGAACTCGTCGTGGATGCCGATCGTGCCGATGCCCTGGCCGTTCTGGTACATCGCCATCCCGCCCGCGTTCTCGTCCCAGCGCGACGACGTATAGACGACGCCCTCCGGCGCCACCCACATCGACCGCGCACCGTTGCCGACGTGCTGCGCCAGCGTGCCGAACGTATTCGCGAGCCAGTCGGTCGTGTATTGCGCATGGCCGGCCGTCGCAATCACCGCGAGTAATGCGCCGAGAAACGCTGCCCGCAATTGTTTACTGAACATGAGATTTGACTCCAGACTGTCGTTTCGCGAATGGTTAAATCACGGAACATGAAACATGGGTGATTTCTGCCAGCATTTTCGTCGTGCTCGTGACGAATTGTGGGCGACATGCGCGCGGCCGTGGAGGCCTTTTTCTTCAAGAATGGTCATTGCTCTGAACGACTTGGCCGGCGGCCGCTCATGCGTGCCTTTTTCGGCATTTTCTGCCGCACACTTTAGGCAATATGGTCATTTTTTCGCATTACTGCGCATTCCATTTTCCTTCCGGATAATTGACGCAATCATTCCAAAACAGAAATCGCAATGAAAGCAAAAATTAATCTAACGGCAATCTGTTTTCAGGGAATGCGCCGGTCGCGGTGAATGGGCGGCCGCTGCGGTGGCGGGAGTATGCGCAGGATTCGAGGCGCGGCCGTGACGAAACGCGCGATTGGGGGTACTGCCGCGGGTCGGCCGGTGCGCGTCGACGGGGCGGCCATGAGATGAGATGCGATGCGCTCGATGCGGCTTCGCATCGGATGCGTCAGGATGCGCGACGCGGCGTGGCGGGCAGCGCGCCGCACAGGCATCGAACGGATTGCGCTCGTGACCTTGGACCTCCTTGAGAAGAGGCCCAAGTATAGGGATGTGGAGCCGCGAGGCCTACTCGATGTGCGGATGCCGCCGCGTCACTTGCGTGGCCGGCGGTGCAGAACCTGACGTCGAGGCGCGGGCCCCGATATCGTCAGGCACGCGCAGCGGACGGCCTCTGCTCCGCCCGCCGCGCCTCAGAACCGCTGACGCAGGCCCACGCTGACGATCGCCTGCGACTGCGAATCCGACGAATGGCCGTTTGCCTTGTCCGACACCGACGCGGTCGCGGCCACCGGACGGCCGAGCGCGTCGAGCGTCATGCCTGACGCGTGCTGGTACGCGCCGAGCAGGTACACGCTGGTTCGCTTCGACAGGTCGTAGACCGCGCCGAGCGTCACGTTGTGATACTGCGCGCGATCGTCGAGGCCGTTCACGTCGCTGCCGCGCGTGTAGCTGTAACCGGCGAACAGCTGCGTCTGCTGCCGCACGTTCCAGCGCGTGTAGATGCCCGCGACGTTGAAGGTTGCGTGGCCCGAGAACAGCGAACCGTCGCCGCTGCGGTACTGCACGTTGCTGTAGTTCACGCCGACCACCGCCGGCCCGAAGTCGTAGGTCGCGCCGGTCGCGATGATCTGCTGCGACTGCGCGCTCGCGTAGCCTTCGTTGATCGACGAGTTGAACAGGCCGTCGTCGGCACTCTGCCACTTGCCGACCGTCGGGTCGGCCGGGCCGCTCTTGCTGTTGTCCGAGCGCTCGTAGCCGACGCCGACGCGCAGCGGGCCCGCCGCATACGCGGCGCCGACGCTCCACGTGTTGCGCTGCTTCATGCTGCCCGGCTGGCCGCCAAAGCCATACAGCGCACCGAACGTGAAGCCCGCGTAGTTCGCGCTCGTGTACTTGATCGAATTGTCGACGCGCGCGGTCTGATCGAGATCGTCGATGTCGCCCGGATGCGCGCCGAACCCGCCGATATACGACGACGGCGCGACCGGGCTCACGAAATCGTCGAGCGACGTGTACTGGCGGCCGAGCGTCACCGAGCCGTAGCGGTCGCTGCCGATGCCGACGAACGCCTGTCGGCCGAACTGG
Source organism: Burkholderia sp. PU8-34 (assembly GCF_053427725.1). Taxonomy (NCBI): domain Bacteria; kingdom Pseudomonadati; phylum Pseudomonadota; class Betaproteobacteria; order Burkholderiales; family Burkholderiaceae; genus Burkholderia; species Burkholderia sp. PU8-34. The sequence continues at coordinate 965,098 of NZ_JBSAXC010000001.1, forward strand.
CGGCCGCCCTGGCCGGACGTGCCGTTGGTGATGTCGAAGCCGTTCTCGAGGACGAACAGCGCACGCAGGCCGCCGCCGAGATCCTCTGCGCCCTTGATGCCCCAGCGGCTTCCGGACAGGTTGCCGGTCGTGAGCGCGACGTTCGAGTGGCCCGTGTAGGCGCCCGCGGAGCCGACCCGTTCGTTGCTGCGATAGATGACGCCCGAATCGACGATGCCGTACAGCGTGACGGAGCTTTGCGCGGACGCAATACCGACGAGCGAGAGCAGCAGCGGCGCTGCGACGAGATGCTTGTTCATGGTTGTGGCTTGTCTCCGGGCGTTGAACCCGTTGTTCTAGGGACGAGTTGCGAGTTTGACGAGTGACCGGCGATGCTTCGCCGCCGGCTTTTGCGCGGGATGACGTGTGCACGAAGGCGCACGCGGTGACCTCCCGTCGTGGCCGCCGATGGTAAATGGAACCGGTTCCACACGAAAGTGGAATGGTGGAAAGAATTTATTGCGGAAAATGAGATGGTCGCGGGCTCGTTCGAATCGCGCCACATCGAGGTGTCGACCGATTGATGCGCACGGCACGTATTGGACGACACACCAGGAATTGACGACAATCGCCACTCCGTGCCACGACGCCCGCCCATGAAAATCGCCGCGCTCTCCGACATCCACGGCAACCTGGCCGCCCTCGACGCCGTGCTGGACGACATTCGCCGGCGCGGTGCCGACGTGATCGTCAATCTTGGCGACATCCTGTCCGGCGCGCTGTACCCGCGCGAAACGGCCGACCGCCTGATGCCGCTCGGCTTGCCGACCATCAAGGGCAATCACGAGCGTCAGGTGCTGGCCGGCAATCGCGAATCGATGCGCCTGTCCGACCGCCTGGCGCACGATACCTTGCGCGACGATCAGCTCGCGTGGATCGCCAGCCTGCCTGCCCGACTGACGCTCGACGACGACGTGCTGATGGTCCACGGCACGCCCGACAGCGACCTCGACTACTTCCTGGAAACCGTCACCGCGTCCGGTTGCCGCGCGGCCACGCCCGACGAAGTCGCGCGGCGCGCAGGCGATGCGTCGGCGTCGCTGATTCTGTGCGGGCACACGCACGTGCCGCGCGCGCTCACGCTCGCCGACGGACGCACGATCGTCAATCCGGGCAGCGTCGGCCTTCAGGCCTATGAAGACGACCTGCCGTTCCCGCACAAGATCGAAACGGGCTCGCCGCACGCGCGCTATGCGATGGCCTCGCGCACGGCGTCCGGCTGGGCCGTCGAATTCCACGCAGTCGAATACGATTGGGACGCGGCCGCCGCCACCGCGGAATCGATCGGGCGCCACGAATGGTCCGTCGCGCTGCGTAGCGGACGGTGCTGAACCCTATCGAGAATCCAACCACCACCATGCCGGTTCCATCGCAGCTTCTTTTCCTGCCGGGCGCATCGGGCAGCACCGCATTCTGGCAACCGCTCGCTGATCGGCTCACCCACCCTGCCGCGCGACGGATCGTCAGCTATCCGGGTTTCGGTACGGAGCCCGGCGATCCGGACGTCGGCGATTTTGACGGCCTCGTGCAACACGTGCTGCGACACATCGATCAGCCGACGGCGGTGATCGCCCAATCGATGGGCGGCGTGATCGCGCTGCGCGCGGCGCTCGAGAAACCGGAACGCGTCACGCATCTGGTGTTGACAGTCACGTCCGGCGGGCTCGACATGCATGGCCTGGGCGCGCAAGAGTGGCAGACCAGTTTCGTCGCCGCGAACCCGCATCTGCCGGACTGGTTCGTGACGTTCCGCGCCGATCTGTCGGCGGAGCTGGGACGGGTCGCGCAGCCGACGCTGCTGCTGTGGGGCGATGCGGATCCGATCAGCCCGGTCGCGGCCGGCCGGCGTCTGCTCGAGCGGCTGCCCGACGCGCGGCTGCACATAGTCGAAGGCGGCCGGCACGATCTCGCCGCCGTGCATGCGGATGAACTTGCGCCGCTCATCGACGCGCATCTGCGGCAAAGCCCGCGCTAATCGAGACTCCGCAACACCAGCCGCGCTTCGAGCCCGCCTTCCGGCCGGTTCCGCAACGTCAGCACGCCGCCCATCGCGAGCGCGAGCTGCCGCGCGATCGCGAGCCCGAGCCCGGTGCCGCCCGTCTCGCGATTGCGCGACGTCTCGATGCGCCGGAACGGCTCGAACACCGCTTCGAGCATATCGTCCGGCACCCCGGGCCCGCTGTCGCACACAGTGACGACCGCGCCGCCGTCGGGCGCGGCCGTCACGCCGATATCAGCCGAGCCCGCGAATTTCAGCGCATTGTCGACCAGGTTCCCGACGATGCGGCGCAGCGCCTGCGGGCGCGTGACGAGCGCGATCGTCACGCGGCTCTGCAACGTGACCGCCTGCCCCGCATCGACGTAGTCGCACACGATGCTGTCGAGCAGCGCGTCGAGGTCGATGCGGCGCGCCGCCTCCGCGCCACCGTGCAAGGTCCGCGCATACGCAACGCCCTCCTTCACGAGCGTTTCCATCTCGATCAGGTCCTGGCGCAGCTTCGCGCCCTGCACGTCGTCGTCCATCACGTCGACACGCAGCCGCATCCGCGTGATCGGCGTCTGCAGGTCGTGCGAGATCGACGCGAGAATCTGCATGCGCTCGGCGATGTACTGCGCGATGCGGTCCTGCATCGCGTTGAACGCGCGCGCCGCGCGCGCGACTTCCGACGGGCCGTCCTCGCTCAGCCGCTCGGCCTTCAGGTCCGGGCCGAGCGCATCGGCGGCCTGCGCGAGCTGCTTCAGCGGCCGCGTCGCGAGCCGCACCGCGAGCCAGCAGCACGCGGCGAGCACCGCGAGCTGCAGCACGAGCACGAACGGCAGCCAGCCCGACAGCGGCACCGTCGACATCGGATGAATGTCGATCGTCAGCGGCGACCCGTCGGTCAGCCGCAGATGCACCTGCAGATGTTCGCGGTCGCCGGGAATCGCGTTCGCGGTCAGCGGATACGCGCCGCCGATGCCGTCCGAGATCGACTGCTCGACCCTCGCCGACAGCCGCGCCTCCGGCGGCGTGCCGGTCTCGCCCGGCCCGAGAACGAACCGGTAGCTGCGCCGCGCGAGGCGCGGCAGCCACGCCGCGCGTTCGCCGGCCGGCAGATGGTCGAGCAGCGCGACCGAACTCGCGACTTCGCGCTCGATGTAGCCCATCATCATGTTGGTCGTCGCCTGGTCGCGTTCCGTCAGCGTGAGCCAGAACGACAGCGCCTGCGCGAGCGCGAGGCCGACGCACAGGATCAGCGCGAGCCGCGCAAACAGCGTGCGCGGCCACCGCCACGTCACGCGCGGCGTCATGGCGTGCCTTCGATGACGGTGACCGCCGCCGAGAACACATAGCCCTCGTTGCGCAGCGTCTTGATGTAGCGCGGCTCGCGCGCGCCGTCGCGCAGGCGCTGCCGCAGGCGGCTGACGAGCAGGTCGATCGACCGGTCGAACGGATCGGACTGCCGCCCCTGCGTGAGATTCAAAAGCTGGTCGCGCGTCAGCACGCGCTGCGGATGATCGAGGAACACGCGCAGCAGCCGGTACTCGGCGCCGCTCAGCGCGACCAGCGTGCCGTCGCTGTCGAGCAGGTGCCGCCCGGTCGTATCGAGCCGCCATTCGCCGAAACCGAGCATCTCGGCCGTCTCCGTTACCTGCATGCCGGGCGGCAGCATCCGCGTGCGGCGCAGCACCGAGCGGATCCGCGCGAGCAGCTCGCGCACCGCGAATGGCTTCGCGAGGTAGTCATCGGCGCCCATCTCGAGACCGACGATGCGGTCGGTCTCTTCGCCGCGCGCGGTCAGCATCAGCACCGGCACCGCGCGGAACTTGCCGACGCGCAGCTCGCGGCACAGCACGAGGCCGTCCTCGCCGGGCAGCATCAGGTCCAGCACGATCAGGTCGGGCGCGCCGCTGTCGAGCACGGCGCGCATCTCGCGCCCGTTCGCGGCCAGCGAGACGCGCATGCCGTTCTTCTCGAGGTAGCCGGCGATCAGCTCGCGGATGCCGCGATCGTCGTCGACGATCAACACGTGGTCGGTCTTGTCCATGGCAGGAATCGTACTCGCGGTGTGTGCCGCACAAATGTCCGGTTGTCCGTCTGCCGCCGACGCGTGCCGCGCGGCGCCTGACGGGCGATATCCGCTTTATACCGCAGGCCGCGCGCCGGTTTGTATCCCACTGTATCCGGCCCGGGGGCGGATACATGACATTGCACACGGGCGGTTTCGCGGACACATGCCCGATACGTCCGCGCCGCTCAATACGGTCTGTCGAAACTGCGAACGTCCGCCGCCGGCACCGGCCGTCAGCGGCATCGCTTCCCGGAGGAACCTGCCATGTTCACGCGCCTCAAGACCGCCGCCGCCGTCACCGCCCTCGCCGCAATAGCCGCCACCGCCGCACTGGCTGCGTTCGCCGACACACGGGGCCAGACCGTGTCGCCGATGCCCGCCGCCGGCGCACCGGCCCCCGAGCTCGCCGGCATCGAGCGCTGGCACAACAGCGCGCCGCTGACGCTCGGCCAGCTGCGCGGCAAGGTCGTGCTCGTCGATTTCTGGACGTACTCGTGCATCAACTGCATCCACACGATCCCGCACGTGAACGACTGGTACCGCAAATACCGCGACCAGGGCCTCGTCGTGATCGGCGTGCATACGCCCGAGTATCCGTTCGAGCGCGACGCGCACAACGTCGCGGACGCGATCGGGCGGTTCGGGATCCACTTCCCGGTGGCGCAGGACAACCGCTACGACACGTGGAATGCGTATGGCAACCAATACTGGCCCGCGCTGTACCTGATCGACGGCAACGGGCATATCGTCTACACGCGGTTCGGCGAAGGCGATTACGACAAGACCGAGGCGGCGATTCGCGATGCGCTCGCGCGGACGGCGAAAACCGCGCAGAGCGCGACGGGTCTGCAAGATGCTTCGCGCACGGAGTAGCTGCTGCGCCGGCTGCGCGGCGGCAGCACGCCATGCCGTGTGCGCGCCGCGGCATCACAATCCACAGGTCCGGGGTTCGAGCCCCTGATTCGCCACCAAATGCAAAAGGCCGCTGCACCGCAAGGTTCAGCGGCCTTTTTCTTTGTCTGGCGCCACCCAGGTAAAGACATAAGTCATTGTTTTACAAGGATATTTTTTAATTGGCCTGCTTTTCATGCTTTGTTCGACGTATTGAACTGGTACAAAGCGCTGGTACAAACCCGGCCACGCTTTTACCTTGCCACCGCATGAAAAACGCCATGGCCAAACATCCGTACATGCAACAGCCGAACGACCGCAGCAGCTGGGAGTTCCGCGTCGTTATCCCGGAGTACCTGCGCACGCAGGACTCCGGCCGCGAGTTCAAGCGCACGCTCGGTGCCACTTACGAAGAAGCGCTCGTGCGTTACCCCGGCATTGCGCTTGAATGGGCCATGCTGCGGGCCGACCTGGAACGCCAGGCCGAGGCCCCCGACCGCCCGCAGCGCAACCACCGGGTCGTCACGTACAAGATACAGACGATGCGCGAACACAGGCTGCTGGACCACCTCGTCAGCAGCTGGGAATACCGGCCGCAGGACGCGTACGACTGGGACGTCGATGACGGGAAGGACGGGACAGGCCTGAGCGACGAGGGACTCACCGCCCACGAAGCGGACCTGAAACAGCGCCAGCAGGCGCTGCGGAAAGCGCTCAGGCGCAACAGTGCACCTGACTGGTGGATTGAGGAAGTTGAGGAGCATCTGGCCGTCTCGCTCGGCATCCGGCTGCATCCGGAGTGCGCAGACCGCCAAGCCTTCTTCCTGCGCATGGCCGAGGCGGAACTGAAAGCGCTGCGACTCAGCCTGGAACGACTGAACCCCGAGGAAAACGGTGACGGGTAAGCGACACGCGGGAAAGCTGCCCGAATACGGCATGAAATATCTCGGCCCACAGAACGTCAGCGCGAAGTTGCTGCGGCTCGACACCGCTGGCCGATGGGGCGCTCTTTAGGACCCTCTGATACGGGCCAATGACCAGGTCCGAGCCCTTGACAGCATTTCCTGCCCACCAGGCAGCAAATCCATTGACCAACTGTAGTTGCGGAAAGGACGGCTGGTAGTCGTAGGTCGTCACAATCGGCGCATTTGATGCGTCGAACACGCTCCTGTCGGCAGATGGATTCTCGCTTGTGATTCCCGAGAACTCTTCCAGCACCTGCTGGAGGGTATGCACGACCTGCGGCTCATCGCTACCGAATCCGATGGTCACAAGGGAGGACGTTCGTATCTTGGTACGGAAGAAGTCCGCAGCCCAGCGGCGCGCTCGCCAATCCTGAAGCTGCGAGGCGGTCAGGAGAATATCGACCGCGTGGCGTGCATCCTCCATGAGCCGCTTGGCACATCCGTTGACCTTGTATACTTTCAGCGCGTGAGCCGTATCGCCACCCGGCAATCGGCGCGAGCTGCGGGCCGCGTTAGCGGCGAAACTGTTGAGGTCGTATATGCGGTATGCCTCGCTCGTTCGAACCCGCGTTGAGTCTGCCCATGTGGCGTCGTAGGCATGCTCGAGGTTGCAGTCGTAGTTTGTCGTCACAACCTCAGAAAGCAGGCCCTCGCGCGCGAGAAACGCCAGGTAGTAGTGCGCTGGGGTAGGCTCCAGGTCCGCGAACTTCTCTATCTCGAGAAACTGGACCAGCTTTCGATAGGTCGACTCCTGGTTGGGCCCCCCGTGCTCCCACAGGAATGCCTCGCAAACTTTTGTCAGCGCCCGGCTCAATCGAGCCTCCCTCAGGTCGCACGTCATGCATATGCCAGTGCAGGTGGCTGCGTGCGCGAGATGGTAGTCGGCGAAAGCTGCCTGACAGCTGGCGCAGATTCGCGCCCTTCGCACATCCGGCGGCGCGCCAAGGGTGCGGGCGATACGGGCCATGAGCGTGGGTACGAGGACCTTTTCAATCATCACTGTGACGTGATGACCGGTCCATTTCGCCCCACCTCTGCGAGCGCCCATCGATATCCCCGCGCCGATGAGCGGGACGCAGCGGCGGCTGACTATCCGCTCAACCAGATACTCGAATGCTGTTGTCATTTTTTGCTGTTATGTTCTGGCAGCGTGTTAACGCGAGAATTTGCATCCTTTCGAATCAACGGGTTACGCCGGTCCACGAAGAATAAGCTGAGACAGGCACAGCCCTAAACCGAGAATTTGCCACGCCGGCGTCGGCAACCTAAAAATGCCGGATTCGAAAACCAAACGGGTTCCCATCGGAAATGGCATTGGCGTTTCGCAGAATCGCCGTTCAGAAATAACATTTCATATGTTACTACCCCGCCAATCGAATACCACGTCGGCGACGCCTGACCAGACAGTTCGATTGGCCGGTTTATTGTTCCAGAAAGGACGCTACCGTATCCCAGTTGTCGTTCTCAAAAGCAGGCGCGACCTTGTCGATTTCATCATCACCCATCCCCACGGCCGGGGACCGGGCGAGTCGTTTCCAGTCGTTCAGTGCAGCCATCATCCGGGTCAGGATTGCATGAGCGTCGTCATCGGACACGCCAAAGTATGCCGCCGCATCCAGCGCCTCCTGGATATCTCCGGTTTCACCGGTCGCTTCGGTCACGGCGGTTTTCAGGATGGGTTCCTTGTCGGGGAACGGGTTCACGTCGAACAGCGGGGCAAGCCGCCACTGGCCCCCGCCGCTGTGCAGGAAACCGTGGTTGTGCATGTGGTCATCCACGTTGGTGATGAGCATGCTGAAGCAGATGCGCGCCCAAAGCTCCTGCTTGTCTTCGAGTGGTCTCGGGGAGAACCGGTCAATGGCCTCCGCAATCTGCGTGTATGCGCCATCTTCCCTGGAATCCAGCTGCAGCAGCGAGGCCGCAGACAGGTAAGGGATGCGACCGCCAGCCCGGGGTCGGTCAAACCGCACGATAAGCGCGACAGCCTGGGTGCCAGACATGACGACTTCGGCCTCGGATGCATTCAGGCCCGCCTCTTTCGCGAGCAACAGCGCCAGCACCTCACCGCGCACCACGTCACGCGTATCACTCACGCTCGGAAACTTGGCGATGGTCAGGGTGCCGTCGGGCTTCAGGACCGTTGCTTTGGGTCGCATACCGCCGAGCGAGGTGCCGCGCCCTTTCAGATACGCGAGGTCCCTCGCCGTTTCCTTGCCGGATTCGACCGCTTGCGACGCCTGAATCAAGGTCTGCAGCGGGACCTCGTGAGTTCCTTCAGGCAAGTCGTCGTCATGGGGCACATCGAGGAAGGGACTGTCGGCATTGTCCTTGAAGCGCAGTGCGCCAATGCGGCTGGAATCCAGCACCCCTAGCAAATAGTCCAGGTCTGACAGCTGTGCGGAACCGGCGTCTCGGCCGGCGTCTTTTTCAGCCTTGCGCCGTTTGGCATGGGCGCGGTTAATGACACGGCGTCCCCAGCCATCAGGCTCAGTATCGGCAATGGCACCCGCAAAGGTAGAAGCCTCCTTGCTTCCCGTGCGGTATTGAAAGTCGGTGCTCAGGGGGAGGTCCGGAGACAGTGCGAAGCAATCTGGATTACTGAGCCAGGCGGGGGAGTACCGGAACGCCGAGACCTCTTTTTGCCCCTGTCTGGAAAATTGCAGTTCGCCCACATCCAGTCCCGTGTCGCCCAGATAGACAAGCAGCGTCCGCGTTGTGCTGGTTTTTGCTTTTTTTGTCGTTGCCATTACAGGGCTCCACTGTCCGGGTTGGTTTTGCGTACCCGGATGCGTTTGGCCACCGCCTTGTTCATGAGCGCCAGGCCGAGCGCATCATTGGTGGTGTTCAGAGCCTTGTTGAGCTCGGGGAGGAGGTTCAGGATGTTCAGGACCCGAACCACAGCGCCCCACGACACTCCGGGGTCGCCCTGTTCCAGCCGGTAGAGCGTCTTTTTTGAGATGCCCGCCCGCTCCGCCATGGATGACGTAGAAAGCCCCCGGCGTCGGCGGGCCAGCGCAAGGTCATCTCCGGCAGCAACCAGCGCACGCTCGACCGGCAAGGGTATCGGATTTTCGGTGAAGCGGCCGGAAGGTTTGGGTGTCGCCTCTGCCTTTGGTTTATCGGTCATATCTGAACCCTTAATGGGTTAATGCGTCATATTTGACCACTATACGACATCCGTCAGATGAACGCCAGTGCGCTTTTTAAAACGGTCAGATATGGGTCAATATTTCACTTAAGAGGTCATATATGACTCCTTAACTTGAAATAAGGCGCGAGAAGAGGCCGGAGGCTCCCTGTTGAAAAACGCCCACCCAACCGTGAGCGCGACATCATGTTCCTGTCGATGGTGGCCGACCCCGAGCGCTGCGACGCGCCTTCAGGGAACGCCTATGACCAGCGTTTCAACGTCGCGGCGAGTCGTGCGTGTGACCGCATGTATCCGGTCAGGTCGGTAACAGCCGAGCAGGGTGAAGAGCGGCGTCTATCGTCTGGACATGGTCGTGGAAGGGGCCAACGACGCTCGACTTGCCGTCGAGTGCGATTGCGACGCCTTCCATGGTCCCGACGGGTGGCCGCGACAAAAAGCGGCGCGCGTAGGGTCACCCGACCTGACCAGATACATGCGGTCATCCGTCCACGGCAGGAGGAAAGTTGCGGAAAGAAGGCTGGGGCACAACCGGGACAGGCGATAAATCCCGAAACGACGCGCAGAAAAATTCAAGGCGCATGACCAGAAGCAAATCGCGCCCCATATACCTAAAGTCTGATAAATGGGATGCCGATATCCATCATGCCGTCCTAATTTCGCGGTGCATGGGCGGATGAAAATAATCTGAAAGCTTGCCACCAGACGGGGAAAGAATTGAAGCGAACGAGACTTGTGATTGCCGGCATTGCGCCCGTGCTCGCACTGACCGCATGCGGCGGTGTCAACCAGTATCTTGCGGACCGCAGCGAGACCACCGAGCTGTATCACATCTTTGACATCAGGACGACGGCTGATATCGACACGGTGGCCACGGCCGCTGCCGATGGGCTCGCCCAGAATACAAACAGGATTCAGCAGAACCGCCCACTCATGATGTCCACGGATATCCCGGCAAAACCGGGAAGGTTCCAGCTGGTCGACGCGTCGTCCGCACTCGCCGGAACCGGGATGGGCGCATTCCTGCAAGCCGCACAGGCACAGGCCGGCAATACCACCATGCGCCTCGCGAAATGCGACGGTGCCGTCTGGACATCGAAGGCGACGCGCGCCATTCCGGGGTACAACAATCTGAACCTCTACAGCTGCCTGTACGCCTACAAGGGAGGCTATCAACTCGATGTCTACGGCGTATTCCAGAAAAACTCCGGCGGCCTGGTTGGTCTTGAGCAAGGTCTCGCCGGCAGCTTGGTCGGCACGCCGGACCAGTGGGTGAACAAGACGATTACGGATACGGTTCGCAACATCGCGTCGGTCTCACACGCGAAGGTTGTGCAAATTGAGGGGCAACCGAAAATCGCTGGGGACCAGTTGCCCTGGGTGGACAAGCTCGGCACACACTGACGCCCGTCACTGCCCTCACACCACTGAAAGTCCGAACCGGCTGCGCTCCGATGGAGTGCGGCCGACAGATTTCCCTTGCGAATAGCCGAATAATTATTCGTGTTGTCCGGTAGGCCAGCGCATAAATCGAATAAATCAGACAAGGCCAATGATGTTTAAGCAAAAAAATGCAGTCTTGCGTTGCACGCAGTACGCAGGCGCGGCGGTTGTTGCGCTGCTGATGACCGCTTGCGGTGGTGGCGGTGGAGATGACCCTAACAACCTGGTGAATACGAAAGCGCTCGTTCTTTCGGGCTGGTATGGATGCTCGGCGTCCGGCACGACATTGTGGCCAAGCACGGAGGTGCTGGCGACTCCGCATGGCGGGATTTACGGCCAATGCGCGGACAAGCAGCAGAATATCGTAGACGTAAGCGCATCGTATACCGGCGTGTCTGGGACTGTACCCCTGCCTGACGGAGCGACCGGACCGCTCGCTATCCATGCAACGCTGTCAAACGTCACCTACTACTCAACTTTATCGTATAGCGGCGCTCCCGCCGGGTCGGTAGCGAACGTTGCAATTCCTGCTGACACGTTCAATGCCGTTCCTGTGAACATAAGCACGAACGTCGGATTAAACAACAGTGTGCAGCTCCAACTGACCGAGGCTGGCACGTCATCTCAGTATCAAGCCTCGACGTTTGTTGTTCCATCGAGCTTGTGGGTATGGGGTGGGCCGCTGGGAGCAAATACTGCTGATGCTCCTGTCCCTGCAAATCTGGCAGCGTATGCGGGCACGTATGAAAACGCTCAAGCCGCACCGCTTTCCGTAAACGAGCGCAATTCGCAGTTTTCCGGGGCGCTTGGTGGAACCGTTGCCGTAACCATCAAGTCCGATGGAAGTCTGTCGGGCACGATTCCGATTCTTGGCTCGTTCATGGCAACGGTATCCGCGTACGACGCAACGACTGGCGTAGCCGAAATTACAGGAACGGCCGGGTCAGTTTCACTGACAGGCGCGTATGCGATGAACTACCAAAACTACGGCCTGTTCGCACCCACCACCGGCAACTCGTCGAGCACTTCGACCGAGACGACTTACACACCCGTCGCACTTTTTCTGCGGGTGAACGGCGCAATGTTTGAAGTCTTGCTGATGAATCAGACCACCACCTGACTTTTATCTTTAGTAGAAAGCCCCACCGTACCGGCGGGGCTTTCTCAAAGTTTATGACGATGGCCTTAGCCGGTGCCCGCCATGCTGGCCAAGGAGCAAAAAGCGCGCAGTAAACAGGAACACGACGACTTAGTGGCGTGGCAACGACGCATGCTGCAACGAGCTGCGAGGGAGCAGGAAAAACAGTCTCGGGTTGAACACGATACTGCAGGCCGAACGATACTTCGGGGACCGCAACCTGCTGGGGACTATAAGAATGTCCACATCATCTCTAACACCTATGGCGTGTCCGAGGACGACGGTAACGTCCACATGAGCGAATCCGTCATCGACGCGCCATACTGCATAAAGCCAAGCTCAATTCATCTTGCATCGTATTACGGTTCCGGCATGGTCTTCAATTGTCGATGACCGGTGGGCGTTGTGTATTGACGGCTACCGCTGAGTACGCTGTACAGCGCGCGTAGTCCTGGACAACTTACTCACCAGGAACATACGCCCAGAATGCGCAAGTCCCGTTTGATGTATCCGCAATGCCCACATGTACACCGCTTGCGGTGTTCATCAAGGGGAATGGCTTCATGTTCGAAGTACTCCTGCAGAAATCTAACTAGCGATATAACTGACCTGGTGACAGCCCAGATGAAAAATTCTCTTCGAATTGCACTTGCAGTCGGATTCCTTCTGACCCACGCCGTAGTCCACGCTGCGAGCGCAATCGCAACGTCCAAGACTGCGGATGGAATTTCGTACTATTGGTGCACCGACAAGAAATCCGCGACGGACGCAAAAAGCTGTGCCATTACTTCATGTCACGAAAGTGCCTCACGCGACGGAGCGTCGCCCGGTGGATGCCATGTTTTTGCTTCGGATACCAGAAAAGGGTGGTGGGCAATATTTCATGGCAATGACGGAAGCATTTCGGCCGGCTTCGCATCTGACCGGCAGCAGGCCATCGACACCGCATATCAAAGATGCACGCACAATGGCACGCAATGTCCCGAGAACGCCGCCGAGGTATTCAGCGATGGACACCTGACTCCTCCGGCCCCGCAGGTCACGCGCTGGACCACGCAATGTGAGAACGCCGCTTGTGTCCGCACCTATGACAACGGCCGACGGGTCGCATTCACCGCATGCATCAACCCAGCGACGGGGTCTGCATTTGACAACGTCGATGGCTCGTGTCTGGGCCCCGACATAACCGGCCATTATATGGGGATGTGACGGCAACAGAACCTGCCCTAATTAAAGTACATTCTAAAGATACAACGGACAAGTATGAAATACATACGAATCGCCGCACTGCTCTCTTCCGTCGGGCTTACCGCGATGACGACGGGTTGTGGAACCATCACGGGAGGCACCACCCAGTCCGTGTCGGTGAAGACGCAAAAAGATTCTGTCGATGTCGCAGGAGCCAACTGCATCCTGACTAACTCAAAAGGCAGTTACGAAGTAATCACTCCGGGCACCATCAAAGTCCACCGCGCGAAAGATGACCTGAACGTCAAATGCAGCAAGACTGGCGAACCGGACGCGACTACTACCGTTCAGTCTAAAACTCGCAAGGGTGCCCTGGCCGGCAATCTCATTATGTTTGGGCCGGTTGGCACGCTTGCTATGGGTCCTATAGACCGCGCTACCGGTGCTTGGTGGGCCTATCCCGATGACATTACAGTGTCCCTCGGGAACCCGTCGGCCACGCAAGCCAGTCCGGACACGCCAACAGTACCTCCTGCGGCGTCAACACCGAAGGTCACGACCGAATCAACGGTTTCGACCAATACAGCACCCGCACTGTCCAACTAGCCAAATAATTGGCCATGCGCTACGTATGGCTAACTGAAAAATCAACAAGATTTAAAATGTACAAAACAGCTTTTGCGTTGGGCCTCAGTGTCCTTTTGAGCGCTTGCGCGGTAAACCAGGACGGTGTTCATCTTGGCGTTGGGTCCGCACCCAGTGACAACGAAATCACGAAAGCTCGCAAAGAACTTGAGAAGAATGCGAGCGAATCGTCAGCGAAGAAACTCGCAAATGATGTGGTGAACCGAAATTCGAAACCCGGCGTCGTGCTCATCGGAGATGTAGGCCCGTTCCGCGCGTTCGATAACGACACGAAAGCCAAGGAATACAACAAGCAGTATGTCCATACTGCGGCGGCATGGCACCCGGAGCATCCTGACCCGTACCTGTCGAAGGCCGATTTTGTGAATACGATTGCCGGCTGGACATCCGTGCAGGTCTTTGGCATCCCTGGACTGATGAACCTGCGAATCCCGGCGATGGTGCCTGCCGGCCTCGACAAGTCAATCAACTTTGCGTCGGGTTTCGGTTCGTTCTTCATCGGAACAACAGGCGACCTGGTTGCGGGATTGAGCAATGACGACGGATGGGTCATCCTCACTCGGGTACTCTGTAAGGATTCCTCCTCAACTGACGGTGGTTCGGCCTATCGCATTTGCGCGGCGAACTACGCGCGTGGAAGGTTCGACGCAAGTACCGGTCGCGAACTCGGCGACGGCCTGACTCCGAAGTCAGGCGGTTCGACTATCGACGTCAATACATATAAACGTATTGATGCAACCGCTACGGTCGGGACGATTAAGTGAGCTCTCGGCTCAAGTCGATACCGTGATTGGAGTAGCCCCCCCCTGAATCTCCGGACACAGTCTCCCACTTACAACAGCGGGTAGCGCCCCTCTTAATTGCCTGCCCATTTCCAACTACAACAAGATTCAGGGGTTTTTACATGAAAGGCCAACCGAAACGTGTGGTAGCGGCATCAGCCGTGCTTTGGCTTGCGGGGTGTGCAACGCATTACACGGTCGATGACGGCCGCAAGGTCGATGAAGTCCTCCTCAAGGAAATCCGCACGTACGCGCAAGGAACACAAGCCTTGCGCCCCGCCATCGTGCGCTCAGCCGACCTGCATGACAAGGAATGCTCTACGCAGTGGGAGCTTCCATTCGATACGGCCACGTCCTACGCAGTCAAGGGTGATGATGCCAAGGTGGCCTGGGTTCGCGGCGCAGGCGTTGACGAGCATCTGCGTGTCATCGCCACCTCACCGGTGGCGGATGTCGCACCGGGCGATATTATCCAGGCCGTGGATGGCTATGACTCGAAGAACGCCATCAAGATGACGGTCAGGCTGGATAAACTGCGGGATGAAGGTGACCCTTTCGATATGACACTGGCGAACGGTAAGCCGGTTCACGTGACCCCGCTCAAGGTTTGTCGTGGCCGCACCCTGCTTGCGCAGCCGGGCAAGCACGCTGAGATGCAGGACTACCGCTGGCTCAGGAGCATTCACCCGGAGCAGATTGCCACGGTCCCGCTTACGCCCGACGAAGCCCAGTGGGTGGTGCTGTGGACTCAGGGGCTCTCCGAGGAAGGCGGGTTCCGGATGAAGGCGTACACCTTCAGTGTCGGTGTGGTCAAACTGGGAGCGGTGGCAGCGCTCACGGTCGCCACCCTTGGAGCCGGTGCGGCGGCGGGTGGTGCCGCAATGGCCGCCGGCGCATCCCTCGGGAGCGCGGTCGGTGCGGTGGCCGCTGCGGAGGCTCCTTTTGTCGCGGCGCAGATTGCCGCCGAGGCGGTTGCCAATTCAGCGACACTCCACGGGGTGAGCTGGGTGGCTTCCTCCGCGTTTGACAAGGCAGACAGGTGGGCGTTTGACCGCATGACCCTGTTGGGCATGGACCCGCGTGCAGGTGAGGTTCTGGAGCAGAAACTGGCGAGTGCGGGCGCTTCCCGGAATGCCTTCCTGCTTGATGATGAACGCCAGAAACAGATGGACGCGCTGGTCAAGGGTGTGCCGCCGACGGCTCCGCAGCACGAAGCGGCCGCCGGTCCTGCTGTTCCCCCTGACGCCGGGGCCGCGCCCGGCGTGGAAGTCGGTGCAGTCACGACCGATGCGGTCAGCAGTTCGGCATTGAGCGCAGGTCCTGCTGACGCCGCTTCGCAACCGGTGGCACCGCAGGCTGCCCCTGAACCCACTGCTGTCAGCAACGCGGACCCGGGCTTGTCCACCCCGAACTGACCGCTCACGTATAACGTAGTCCGACAGGTACTTCACCGCGCATTCGCGACAGGGCGAAGCAGCTGCCATGCCTCGCTGCAATCGCCGCTTGTGTGTGCCGCGCAGGTGTGCCGCGCAGGTGTGCCGCGCAGGTGTGCCGCGCAGGTGTGCCAGAATAAATCCAGAAACAAAGCTAAGCCCTTGTTTTTAAAGCACCGGATTTATACTGAGCGAGAATCTCACCGCCTCCGTCAAATTCGAAGGCGAGGTCTGCCGAGCCAATCTTGCAAAAGCTGCCAATCTCAGAAAGGCTTGCGGTTAGCGAGAGGTTGGGTGAAGCTCCGGCGCATTGGAACGTACCTTGTCCAAGACGCTCGCAAACAAGCATTTCGGTCGCTGGTTATGGAAGGACATGCCTTGCGGCAGCGGTCCGTTTCTGGTACAAAGTCTCGGTACAAAGCGTGATGCAATCGGCTCGATAACCCTTTGATTTGTTGAGGGTTATGCTCTCTGGACGAAGCTGGGAGTCTCCCCCCTGATTCGCCACCAAATGCAAAACCCCGGTAGATCTTTGACCCACCGGGGTTCGTCAGTCAGGGCTCTGCGGGTTATCCGGGAGCCTGTTTCTTTTGCAAGCCCGTTGCGGTGCAAATTCGGCGCAGACGTCAAGGAGGGCGCGCCATGGCAGCACTGACATAAAGCCCCTCATCGTGGTGCTATTGCCCCTTGGCCTGAAAATACGCCTCGACCTCGACACGCGTCGCCGCGATGTGTTCCGTCATCGCTCGTCCCGCTTCTTCGGCGTCGCCAGTCTCGATCGCCGCCAACAGTGGCTCATGCGCGCAGACCACTTCATCCAGCGTCGCATAGGTATTCCCGATCATCCGGAACAGAATCCGCAATTCCGTGTGAATCTCGTCGAACGCCTTGAGGCCACGGCTGCTTCCCGTCATTTCGCAGATCGCGCGATGAAACTGTGCGTCGATTTCCAGCGTCCGTACGACGTCGCCCTTGTCCGCCGCCTCGCGCATCTCGGCGAGAATGCCGCGCAGACGGCGAACGTCGTCGTCCATCCGCGTCGCAGCCACACGCATGATGCCCGCGCGCTCGATGCAGGTACGGAAATAAATGATGTCTTCGGCTTCGTCGCGGCTGATCTGTCGAACAAAACGCCCGCGCCGCGGATAGTTGACGAGCAGGCCGCTCCCCTCCAGGCGTCGCACCGCCTCGCGAATAGGGTTGCGGCTGATTCCGAGCCGCTCCGCAAGCGCTGCCTCGACGATCTTTTCGCCCGGCGCGATGATGCCCTCGACGATCTGGCTACGCAGCATGTCCGTCACCTGATCCACCAGGCTTTCCGTATATAGCAACTCACCCTCGCCCTGATGGTGCCCCTCTTTGCTTGCCGCGACGGGGTTCTCTCGCATGTTCACTGACGCGCCTCCCAATTGCAGTCGGCATACCGACCCAAAGTATGCACATTATAGACTGTGGACACTTTCTCGCAGGAACACCGTCGGTTGCCGGCACGCCAGAAGAGCGAACGCCTTGGCGAGCCGCGCCGGAACGAGACCGGAGATCGCCCTTCGTCAGAACCGATGCGTGAGTCCGATCCGGGCGACGAGCTGCTTGTTGGTACCCGACGGATTGAACCCCGCGATCTGCGCGTACTGCGCGGAACCGGACGCGCGCTGCATCGCCGTCATCACGTACACGTCGGTCCGCCTGGACAGCGCGTACTGCGCGAGCAGGTTCAACTGCTGATACTTCGGTTTGGCGTCAGTCGCATGATCGCGCCCGGTCGTGAACGTGTAGCCGCCGGCCAGCGTCCATGCGGGTGTGAGCGCGTAGATCGCGGACAGTTCATAGTTCTGGAACTTCACGTCCTGCCCCGCGTTGCCGTCCTGGAATGTAACGCTCGTGATATCGCCGAGCAGCTTGAGCGCGCCGAGCTGATACGACGCGCCGGCCGCGAGCACGCCCTGGCTGCGGGCCTGCGCGAGCGCGTCGCCATACACGCTGTTCACGTAACTGCCGCCGCTCTGGTAGCCGGCCACCGCAACCTGTGGATCGTTCACGCGCAAATACGCGACACCTGCCGCGAACGCGCCGTTCTGATATGACACGCCGCCGCCGTACGCTGAATTGTTCGAAAACCGGCCGGCCTGCCCGCCGAACGAATAGTGCCCTTCGACCTTGAAGCCGCCGAACGACGGGCTCACGTACTTGATGTCGTTGTTGACCGAGAAGCCGTTGTCGGTATTGTCCATGTCGTTCGGGTGCGCGAAATACCAGCCGCCGACGTTCCCGTTCAATGTGAACGGCTCGACGATATCGACGATCGGATCCCACTGCTTGCCGAACGTCAGCGTCCCGTAGCGCTCGCTCGACAGGCCAACGTACGCGTTGCGCGAAAACAGCGTGTTACTGCCGCCGAGGCCGCCGTTGACCGCGTTGAATCCGCTTTCGAGCCGGAAGATCGTCTTCAGCCCGCCGCCAAGCTCCTCGGTGCCGAGCAATCCCCATCGGCTGCCGAGCGGCACGCCGCTCGACATCTGCCACTGACTTCGGCCGCTGCCGGGCACGACGCTGCCACCCTGCGTGCTCGCAACGTTGTTCGCGTAATCGATGCCCGTATCGATGATCCCGTACAGCGTCACGCTGCTTTGCGCGTGCGCCGCGCCACAAGCCGCCATGCAGGCACCCGCGATCCATGCGGTCAGGCGCCTTCCGCTCGCTTCGTTCCTGCCTGTTCCGTTACCGCCCTCGCTACGTTCCCGCACCACATTTTTCACAACCTGATTTCCCGAAATAATTTTCATTGCAGTCCTAATCGCATGAAAGACGAAGAATCCGGAATCGAAGTCTTCCCCGGATCGCATGGCGCCGATGCCTTCGCCCACGCCATGCGGTTGAAAGACTCAGGCGCACTGTCAAACAAGCACGCCGCCGGAGCACCGAAGCGTCCCGGCGGCGCACTCACGCACCGTCAGCGCGCGGCCGCCTCCGCTGCACGCTTCTCGCGCGCGTCATGCCAGTCCACGCACCATTGGGAACAGAAAAGTTGCGCGCCCCGCTGAACGCTTTCAGCCTGCTGGCGGTTGTCGTTCGCGTAAATCAGCGTGCCGCAGTTCGCGCACTTGATGTAGCGCTCGATGTAAAGTCCGTTTTGCGAGAATTTCATGATCAAGCCTCCTTGTAGCCATACAACTCGCGGGCGGCCTGCGCGGAGACATAGCCGTCCAGCACATCGTCGCGCAGCGCTTCCGGCGCGCGTTTCGCGGAGTCACCGTAACCACCGCCGCCGGGCGTCGTCAATGTGACGCGGTCGCCGCGGCGGATCTGCACATTCGAATAGCGGCTCGATGACGCCTTGCCATACACGTCGCACATCGTCTTCCAGCCCGACGTACCGGCCTTCTGCACGAGCGTCGCGCCCAGGCCGCCCTCGCCGCCGCCGTTCAATCCCCACGGCGCGAACTGATGACGGTCGGTCATCTGCGACACGGTGATCACCTCGTTCAGGCAGAGCATCTGCTTCGAATAACCGACGCCGCCGCGATATTCGCCGGCACCGCCCGAATCCGTGTTGAATGCGAGCTTCTCGACCCGCCAGGGGAAACGCGTTTCGTACACTTCGACCGGCGTAATCCGGCAGTTCCCGTTGATCGAGTCGACTGCGTCGTTGCCGTCCGCGAATGCGCGGCCGCCCCAGCCGACGGCCTCGAGGTCGTAGCACGCGAAATACTCGCCACTGTCGGCGTCCACCCCGCCGAACACGAAGTTGCAGTGCGTCGCACCCTCTGCAGCCATCACACGGTTCGGCACCGCGTTCGCCATCGCGCCGAGAATCGCGCCGACAATGCGCGGATGGGTTTCAGTATTGCCGCCAACTTCCGGTGCCGGGAAATCGACGTTGACGATCGTGCCGCCGGGCGCGACGATCCGGATCGGCCGGAAGCAGCCGCTATTGCGCGGAATCGACGGATCCGTCATATGCAGGATCGCGTTGTACGCGGCCGACGTCGCGACCCCGAGCGTCGCGTTGATCGGTCCCGACGCTTGCGGCGACGAGCCCGTATAGTCGACGACGATGTCTTGCCCCGTCTTGTGGACCGCTACGTGAATGTCATAAGTGCGATCGGCATCGATGCCATCGCTCTCGATGTGATCGACGAATGTGTAGATGCCGTCCGGAATCGCGTCGAGCTCCGCCCGCATCCGACGCTCCGAATACAGCAGCAGGTCGCTGACGTTCTGCCGTACGCGCGCCTTGCCGTACTTCTCGAACACGCCCTTCATCTGGTGTTCGCCGAGATCCACGGCCGCGATCAGCGCACGCAGGTCGCCGTAATTGGTGCGCGGCGTACGCACGTTCGCAAGCAGCAGCTTCCAGATGTCGCGATTGTCCTTGCCCTTCGTCTTCACCTTGACCGGAGGAATTCGGATGCCTTCCTGGAAGATGTCCGTCGCTTCGCCGCAGAAGCCGCCCGGCGCCATCCCGCCGACTTCGGCGATGTGGCCGATCGCAACCGCCCAGCCTGCCAGTTCGCCGTCGACGAAGATGGGCTTGAAGAACGTGTGCTCCGGCGTATGCAACCCGCCGCGATACGGATCGTTGTGAAGAATGATGTCGCCTTCCGCGAGCTCGTCCATGTCGAGCTCCTTCAGACACGATTGCACGAGCAGCGGCATGCCGCCGATCTGCGACGGGCAGTAGTCGGCGACGGCGATCATCTCGCCTTCGGCGTTCGCGAGGCCGCACGTGAAGTCCAGCGCCTCGTTGAAGATCGTCGAATAGGACGTCTTCATCAGCGTGATGCCCATTTCCCGGCAGATCGACACCATCGTCGACTCGAGAATGTTCATGGTAATCAGGTCCATCGTTGTTCTCCTCAGACCGAGATGATCAGGTTGCCGTACGGGTCGACCCGCATCGACTGGTTGGGGCGCAGAATCGTCACCGACGCGCTTTCCTCGATCACCGCGGGGCCGGCGATCGTCTGGCCCTGCAGGAAGGTTTCGCGGTCGTAGGTCGGCGTGTCGATCCAGCCCGATTCGAAACGCACGCGGCGGTGGCCGGTCGACGCCGGCGTGCCGCTGCCTTCAGGCAGCACGCGCAGCTTCGGCTTCTCGCCGAGCGCCACAGCCGTCACCTTGAGGTTCACCAGTTCGATCGTTTCGCCGGGAATCGCGAAGCCGAAGCGCGCCTCGTGCTGCGCGTGAAAGCGCGCCCACAGATCGGCGACTGACCGCTCGTCGAAGTCGTCGCCGTTCAGCACGATCTCGAGTTCGTGGTTCTGGCCGAGATAGCGCGCCTCGACCGACCGGTAGATCTCGATGTTGTCGCGATAACCTTGCTCGCGCAGCTCGCCGTACGCCCGTTCGACGAGCTCCTTTGCGACGCGCGCCACTCGCTGCGCCTCGAAGCGCGTCGACACCTGCTGCACCGTGCGGTGCTGGTCCACGCGCGCGTCGGTCATGATGAAGCCGAACGCGGAGAACTGGCCTGGATAGTTCGGCACGAGGCCGCGCGGAATGCCGCTGATCTCCATCATGTCGCAGATGTGCACGGGACCCGCGCCGCCGGAGCTGACCAGCGTGAAGTCGCGCGGATCGAGGCCACGCTGCAACAGCACCGTGCGCAGCGCACCGAGCATGTTGTTGTTGGCGATCTGGATCATCGCGTAGGCCGCGTCGTCGACTGCCATCCCCAGCTGGTCGGCGATCGACTTGACCGCGCGATGCGCGGCGGCCGCGTCGAGCTTCATCTTGCCGCCGAGGAAATAGTCGGGATTGATGCGCCCGAGCACGACGTTCGCATCCGTCACTGTCGCATGCTCGCCGCCGCGGCCGTAGGCGGCCGGGCCCGGGTCCGCGCCCGCGGACTGCGGCCCCATGCGCAGCATGCCGCCCTTGTCGATCCATGCGATCGACCCGCCGCCCGCGCCGATCGTATGGATGTCGATCATCGGCACCTGGATCGGCAGCCCCCACTCGATTTCAAAGTCGGTCGTCAGGTGCTCCTTGGCGTCGACGACCGTCGTGCAGTCGGTCGACGTCCCGCCCATGTCGAACGTCACGAGGTGCTCGAATTGACAGAGCTGCGCAATCACGCGTGTCGCGACGGCCGCGCCGGTCGGCCCCGACAGCGACATCTGGACCGGCGCCTCGGCCGCGCGGCGCAGCGTCGACTCGCCGCCGTTGGACTTGATCACACCGACCTTGTCGCCAACGCCCAGTTCGTCGAGATGCTTCTGCATCCGGTGGAAACTGCGCGACACGATCGGCTTCAGGTACGCGTCCGCGATCGTCGTCGACGCGCGCTCGTATTCCTTCCATTTCGGCAACACGTCGTACGAGATCGACACCGGCAGGTCGGGCAGCACTTCCGCGAAGATCTCCGCGATCCGGCGCTCGTGGGTCGGATCGATATACGAGAACAGCGTACAGATCGCGACCGCCTCGATCGACGGATCAGCCTTGATCCTCGACGCGACTTCGCGCACGGCCGCCTCGTCCAGCTCGGTCACGACTTCGCCCTTCGCCGACAGCCGCTCGGGAACCTCGAAGCAGTCGCGGCGCCGAACGAGCGGCCGCGTCTTGACCCACGAGATGTCGTAATGGCTGCGGCGATCGCCGCGCTGGATGAACGGGACGTCGCGAAAACCTTCGGTGGTCACGTACGCGATCTTTGCGCCGCGCCGCTCGAGCA
Source organism: Burkholderia sp. PU8-34 (assembly GCF_053427725.1). NCBI lineage: Bacteria > Pseudomonadati > Pseudomonadota > Betaproteobacteria > Burkholderiales > Burkholderiaceae > Burkholderia > Burkholderia sp. PU8-34. The sequence continues at coordinate 987,498 of NZ_JBSAXC010000001.1, forward strand.
ACGCATTGGTGGCAATGGTCGTGCCGAGACGGATCTTGGCGACGCCGGCGGGGTCCGGGTGTTGGGTCAGCCCCTGCAGCACGCCCTGGATCGGATCCTTCGGCGTGGTCAGGTTCTTCCAGTTCTTGATGGTCCCGCTCGCGGAATCGTACGCGACGAAATCGGTGAACGTCCCGCCGATGTCGATTCCGATAATATCGATGCCTTGCATGACACTCCTCCTGGTACTTGCCGCACGTCGCGGCTCGATTGCTCGGCGAGTCGACGGCGTCGACCCGCCTTGTATTCGGGTTGCCCGATCCCGTATGCCGCGTCACGGCTGCGGCGCGCGGGCCGATCGCGGCCGCAGCCGGAGCGACCATTCGCGCCCGCCGGCCAGGCCGTCGCGGCGATAGATCAGGATCAGCAGCATCGCGGCGGCGAGCACGAGCTCCTGCACACCGCTCGGCAACGCGATCTGCGTGTGCGCGATATGCACACCGCTCTCCAACTGACGGAACACCTCGGTAATGCCCTGGACGACGACCGTGCCGACCACGGCGCCGGCCATGCTGCGCGTGCCGCCGACGATCAGCATCGCGAGCGTGATGAAGGTCAGGTCGAGAAAGAACGAATCGGTCGAGATGCTGCCGAGGAAATGCGCCTGCAGCACGCCGGCCAGCCCCATCACCGCGCCCGACACGGTGAACGCGACGAGCCGCGACACATAGAGCGACACGCCGGCCGCGCGCGCCGCGACCTCGTCCTCGCGGCTCGCGCGCAGCATCAGCCCCGAGCGCGAGCGCTGATGCACGAATGCAACCACCAATGCAACCACGGCGCCGGCCGCCGCGACCGGCGCATTCACGAATTCGGGCAGGCCGACGATCGACGCCGAGCCCATCGTCACGCTGTCCCAGTTCGAATAGACGGTGTTGAAGATGAACAGCACGGCCAGCGTCGAGATCGATGCGGCGAGGCCCGACAGGCGCATCAGGATCAAGCCGACGACGAACGCGGCTGCGGCGGCGAGCACGACGGAAGTCAGGCCCGACACCCACAACGGCATGCTGCGCTCGAGCAGAAACGCGGGCAGCCCGGGCATCGTCATCGGCTTGAGCGCCTCGCAGCAGGTCTGCCACGCACTCGCATAGGCAGCGATCGCCATGAATGCGATCTGGCCGAATGACACGATCCCCGAGTTGCCAACGAAGATATAAATGCCGACGACCGTCACGATGCGGATCAGCGCGAGCGTGACAATGCTTTCGAGCGTCGCGTTGCCGGCGTACTCGACCGCCGCCGCGAGCCCGACCAGCGGGATCGCGAGCAGCAGCACCGGCGACCAGCTGGCGACGATCGACGCGACGAAGGAACGCGAATCCCGCGCGTCCGCATAGAGGCTGTTGTCTTGGTAGGCTGACATTTACACACGCTCCCGATTGGTGCTGTTGGCGATCAGCCCGTTCGGCTTCGCGAGCAGCATCAGAATGACCAGACCGAACACACCCGCGTCGCGAAACGGCCGCAGTTCCGCAGGCAGCCAGGCTTGGAGAAACACGCTGAAGCAGCCGACGATGAAGCCGCCCAGCACCGCGCCCGCAAGCGATCCCATTCCGCCGATCACGGTCGCGAAGAATGCATAGATCACCGGCAGCGTTCCCATCCGGATGTCGAGCGTGCCGGTCTGCATCACGAACAGCAGCGACACCGCGCCGGACAAAATCCCGCTGATCGCGAAGGCAACCGCAATCACGCGATTGGCCGGCACGCCGACGAGCCGAGCCATCTGGAAGTTCTCCGCCGCCGCGCGCATCTGGATGCCCATCGGCGTACGGCGCAGGAACACCAGCAGCGAAATCAGCAGTGCGACGCATACGCCGATGCTGAACAACTGCGTGCCTTGCACGCGCAAGGCGCCGACGTTGATCGCTTCGTTCAGCCCGTGGCTGATATCGATCGATTTCGGCCGGCTCGTGTACGCGAGCATCACCAGATGCTGAAGGAAGTAGCTGACCGCGAACGACGACACCAGCAGCGTCGCCGGGCTCGTCTGGCGCAGCGGGCGGAACGCGGCCCGTTCGGTGAGCAGCGCGATGCCGGCGACGGCGGCGATCGTCGCGGCCAGCATCAGCGGCACGGGTAGCGCGCCGAACATCAGGGCCGGCGCGGCGCTCGCGCCCGGCACGATCAGCAGGTACGCGCCGATCGTGATGTAGTCGCCTTGCGCGAAGTTGATCAGGCGCATGATGCCGAACACGAAGCCGATCGCCAGGGCCGATAGCGCATAGAGACTGCCGAGCGCGAGCGCGTCGAGAATCGTCTGAACGAAGTACATTTAAGCCGCCTTGACTGGAGTTGCCCCGGCCTTGCCCTTGTCGCCAAGATAGGCGCGGCGCACGTCGGGGTTGTGCATGATTTCTGCCGGACTGCCTTCGGCGATGCTCTTGCCACCGTCCAGCACGTGGATGCGCGCGCATGCGCCCATGATCACTTCCATGTTGTGTTCGATCAGCAGCACGCCGCAATCGAACTCGCCGGGAATCGATGCGATCAGGCGCATCAGCGCGTCGCTTTCGGCGTCGTTCATCCCGGATGCGGGCTCGTCGAGCAGTACGAACTTTGGGGTCAGTGCGAGCGCACGACCAATGCCGATGCGGCGTTCGTTGCCGTACGACAGGCTATCGCATCGCTGCTGCGCCATGTCCTCGCAACCCATCCATTTCAGAATGGCACCCGCGTGCCAGCGTGCCCTGCGCGTCCTCATGCCCGCGCCCATCGCGGCAATCGTCAGATTTTCTCCAACGGTCAGATCGCGAAACAACCGGCCGGCCTGGAAGGTCCGGCCCACACCGAGACGCGCCGCGCGGTGCGGGCCGCGCGCGCCGATCTCGACGCCGTCGAGCGTCACGCTGCCGTGCGTCGGCCGCTGAAAGCCGCTCAATACGTTGACCATCGTCGTCTTGCCTGCGCCGTTCGGACCGATCAGGCCGAATACCTCGCGTTGCCTCAGCTCCATGTTCACGTCCGTCAGCGCGGCGATCCCGCCGAACGCCACCGATACGTTCTCGACCTTGATCGTCGCAAACCCATGCTCGTTCATTGCGCACCTCTTCCACGGTGGCGCGTGCGGACCGCGTGGCCCGAACGCGCCGGTTAACGTTCAGCCACCGACGCGAAACAGCAGCCGGTTGTCGGGCACGAACGCGTTGCGATAGAGCTCGACCGCGCGGAACGAACCGTTCTCGACCTTCATCACGAGCCACGGGCGGTTGACCTGGATGTGCAGCGTCTTTGTATAGGTCGTCGGGCCAACGAGGAACGGCTGGTTCTGATAGCTGTTCATTACGTCGAGCACCTTCGCGGAATCGGTCGTGTTCGCCTTCGTAACCGCATACGCCCATTGCTCGATGAGGCTATAGCCGAGCACCGCGTAGGACGACACGGGCGGCTGCCCCCAGCGCTCGGTGAAATGCTTGACGAACGTCTGCATCTCCGGCCGCGGATCGTCGCCGTACAGCGACATGAACGCCGGCACATAGAAGTTCTTCAGGTTCGGCACTGCGTTGAGCCAGTAGTTGTCGACCATCGCGGTATCGCCGAGGATCGGCTGACCGATGCCTGCCGCGCGCAGCTGCCGGATCGCGGACGCACCGCCCGGCGTGTAGCTGCACACGAAGATCGTGTCGGGCTTCTGCGGCAGGCTGTTCAGGCGCGTGATCTGCGCGGCGATCGACGGGTCGTCGTTCTTGAACACGTCGGAGCCGAGCAGCGCGTCCTTGCCGCCCTCCCGCACCCATGCGGCGCGAAAGCCCGCACACGCCGATTTCGTGTATTCGATCGACGTATCCTCGAGCACATACGCGGTCTTCAGGCCGAGCTTGCGCCGTGCGTATTCGGCTATCGCGATCCCTTCGGACTGTGCAGCGCTGTTCGCCGTGAACGCGTAGCTGCCGACGCCCTGCGCGCCCATCTTCGGATCGGCCGCGCACAGGCTCATCGACACGACCTTCGCCTTTTGCGCGGCCAGCGCGGACGGCGCGCCGAAGTCGTAATCGCACGACACGACCAGCAGCTTCACGCCCGACTGGATCAGCTCGTTGCCCGCGCTCGCCGCACGCTCGCGCTCCGTTTTCGTGTCGATCACCTTGTAGTCGACCCGATGCCCGAGCAACCCGCCCGCCTTGTTGATCTCGTCGATCTTCAGCACCGCCGCCTTGAACGGCGCGGAATCGTAGTTCGCGAGCCATCCCGACTGGGCGATCGCGAAACCGATCGTGATCGGCGCCGTGTCTGCGGCCTGCGCCGCCTGGCCGAGCAGCGACGCGCAAAGCACGAGCGCGCCCCCGAGGACCCTTCCGAATTTCTTGCGCATCGTCATCTCCATTTGACCTTTGCCTTTCCAAAAACTGCCCACTGTGGTTTGAGGACTGTGGACAGTTTTGATATTTGCGGCCACAATAAAACCTGTCAAGCGTTTTTGCGCGTGGCTACGGGTCAACCCTGAGCGTCGGCCTCATATCGCAAGCAGATACGGCCCCGTTTATCTGAGGAGGGATGTGAAATGATCGAAATCGCGGACCTGTCCGCTTCATACGGGAAGCTGCAGGCACTCAAGGGCGTGAGCCTGGCGGTCGAGGCCGGCAAGCTGACATTCGTGGTCGGCCCGAACGGCGCGGGCAAATCCACGCTGCTCAAGTGCGTCGCCGGCCTGCTCCGGCCGCGTGCCGGCACGATCCGGTTCGACGGCAAGGACATCGTCGGCGGCCAGCCCGAGCGGCTGTGCCGCAACGGCCTCGCGCTCGTGCCGGAAGGCCGCCACATCTTCGGGTCGCTGAGCGTCGAGGAAAATCTGCTGCTTGCGGCGATGCATCGTCAGGACCGCGACGGGGTTCGTGAGGACATCGAAAAAGTCACCGTGCTCTTTCCGATCCTGAAGAAGCGCTTCAAGGGCGCTGCCGGCTACCTGTCCGGCGGTGAACAGCAGCAGCTCGCGATTGCGCGCGCCATCCTGCTGAAGCCGCGGCTGATGATGATCGACGAACCGTCGCTCGGCCTTGCGCCGCTCGTCGTCGATCAAGTGTACGAGGCACTCGCCGCGCTGAAGCAATCGGGGCTCACGCTGCTCGTCGTCGAGCAGTCCACTGCCCGCGTGCTCGATCTTGCCGATCGGATCGCCGTCCTGCGAAACGGGAAGATCGTACTGAACCAGCCTCGCGAAGCGATCGGCGACGGCGTCGCCCTCGAAAACGCGTACTTCGGCTATCACGGTGATCACGCCATGCTCGCCACCGCCTGATCGACCTTCATTCCGCGGCGGCACGCACGGCGCCGCACTTCAACCCTGGACTACAACGACATGAAAATCACTGCACCGACCGGCGCGCGCGCATCGTTCTCCGACATTTCTCAGAGCACCCAGGAGGACTGGGAGATCATCGCTCGCGAGGCCCATCCGTACGATTCGGCCGTGGGACAGCGCGTCATCGACCATCTGCAGTTGCTGAAAGGCGAATTCGGCGGCTTCCCGATCGATCGGTTCGAACACAGCCTGCAAAGCGCGACGCTCGCCTATCGAGATGGCCGTGATACGGAATACGTCGTGTGCGCACTACTGCACGACATCGGCGACACGCTGGGCAGCTACAACCACTCCGACATCGCGGCAGCGGTCCTGCATCCGTTCGTGTCGCCGGAGAATCACTGGATGATCAAGCATCACGGGATCTTCCAGGGCTACTTCTATTTCCAGTATCTCGGCCTCGACCGCAACATGCGCGAGCGCTATCGAGATCAGCCGGAGCTGTTCCATCGCACCGAGGAGTTCTGTGCCAAGTACGACGGTCCGGCTTTTGTGAAAGACGGGGACTTTTTGCCACTCTCGTTCTTCGAGCCGATGGTCCGCGAGATTTTCTCGCGCGTTCCGCATTCGATCTACACGAAACCGGGTAGCTGAGTCAGCAACATTTGCAACGCGGCGCCATTCGCGCGGCGCGAAGGGCCGGCTTCAGGAAGGCCGGCTCAACGATGCCCCGCATTTTGTCCTTTACATGGGTTTTCAAACAGGATTGCCATCATGAGCAAAAGCAAGACGATCGTCGTGGTAGGCGCTTCTCGCGGACTCGGCCTGGCACTTGCCGAGGAATACTGCGCCCGCAACTGGCATGTCATCGCGACATCCCGTGGCCCTTGCGTTGGTCTCGACAAACTGCATGAGCGCTACCCGTCCTCGCTCGACATTGAAACAGTCGATATAACGGATATTTCATCGATACAAGCACTGGCTCGGCGTCTTGATGTGGCCAGGCTGGACGCATTATTTGTCAACGCTGGTATTTGCAAGGCAAACGAGCTTACGCCGCTCGAGGCAGATGAAAAAGATTTCCTCGACATGATGTCGACCAACGTCCTTGGCCCAATGCGCATTGTCGAGGCCCTTTACGACCGGGTCGCCGAACAGGGCGTCATTGCCGTCATGTCATCCGAACTTGGCAGCATCGCCAATTGCACCGGGTTCTGGGAGCTCTACAGTTCCAGCAAGGCCGCATTGAATATGCTCATGAAGGCCTTCTCATCCCGACATGCCAATGAATCCCGCTCACTGCTTCTGGTCGCTCCCGGATGGGTACGGACCGAAATGGGCGGAGCAAACGCCACATTGGAAATCTCTGAAAGTATCCCCCTGGTGATAGACGTCGTCGAGCGAAGCGCAGGTATTCCGGGCTTGCGCTTTGTCAACCGCCACGGAGAAATCCTCCCTTGGTAGCCGTTACCCCGTGTTTCCGTGGCGGCCGCGATCGAATGCCTGCGCGGCTGTGCGGCCCGAAACAGCACGAGCAGCATGCCTGCCCACATCCAGCCCGCCCGACGAGGACGCGCCGATCGCTTTGAGCGCACCCTACTCCCGCTTCGCGTCGGCCTCCGCAAGCATCGCATCGCCGATCTGGCGGTTGCCGCGCGCGACGAGCGCGTCGCCCGCGCCGCGAACATCGTCCGCCGCCTTGTTCTGGCTGAGCTTGCGCTTGCCGACGAGCCGCGTGATGTCGATCTGCAGCCCGACGATCGACTGCAGCATCGTGTCGAGATAGTCCTGCGGCGCGTCGCCCATCTTCCACGGCTCGGGCTGCGACGCCTCGTGCGTGCGCGTGAGCCGCGCGACCAGGCCGCGCACGAACTTCTCGTCGTCGCGCACGGTGATCCGGCCATGCGCGTGCACGACGACGTAGTTCCACGTCGGCACCTGCCGGTGCGTCGCATGCTTGCTCGGATACCAGTTCGGCGAAATGTACGCGTCGCCGGCGCGGAAGATCACGAGCACCTCGTCGCCGTTCGCGACGTCCTGCCAGACCGGATTCGCGCGCGCGACGTGCGCATGCAGTTCGCCGAGCCCACCGTCGCCCGCGACCAGCTCGAACGGGATGTGATTCGCGTCGAGCCCGTTGCGGCCGTGCGTGATCAGGCTGCCGAACGGAAACTGCGCGATCAGCGCATGCAGCGTGTCGAGATCTGATTCATCGAAATGGGCAGGGACGTACATGGGGACTCCACGGTTCGGAAAAGGTCCGGAGGCGCACGGGCTCGAACCCGTCATGCAACGATTGTGGTCGCAAACTGGTTTATGCTGAAGAGCCGGTTTGCAACATTTTCAATGAACCAGAATCATGGCGAGAATTGCCCGGATCATCGAAATCCCGTCGCTCGGCGCGCTCGACCGCGCTGCCGGCAACCTGAGCCGCCAGCTCGCGCAGCGCCTGCGCGACGCGGTTCGCGATGGACACATCCGGCCCGGTGATGCGCTGCCGTCCACGCGCATGCTGGCAGCGGCGCTGCAGGTCGCGCGCGGCACGGTCGTCGACGCCTACGCGCAATTGATCGCCGAAGGCTTCCTCGAATCGCGCGGCGGCGCAGGCACGCACGTCGCGCATGCGCTGGCCGAGCCGCCGGCGCCCGTCGAACCGGTGGCCGCGCGCCGCCGTCCGGCCCGCGCCAGCCTGCCGGAGCCGGCCGCCGCATTCGCGCGGATCGCGCAGGAATTCGCGCCGCTGCCGGCGGTGCCGTTCGCGATCTCGGTGCCCGTCGGCCTGACCGCGCCCGACGACATCTGGCGCCGGCTCGGCAACCGGCTGCGCGCACGCGGCGCGGGCGCGCCATCCGGCTATGCCGATCCACAGGGCGCGCGGCAGCTGCGCGAAGCGATTGCCGACTACGTGCGCAAGTCGCGCTCGGTCCGTTGCGAACCCGATCAGGTGATCGTCACCAGCGGCACCCAGCAAGGGCTCCATCTCGCGTGCCAGGTGCTGCTCGGCGCGAACGACCAGACCTGGGTCGAGAATCCCGCCTACCGCGGCATCACTGCCTTGCTGGAAAGCACGGGCCGACGCGACGCGATGGTGCGCGTGCCGGTCGATGACGAAGGCATCGACGTCGACGCGGGGATCCGGCTCGCGCCGCATGCGCGCGCTGCGTTCGTCACGCCGTCGCACCAGTATCCGCTCGGCATGCCGATGAGCATGGCGCGGCGCAACGCGCTGCTCGCATGGGCACGCGCGAACCGCGCGTGGATCGTCGAGGACGACTACGACAGCGAACTGCGCTACGAGGGCTATCCATTTCCGTCGCTGCAGGGGCTCGACCCCGACCGCGTGATCTACCTCGGCACATTCAGCAAGATCCTGTTCCCGTCGCTGCGGCTCGGCTACGTGATCGCGCCGGACGATCTCGTCGCCGCGTTCTGCGGCGCGCGCGTGCTGATGGATCGTCATGCGCCGACCGCCGACCAGCACGTGCTGGCAGCCTTCATGGCCGAAGGCCATCTCGACCGGCACATCCGCCGCGTGCGCACCGTGTACGCGGACCATCGCGCGCAACTGATCGACACGCTCGGCAAGCGGCTGCCGAAGCCGCTCGCGTGGCTGCAGCCCGGCGACCAGGGGATGCACGTCGTGCTGTGGCTCGCGAACGGCATCGACGATCGCGCGGTCGTCGCGCGCGCGGCCGACGCCGGCGTCGCGGTGCGCGCGGTGTCGCCGATGTTCGCGCCCGGCACGGGCCGCCCGGGGCTCGTGCTCGGGTTCGGCGGCTTCAGCCGCGCGCAAATCGAAACGGCCGCGCAACGGCTCGCCGACGTGATTGCAGCGGCCGGCGCGGCGCATGGGCGGCGCTGAGCGCAACGGGCGTTCCGCAAAGGCGCTTGCCGCCGATTCGTCAGTCGAATGACCGCGCACGCGGTTGCCCTACCGCGGCAACACGTTGTCGATCCGAAACAAACGTAATCATCTGTAAATCCTGCAAGCAGAAGCCCGTTTCGCGCGCCGGCGCACGGGGTCCGTTTGCTACGATCGCGCCTTTTCCGCGCCGTGCGCCGTCCCCGTGAATCTCCGTGAATCGCCGAATCGTGTCGTCTCTCCGTGACCATTGCGCCAGGTGGCTCGCCCGCATCCGGCCGCTGGCGGCGGCCGGCGCCACCCGCCTGCGCGCGCTGCTCGCCGCCGCGCTGCATCGTCTTCGGCATCCGACTCGCCGCGGCATCGCGCTGACGCTCGCCGCGGTGCCGGTGCTCGGCCTGCTGGTGCTGCTCGCGTTCATCCCGTTCACGCCGAGCATCGGCGACATCCGCAAGGCGCGCATCGACCGGCCAGCGCAGATCGTGTCGGCAGACGGCCAGGTGATCGCCGAATTCCGGCCCGTGAACCGCGAATGGGTGCCGCTCAAGCAGATCTCGCCGCACATGGTCGATGCGCTCATCGCGACCGAAGACCGGCGCTTCTACGAACACCACGGGATCGACTGGCGCCGCACGATCGCGGCCGGCATGCATACGTTCTCCGGCGAGCGCCAGGGCGGCTCGACCATCACGCAGCAGCTCGCGCGCAACTTGTACCCCGACGACGTCGGCCGCGCGCCGACGCTCACGCGCAAGCTGAAGGAGCTGATCACCGCGTTCAAGATCGAGATGGTCTACAGCAAGCCGGAGATCCTCGAAACCTACCTGAACACGGTGCCGTTCCTGTACAACGCGTACGGCGTCGAGATGGCCGCGCGCACCTACTTCGGCAAATCGGCGGACCAGCTCGACATCCTCGAAAGCGCGACGCTTGTCGGCATGCTGAAGGGCAACAGCTACTACAACCCGGTGCTGAACCCCGAACGCGCGCTGCAGCGGCGCAACACGGTGCTCGCGCAGATGAACCGCTACGGCAAGCTGCGGCCCGACGAATACGCGTGGCTGATCCGGCAGCCGCTGCGCGTCGACTTCGAGCCGCAGACCGCGTCGCCGGGCACTGCGCCGCACTTCGCTGCGCTGCTGCGCAAGTGGCTGATCGCGTGGGCCGACCGCAACGACTACAACATCTATTCGGACGGGCTCGTCGTGCGCACGACGATCGACTCGCGTCTGCAGGAGATCGCGACGCAGGCGCTCGACGCGCAGACGGACCGGTTGCAGCAGATTGCGAACGACGAATGGCACAACCCCGACGGCTGCGGGTTGCGCAACGCGCTGTTCCGCACGTTCATCCGGCAGACGCCCGATTACCGGACGCTGCGCGACGCGGGCATGCCGGACCCGGCCGCGCTGCGCAAGCTCGGCACCGACCGCGCGTTCGTGCGTGCGCTGTGCGAGAGCAAGACGCAGGTGCAGGCCGGCTTCATCGCGATCGACCCGCGCAACGGGCAGATCAAGGCGTGGGTCGGCAGCCGCGACTTCGCAGACGAGCCGTTCGATCACGTGCAGCAGGCGCGCCGCCAGCCGGGCTCGACGTTCAAGCCGTTCGTGTACGGCGCGGCGTTCGCGGACGGCGCGCGGCCGGGCGATACGTTCATCGACCGCAACGTCGCGATCCCGCTGTCGGGTCACGCCGTGTGGCGGCCGACCGACGCGGAGCCGCCGACGGGCCTGCCGATGACGCTGCGTGACGCGCTCGCGCATTCGCGCAACCGCATCACCGCGCAACTGATGCAGCGGGAAGGCCCCGCGAAGGTCGTGCGGCTCGCGCGCGCGATGGGCGTGCGCGAGAGTCCGCTCGACGCGGTGCCGTCGATCGCGCTCGGCACGAGCCCCGTCACGCTGAAGGAAATGGTGTCGGCGTACGGCACGATCGCGAACCGCGGTATGTATGTCGCGCCGCAGATGATTACGCGCATCGAGGACCGCAACGGCAACGTGCTCGCCCAGTTCGGCAGCGCGCCGCCGGAACGCGCGCTGCCCGTCGGCGCCGCGCAGACGCTCGTCGACGTAATGCGCGACGTCGTCGACCGCGGCACGGGCGCGGACATCCGCACGCGCTACGGCATCCGCGCCGACGTCGCCGGCAAGACCGGCACGACGCAGGACAACGCGGACGGCTGGTTCATCCTGATGCACGAGCAGCTCGTCGCCGGCGCGTGGGTCGGCTTCGACGACGGCCACGTGACGCTCGGCAGCGACTACTGGGGCGAAGGCGCGCACAGCGCGCTGCCGATCGTCGGCACGTTCTACGATTCGGCGCTGCGTGCGCGCATCATCGATCCGCGCGCACAGCTGACGCCTGACTTCCGGCCACGGCCCGCGACACCGCCGCCGCAAAAGCGGCACCCGCGTCCGGGCCTCTTCGACTGGTTGAGGCTGTTCCGCTAGCCGCCTATTGCACGGGCTCGCGTGACGGCCGGAACCGACGACGGCACGCGATGCGCGCTGCACGCTGCACGCTGCACGCTGCCAATATGCTGCCCCTTGCACGGTCGGCTCTGTGTTGTCTCACGCCGCCCTTCAATCCGCCGTATCCCCGCCCTTCGGCACCTTGGCCCATGCGTTGCGGCCCGGCAGCGGCGACCACGCCGGACGCGTGTTGCGCGCGGTATCGATCACGACGAGGTAACGGCCTTCGATCGGCGTGACGTCGCGCCGCGGCTGCAGCACCCAGTACGACTTGCCGGCCTCGATGCGCGCCTCGTAAATGGCGTCGAGAATGCCGTGCCGGTCGATGAACACGTTCAGCGACGCCGGGATCCGCACGCAGCCCTTCGAGTGGCGGATGCCGAGCAGCGGTTCGAGACGGTCCGGATCGGTCGCATGCATCTGGAAACGCATCGGCGACACGCCGCCCTTGCCCCAGCCGCGTTCGCTGTCCATCCAGCCGAAATCGTAGATCCGCATGTCGCGGCGCCCGTAGCCGCGGATGCCGTTGTCGTTCGTCGTGCCTTCCGCGCGGAAATCCATGTTGTCCGGCGTATGCGTGAACACGCCGAGCGGCGTCAGGAAGTGGTCATATTTGCCGGGCCAGCCGGTCGCGACGGGCGATGCGCCGATCATGAGCCACGCGTTTGCCGGCGTCGCGCGGAAGTAGATGAAGAGCGCCTGCACGGTCGGCGCGCGATCGACGAGCACCACGTATTCACCCGCGAGCCCGGCGAGATCGTCGGCCGCGAGCGCCTGCTGCAGGCGCTGCCCGTACGCGCGCTGCGCGCTGACAGGCACATTCAGACGGCGCGTGACTTCCTGCGCGAACCGCTTGCGCAAGTCGACCGCGCGGGTCGTCGCACTCGCGGCATCGGCGGGAGACAGCGGCGGATGCATGCGCGGCGTCACGGCCGCAGCCTCGCTGGCCGGGACGCCGGATGCGGCTGACGCCGCGCCGGCCTCCGCGGCGGCCGGCGCGCTGGATGTGCCGCCCGATGCATTCGATGCACCAGATGCGCCAGATGCCCCTGATGCAGCCGACCCAGTGGCCGACGGCGCTGCGGCCGACATCGGCGATACGGCGGACGCCGGCGGTTCGGCGAGGACGGGAAGTACCGGGACCGCGGCACACGCGCACGCGGCAAGCGAAACGGCAAGACGACGCGGCCGCGAGAAACGCCGCGTCAGGCGAGGAAACGTCATACGATCGATGCCATCGGCCGGATCGGCCATTGCACGTCGTGAGCGGCACGCAGGCCGCGTGAGGCAACGACGCGCCGGGTGCATCGCGCACGCGGGACGCCGGCGCCTTCGCGCGGCACACCTCGCCGCGCGCACAACGCAATCAGGCAGGTGGCAACCAGAGAGTCGTCTGATTTTTCATTCTACGCGCGCGCAAGCCGCGGCGCTTGCACGCCGCGCCACCGTCACTTCGAGATCGCTTCGAGTGCGATGCCCTTCGTGCGCGGTCCCATCAGGCCGATCGACGCCATCACGATCGCCATCGCGCCCGCGATGAACACGAACACGCCGACGGTGCCGAAGCCCTTCAGCACTGCTGCGATCACGAACGACGTGAAGATCGCGGAAAAGCGGCTCCACGAATAGACGAAGCCGACCGCGCGCGCACGGATCGCGGTCGGGAACAGCTCGGCCTGATACGCATGGAAGCTGTACGACATGATGTTGTTCGCGAGCGTGAGGCCGATGCCGAGCACGATCAGCAACGCGGCCACGCTCGTCTGGCTGAACAGCAACCCGCAGACGATCGCCGCGCCCGCCATCGCAACGATCACCGACTTGCGCTCGAAGCGGTCGGCGATCAGGAGTCCGATCAATGGGCCGACCGGCGCGGCGAGCGCGATCACGCTCGAATACATCAGGCTCGTCGTGACCGTGATGCCCTGCTTGATCAGCAGCGTCGGCACCCAGTTCGCGAAGCCGTAGAAGCCGACCGTCTGGAACACGTTGAAGATCGTCATCATGATCGTGCGGCTGCGGTACGGCGGCACCCACATGTCGCGGAAGCTGCCGCGCGCGGGCACCGGCTCGGAGGGCGCGGGCGGCGGCAGCGCGCGGCCGTATTCGGCTTCGACCTTCGCCTCGAGCGCGCGCATCACGCGATCGGCCTCGTCGAGCCGGCCCTGCTGCGCGAGCCAGCGCGGGCTTTCCGGCAGTGCGCGGCGGATCCACCAGACGAAGATCGCGCCATGCGCACCGATCAGCACGACCCAGCGCCAGCCGTCGAGGCCGAGCGGCGCGTGCGGGACGAGCAGGTAGGCAAGGAACGCGACCACCGGCACCGCGACGAAGCCGACCGCCTGCTCGCACGCGAACGCACGGCCGCGAATCTGCTTCGGCACGAGTTCGGAAATGTACGTGCCGATCGTCACCATCTCGACACCGAGCCCGAGGCCGACGATGAAGCGCCAGAAGTTCAGCCCGGCGGCCGTATCCTGGAACGCCATCACGACGTTCGCGGCCGTGTACCACAGCAGCGACCACGTGAAGATCGCGCGGCGGCCGAAGCGATCGGCGAGAAAACCGCATGCGATCGTGCCGATGAAGAGGCCCGCGAACAGCGCGGCGATGAAGCTCGCGACGCCGGTCGTGCCGAACAGCCCGTGCGTGGTCGCCGTGAGGACGCCGCTTTTCACGAGGCCGGGCGCGACGTAGCCGCTGTACAGCAGGTCGTAGAGCTCGAAGAAGAAGCCGAGGCTCAGCAGCACGACGAGCTTCCAGACACTGCGGGTGGGCGGCAGGCGGTCGAGGCGGGCCGAAATCGTGCCGGCGTCGAGCGTTGAAGTGCGGGCGACGTCCGCTGCGGCGAGCGGATCGGGCTGGGTCGAAGCCATGGTGGCGCGTCTCCGGAATCTTGATTGGTCTGGTCGCCGCCGCGGGTCGGATCTGCGGGCGGGTTCGGGCATTTTAGCGGGGACGGAGGACGCGCACGACGGACCGCCCGTCCCCCTTTTTATTCGGGCCGCGCCCACGTCGAGATTGTGTAAATTGCGTAACGATCTGTCCCGCGCGCTTCCTCCGGCAACAGCGCGCAACGGCCGCTGCGCCGCGCCGCGCCGCCGGTCGCTGCGCGATTGGCGTGCGCGAGTGCCGGGCGCTTCATGCCCGCGAGCGCGGGTAACATGCAGGCTGCCCTAACATGGCACTCTTCCGACGATTCGCAGACGTCGATCATGTCAGCCAATCGTAAACATCCCATGCAGATAAAACGACTTCTTCCATTCGCGCGCCAGCTCGCGCTGATCGCACTAATTCACCTGCTGCCGGTCGCCACGGCCTCCGCGTTCCCGCTTGCCGCGTCCGCCACGAGCGCGACCGCCGTTGGCGCGCCCGCCGCCACGATCTCGCTGAACGACGCGGTCGCGCAGCTGAAGCAGACGCAGGTCGAACAGGATCGCATCAAGCAGCAGACGTCGGCTGCGACGAACAGCAAGGAGCTGGACGCGCTCGCCGATGCGACCCAGCAACTGGCCACCGACGTCGCGAAGCTGGCGGCTCAGCTGAGCCCGCAGCGCGCGCAGATCCAGGCGCAGCTCGACGTGCTCGGTCCGCCGCCCGTGCCGGGCGCCGCGCCCGAGACGCCGGCCGTCGCGCAGCAGCGCGCAACGCTGGACGCACGCAAGACGCAAATCGATGTCGCGCTGAAACAGGCCGCCGACCAGAAGGACAATCTCGCCAACCTGAACGAGCAGTTCGCGAAGCTGCATCGCAGCCTGCTGAAGAACCAGCTTGCGTTCCGCTCGGGCAGCATTTTCAGCGTGCAATTCTGGGCGCCGCTCGTCGAGCATTCGCCGCGCGACGCCGTGCGGCTCGGCGCGTTCAATTCGCAGCTCCGCGACATGCTGCAGTCGGCGTGGGCGCCCGGGCAGCGCGCGGCGACCGCGCTGCTGCTGTTCGCCGCGCTGGCGGTCTGGCTCATCGGCCGGCGGCTCGTCGAACGCACGCTCGCGTGGTTCTGTCTGAACCGCCTGCCCGAAACCCGCCTGCGCCGCAGCGCGCTCGCACTGTCGACCGCGGTCGCGACGCTGCTGACCACGGGGATCGCGGTGCAGATCCTCTACGTCGCACTGACACGCCACTACGAACTCACGCCGATGCTGAGCGACCTGTGGGAGCAGTTCGCGAAGCTCACGCTCACCTGCGCACTGATCGCCGGTCTCGGCCGCGCGCTGCTGTGCACGAAACATCCGTCGTGGCGGCTGCCCGCGCTCGCCGATCCGGTTGCCCGCGCGATGCGGCCGTTCCCGGGTGTGCTGGCGGCACTGCTGCTCGTGTCCGGCACGCTCGAATCGATCAACCGGATCGTCGACACGAGCCTGTCGGTCACGCTGTTCGGCCGTGGCATCGTGTCGCTCGTCGTTGCGCTGACGGTCGGCGCGTCGCTGCTGCGCTCGAACCGCGTGCGCAGCGCGCTCGCGGCAGCGGGCGAAGCGCCCGAACATCGCTCGACGCTCGCGGGGCTGATCCACGCCGGCGTGACGCTCGCGATCGTCGCGTCGCTGGCCGCGCTCGTGATCGGCTACATCACGGTCGCGCGCTTCATCACTTACGAGCTGGTGTGGTTCGAGATCGTGCTGTGCAGCGTCTACGTGCTCACGAAACTGACGCGCGACGCGTTCGAAACCCTGTTCGCGTCGCACCTGTCGAGCGGCAAGCAGATCAAGCACCTGTTCGGGCTCGACGACAAGCATCTCGAACAGGCGCAAACCGTGCTGTCGGGCCTCGGCACGAGCCTGCTGATGTTGTTCGCGGTGGTCGCGCTGATGACGGGCGGTTTCGGCACGACGCCCGGCGACCTGCTCGACAGCCTCGTCGCGATGATCGGCGGCCAGAGGCTGCAGAGCCTCAACATCATGCCGGATCGGATCATGAACGCGGCGATCGGGTTCGCGGTCGGCTTCTACTTGCTGCGTTCCGTGCGGCGCTGGCTCGACAACGAGTTCATGCCGGCGCTCGGCATGGATCCCGGCATGCGCGCGTCGCTCATCACGCTATTCACCAACGTCGGCTACGTGCTGCTCGTGCTGATGACGCTGTCGCTGCTCGGCGTCAAATGGGACAACCTCGCGTGGATCGTCAGCGCGCTGTCGGTGGGTATCGGCTTCGGCCTGCAGGAGATCGTGAAGAACTTCGTGTCGGGACTGATCCTGCTGACCGAGCGGCCGGTGAAGGTCGGCGACATGATCAGCATCAGCGGCGTCGAAGGCGACATCCGCCGGATCAACGTGCGCGCGACCGAAATCCAGTTGAGCGACCGCTCGACGATGATCGTGCCCAATTCGCAGCTGATCTCGCAGAACGTGCGCAACGTGACGATGGGCAACAGCACGCAGGGCGTCGCGACGCTGATGCTGACGTTCCCGCTGAATACGGACCCCGAACAGGTGCGCGACCTGCTGCTCGACGCGTATCGCGATCATCCGGGGATCCTGGAAAAGCCCGCGCCGTCGGTGACGTTCAGCCAGCTCACGCCGGACGGCATCACGCTGAGTGTGACGGGTTACGTCGCGAGCCCGCGGATTGCAGGGTCGACGAAGAGCGACCTGCTGTTCGAGATCCTGAAGCGGCTGCGCGCGGCGGCGATCACGCTGTCGAGCCCGCAGATGCTGATGGTGCAGAACATGCCGACGGGGGAGGTGTACGGAGAGGGTGGCTGACGCGCGTTCGTGTCATCTGCAGACAAAACGGGCCGGCTGCCGCATCGCGGCAACCGGCCCGTCTTACTTGCGCGCAGCGCCGGATCCGGCGCACCGCGTTACACGTCGAACTTCACGCCCTGCGCGAGCGGCAGCTCGCGGCTGTAGTTGATCGTGTTCGTCGCGCGGCGCATATACGCCTTCCACGAATCCGAACCCGACTCGCGCCCGCCGCCCGTTTCCTTCTCGCCGCCGAACGCGCCGCCGATCTCCGCGCCGCTCGTGCCGATGTTCACGTTGACGATCCCGCAGTCGCTGCCCGCTGCCGACATGAACTGCTCGGCTTCGCGCATGTCGTTCGTGAAGATCGCCGACGACAGGCCCTGCGGCACCGCGTTGTGCACGTCGATCGCGTCCGCGAAGTCGTCATAGACCATCACGTACAGGATCGGCGCGAACGTTTCGCGCTCGACCACGGCCGACTGCCTCGGCATCCGTACGATGGCCGGACGCACGTAGTACGCATCCGCATGACCGACGTCGATACGCTCGCCGCCCTTCACTTCGCCACCCTGCTCGCGCGCGTCGGCGAGTGCCTTCTGCATCGCGTCGAACGCTGCGCGATCGACGAGCGGCCCGACCAGCGTGCCCGCTTCGAGCGGACTGCCAACCTTCACCGACGCATAGGCCTTCTCGAGGCGCGGCAGCAGCTGATCGACGACGCTGCGATGGACGATCAGGCGGCGCAGCGTCGTGCAGCGCTGGCCTGCGGTGCCGACCGCGGCGAACGTGACCGCGCGCACGACGAGATCGAGATCCGCGCTCGGCGCGACGATCATCCCGTTGTTGCCGCCGAGTTCGAGAATGCCGCGCGCGAGACGCTGGCTCAGCACCTTCGCGACTTCCGTGCCCATCCGCACGCTGCCCGTCGCGCTGACGACCGGCACCTTCTTCGACGACGTCAGCACCTCGCCGACATCGCGCATGCCGAGCACGAGCTGGCTCAGGCCTTCAGGCGCAACGCCCGGATGCGTCTTCTCGAACTCGCGCAGCGCCTTCTCGAGCAGCACATGGCACGCGATCGCGGTGAGCGGCGTCTTCTCGGACGGCTTCCACACGACCGGATCGCCGCACACGAACGCGAGCGCCGCATTCCATGCCCACACCGCGACCGGGAAGTTGAACGCCGAAATCACGCCGCACACGCCGATCGGGTGCCACGTCTCCATCATCCGGTGGCCCGGGCGCTCGGACGCGATCGTCAGGCCGTACAGCTGGCGCGACAGGCCGACCGCGAAATCGCAGATGTCGATCATTTCCTGCACTTCGCCGAGCCCTTCCGACGTGATCTTGCCGGCCTCGAGCGTGACGAGGTGGCCGAGCGCGGCCTTGTGTTCGCGCAGCACGTTGCCGAACACGCGCACGAGTTCGCCGCGCACCGGCGCCGGCACCGTGCGCCACTTGAGGAATGCCTCGTGCGCGGCGTCGATCTTGCGCTCTGCGTCGGCAGGGCTGTCGACGGCCAGCGTCGCCAGCGTCGCGCCGTCGAGCGGCGAGCGCGCGGTCAGCGCATTGCCTTTCCACTGGGCCAGATCGATGTCGAGCGCGGCAAGAATGTCGTTGAATTGCATCACTTCCTCTTCAGGGACAGATTGATCGGTGCGGCGGCAGCGCCGCCCGCGTGATTCGATTGGAGCGCGTTCGCGCGCCGGGTGCAAGCAGATGCGCGCCCGGGCGAGCCTGCCGCCTCGTCCGGCCACACGACGCCGGCCTCGCCGGTTCGCCTTTGCCGTCGCACGTGGCCTCGCCTCGCGAGCCGCGATCCATGAACAGCATTGTCGGTGGCCACAAGTCGGGCGGCTATTGATATTAACTCACGACTTCATTCCCAAAACGCATCATACGGTCGAATCCGGTCCGATCCTGTCCGGGGCACCTCGGGACGCGTCTGGTATGCGAGGCAAAGGCAAGCAGCAGGCACGCGGCACGCGCTGCGATCCGGCACGAGTTGATGACAAAGACGCATCAACTAGTTCGGAAATATCGTTTGCCGCGCACGCTTCGCCCCCACACAATCTGATCTGCGTCAAGGCGTGCGACACAGCACCCGGCGCGCCAACAGCCGCCGTGCCCGTCTCGCCGTGCACGGCCGGACCCCAGACGAAGGCGACGCGCAGGTCGGCCAGGCCCCCGCACCGCGCGTCGACGCCGCCGGCAGGCGGCGGGCGGACGCCGCGCTTCGTCTCCCCAAAACAATCCCGGAGACAGCGCTCAGCTCCCCCATGCGTTCAGATTCCCACCCCGATTCCACGAGCCCGTCGGGCTCGCAAGCTTCGAAGCCTACCCTGCACCGCGCCCTGCAGGCACGCCACCTGCGCATGATCGCGATCGGCGGCTCGATCGGCACCGGCCTGTTCGTCGCGTCCGGCGCGTCGATCTCGCAGGCCGGCCCCGGCGGCGCGATGCTCGCGTACATGATGATCGGCCTGATGGTCTATTTCCTGATGACGAGCCTCGGCGAGATGGCCGCGTTCATGCCGGTGTCCGGTTCGTTCGCGACCTACGGCTCAAAATTCGTCGACGAGGGCTTCGGCTTCGCGATCGGCTGGAACTACTGGTACAGCTGGGCCGTCACGCTCGCGGTCGAACTGGTGGCCGGGCAGCTCGTGATGAACTACTGGTTCCCTCACGTGCCGGGCGTCTGGTGGAGCGCGCTGTTTCTCGTCCTGATCTTCGCGCTCAACGCGTTGTCGGTGCGCGGCTTCGGTGAGGCGGAATACTGGTTCGCGCTGATCAAGGTCGTCACCGTGGTCGCGTTCGTCGGCGTCGGCCTGCTGATGATCTTCGGCATCATGCAAGGCGGGCCGCGTGCAAGCTGGAGCAACTTCACGATCGGCGACGCGCCGTTCGCGGGCGGCTGGGCCGCGATGCTCGGCGTCGCGATGATCGCGGGCTTCTCGTTCCAGGGCACCGAGATGATCGGCGTCGCAGCCGGCGAATCGGAAAACCCGCGCACCACGATCCCGCGCGCGGTGAGCCAGATCTTCTGGCGCATCCTGCTGTTCTACGTGTTCGCGATCTTCGTGATCGGCGTGCTGATTCCTTATACCGACCCGAACCTGCTGAAGAGCGACGTGACCGACATCGGCGTGAGCCCGTTCACGCTCGTGTTTCGTCATGCCGGTCTTGCCTTTGCTGCGGGCGTGATGAACGCAGTGATCCTGACTGCCGTGCTGTCGGCCGGCAACTCCGGCATGTATGCGTCGACGCGGATGCTGTACAACCTCGCGGTCGAAGGCCGCGCGCCGAAGCTGTTCGCGAAGCTGTCGCCGGGCGGCGTGCCGCTCAACGCGCTGTACGCGACCACCGCGGTCGGCGCGCTGTGTTTCCTCACGTCGCTGTACGGTGACAAGACGGTCTACCTGTGGCTGCTGAACACGTCGGGCATGGCCGGTTTCGTCACGTGGCTCGGCATCGCGGTCAGCCATTACCGGTTCCGCAAGGGTCTGCTGAAGCAGGGCTATTCGCTCGACCAGCTGCCGTACCGCGCGAAGTGGTTCCCGTTCGGCCCGATCTTCGCATTCGTGCTGTGCGCGATCGTCGCGCTGGGCCAGGACTACCAGGCGTTCCTGTCGAGCAAGATCGACTGGGTCGGCATCGCCGCGACCTACATCGGCCTGCCTTTCTTCTTCGCGATCTGGCTCGGCTACGCGCTGGTGCGCAAGTGCCGGCTGGTCCGCTATGAGGACATGGAGATCGCGCCGTGGATCCAGCGCAATGCAGCGGCCCAGGCGGCTGAAGCCCAATCCGCACCCGCGCCTGCCGGCGGCTACGTCGCGAACCCGACCCCGGGCGCCTGATTCCCGCCGGGCTGGCGGCCGCCCGTCTACGGGTGGCCGCCAGCCCGGCCCGGTTCATCCGGCATTCGACGCGGCGCGCGCGATCAGGCAAGATCGACGCGCGCCGTCCGTTTTTCCGTCGTTCATCAGTCATCGAATCACATGCAGAATTTCTACGAAGCCACCGTTACCCGCCAGCCCTATCCGCAACTGACCGGCACGATCGACACGCAGGTCTGCATCGTCGGCGGCGGCCTCGCCGGCCTGTGCACGGCGCTCGGCCTCGTCGAGCGCGGCGTGCGCGACGTCGTCGTGCTCGACGGCGAACGCGTCGGCTACGGCGCGTCGGGCCGCAACGGCGGCTTCGTGTTCGGCGGCTACAGCCTCGACAACGCCGACCTGCTGCGCACGCTCGGCCGTGAAGAAGGACGCCGCCTGTACCGGCTGACCGTCGATGCGGTCGACCTGATCCGCTCGCGCATCGCCCGCTACGGGATCGACTGCGACATCGTCGACCGCGGCGTGATGCTCGCGAACTGGTTCGACGATCCGTCGCGGCTCGACAGCCTGCGCAAGCTGATGAAGAACGAACTCGACGTCGACTGGGAGCCGGTCGCCGCGAACGCGCTGCGCGACCGGCTGAAGACTGACCGCTACCACGGCGGCCTGTTCGAGCCGAACGCGTTCCATTTCCATCCGCTCAAGTACGTGCTCGGCGTCGCCGCGGCCGCGACGCGCGGCGGCGCGCGCGTCTACGAACAGTCGGCCGCGCTCGGCATCGCCCGCGAAGGCGCCGGTTACGTCGTGCGCACGGCGCACGGCGCGGTGCGCGCGAAGGACGTCGTGTTCGCATGCGGCGGCTACGCGCGCGGCGTGTCGCCGCGCATCGAACGCGCGGTGCTGCCGATCGCGACCTACGTGATCGCGACCGAGCCGCTCGGCGCGCGTCTGCCGGACGCGATCGACGCGCCGTACGCGATCTACGACACGCGCTTCGCGTTCGACTACTACCGTCCGCTGCAGGACACGCGAATCCTGTGGGGCGGCCGGATCTCGGTGCTCGACCGCGGCCCGGACGCGATCGCGCGCCTGCTCAAGCGCGACCTCGTGCGCGTGTATCCGCAGCTCGCGGACGTGAAGGTCGAATACGCATGGGGCGGGCTGATGAGCTATGCGCGGCACAAGATGCCGCAGATCGGCCGCGACGCCGACGGCGTGTGGCACGCGATCGCGTTCGGCGGCCACGGGATGGCGCCGACCACGGTCGCCGGCGAAACGCTCGCGGCCGCGCTGGCCGGCGAGCGGCCGGTGCCTGCAGGCTTCGCCGAGTTCGGCCTGACCCGCACGTTCGGGCTCGCGGGCCTCGCGGCCGCGCAGCTCACGTACACCGCGTACCAGGCCCGCGACGCGATCGCCGTGTACCGCAACTGAACGCCCGCGCGGCGGCCCGCCGGGTGCCGCGCGATGCGCTGCGGTTAGAACGAAAGGTCGGCGGAAGGTCGGCGGGACGGGGTTTTCCACATGCTAGAATGCCTCGTCCAAGCCGCCGCAAAGCCACAAAAAAACGCCACATGAAATCTGGAAGCAAGGCCGCCTCGCCCGACAACCGCGCGCTTCCGTCCGATGCGCGGCGCAAATACGATCCCGAGCAGACCAAGCGCAACATCCTCGACGTTGCCACGCAGGAGTTTTCCGCGATGGGCCTCGCCGGTGCGCGCGTCGACGCCATCGCCGAACGCACCAACACGACGAAGCGGATGCTCTATTACTACTTCGAAAGCAAGGAAGGCCTGTACGAGGCTGTGCTGGAGAAGGTGTACGGCGACATCCGCGCGCTCGAGCAGGAACTGCACGTCGGCGACATGGAGCCGCGCGAAGGAATGCGCCGCCTCGTCGAGTTCACGTTCGACTATCACGACAAGCATCGCGATTTCGTCCGTCTCGTATCGATCGAGAACATCCACGGCGCGAAGTATCTGGAACAGCTGAAGTCGTTCAAGAACCGCAACGTCAGCATCATCAAGACGCTCGAGGAACTGCTCGAGCGCGGCGCGGCAAGCGGTGCGTTCCGCCAGGACATCGACGCGTTCGACCTGCACCTGCTGATCAGCTCGTTCTGCTTCCATCGCGTGTCGAACCGCTACACGTTCGGCGCCGCGTTCGGCCGCGATCCGTCGGCGCCGCGCCTGCGCGCACGGCACCGCGACACGATCGCCGAAGCCGTGCTGCGCTACGTCGCCGCATAACGTCCGTTCCCGTTCCGAACGCATCGTGCGGACTGCCGGAAGGTGTCCGCACCGCGTCGATCGCCTTGATCGCAACAGCCGGGGGCCAGCCCCGCCGGAACGAGGCGAATGCCGACAGCACACGCGCAAAGCGCATGGCCCGGGCGATCCGCAACGTGCGCGCCCCCTCGCGGATGCCGATGCGCATCAGTTCATCGGCGCAGCCGCCGCCAGCGCGATCCTTGCCTTCTCCTCCGGGCTCCCTGCCACGAAATACTTCTTCGCCCAGCTCGAATCCGGCGCCAGCGCGAGCCGCGGGTGCGTCGACGCGCCACCTTGCTTCTGCGCATCGATCGCCAGCGCCCGCGCCCGATAGTGCTCGTACAGCCGCAGGAATTCCGCGAGATAGATCGCGGCGACCCGCGGATCGCGAATTTCGAGCAGGTTCTCGTCGTTGAATTGCTCGGAGTTGCGGCTCATGTTTGCCGACCCGGTGTAGACGATCGGGTTCGCGCCTTCCGCATCGATCACGATGAACTTGTGATGGATCACGACCGGTGGGTATGCAGGCGCCGGCTCTCCCGGGAACAGCCGCAGCTCCGGCTCGAAACCTTGCGGCACCGTCACCGGCGAGAAGTATTCCGCGTCGATCACGTCGCGGTGATCGCGGCTCCGGTGGTACAGCTCGAGGTTCGCGAGCGTCGCCGCATTGAGCGTCTGGCCGTTCTGCTTCGCCGCCTCGGCCTTCGTCGCGCTGCCGATGTTGATCTTGTTGACGAGCCCGAACATCATCAGGCCGCGGTCGCCCGCCGCGAAGCACGCGTCGCGCAACGCGGCGTCGGTCGGCATGAACAGGCAGAACGACACCGAATGCTTCGCTGCCGCGATCGCCGCGACGATCGTATCGATCTGCGTGCGCTGCCCGGCCGGCTCCGGCGAGAACGACACGCGCACCTGCGCGGTGCCGACCGTCAGCGGCTGCGACCAGCCCGGCGACAGCCGCGCCGTCTCGGCCACCGGCGGATTTGCGGCAAGCGCCCGCGCGCGGTCGTTGTACAGCGCGGCGAGCGCGGGCGAATCGAATGTGTGCAGCACGTTCGCCTGCTCGGTCAGGCCCTCGGTCGTGAAGTTCGCCGAGCCCGTCAGCACGCGTGCGGGCGAGGCGTTCGCCGGCGCGTCCGTCACGATGAACTTGTCGTGCATGATGTGCGTCTTGTCGCGCGGCGCGAGCGTAGCGAGCCCCTGCAACGCGTCGACGGCCGGCTGGTTCGGCGACGGCAGCGGCGGCTGGCCCTTGCGCGGCGTCACGTGCGCGTCGTAGACGATCGCGAGCGCCGCGTCGCCGTGCGCATGGCCGAACGCCTCGAATGCGGGCAGCGCCCACAGCGTGTCGGTCAGGTGATAGACGGCCGACACCGCGCTCGACGCGGGATCCAGCATCTGCGCGAACACCTGTTCCATGTCGTTCGCGAGCCACGTGCGCAGCTTCAGCGCCTGCCCGGCGCTCGGCGCCGCACCGGACGCGAGCTGCAGCGCCGCGACCTGCTTCGCGAACGCCTGCGAGCTGACCACCGCGCGATTGAACCACGTGCCGACGCCGTCCTCGACATGCGCGGGCAGCACGACGTCGCACGTGCCGGCTTCCGCATCGAGCACCTGCAGGCTCGCGGGCGTGCCGACGACCGGATAGACGTCATAGCGGAACCTGGCGCCGCGATCCTGCGGATCGATCCGTGCGTCCCACCACATGAATTTCTGGATCGGCGCCTGGTCGGTCGGCGCGTCGCCCTGCGTGTCGGCGGCCGGGCCGTCGAACGTCAGGCGGTTCGGCAGCCAGCTGTAGGGCGCGCGCGTCTTGCTGTCCGCCGGCCAGAACCCGGGCGTGCGTTTGATCGCGAAACCGAGGAAGTCGGTTCGCGCCTGCGCGCCGGGCCAGTCGAAGGCCAGCAATACCAAGGTCGGGGAAAGATAGCTGCGCACGCTGACAGACATCGGCATTCTCCCTGGCTCAACGGCCGGTCAAGGTCGAATGGATCAGTGTCCTCGGCGGTTTTTCACGCAGGATGACGGTTCGAAGAAGCTTGTGTGTCGCGTGTGCGTCAGCCGCACACGATCAGCTCGATGCCGCGCGCGGTCAAGGCGCGCCGCACGGCCTTGTCCGGCGCGCGTTCGGTCACGAGACAGCGCGCCGCGTCGGTGCCGTTGATCCGCACCGGCGTCACGCGGCCGAATTTCGAATGATCGGCGACGACGATCGCCATCGCAGCCGTGGCGATCATCCGGCTGCGCACTTCAGCCGCGAGCCGTGAGTAGTCGGTGAACTCGCCGTCGGCCGTGATGCCGCCCGCGCCGACGAAGGCGAAATCGACGTGGTATTGCGCGAGCTGCTGGATCGTGTCGAGGCCGAACGTCGCGTCCTCGTCGTCGGACAGTTCGCCGCCGAGCAGCGTCACGCGATTGCCGTTGCGGCGCGCGAGCACGAACGCGGTGCGCCAGTCGTTCGTGTAGACCGCGAGACGGTGCTTGTCGGCAAGCGCGAGCGCCACCGCATGCGGCGTGCTGCCGGAATCGATCAGCACCGATGCGCCGTCGGGCACGAACTCGGCCGCGCGCCGCCCGATCGTGCGCTTCGCGTCGGCATTCGCGGCCTCGCGCTCGGACAGGCTCGGCTCGCGGCGGTCCGCGGCCAGCGCGCCGCCATGCGTCATCACGAGCAGGCCGCGCGCGGCGAGCGCGTTCAGGTCGCGCCGCACCGTCTCGCGCGACACGTCGAGCGAGCGCACCAGTTCCGCGACCGACAGCGCGCCCGATCGTCCGAGTTCCGACAGAATGAATTGATGACGTTGTTCCGCCAGCATCTCGCTACACGCCCGAGGCGACAAGTAAATGGGGAGCGTGACATTGTATTACGCCGATTTGACCGACGTTTGACGGTCGGGTGTCGGGCGCTCGATGAACGGCAAACAACAATCGGAAGTCGGAAATCGGCCAATGGGCAATGGGCGATGGGCGATGGGCGATGGGCAATGGGCGATGGGCAATGGGCAGCGGGCAACGGGCAACGGGCAACGGGCAACGGGCAACGGGCAGCGAAATTCTGAATTGCCGAAAGCGCGCGAATCGCAGCGGTGCGGATTGCTACACTTTGCGCTTCACCGAACGACAGACCAACCAGGGGGCTTGCGCGATGTATCGCAAAGGCATAGTGCTCGAAATCCAGTTTCCGCCCGAACGACTCAACGACGCCGCCGGCGATCCCTACTGGATCGACCTCACGCTCGACGAGGCCCGCCGCCTCCATCAGCAGCTCGCCGCGCGCTTCGCGAACGAAACGAGCGCGAACCAGCCGCTCGACACTTTCTCCATCGACTGATTCCGCCAATCCGCTCAATCCGCCCGATCCGCCCGCTTCGTGCCGCGCGGGCGATTGCAGGATTCGACAAGACGCCGGCGCCGCGGCGCCGGATACTGCCGGACTTCGTGATTCCGTCCGGCCGTGTCCCGGCCCGCTTCGCATGCTCAACTCGATAGTCGCGGCAGCCTTCGTCGCGCTTTGGTCCACCGGCTTCATCGTTGCGCGGGCAATCAAGCCCTACGCGGATCCGAACCTGTTCCTGCTCGCGCGCTTCGCGGGCACCGCCGTGCTGTTCGGCGCGGTCGCGCTCGCCGCGCGCGCACCGTGGCCCGCGCGCCGCGAATGGCCGCGCCACCTGATTGCGGGTGCGCTGTTGCAGGGCGTGTATCTCGGCGCGAGCTACTGGGCAGTCGCGCAGGGACTGAATGCCGGCGTGATGGCGCTGCTCGGCGCGCTGCAGCCGCTCGCGACCGCGGTGCTCGCGGCGCCGCTGTTCAACGAGCGGCTGTCCGCGCGCGGCTGGCTCGGGATGGCGCTCGGCCTCGCCGGCGTCGCGCTCGTGCTCGCGCCGAAGGTGATGGGCGGCGTCGCGCCGTTGCCCGGCGCCGCGCCGGCATGGCTCGTCGTCGCGGTGTCGGTGCTGGCGGTCGGGTCGATCACCGCCGGCTCGCTCTATCAGAAAGGCGGCCTCGCGCAGAACGACCTGCGCACGGCCGTCGCCGTGCAGAACTTCGGTGCCGCGATCGTCGCGGCCGTGTTCGCGGCGCTGCTGCACGAGACGCGCTGGATCGGCGCACCGGCACTGTGGGTATCGCTCGTATGGGGCGTCGTGTTCCTGTCCGGCGGCGCGGTCACGATGCTGATGTGGATGCTTCGACGCGGCAATGCCGCGCGTGCGACGTCGCTGCTGTTCCTCGCGCCGCCGCTCGCCGCGCTGCAGGGTTACATGCTGTTCGGCGAAACGCTCGCGGTCGTGCAGCTCGCCGGGTTCGCGGTCGCACTGGCGGGCGTCGTGCTCGCGCGGCGATAGGCGAGTCGGCTGGTCTGCGGTCTGCCGGTCTGCCGATCCGCCGGTCCGCCGGTCCGCCGATCCCCGATCCCCGATCCCCGATCCCCGATCCCCGATCCCCGATCCCCGATCCGCCGTATCGCCCATGCAACGCACCGCCCCCCACATCACGCCCCCCGGCACGGCATGGCGCCGCGAATGCGCTTATGATGAGCGCCTCGCATTTCGACCCGGAACTCCCCCATGACAGCCGCCGATTACGCCAGCCGCCAACGCGCAATCATTGCCGAACTGAACGTCGCCCCGCACTTCGACGCCGATGCCGAGATTGCGCGCCGCGTCGAATTCCTAGCCAATTACCTGCGCTCGACCGGACTGCAGACCTACGTGCTAGGGATCAGCGGCGGCGTTGATTCGTCGACGGCCGGCCGGCTCGCGCAGCTCGCGGTCGAACGCCTGCGCGCGGAAGGCTATGACGCGCGCTTCATCGCAATGCGCTTGCCGAACGGCATGCAGAACGACGAAGCCGATGCGCAGCGCGCGCTCGCGTTCGTGCGCGCCGACGAGGAACTGACGGTCAACGTGAAGCCGGCCGCCGACGCGATGCTCGGCGCGCTGGCCGCGTCCGGCCACGCGTTCGACACCCCGGCCCAGCAGGACTTCGTGCACGGCAACATCAAGGCGCGCGAGCGCATGATCGCGCAGTACGCGGTCGCGGGCGCGCGGCGCGGGATCGTGATCGGCACCGATCACGCGGCCGAATCGCTGATGGGGTTCTTCACGAAATTCGGCGACGGCGGCGCGGACGTGCTGCCGCTCGCGGGCCTGAACAAGCGCCGCGTGCGCGCTGTGGCCCGCGCGCTGGGCGGCGAGGAGACGATCGTGATGAAGGTGCCGACGGCCGATCTCGAGGAGCTGCGTCCGCTGCGCCCCGACGAGCACGCATACGGCGTCACCTACGACGAGATCGACGACTTCCTCGAGGGCAAGCCCGTCAGCGACCACGTGTACGAAACGGTGCTGCGCTTCCATCACGGCTCGCGGCACAAGCGCGCGCTGCCTTACACGCCGTTCGACTGGCCCGAGCAGCGCGGCTGACGCGCGCCCGCGCGCATTTCGCGGCATGCGGCGACCGCCCACGGCATGACGGATCGCCCGCCTGCCGTCGGCCGCCGCCATCAACTGCAGCGCGCCGGCGTACCACTGCCGGCGCGCACCACCGCACGCAGCCACGGCCGAATGCGCATCACCGCCTCGCCGGAATCACACACCGGCGCCTCGCCCTGACGCGTCAGGCGTGCCCGCCCGACACCGGCGCCCCCTGCTTCGCCTGCAGCGCGCGGATCCGCATCCGCGCGCCCGTATCGGCGACCGTCGTGTCGTACATCGCCGCGAGGTCGTGCTTGAGCGCGGTGCGCGAGCCGCCGTCGAGATACACCATGTGCCCCGACGGATAGAAGCGCGCCGACAGGTTCTGCCGCACCTTCTGGTCCTCGAGCGGCATCTGCTGCAGGTCGATCACGGTCTGGTAGAACGGCGTGACGAAGTCATAGAAGCCGTTCGCCGACAGCACCTTCAGGTCGACGTTCAGTGCCATCACCGCGGCGAGGTCGCCCGCCGTGTAGAGGATCACGTTCCCCTTCGCGTCGACGCCCTGCTGCGCGCCGGTCGGGTCGATGTGGCTGAAGTCCCAGTTCTGGAACGCCTGGTCGTTCAGGTCCGTGAACGCCGAATTCGACGTGAACTTCAGCTGCTCGTTCAGGTAGCTGTTCCACATCGCCGTATAGACGCCCGACACGGCCGTCATCGTCGGATCGTTGCCGCCCGAATTCGGATCGACCTTGCCTGCGATGCCCGTGCCGATCCCCGTCACGCGGCCGTCGTACGAGCCGAGCGACAGCCCCTGCGCATGCAGCAGCGTCGTCAGGAACAGCGAATTGCCGCGCGCGTCGTAACCCGCGATGTCGAGGCTCCACGACAGCAGCGTCGTCGTGTCGATGCCCGTGTATTCGGACAGCTTCTGCACGACCGCCGCGTCGGTCTGCGGGAACTTGCGCAGCGCGTCCAGGTAGTCGGTGCGCGCGAACTGCGCGACTTCCTCGACGAACGCGCCGAGATCGGTCGGCGCCGGCGACACGCCGAGCCGCTTGTGGTACCACGCGTCGGCCGCGGCGGTCGGCAGCGCGCCGACCGGATTGCCGGCCTGCCGGTAGTCGAGGATCGACGACTGCAGCGTGATGCCGTTCAGGTCGATGCCGTCCTCGTGCAGCTTGTACGCGAGCACGCAGCTGCGCGCGGTGCCGTACGACTCGCCGAACAGGTATTTCGGTGAATTCCAGCGGTTGTTCTTCGTCAGGTAGCGCTTGATGAACTGCTTCAGCGAATTCGCGTCCTGGTCGACACCCCAGAAATCGCGGTTCTTGTTCGGCGCGACCGCCGCCGAATAGCCGGTGCCGACCGGGTTGATGAACACGAGGTCGCTGCGGTCGAGCAGGCTGTCGGGGTTGTCTTCCATCTGGTACGGCGCGGGCGGCGTGAAGCCCGGCATCGACGTCGTGATGCGGCGCGGCGCGAACGAGCCGAGCAGCACGAACACCGACGACGAACCGGGCCCGCCGTTATAGAAAAACGTCACGGGCCGCGCCTCCTCCTTCTGCCCGTCTTCGGTGAACGCGACATAGAAGATCTTCGCGGCCGGCTGCGAACTGCTCGGATCGACCGTCACGAGATGCCCGGCCGTCGCCGTGTACGCGATGCGCCGTCCGCCGATCGTCACCGCGTGATGCGTGACTGCGGCCGCCTCGGTCGTGTCGGTCACCGAGTCGTCCGGCCCGTTGCCGTACGCGACCGGATCGAAGAACGGCTGGTCGCGGCCGTGGCTCAGCGCGACCGGAGTGACGGTCGGCGGCACGCCGTGCGAATTGTGGTCGCCGTGATGCAGCGGATACACGCCGCCACTGGATGCGGAATCGATGCCCATCGTGCTGCTCCTGGAGGTGAGAGGAATGCGGGAAACCCGCAACAAGCGTGCTGCGTGAAGACGGTCGCCGTCAGCTCGACGGCTTGCGTGTCAGGATCGCGGCCAGTTGCGCACCGTTCGGGCTGCCGAGGCCCGTGCACGCATCCCAGCCCGGCGCCGCCGCATACGCGCCGTTCGTGCCTTCGGTGATGTCGCGCAGCGCGCCCGGATTCCTGTACAGCACCGGATTGATCCAGCCGACGGACACGCCGGCCGCCGGACTCGCGACCGAACCCGCAGCCGAACTCGCAGCCGAACTTGAGGCGGAACTTGCGGGCGAACCTGCCACCGCACTCGCCGCCGCGTTGATCCGCGCGATCAGCGCCGCCCACAGCGGCGCCACCGCGCTCGTGCCGCCCATCACCGTCGGCGTGCCCGCGATCGCGACTTCGTAGCCGGTCTGCGGCGCCGCGTCTCCCGCGACGTCCGGCACGCCGCGCTTCGCGAGCGGCGCGGTGCTGCCGTCGGCGAGCTTTGCCGTGAGCCCCTGCTGCCATGCGGGCAGATCGAACATCGTGCTGACGCCGCCGCCGCCCGCGCCGCCTCCGGACGCGTCATCGTTCCATACAACCTCGTTGCGGATGCCCTGGCCCGGCAGCGCATCGAGCTGCGTGCCGCCGCAGCCGAGCACGTACGGGCTCGACGCGGGGAAATCGACATGCTGCGCGCCGTCCTGCAGGCCGTCGCCCGAGCCGCTGTCGCCCGACGCCGCGCACACCGTGATGCCCTGCGCGGCCGCCGCCTGCAGCACGCGGTTGAACGCCTGCGCGGACTGCGCCTGCCAGATCGCCTCGGGGCCGCCCCAGCTGATCGAGATCACGGAAGGACGGTTCGTCGTGTCGTTGACCGCCGCGTTGACGGCCTGGATGAAGCCCGCGTCGCTGTTCGGCGCGAAGTACACGGCGATCGTCGCCGCGGGCGCGATCGCGCCGGCAATCTCGATGTCGAGCGCAACTTCGCCGTCCGGGCCGCTCGGGTCGCCGGTCGGCGCATTGCGGCCCGTGCCGACGTTCACGTCGACGAGCTTCGGCGGCGTCGTGATGCCGAGCCCGCGGAAATACTGCGCGATATCGGCTGCGCTGTAGCCGCCGCCGAGTTCGATGATCGCAATGCATTGCCCGGCGCCGTCGCCGGCCGGAAAGCCGTACAGCGACGCGAGCTGCGGCGGGGTAAACGTGACGGCCGCCGCGCCGCCGCGCGCCGGCCTGAACGGCGGTCGCAGCCGGAAATGCGGCCGCGCCTGCGGACGGCTGTCGAGGCCGAGCACGGCAGTGACCGCATCGCCGAGTTCATCGGGCAGCGTGATCGCACCGGACCGGCCGCGATACTGGCCGATCGAGCGATGCTCGAAGCGTTCGAGCGTGACGCCGAACGCGGTTTCGAACTGCTTGATCGTGCCGGACAGCACGACGACGCTTTCGACCGGATCGACGCGATCGACCGTCAGTTGATGACGGCGCGCGAATTCCTCGGTCTTGCGGATATCGTCGGGATTGGCGGAGAAGCGCTTCGCGAACGCGTCGCGCGACAGCGGCCGCGCGTTCGGATCGCCGGTCGCCAGCTGGTGAAGCAACGAATCGAGATCCCCTTCTTCCTGCCGCCGCAACATGATCGTGACGTGAATGCGTTCGGCCGGATCGCACGGGCCGAGACGCTGAGACTCGGCGACGATTCGGGGTTCGCGGTCGGCGTGAAGATGCCTTGCCATGTTCAGACCCTCCTTGGTACCGCGTTGCACGGAACAGCCAGAAAATCGGACATGACCGGCGGCGGCCGGTTCCGTTCAGTCAGACGGATTCGCAGCGCGGCGAGGTACAGGAAGTTTAGGACAAGTCGGACAAATTGCGGTTGCGGGCCGGCGGCCGGCAAGCGCATCGGCGAACAGGCGGTTCGCCCGTGGCGGCGCGGTGCGGGCGCGTGCCGCTGGTCACCGCGCGCCGCGCTGCTCAGTCCATCGACAGGCGCAACGCGAAGCCGATCAGCGCCGCGGAGAACGTCCAGCGCTGCACGGTCTGTGCGAGCGGGTGCGCGCGCATCCACGCGGCGATCCGCGACGCGCCGAACACGCACGCGAGGTCGAAGCACACGCCGGCCGCGACCAGCATCGCGCCCAGTTCGAACATCTGCCAGACGACCGGCCCGGCCTCCGGCCGCACGAACTGCGGCAGCAGCACCGAGCAGAACAGCAGCGCCTTCGGGTTCAGCAGGTTCGTCAGCAGGCCCTTCACGAACGCCTGCCGCAACTCGCCGGCCGTATCGGCCGCGCCGTCGCCGAGCGCGAACACCGGCGAGCGGAACACCTGGATCGCGACGTACGCGAGATACAGCGCGCCGCCGTAGCGGATCACTTCGTAGAGCCACGGCGCGCCGCGGATCAGCGCCGCGACGCCGCACGCGGACAGCGTCACGTGCGCGGAGCGCGACAGCGACAGGCCGGCCGCCGCGGCGATGCCGGGCCGTACGCCGCGGCCGATGCTGGTCTGCAGCACGAGCGCCATGTCCGGCCCGGGCACCGCATAAATTGCCGCCAGCGCGGCGAGGTAAATCAACAGCAAATGCGTGGAAATCATGTTCTGCCCCCATCCGTCGATGACGATATGGTGCCGCCAATGAACGAGGGATTATTGGCCATTTTTGGCCGCCGCCTGGCGAACGATAGGGGAATCCACCACAATGACGGGACTCATATAGGGATTCCGCCAACATGACCGATCTCGACAAAACCGACCGCGCGATTCTCGCTGCGGTGCAGCGCGACGGCCGAATGCCGATCGCGCGTCTCGCCGACACCGTCGGCCTGTCCGAGACGCCGTGCGCGCGGCGCCTGAAGCGCCTCGAAAGCGACGGCTACATCGAGCGCTACCGCGCGCAGCTGTCGCGCAAGGCGCTCGGCTTCGGCGTCGTCGCGTTCGTGCTCGTGCGCTTCGCGACGCACGACCGCAAGGTCGCGGACCGATTCGAGCGGGACGTGCTCGGGATCGAGCGGATCCTCTCGTGCCACAACGTGTCGGGCACGGCCGACTACCTGCTGCAGGTGGTCGCGCATGACCTCGACGACTACGGCACGTTCCTGCGCGAATCGCTGCGGATGCTGCCGGGCGTGACGTCGATCGAATCCGCACTGTCGCTGCGCGAAGTCAAGCATGACGCCGGGTTGCCGGTGCCGTGATGCCGGTGCGCAGGCAGGAGACGAACGCGCGACACCGTTCGGCCCATCACTTCGGCACACATCGATGCGGGCCGCGAACCGCCCCCGCGTAACGCTCGTTCACATTGCTGGCGCTGCCGACCTTACGCGACGTCGGGCGATTGATGCGCGCGCTCGAGATCCTCGAGAAAGGCCACCACAAGCGGATTTCCGCGCCCGTTGCGCGCAACGACCATGTGGAACGTCACGTCGTAACGCAGCCGCTCCGGGTTCAGCGGCGCGAGCATCCCCTGCGCGACGTACGGCGCCGCGAAGTGCTGCGGCAGGTAGCCGAGATGGTGGCCGGACAGGATCAGCAGCGCGACAGCCTCCATGTTGTCGGCGGTTGCGGTCACGCGGTCGGGCGTTGTCGACATCTGCGCTTCCGGCAGCGGGTATGAACGCCATGCCCATTCGAACCCGGCGACGTCGGCCGGCGTCAGCGCACCGGCGCGCGCGAACAGCGGATGGCCGCGGCCGCAGTACGCGACCTGGCGCTCAATGAAAAGCGGCGTGTAATGCAGTGCGGGCACCCGGTGCCAGAAGTAGCCGACCGCGATCTGGATCTCGTCGCTCAACAGCTTTTCTTCGAGATCGCCGGGCGCCCGCACCGAGATCGAGAAGCGCACGGCCTCGTCGCGAGTACGGAACGCGGCGATCGCCTCGGCGATCCGCGCGTTCTGGCTGATCGGCGTATGGCCGATCAGGCCGATGTTCAGCGTGCCGACCAGTTGCCGGTCCATATGCCGCGCGGCCATCCCGAATTCATCGAGCGCGCTCAGCAGCTTGCGACTCATCGCATGGAAGCGCTCGCCCTTCGGCGTCAGCCGGAAACCGCTGCGGCCCCGCTCGCAGAGCCGGTAGCCGAGACGCGTCTCGAGCGACGACAGCTGCGCGCTGATCGTCGACTGCCCGACGTTCAGCATCGCCTGCGCGGCCGATACGCCGCCGGCGTCCGTGACCGCCAGAAACACGCGGATCAGCCTCAGATCGAGGGTCGACAGATTCCCCAGCACGCTATTCCCCTTCCATACATCGATGAGAATCGATGTTTACGTCGATATCTTCGCATTCTTCTTTCCGGCCGGAACGCGTAAAACTGTGCGCCAGGCCGCGTCGAATGATACGGCAACCCTACATTGGAAGAGACGCCCCATGAACGACCACATCCATTTCCAGCCGCTCGGCGGCAATGAAATGCCGCGCTGCGGCGGCATCGCGACGATGATGCGCCTGCCGCACGTGCCGACGGCCGAAGGCCTCGACGCGTGCTTCGTCGGCGTGCCGTTCGATCTCGGCACGTCCAACCGCACCGGCGCCCGCTTCGGCCCGCGCCAGATCCGCACGGAATCCGTGCTGCTGCGCCCATACAACATGGCGACGCGCGCCGCGCCGTTCGATTCGCTGCAGATCGCAGATATCGGCGACGTCGCGATCAATCCGTACAACCTGCATGATTCGATCGCGCGCATCGAGGCTGCCTACGACGCAATCCTGGAGCACGACTGCAAGCCGATCACGCTCGGCGGCGACCACACGATCGCGCTGCCGATCCTGCGCGCGATCCACCGCAAGCACGGCAAGGTTGCATTGATCCACGTCGATGCTCACGCCGACGTGAACGATACGATGATGGGCGAGAAGATCGCGCACGGCACGCCGTTCCGCCGCGCGGTCGAGGAAGGCCTGCTGCACGGCGACAAGGTCACGCAGATCGGCCTGCGTGGCACCGGCTACGCGGCCGAGGACTTCGACTGGTGCCGCGAGCAGGGCTTCCGCGTCGTCCAGGCCGAGGAATGCTGGAACAAGTCCCTCGCGCCGCTGATGCAGGAAGTGCGCGAACGGATCGGCGATACCCCCGTCTACATCAGCTTCGACATCGACGGCATCGATCCCGCCTATGCGCCGGGCACCGGCACGCCGGAAATCGCGGGCCTTACGGTGCCGCAGGCGCTCGAGATCATCCGCGGCGCGAAGGGCCTGAACATCGTCGGCTGCGACCTCGTCGAAGTGGCGCCGCCGTATGACCCGTTCGGCACCACCGCGCTGCTCGGCGCGAACCTCGCATACGAGCTGCTGTGCGTGTTGCCGGGCGTCGCGTACCGCGACTGATCCCGACACGACCTATTCCAACCAGAGGATTCAAGAGGAGCCAATAACCGATGGGGACTTCCGTCAAGCAACCGAAGCGTGCGGCGCTCGCGTCGTTCGTCGGCACCACGATCGAGTGGTACGACTTCTACAGCTACGCGACCGCCGCGGCAATCGTGTTTGGACCGCTGTTCTTCCCCGGCGAGAACCGTTTCATCAGCCTGCTCGCGTCGTTCGGCTCGTTCGCGGTCGGCTTCTTCGCGCGGCCGCTCGGCGGCGTGATGTTCGGCTATCTCGGTGACAGGTTCGGCCGCAAGCGCTCGCTGCTCGCGACGCTGATGCTGATGGCGGTCTCGACGGTCGCGATCGGCCTGCTGCCGACTCACGCGCAAGCCGGCGTGATCGCGCCGATCCTGCTTGTGCTGATGCGCGTGCTGCAAGGCATTGCGGTCGGCGGCGAATGGGGCGGCGCGGTGCTGCTCGCCGGCGAGCACGCGCCGGAAGGCAAGCGCACGTTCTTCGCGTCGTTCGCGCAGCTCGGCAGCGCAAGCGGCCTGATCCTGTCGATGCTCGCGTTCGGCGCGATCAGCACGCTGTCGAAGGACGACCTGATGAGCTGGGGCTGGCGCCTGCCGTTCCTCGCGAGCTCTGTGCTGCTGGCGGTCGGCTTCGTGATCCGCGCGAGCGTGTCCGAATCGCCCGAGTTCGAGGAAGTCAGGAAGCGCGGCGACACCGCGCAGAACCCCGTACGCGAAGCGCTCAAATACTGGCCGCTGCTGCTGCTCGCGATCGGCGCGAACGTGTACGGGATCGCCGGCGTGTACTTCAGCAACATCTTCATGATCAGCTACGCGACCCAGTTCCTGTCGCTCGACCGCTCGATGGTGCTGCAATGCATGACGATCGTCGCGGTGCTGCAGTTCGTCGTGCAGCTCGCGGCCGCGTTCCTCGCGCAGCGCTTCGGCACGACGCGCGTGCTGCTGATCACCGGCGCGTGGGCCGCGATCGTGCCGTTCGTGATGCTGCCGCTCGTGCATGCGGGCACGCCGCTGTCGATCACGGTCGGCGTCGGCCTCGCGACGCTCGCGGAATCGGGCTACTACTCGGTCGTCGCGGGCTTCGTCAGCGGGATCTTCATCGCACGCGTCCGCTATACGGCAATCTCGATCGCGTACCAGGTGTGCGGCGCGCTCGCCGGCGGCCTCACGCCGCTCGTCGCGACCGTGATCGCGCAAAACACCGCGCCGCAGTGGTGGCCGCTCGCGCTCCAGTACACGAGCGCCGCGATCCTGTCATCGGTGTGCGTGTGGCTGATCGCGCGACGGGTCGGCACCGACGATGCAGGCTCGCCGCGCGAAGCGCTGCCGCGCGGCGCACGCGCACGTACTGCGTAATCCTGCTGCGTCATTCCTGAGCGACGGGCAGGCGGCGCATACCCGCCTGCCCGGCACGTCCGACGACGGGCGGCGTTCGCACACCGCCCGGCCCATTCAGATTTCAGATAACGACTGCCTGCTGCGACTGCGTCGCGGCAGGCATGCGTGCGCGCTCGCGTCGCCGAGACGCCCGCGCCCGATGTGCCGGCCGGCACGTCAGCCTCGGGCCTCTGTACACGCGCGTTGAACGGCGCGGGCATGGGTGTCGACCTGTGCGGCCTGCAACGCCTTCGCTTCGCATTCAAGCAAATTTGACCGCAAGATGCGGAGCGCATTCGCAGAACGACGCCGCTAGACTGGATTCATCGATCACTCCCTTGAAAACAGTCATGTGTGTCATGCCGTCGGAACTTGCTCTTTCGATACGCGCTGCGTTCTGCTTGCCGTCGACAGCGGTGCGCTCGGTTCACTTCGGCCACGCGTCCGGCCGACAAATTCAGGGATCCGCAGCAACCTGGATGATGACAGGAGAACACGCGTGAACATCGACGCCTGCGACATCGTCCCGCGCATCGACTCCCAGAACTGGCAGGCAATCGCTGCGGAACTGGATCGTCAAGGATGCGCACGCGTTCCGGAATTGCTGCCGGCGTCCGCTTGCGATGCGCTGGCGTCGCTCTACCCTCACGACACGCTGTACCGCTCGCGGGTCGTGATGGCACGCCACGGCTTCGGCCGCGGCGAATACAAATACTTCGCGTATCCGCTACCGGCGACGATCGATACGTTGCGCTCGACGCTCTATCCGCACCTGGCGCCGATTGCGAATCGCTGGAACGCGGCGCTCGGCATCGACGTCCGCTACCCGGCCGATCACGTCGACTTTCTCGCGCGATGCCACGCGGCGGGGCAGAGCCGTCCGACACCGCTGATCCTGCAATACGGGCCGGACGACTACAACTGCCTGCATCAGGACCTGTACGGCGAGCACATGTTTCCGCTCCAGGTTGCGATCCTGCTGTCGGCGCCGGGGCGCGATTTCACGGGAGGCGAATTCGTGCTGACCGAGCAGCGGCCGCGCATGCAGTCGCGGGCGGAGGTGGTTCCGCTGACTCAGGGTGATGCGGTGATTTTCGCCGTCCACGGCCGGCCCGTGCAGGGCACACGCGGCGTCTATCGCGTCAATCTGCGTCACGGCGTGAGCCGTATCCGGTCGGGGCAGCGTCATACGGTCGGCATCATCTTCCACGATGCACAGTGATCGCGCCTCAAGTGGCATCGTTGGCCGTGCCGTCAACGGCCGTATCCGGCAAGCAATGTGACGTGATGTGTTCACTCTGCATTCCGAATGAAGACACAATGGCCAGCGACTGGCGAGCAATGACAGTCACGGACATCATGCCTCGCGACGATTGATCCGCCATACGCGGATGATCCGCCTGGAGATCACGACGTCCGTGCGTCACGCGGGCGCCCCCGTTACCCTCTCGCGACGCTTGCCCTCAACCGGTCCCCCGCGTCCGCTGCGAGACGCGCGTAGCCGGGCAAGGTCAGCAACGCAAGCGCGCCGGCCACGAAGAATGCCCAGCGAAAATCCTCGAGCAGGTAGTGCACGCCCGTCGTATCGCCACGCAAGTTCGCCGCGACCCGCAGCGCGAGCGCGCCGAACGCGATCCCCATGCCGATCGTCATTTGCTGCGCGGCACTCCATAACGTGCTCGCGGCGCTGGTCTGCTGCGCGGGGATGTCCGCATAGGCGAGCGTCGCGAGCGTGGTGAACTGCATCGAGCGCGTCAGTCCGTAGACAAATACGACGAGCAGCGTGATCGCGAGCGGCGTCGACGCAGTAAGCCAGCCGCATGCGATCGTGAACACGCCGACGATCGTCACGTCGACGAGCGCGACGCGACGAAAGCCGAACCGGTCGAGGATCCACGACGTTCCCGCTTTCATGCCGAGATTGCCGAGCGCGCTCGCCAGCAACAGCAGGCCGGACTGGAACGGCGACAGGCCGAAACCGATCTGGAACAACAGCGGCAGCAGATACGGCACGGCGTTGATCGCGATCCGCGTGACGGACCCCGTCATCACGGTGACGGAAAACGTCGGCACCTTGAGCGTCGTGAAATCGAGCAGCGGATGTTCGCATCGCCGCGCGTGCAACCACGTAGCGATGCCGAACAGCACGCTCGCGCCGACGAGCACCGCCGCACGCAAGAAATGGGCGTCCTGCTGCCCGGCCGTCTCGGTTCCGATCAGCAGACACGTCAGCGCGGCGCCGGCCAGCACGAAACCGACCCAGTCGAGCGGTCGCTGCTCGTCGGCGCGCGTATTCCTGACGATCAGCCAGGTGCATACGAACGCGGCGATGCCGAACGGCACGTTCAGCAGGAAGATCCATCGCCACGACGCGTAGGTCGTGATGAATCCGCCGATCGGCGGCCCAACGACCGGCGCGACGATTCCCGGCCACGTAATGGTTGCGATCGCGCGCATCAGGCGCGCTTTCTCGGTGCTGCGCACGACGATCATCCGTCCGACCGGCACCATCATCGCCCCGCCGATGCCCTGCAGAAGACGCGCGGCCGTGAACGACGCGACGCCGTTGGACAGGCCGCACAACACCGATGCGCCTGTAAAGATGACGATGGCGCTACCGAATACCGTGCGAGAACCGTATCGGTCGGCAATCCAGCCGCTGATCGGGATGAACACCGCGAGCGCGAGCATGTAGGCGGTCATCCCGAGACTCAACGCATTCGGCCCGACGCCGAAGGATTGCGCCATCTGCGGCAGCGCGGTCGCAATCACGGTCGTATCGAGATACTCCATGAAAAATGTCGCGGCAACGAGATACGGCAAGAGGTCGGTCGTCCGACCTCCTTGGGTGGAAGTGGCAGTCATTGGCAGGACGATGGGCGGAATGCGGAAGACGCCGGGCGCCGCCCGCGACGTTGACAGTTGCGAGCGATCGGCACGAATGGCCAATATTAACCTGAAGCCCTGAATCCTCGCTTGGCCGACACTCGATGTCACACGTGATTTATGCGCGTAAACGCATGTGTGCTGTGCGTTGGCGATTGGGGCGCGATCGGGGTGCGATCGGGGTGCGGTCGGGTGCGATCGGGGTGCGATCGGGGTGCGGTCGGGGTGCGATCGGGGTGCGATCGGGGTGCGGTCGGGGTGCGATCGGGGTGCGATCGGGGTGCGATCGGGGTGCGATCGGGGTGCGGTCGGGTGCGGTCGGGTGCGGTCGGGTGCGGTCGGGTGCGGTCGGGTGCGGTCGGGTGCGGTCGGGTGCGGTCGGGTGCGGTCGGGTGCGGTCGGGTGCGGTCGGGTGCGATTGGCGTTCGATCGCCGGCGAAGCGCGCGGATGCCGACTTCATGAGCCGCAAGCGCATGTCCGCGACGCCATACGCGCCGTGCGCCTTCGCACAATTTCAAACTTTACCCCGGGCGGCCGTCGTCACATCACGTGCTGCGATGGCTTTGCGGATTCCAGCCCGTGACCGTCTCCGCGCGCCATTCCGCGCGGGTCAGCTTGGCAACGAAAAAATCGGCCAGCGCGCTCACCTTTGCCGGTCGAGCACGGGCACTCGGCGTGACGAAATAAAGGCCGCCTTCGGGCAAGCGCCAATCGGTGAGAATCGGTTCAAGCCGGTTGTCCGGAAAGTACTCCGTCGCAGCAAATTCAGGAAGCTCGGTGATCGCAAGTCCTGCGAGGACCGTCGGCAGCAACACTTCCAAGCTCGTTCCTCGCAACGCCCCGGTCGGTGTGACCGCGCACTCTTCACCGCTTTCGTGCGTAAAGCGCCATACGTCGCGCTTGCTCCTGTTGACGTAGGTCAGGCACTGGTGCGCGCCGAGATCATGCGGATGATGCGGACGGCCATGACGAGCCAGATAGTCGGGGGACGCCACGACAAATCGGCGTACGGGGGCAATGAGACGGGCGACTAGGGACGAATCCTCCAGAATCGCAATACGGAGGGCGGCATCGAACCCTTCCCCGATCAGATCGGCCTGGATATCCGCGAGATGGAGATCCACCGAGATATCCGGATAGGTCCGGAAGAACTCGGGCAGCAGCGGCGCAACCCAGCGAGCGCCGAAGGAAAGTGGCGCAGCGAGCTTGACCAGGCCACGCGGCCGGCTTGACGTCTCCCGCGCGAAATCCTCGGCCTCCTCGGCGTCGACGTAGATCTTCGCCGCTCGCTCGGCGAGCATATGGCCGTAGTCCGTGAGTGCAAGGCGTCGCGAGGTGCGGTTGAAGAGCCGCCCGCCCAAGCGCTCTTCAAGACGGGTCACGGCGCGGGAGACCGTGGCAACCGAGACGCCCATTGCCGTTGCCGCCGCAGCGAACGAACCCTCCTCGGCAACCTTCGCGAACATCGCGAGTCCTTCAAAATCCGGCAGCTTCGACATAGACAATCCTGCAACGATGGTTTGCATTCATTTCCATTTCGAAAATTAGCACGGCACCTTAGATTTGTCTCATCTCATCGGAGTCAAATCATGGAACGCAAACCGGAAGAAAAGATGGCTGTCGTCACCGGCGGCACGCTCGAAGTTCACGCATTCGCCACGTCCAACAGCGTCAAGGTGCCCATCGCCCTGGAAGAAATGAAGCTCGACTATCGGCTCGTTAGAGTCGATCTGCGCCAGGGCGAGCAGAAGACCGACGCCTTCAAGGCGATGAATCCCAACGCGAAAGTCCCGGTTCTCGTCGACCGCCCGGTTAGCGGGAACGGCGACGTGGTGCTCAGCGAGTCCGCCGCGATCCTGGTCTATCTCGCAGAGAAGTCTGGCCTACTTCTTCCGAAGGACGGCCTCCAACGCGCAAAGGTGTTCGAGCAACTGTTCTTCCAGGCGTCCAGCCTTGGCCCGGCGTTGCTTCAGGCTTTCCTGGCGACGATCCAGTCGTCGCCACAACCCGAAGCAAAAGCGCGCGCGCTGTCGGAGGTTGACCGGTCGCTGGCCGTCCTGAATCGCGGCCTCGAGCGACATCCGTACGTTGCGGGTGATGCGTACAGCATCGCGGACATCGCTCACTTCGGGGGAATGTGGCGCCATCAGGCAATTGGCGTGACCCTCGACAAGTTTCCGTTCGTTGCCCGTTGGCATGACGACATTTCTGCGCGCCCCGCTGTTGCCGCCGCCGTCGCAAAGACGCTGGCGCTCGCTCAGTAATGCGATGCAAGCCGCCGTTTTTCAGTTATCTGCACGACGCAACCTGAGTCGTTCCGGAGTCAATTACCAAGGAGAAGTGTCATGAATGACCGTATCCACGAGCTGCTTTATCGCAATCTTCAAGAGGTCTTCGGCGAAGGCGACGCAACTCGCCGTCGTGCGGCCATCGAGGCGCTCTATACCGATGACTGTGTGCTCTATTCGCCCGCCGGGACATTCGTCGGGCACGACGCACTAGACAAATTCGCCGGCGATCTTCGTGCAACGCATCCGCATTTCGCGTATGTGCCGCACGGCGAACCTCAAGCGCTTCACAATGCCGGTCGTCTTGCCTGGGGTTCTGGCCCGCGAGGCGAGAAACCCGACTATACGGGCCTGGATGTGATCATCGTTCGCGACGCGAAGATTGCGGCGCTCTACGTGTTCCTCGATTCGCTACCGCGCGATGCGGGGGCAATCGGGTAAAGATCCAGATCGAGGAGGAGAAGGAGGCGGCTAGATGAGCATGGCCCGCCCCGCCGCATCGGCAGCGT